>JBNKGB010000005.1:0-109901 GCA_050289605.1 Roseibium sp. | reverse complement strand
GTGTTCGAATTTCACGTCCGGAAATTTCTTGGCGACCTTCAACGTCGGGTTCATATAGCCGAAAGAGGTCGTGAACACGATGTTGCAACCTTCCCGGGCAAAGCGTTCGATGGCGCGTTCCGCATCGGGGCCTTCCGGAACGCTTTCCAGATACGCGGTTTCCAGCTTGTCGCCGAAGTGCTGCTGGGCGGCAATGCGTCCCTGGTCGTGCTGGTAAGACCAGCCGAAGTCGCCAACCGGTCCGACATAGATGAAACAGGCCTTGACGTCGGCGGCATTCGCTGCCGAGCCAAGAGCCGCAAAAGCGACTGCGGCGACGGTGGCTTTCAAAAGTGATTTCATGAGTTTCATTCCCCTCTGGTTCAAATTCAGGTGCGCGATCTTGTGACGGACCCGCCCACGGATCGCTTCGCGGGCGGATTTGACCGGCGGGCGAAGGGCCTACCGGTCGGGAACAAACGGCTTGCCGAGACAGGCTGGCGTGTTCACCAGAGTCAGTCTGCGGTTCGCCGAGATGAGGACAAGCACCAGGATGGTGGCAAGGTATGGCAGGCTGGACAGTAACTGCGACGGGATGTCCAGTTCAACAGCTTGGGCGTGCAGGTTCAGCACGCTGACGGCGCCAAAGAGATAGGCCCCGACGATAACCCGCATCGGCAGCCATGAGGAAAAGACAACAAGAGCCAATGCGATCCAGCCTCGTCCGGCCGTCATATTTTCCACCCACTGAGGCGTATAGGCCAGTGACATGTAGGAGCCCGCAAGACCGGAGCAAGCGCCGCCGAAGAGGATCGCGGCAAAGCGGATCCTGACCACGGAATAGCCGAGCGCATGGGCGGAGCCGTGGTTGTCGCCCACCGCCCTCAGGACAAGGCCGACACGCGTGCGGAACAGCATGTAGGCAACCAGCACCACGAGCGCGAAGCTCATGTAGACGATGGCATCCTGCTGGAAAAAGACGGGCCCGATGAACGGAATGTCGGACAGACCCGGAACATGGAGCTTGGGCAGCTTCAACCCGGGAATGCCGATAAAGGCTTCCCCGATCAGGCCCGAAAAGCCGATCCCGAGAATAGTGAGCGCCAGACCCGTGGCCACCTGGTTGGCAACCAGGAAAAGCACCAGGAAACCGAACAGGGCCGACATGGCCATGCCCGCAGCGATCGCGGCCACGATACCCAGGGCTCCCGAGCCGGTCTGGTTGGCAACGGCAAATCCGATCACTGCGCCCATGATCATCATGCCCTCGACGCCGAGGTTCAGGACACCGGATCGTTCGGCAACGAGTTCGCCGATTGCCGCGACCAGAAGCGGAGTAGCGGCCGTGATGACGGTCAGAAGGACTGCTTCAAACATGCGACGCCTCCCCGGCCGAAGCCCGATGTGAAATGAAACGCACCCGGTAAAGGATCAGGGTGTCACACGCCAGCACGAAGAACAGGAGCAGTCCCTGGATCACGCTGGCGATCTTGTTGGAGACACCCATGGCCGACTGCACCGCTTCGCCGCCGATATAGGAAAGTGCCAGGACGAAGCCGGCAACGATGATGCCGATCGGGTTGAGGCGTCCCAGGAAGGCGACGATGATGGCTGTAAATCCATAACCGGGGGAAATGACCGGCAGGAGCTGATTGAGCTCACCAGAAACTTCCATGGTCCCTGCCGCACCAGCCAGAGCCCCGGCAAGGGCAAAGGAAAACAGTGTCAGCCGCTTTGCGGAGAACCCTGCAAAGCCGCCTGCCCGAGGGCTTTCGCCCATGACGCGGATCTCGAAGCCTTTCAGGGTCTTTGTCAGGACGAGCGTCAGGACCAGGGCGACGACGAGCGTTAGTGGCGTCGCCAGGCTCACAACTCCTCCGAACACCTGCGGCAGCGTGGCCGCATCGGAAAACAGCCTGGATTCGGGGAAGTTATAGCCGCCCGGATCCCGCCAGGGCCCGCGAACCAGGTAATCCAGCATCAGGCTCGCCACGTAGACCAGCATAAGACTGGTCAGGATTTCATTGGTGTTGAACCGGGTCTTCAGCAGCGCAGGGATCAGTGCCCACAAGGCTCCGCCGGCTGCACCGAGTACCAGCATGAGGGGCAGCGTTGCGCCGTTTTCGAAGTCCGGAAACACGATCGGCAGCACGGAGCCGAACAAGGCGCCGATGATGAGTTGGCCTTCGGCGCCGATGTTCCAGTTGTTGGAGAGATAGCAGACCGCCAGTCCGCAGGCGATCAGGACCAGCGGCGTCGCCTTGTCGATGGTGGCTTCGAGGGACCATTGTTGCGTCAGCGGCTCGATGAAGAACTTGTACAGGCCTTCGGCCGGGTTGTGGCCGGACAAGGCGAAAATTATGCCGGCTGCCAGAGCCGTCAGCGCAATCGCGATGACGGGTGACAGCAGCACCATGACCTGGCTGTGTTCTTTTCTCTTGACCAGTTCGATGCGCATCAGGCGACCTCCCCTTGGGTTTCCGCACCACCCGCCATGAGCAGGCCGACACGCTCCCGCGTCATCTCCTCTGCGGGTTCCGCCTTCGATAGGTAGCCTCTCGAGATCACCGCGATCCGGTCCGCGATTTCGAAGATTTCGTCGAGATCCTGGCTGATCACCAGTACGGCCGAACCGGACCTTGCCAGGTCGATCAGGGCCTGGCGGATCAGTGCCGCTGCCCCCGCATCGACGCCCCAGGTCGGCTGGTTGACGATCAGGACGCCCGGATTTCGGTCAAGTTCGCGGCCCACCACGAACTTCTGCAGGTTGCCTCCGGAAAGCGACCGGGCCTCGGGATCGTCGTGAGACATGCGCACATCGTATTTCTGCTTGATGCGCTTTTCCATGTCACTCGCCTTCGTGGTCGAGACGAAGCCGGCGCCGACAAGTTTGTCGGCGGTGGCATGACGGGTCAGCACGATGTTCTGCGAAAGCTTCATGCCCGGAACGGCTCCGTGACCGAGACGTTCTTCGGGAACGAATGCGGCCTTTTGCCTGCGGCGCCAGGTAATGTTTTTCGAACCGCAAGACGTGCCGTCGATTTGCACCATGTCCGGGGCAACCGGCATTTCGCCGGATATGGCATCGAACAACTCGCCCTGGCCGTTCCCGGCAACGCCGGCAATGGCCACGACTTCCCCTGCCCTGAGCTCTAGCGATATCCTGTTGAGCGCCGTCGCAAAGGGTGTCGTTGCCTTGGCCGAAAGGTTCCGCAATCCGAGCCTGACGGCGCCGATCTCGGGTTGCTGTGCTCTTGCGCTGACCTCGGCAACGTCTGCGCCGACCATCATGCTGGCCAGGGAAGCCGGGGTTTCCTTGGTCGGATCGCATTCGCGCACGACCTGTCCGTGCCGGAGAATGGTGGCGTGGTGGCAGATCCGTTTCACTTCCTCGAGGCGATGGCTGATGTAGAGGACGGCACATCCCTCGTCCGCAAGCCGCTGAAGGGTCAGGAACAGCTGATCGGCCTCCTGCGGTGTGAGGACCGAGGTCGGTTCGTCCATAATGATGAGTTGGGGTTCCTGAAGCAGGCAGCGGACGATTTCAATTCTCTGCCGGATGCCGACGGGGAGATCGGCGACGATGTCGGTCGGCGTGAGCGGCAGGCCATAGTCCATGGAAACTTTTTCAATCTTTTTCGCCAGATTGGCCATGTTTCCAGGATTTGGCAGCGCAAGTGCGATGTTCTCGACGACGTTCAGGGCTTCAAACAGCGAGAAGTGCTGGAAGACCATGCCGATACCCAGTTCCCGGGCTGCGGCCGGATTGTCGATCTGAACATGCCGGCCCTGCCAGTGAATCTCGCCTCCGTCCGGTTCCAGCGAGCCGTAGAACATCTTGACGAGCGTCGATTTGCCGGCGCCGTTCTCACCAAGAAGGGCATGAATTTCGCCCTTGTTCAGGACAAGATCCACGCTGTCATTCGCAAGGATGTCGCCGAACCTTTTGGTCAGGCCTCTAGCGTCCAGCAAAGTTTCCTTTCCCGAACGGCCGTGCTGAACCATGTCTTTGTTTACCTCTGAAAGGTTTGAATTTTCCACGCCTTCCCCCCAAGCGTCTGCCGCTTTATTGACCATGTGGTATAATTTGTGCAAGCCCCCCGCCTGCAGCGGCCTGTTGATGACCGGCCTCGTCCCGTTCCAGAAGATCGACGGCTATGCCGGCGGCGATCGCGGCCGGATATTTTGCTTTTATTGCCGTCACCCCAACGGGACAGACCATTTCCGAGATCAGTCTTTCGTTCAGTCCCCTGGATTTCAGGCGCGTTCTGAAACGAGCCCGCTTCGTTTTCGAGCCAATGACACCGCAGTAGGCGAACCGTTGCTGTAGCAAGGCGCGTGCCATGATGTCCTCGTCCAGTGCGTGAGAATGTGTCATTGCCAGCACGAACGCTCCGCCCGGCGCCGTGTCCAGAACGCTTGCAGGATCCGGCACGCATATCTTGCGCACATTGGCGGGCACGGCAGCGGGAAACTGCTCCGCGCGGCTGTCGACCCAGGTGACTGCAAAAGGAAGCGGCGCCAGTGCCAGAACGAGCGCTCTGCCGACGTGACCGGCACCAAACAGGTAGAGCGGCCTTGCCGTCGCGCCGAAGCGCTCGACGAGCCTTTTATCACCGGTGTCTCCTGCCGCGCTGAGGCTCCAAAGCGCAGCCGGTTCTTCTGCGATCACGCGGCGGTTGATCAGCCGGTTTTCCGATAGAACAGCCTCTGTGGTGAACGCGGTTCCATCCGCTTCGCATTGCGCCAGGGTTTCGGCGAGTTCGCGCGACGTGGCAGTCAGAACCTCGATGGCAAGGTCCGCGCGTCCACCGCAGCATTGTCCAAGATCGGGACCAAGCAGAACCGTCTTCAGGACATATTCCGGGTCACCGGTGCTTGCCGCTTTCGCCGCTGTGCGGATCGCATCGAACTCAAGTGTTCCGCCGCCGATTGTCCCGTAGTAGCCGCCATTCGCCGTGACCACCATGCGGGCTCCCGCCTCGCGCGGCGTGGAGCCTTCGACACGGGCGACTGTAACGAGCGCACAGGCTGTGCCACGTCTCAGGCAATCAGCAATGTGGCTCCACACCTCCATTACGCCTGGCTCCTCCGCCGCATCGCCTGAACCGCCCGCATGATGGCCTCGGGCGTCGCCGGCGCATCAAGATCGGGGACAACGCCCGGGTTGAGGCTGGCGATGGCGTCATTGATCGCGCAGAAGACGGAATTCGCGAGCATGAGCGGCGGCTCGCCAACTGCCTTGGACCGATAGACGGTTTCTTGCGGGTTGCCGTTTCCCTGATAGAGATCGACCCTGAAATCCTCCGGCAGATCCGAAGCGGTCGGTATCTTGTATGTGGACGGCGCATGGGTCCTCAGGCGTCCCGCTTCGTCCCAGACCAGTTCCTCCGTCGTCAGCCATCCCATGCCCTGGACGAAGCCGCCCTCGATCTGTCCGATATCGATCGCCGGATTGAGCGAGTGGCCGACATCATGCAGGAGATCGACGCGGTCGACGGTCATTTCACCGGTCATGATGTCGATCGTCACTTCGGCGCAGGCACCGCCGAAGGCGAAATAATAGAACGGTCTGCCGGTGACGCTTTCCCTGTCCCAGGTGATGCCCGGTGTCGCGAAGAAACCGGCATGGGACAACTGGATCCTGGCCATGTGCGCCTGCTTCGCGATCTCGGCGAGACCGAAGCTCTGGTCGGCGACCAGCACCTTGTTGTCGCCGAAATGGATTGCGTCCGGGCCGCATTGATGCTGTTCACAGATGAAGGCGATCAGACGATCCTTGATTTCCCGCGCGGCTTTTTTCGCGGCCATGGCATTGAGATCCGTGCCGGATGACGCCGCGGTCGGGGCGGTGTTCGGAACTTTGGACGTGTTGGTCGCGGTAATGATGACCTTGTCCATGGAAACGCCCAGTTCCTCGGCGACGACCTGCGCCACCTTCTGGTAGAGCCCCTGCCCCATTTCCGTGCCGCCATGGTTCAGGTGCACCGAACCGTCTGTGTAAAGATGGACCAGGGCGCCGGCCTGGTTCAGGTGCTTGAGCGTGAAGGAGATGCCGAACTTGACCGGCGTGAGCGCGAGGCCCTTCTTCAACACCGCGCTCGATGCATTGAAGGCTGCGATCTCTTCCCGGCGCGTCCAGTAGTCGGAGGTCCTTTCCAACTCGTCCATCAGGTCGTGCATGACCTGGAATTCCTCGACCGGCATGCCGTAGGGCGTCATGTTCCGTTCGCCGTCGTAGAAATTCAGTTTCCTGATTTCCAGCGGATCCTTCCCGAGCGTGATGGCGATTGCGTCGATCATCCGTTCCGCGGCCAGCATGCCCTGCGGGCCACCGAACCCCCGGAAGGCGGTGTTGGAGCAGGTGTCGGTGCGCAGCCGGCGCGACCGGATGAGGGCGTCCGGGTAGAAGTAGCTGGAATCGGCATGAAACAGCGTCCGGTCGTTCACACCGAGCGACAGATCGGCCGAGTAACCGCAGCGCGCCAGGAAAGCCATGTCGACGGCCCGGATCCTGCCGGTCCCGTCATGTCCCACTTTCCATTCGACCTTAAAATCATGCCGTTTGCCGGTCATGATCATGTCGTCGTCCCTGTCCAGGCGCATCTTGCAGGTTCTGCCGGTTTTCCTGGCCGCGAGGGCCGCAAGTGCGGCCCATTGGTTCGCCTGGGACTCCTTGCCGCCGAAGCCGCCGCCCATGCGCCGGACTTCCGCGGTGACGGCCGCATCCGTCAACCCCAGAACCTTCGCGACCGTGTGCTGGATTTCGGTCGGGTGCTGGGTCGACGTATGGACGAACATGCCACCGTCTTCCTGGGGTTCGGCCATGGCGATCTGGCCTTCCAGATAGAAATGCTCCTGGCCGCCGATGTACATGGTGCCGGAGAGGATCTCCTCCGAGGCCGGCAGCCCCGTTTCCGGCGATCCCCGGCGGAACTGATAGTCCGGCAGCACCGTAGTGTCCGCGTCCACGGCGTCGTCAGCCGTCAGGATCGGTGTGATGGGAGCCACTTCGATCCGGGCCCTCAAGGCCGCCTTGCGGGCGGCGTCCCGTGTCTCCGCCACAACCGCGAAGACCACCTGGCCGTAGAACAGGATTTCATCCTCGGCGAGGACCGGATCGCCGCCAAAGGCCGATGAGCAGTCGTTGACGCCGGGTATGTCCTTCGCGGTCAGGACGTCGACGACACCGGGCGCCGCGCGGACATCGGCGAGATCGACGGACACGATCCTCGCGCGTACGGCCTGTCTTGCCCATCCTGGGGCGACATGCAGGGTGCCGACCGGCTCCACCCGGTCGTCGATATAGGTTGCCGTCCCCGTGACATGCTTCAAGGCGCTGTCATGCGGAAGGCCCTTGCTGACATGTTTCAGGGGCGATGCATGCGACTTGCGGTCAAGCGGCTCGGTCATGATCTGCCTCCCGCCTGGAAAAGACACGGATTTCTTCCGGTGCGGTGCCACTGACTTCCATCAGAGCCTTGGCCAACAGCGCCCTTGCCGTTTCCATCCGGTATTCCGCGCTCGCCCGCATGTCGGTCATGGGTGTGAAATCCGAGAGGAGCGCCTGCATGGCCGCTCCCCAGGTCGCAGGGTCGTCGAGCAACGCGCCACTCAGGGCGGCTTCCGCCGCCTTGGCCCGCTTCGGGGTGCCGGCCATGCCGCCATAAGCGATCCGGGCGGCAAGCAGCCGGCCGTCTTCTATCGTGAACCGGAAGGCGCCCATGACGGAGGAGATGTCCTGGTCGAACCGTTTCGAAATCTTGTAGCAACGGAAGGCGTGGTTTACCGACAACCTCGGGACGAACAGTCCGGTGACGAATTCGCCCGGTTTCCGGTCCTGTTTGCCGTAGTCGATGAAATAATCCTCGAGCGGCAAGGCACGGGAGTCTTCCGCCGACTGCAGTTCAAGCGTCGCCCCCAGGGCGATCAGGGCCGGCGGCGAGTCGCCGATCGGCGAGCCGTTGGCGATGTTGCCTCCGACCGTGCCGGAGGCCCGGACCTGTTTTGAGCCGATGCGCTTCCAGAGTTCGCCAAGATCAGGCGCCAGTTCCGTCATCGACGCTTCGGTCGCCTCGAACGTTGCGGTCGCCCCGATCAGAACACCCGAAGGGCTGGCTTCGACGCGGTCCAGGCCCTCGATGCGGCCAAGCCAGATGATTTTCGGAAGGTCGCGCAGATGCTTGGTGACCCAGAGGCCGACGTCCGTCGCGCCCGAAACCAGTGTTGCGTCGGGATGCTGCCCGTAGAGCGCGGCCAGACCGTCAAGCGTCGCGGGGGAAGAAAAGAACCGGTCACTGTCCCCGATGAAAACGTCCCGGCTGTCGGCGAGTACCTGGAGCTTCTCCCGCGTTTCGGTGGCTCGCCAGGAAAAGGCATCGTCCGCCGCGTCGAAACAGGCGTCGAGGGCGGCATCGACGATCGGCCGGTAGCCGGTGCACCGGCACAGGTTGCCGGCGAGCCATTCCGTCACCGTTTTCCTTGAGTTTTCCGCTCCTTCGGCGTGATAGAGCGTGAACAGGGTCATGACGAAACCCGGCGTGCAGAACCCGCATTGGGAGCCGTGGCATTCGACCAGGGCTTTCTGGACCGGATGCAGCCTGCCATCCTGCGTCAGGTCCTCGACGGTCACGAGTTCCGTGCCGTCAATCATTCCCAGAAGCTGGATGCAACTGTTGATCGGCTGATAGGTGAGCTTGCCGTTCACAAGCCGTCCAAGGGCAACGGTGCAGGCGCCGCAATCGCCTTCGCCGCACCCTTCCTTGGTTCCGGTTTCGCCGCGGCGCAGACGAAGGTAGTCGAGAAGCGTTTCGGTCGGGTCAACGTCCGTCAGTTCGATAACCTTGCCGCCTTTGAGGAACTGTATGGTGTCTCGCATCCCCTACCTCCCCAGGCAGGAGTTGCGGACGGTCACGGCGACGTCTCCTTCGGCAGTGTCCGCAATCCTTGTCGTCAAACACCCCATCAGTTTCCTCCCATCCGCGGCTTGCATCGCAAAACCGTCAAAAAAAATGTGCCCTAAAAAAATCCGGAACCAAAGTGCTCATTTGAGAGCTTGGTGATGCCTAAATGGCATCAATATTGAGCGGGTGATCCCTAAGGACGCTCACAGCATGATCGAAAAACATGCCTGGCGCCAGCGCCAAAGCGCGCAGGGAAGACGTTACCACACAGAGACGGTCTGCCTGAAGTGGTAAGTCCGTCAAAGGTTTAAATACGAGTGCTCCGGAAGCGAGGTCGTCTTCGCAGCCGATCAGCGTCTGGAAGCCGATGACGTCTTCCTCGCGGGCAAGTGCCCGCATCAGGCGGAGCGAGTTGGCTTCGACATAGGTTCGCGACACGCCGGAAATCTTGCTTCGGACAACATCGATATGCGTGCGCAGGGACATTCCCTTGGCCGGAAGTGCGACGGGATACTCCAGGCAATCCTGAAGACTGAGAGTTTTGGCTGCTGCCAAGGGATGATCCGGTGTCATCAAGGCTCCGATGACAAGGTCCCGGTGAAAAGCGATCGTCAGCGCCGATGTTTCCGGCGGATCGAACGTGAAACCGACATCGGCCTCGGCCGTCTCAACCTTTTTGGCTGCTTCCTGGGAGGAGGAAATGGCGACGTTGACGTGGATGCCCGGATAGGTTTTCCGGAAACTGCTGATGATTGCCGGCAGCAGCTTTTCGGCAATGCTTTCGACCGAGGCAATTGAAACCGTGCCGCGGCGCAGGCCCTTGAGGGCGTCGAGTTCCGCGACGGTGCCTTCGAAGTCCGAATAGGTCCGGCGCACATGCGCCAGCAGCAGCTCCCCGGCCTGGGACAGCTTCAAGCGCCGTCCGACCCGGTCGAAGAGTTGCATCCCGAGCGCGTCTTCCAACCAGATGATCTGGCGGTTCACCGCCGAGGAGGCGACGTTGAGTTCGCGGGAGGCGGCCCGGATCGAACCTGCCTCCGCGGCCGCCAGAAAATAGCGCATGGCGGGGCTGTAAAGGTTGCGTGACAGGTCATGAACCCGGCCCGTGCGCATCTCCCTGCCCCGCTCCTCGTTGTTACGGCAACAGTACCGTGGTGCCGGTGGTCTTGCGGCCTTCCAGATCGAGATGAGCCTGGACCGCGTCGGCGAGACGGTATTCCTGATTGACCTCGATCTTCACGATACCCTTGAGCACGACGTCGAACAGCTCGTTTGCCGTCTCCTCGAGCGCCTCGCGGCTTGCGATGTAGCTGAACAGGGTCGGCCTTGTGGCAAAGAGCGAGCCCCTCTGCGACAGATGCGCGAGATTGAAATCCGTGATCGGTCCGGATGACTGTCCGAAACTGACCCAGAGCCCGCGCGGTTTTAGGCAATCGAGCGATCCGGGATAGGTGTCCTTGCCGACGGAATCATAGACCACGTCGCACCCCTTGCCGCCGGTGATTTCCTTCACCCGTTCGACAAAGTTTTCCGTCCGGTAGTTGATCATGTGCCGGTAGCCGTGGGCCTTGGCAAGTTCGATCTTTTCCTCCGAGCCGGCCGTACCGATGACCGTCGCGCCGAGGTGCGCGGCCCACTGTCCGGCAATGAGGCCGACACCGCCTGCGGCGGCGTGAAACAGCAGCGTGGTTTCCGGACCGACCCTGAATGTCTGGCGCAGGAGATATTGAGCGGTCATGCCTTTCAGCATCATGCCGGCGGCCATCTTGTCGTCGATCCCGTCCGGCAGCACGACCAGTCGGTCCGCCGGCACAATCCGTTCCTGGGCATAGGCCCCCAGCGGCCCGACATAGGCGACCCGGTCACCGGGGGTCAGATGCGTTACGCCCTCCCCGACGGTCAGCACGATGCCCGCCCCTTCGTTGCCGGGGCTGAACGGTGTGCCGTTCGGGGCCGGATAAAGTCCGGTGCGGAAATATATGTCGATGAAATTCAGGCCCACCGCCGTGTGTCTGATACGGGCTTCGCCCGGTCCCGGCTCGCCGACGTCGACGGTTTCCCAGCGCATGACTTCCGGTCCGCCGGTTTGATGAACGAGAATTGCTTGAACCATTTAGTCCTCCGCTGGGCGCTGGCGGTTTCGTTTAGCCAGAACATTAATGATTTCAACGCCCGCAGAAAAGGCCATCGCGAAATAGACGTAACCGCGCGGGATATGAAAGCCCAACCCGTCCGCGATCAGCGCCACGCCGATCAGCAGCAAGAAGGACAGGGCCAGCATCTTGGTGGTCGGGTGTTCCTTGATGAAGGCGGCGACCGGCCCCGAGGCCACGTACATGACGATCATCGCCATGACCACGGCCGCGATCATGACCTCTATGTGCTCGGCCATGCCGATGGCGGTGATGATGGAATCGACGGAAAAGACCAGATCAATGACCAGGATCTGGGCAATCACGGCTGCAAAGCCTTTCTGGATGTCCCTGCCGCCTGTCTCGTCGCCCTCACCTTCGATGCCGTTGTGGATTTCGTGGGTCGCCTTGAAAAGCAGGAAAAGCCCGCCGGCGATCAGGATGGCATCCCGCCAGGAAAAATCCCGGCCGAAGATCGTCAGGATCGGTTCCGTCAGCCCGACAATCCAGGAAAGAACGGAGAGCAGAGCAATCCGGAACAGCAGCGCCAGTCCGAGGCCGATCCGCCTGGCGCGATGTGCCATCTCTGCCGGCAGACGGGAGACGATCACCGATATGAAGACGATGTTGTCGATGCCGAGGACGATCTCCATGACCGTAAGCGTCACAAGACTTGCCCAGATCTGGGGATCCGTCACCCAAGACAGCATGGTTACCTCGGTATTTGTGGAATTCAGGCGGCCTTAGTCGACCCGGTCAAGCAGTTGCTGCACCGCGGACACCGAAAACAGGTAAAGGCTTGCCACGGTAAAGATCATGGCGGCGGGCCCATCCAGAGCCATTCCGTCGAGAATGGCCAGAGCCGCGAGGCCCATCCACAGCAGCGTCACCGGCAAGGTGACGATCCGCCAGCGGCGGACGCGCACTGGATGAACGAAACGAATGGGAGCAAATGTCAGGGCGCAACACAACAGAACGGCAATGATCGTGAAGCTCTCGGATGGGGACAGGACCATGAGACCGAAAATCACCATGTTCCAGCCGGCCGGGAACCCCTTGAAGGAACCGTCGGGCGTCTTCATGCCGTTGTCCGCGAAATAGAGCGCGCCGGTGAAGACGACGAGCCCGCCGCAGATCCAGTTCCACGGCTGGGTCAGCATCAGGCTCCAGGAGAGCGCGAAGGCGGGCAGAAAGACGTAGGTGGCATAGTCGATGACGAAGTCGAGCGACGCACCGGACCAGCGTGGCAGACGCTCCGCAATATTGAATTTGCGTGCGAGCGGGCCATCGATCCCGTCCACGAAGAACGCGAGGCCCAACCAGGCGAACATGTCTGCCCAATTGCCCTGAGCACCGGCAAGAAGAGCCACAAGAGCAATGGGAGCCCCGGACGCGGTCAGAACGTGGATCAGAAACAGAGCAGGCTCCGGCGCCTCTTTGCCTGGTGTTATGTCCGTCACGGGGCTTCCTCACTCACAGATACTTGGGCGTCACATAATTACTGAGGCGCCCGGTAAAATGAAATGCAAACAAATATGCCCAGTGTTTGCGCAGGCGCACGGATACTCATGTATTGCAATCGTATGACAGAGTGAACCGAAAAAACAGCCCTGGACGCAATTCTGGCGAATAAGTCAGGCCGAAAGACCAGGGAAAAGGACAGCGGCCGCCAGAAAGGCACTCCAGCCAACCAGAAAAATACCGATGGCAATCGGCAGAACCCGGTTGGGAAATGTTTTTTCCAGCGCCATCACCCCGCCCAGGAGGGCGATCCAGAGAATATTCATCAGTCCCACGGCGAACATGACCGTCATGACGGCCCAGCAGCACCCCAGGCAAACCAGCCCTTGCGAGAGACCTTCCCTGAAGTCCGCCGGAAGCCCGGTCGCCGGCCCGCCTGCGCCGAAATGGAAACGCGGATACCAGCACCGCTGCAGGCAGGCCCGCTTTGCGGGCAGGAACTGGTATAGACCGGCGGCAAATAGAACCGATGTCGTCAAGGCGAGGCTCGCGGGCGCCAACATGCCGTTCAGAGAGCCCAGGGCCGTCAGGGCCCATTGTGCTGCTGTGGCCACCGCCGCGTATCCCATCCAGACCGTGAGATAGCCGAAGGCAGCCATCAGGACCGGCAGGGCGGCGCCAAGGCGAGAACGTGTTCCGAGTCCGGTTTCGGCCGCGTACGCCCGCAACATCGGCAAGGCCGAGGGCAGCATCATCGCCAGAGCCATCATGGCCCACATCAGAAAGACCTTGCCAAGATCGGCAAGGGTCATGTCGATCCCGGGCATGCCGAAGGTCGCGCCGGTCGGAAGACACACGACGGCAAGAGCCGCGCGGGCTTCCGCTGACAGACCGTCAAACAGATTGAAGCGGTTGAATACTCCCATGCCGGGCCCGGCCTGGCTCATGTCCATGACAGGCACCATGTCTGCGAGCATGGAAAGGAGATAGGTCCAGCCGGCCGCGCTGAGCAGCACCACGACCGCGAGCACGACCGGCCAGCCACGCCTGCCGCCAGGAGCCTTTCGCAACGGCCCGGGCCGGTCGTCCACTCCGATCATGTGATACTCGGCCAAACTTTGGTCTCCTGTCCCGCTCTGCACGCTGGCAATACAATCAAATCGATGTAATCGTATAAGCCGGACTGCAAGCGAGGGAATTGATATTGCTCATCGACCCGAAAATACGCAAATAAGGAGCAGCGGTCGACGTTGTCGGCCTGCGTGGTTTCGTCCTGTTGAATTTTCGCCAGACAAGGCCGATCACTGACAAACACAATTTCCGGGCCGGCCCGAATATGAAAAAGACCAGACAAAAGCAGAAGTTCGACGTTGCGGTCGTTGGCGGTGGGCCTTCCGGCCGGATAGCCGCGCTGATGATAGCAGCACAGGGTTTGTCGACGGTTCTGCTGGCCCCCCCCACGGGCAAGCCGGACGGACGGACGACCGCGCTTTGGCAGAAATCCATTGCCTTGCTTCAAGCTATCGGCGTCTGGCAGTTGCTCGCCGACAAGACCGCCCCGCTCAGGAAAATGCGAATGATCGACGACACCGGCCGCCTGATCCGGGCGCCGGAGGTCGTGTTCGACAGTTCCGAACTTGAGATGGAAGAGTTTGGTTTCAATATATTGAATACGGATCTTAATAAGGCACTTGAAGATAGATGTGTTTCGCAGGACCATCTTACGGTCCTTGCTGACGGCATGGAAAGTGCCGCCTTCTCCTCGAACCGAGCCGAGCTGCGGACGGTGTCGGGTGTCGAGCTGGAGGTGCAGGTCGTCGTAGCAGCAGATGGCCGCAATTCCCTGCTGAGAGAAACGGCGGGCATCGAGGTCAAACGCTGGTCCTATCCGCAGGAAGCGGTCGTCCTCAATCTGGAACACCGTCTGCCTCACCTGGGGGTCTCCACGGAGTTCCATACACCGACCGGTCCCTTCACTCTGGTGCCGCTGACTGGCCTGATGTCTTCCCTTGTCTGCGTCGAGACCGCGGAAGGGGCGGCGAAATTGCGCGCAATGCCGACGGACGCCCTGGAACTGGAACTGGAACGGCGGGCGCATTCCATTCTCGGCAGTTTCAAGCTCGCTTCCAAAGTCCAGAGCTTTCCTCTGTCAGGTCTGTCTGCCACAAAGCTGGTCGATCAGCGGCTGGCCCTCGTCGGCGAGACGGCGCATGTTTTCCCGCCCATCGGCGCGCAGGGACTGAACCTGTCCTTGCGGGACATTGCCGATCTTGCCGATGTTCTCGCAGGGGCATTCCGAAGGCATCAGGACATCGGCAGCCAGCAGGTCCTGAGCGTCTACGAAAACAGGCGGTTGAAGGACATCCGTTCCAGGACAAACGCGGTCGACGCGCTCAACAGGTCGCTCCTGACCGGATTTCTTCCCGTGCAGCTTGCCCGCGGAGCCGGCATGTATCTGGCCGGAAAGATCGGCCCCTTCCGGCGGCTTCTCATGCGCGAGGGGCTGGAGCCCGGCAGCGGTTTCGGCCTTCACCGCCCGCGTTGAACGGCGTTTCCGGGCAAATCAGGTCAGTGACTGACGTTTTCTGCTTGTACGCCTGGCACTGTGATAGGTCAGCGCCATGGCGATCATCTGACGCAGTTCTGTTTCGGGCAGTGGCTGGTCCAGGGGGAAGTGTACGCTGCGATTGCCGCCGAATTTCAGATGCGGAAAAAGAGCCCGCCATTCGGATACGAGCGAGGACTGGCAACTGACGAAAAGGGCGACACCGCCCTGCCCTGACGTGTCCCGGTCAATGCGTATGGTTGTACCAGATCTGTCCTTGATCGGCCGGTAACTGGGCTGGCCCCATTTCAGGGTTTCCCGGAGAGCGCCTATGGACGGGTTCTCCTGGGCTGTTTCCAGGATCAGCCTGCGAAGGTGCATGAGAGCGGCCCGTGTTTCACCACGATACCCCGCCATCAGGTCCAGGACTTCAGTGCTCCCGCTCATTTCCTTGTCCCTTCCAGCGATAATTCGAAAGGATCGGAACCGCCGCCGGAAAGGAAAATAGCTTCCTAGCGGACGACAAGTAAGCCGCTTGTCAGCGCCCAGATGAATCCCGTGACCGTCACGATGGAGACTGCGGTACCGATCAGCACGAAACTGGAGGCCCGTTGGACATATGTCCCGTATTGCTGGGCGATGACGAAGACGTTGGTCGCGGGCGGCAGGCACGCCATGAGGACCGCAGTCGCGACCCAGTTCGGATCAAAACCGCCGAGCCAGCTCAGCAAAAGAAAGATAAGGATGGGGTGCACCACGAGTTTGATCGACAAAACCAGTGGCAATTCCACCGGAATGCGTCCGATTGGGCGAAGAGCGATGCTGACGCCCATGGCAAAGAGCGCACAGGGTGCGGCCGCATTGCTGAGATACCGGAGCAAGGTGTCGATGGCCTGGGGCGGCCGGAATTCCAGCGCGGCCGCCAGTACGCCGGCAATCGTCGCCAGAATGAACGGATGGGTGAAAATCTTGATGGCGATCTGCTTCAGCGTGCCGAGGATCGATTCATTCTCCGATCCGGCAAGCGCCATCAGCAACGGGGCCAGAATGAACATCAGTGCGTTGTCGAACGCCAGGATCAGCGCGGTAGGTACCGTGGCCTGAACGCCCAGCACCGCCAGTGTCAGGCCGGGACCCATGTAGCCGACGTTGGAATAGGCACCGGCAATGCCCAGGATCGTCGCCTCGCCGATATTGCCCCGCGTGGCCGCAACGCC
The DNA here is from genome assembly GCA_050289605.1 of Roseibium sp. Classification (GTDB taxonomy): domain Bacteria; phylum Pseudomonadota; class Alphaproteobacteria; order Rhizobiales; family Stappiaceae; genus Roseibium. Next base: position 93,664 of record JBNKGB010000005.1, on the reverse strand, counting down.
GATACAAAAGGAAATCGCAAAGACGATGTAAGTGGTGAACGTCGTGGCGGAGACGAAGGACAGGTTCGCCAGCTGTTCGAAGGGCGTTTCCGAAAGCAGCCTGAAAAACAGGGCGGGAAGTGCAAGGTAGACGACGAAGAAGCTCATCCAGCTCAAACCGGATTCCGGAAGATCCTTGAGCTTACCCGCTCCAAATCCCAAGAGAATCAGGCCAAAAAACGGTAAGGCCAGTGTGATGACTTCCAGCATACGACTTCCAGGGTTAAGGGTCGGGTTGTTGGCCGACGCGAAACGGTGGTCCTGAACGCGCTTGCATCTTGGGCCATGCTTGGATAAGCACGCGGACTCACGGGCCAGCATTTTGACCCGCATACCAATCAGGTCTGAAGCCTCATCGCAAGTGCAGTTTTATCCGGTTCTGACGGTTGAAAGCCATTTCCGGCGGCACTGGCAAAAATACGAGAGCGGCAATTCCGAATGTCACGCAAGCGAAGGCAGCGAAAAAATCCGAAACTGTTCGCTGTCCAGAACAGGCTGGAAGGGATTGCACTCAACATTGCCATCTGGCTGTTTCGTCTCATCCCCGTCGATGTGGCATCCGCCGTCATGGGTTTTTTCTGGCGCAAGCTGGCTCCCTTCAATCCGCGTCACAAGCGGGCCCACCGCCATCTTGAAATGGCCTTTCCGGAATTGGATGCCGAGGAGCGTGAAAAGATCGTTCTCGGCATGTGGGACAATCTGGGCCGGGTAGCGGCAGAGACGTTTCATATCGACCGCTTGCTGAAACAGGATTTTCGTTTTGACGCCGACGCCGACGAGATCACGGCCGAGGTGCTGAACGGCGAACGGGCCTGTCTGTTCGTTTCCATGCACAGCGCCAATTGGGAATTGTGCGTGCAGCCCGCCGTCACGAAAGGGGTCGAGATCACCGGGGTTTATCAGGCACTGCGCAATCCGGAGGCTGACAAGGCCCTCAGATCCCTGCGCGTCGGTCTCTACAAAGGCGGGTTGCTCTCCAAGGGGCACCAGACCGCGCGTCGGATCCTTTCTACCCTGAAGGGCGGTGGCGTCGTCGCGATGATGGGGGATCTGCGAGAGGCGCGCGGTATCCAGGTGCCGTTCTTCGGCCGGAAGGCCTTCGCCAACCCGGTGCCGGCCTCCCTCGCCCGCTCCTGCAACATTCCCATCGTCCTGGGGCGTGTCGTGCGCAAAAAAGGTGTCCACTTCCGGGTGGAAGGCAGGGCGATTACCGTGCCGCATACCGACGACAGACAGGCCGACATCGAAAAGGCGACGGCAGAAATCCACGCCGTCTTTGAGGGATGGATACGCGAACACCCGGATCAATGGATGTGGATCCATAAGAAATGGGCGCCGCCGGGGCAGAATGCGGCCGGAAAGCATGCCCGCAAGGCTGCCATCGCCATGGGTCCTGATCAGGCGAGCCGGTAACCGCCCGCCCTTCCACCTTTCGGGGGATGGTTGCAGCGCAACATAAGCGCTATAGCTAATGACCAAAGAGGTGGAGGACGACAGCTACATGAAAACCCCAAGCGCATTTTACAAGCCGCTCGCCATCGGCGCGCCGGCCCCTTTCCGCGACCGGCCCCTTGCCCTGGAACGCATGATACATTTCGTGCCGCCGCATGTGGAGAAAATGCGGGCGAAGGTGCCGGATCTGATCCGGAATGTCGACGTTGTTCTCGGAAATCTGGAAGATGCCATTCCCGCGGATGCCAAAACCGATGCGCGCCGCGGGTTCATTCAGATGGCTAGCGAAAACGATTTCGGATCCACGGGCCTTTGGACGCGGGTGAACTGCCTGAACAGCCCCTGGTTTTTGGACGATCTGCTCGAAATCGTACCGGCCGTCGGCAACAAGCTGGACGTGATCATGCTGCCCAAGGTTGAAGGACCTTGGGACATTCATTACCTCGACCAGTTGCTCGCCCAGCTCGAAGCCAGGGCGAACCTTTCCCGGCCGATCATGATCCACGCGATCCTTGAAACGGCGGAAGGGGTGAAGAACGTCGAGGATATTGCTGCGGCAAGCCCTCGCATGCACGGCATGAGCCTTGGACCGGCGGACCTTGCCGCCTCCAGAGGCATGAAGACCACGCGTGTCGGTGGCGGGCACCCGGACTATGCCGTCCTCTCGGATGCGAACGATACCGGAGCCCGGACGGCTTTCCAGCAGGACCTTTGGCACTATACGGTCGGCAAGATGGTTGATGCGTGCCTGTCCTACGGCCTGAAACCTTTCTATGGACCCTTTGGCGATTTTTCCGACGCGGCCGCCTGCGAAAGCCAGTTCCGCAACGCCTTCCTGATGGGGTGCCTCGGCGCTTGGTCGCTGCATCCCAGCCAGATCGACATCGCGAAAAGGGTGTTTTCGCCCGATCCGGCGGAAGTCGCCTTTGCCAGGAAAATCATCGATGCCATGCCGGACGGAACCGGTGCGGTGATGATCGACGGCAAGATGCAGGATGATGCGACCTGGAAGCAGGCCAAGGTGATCTTCGATCTGGCGAAACTTGTCTCTTCCAAGGATTCGGAACTGGCGGCGCTCTACGGTCTTTAGGATTTCGCAATGTCCGCGGTGTAAAGTTTAATGTTACAATGCTTGCAAGCCGGTAGCCGAAGCGGTATCCCCGGAATGCATGCAGTATCGGACGAGTAACCATGCGAACGGCAAAATTCAGAATTGGCCAGGTCGTCCGGCACAGGATCTATCCCTTCCGCGGGGTGATCTTCGATGTCGATCCGACCTTCAGCAACACCGAAGAATGGTGGAACGCGATCCCTGAGGATGTGCGTCCGCTACGCGACCAGCCGTTCTATCACCTGCTCGCGGAAAACGAGGAGACGGAATATGTCGCCTATGTCAGCGAGCAGAATCTCGAACCCGACATGACCGGGGAACCCGTCCGCCACCCGCAAGTGGATGAGATTTTCGAGGAACAGACCGACGGCTCCTACCTGCCACGAAGCGTGGAAATCCACTAACGGTCCTAGTTCTTCTTCACTCGACGTTTTCAAACAAAAAAGCCGGAACAACTCGTTCCGGCTTTTTTGTTTGTCTGGGTGCAAAACTTACTGGTTCTGGTTTTGCGCGTCGATCAGCTTCTGACGGGCCTCGTCGGCGCGTTTCTGCAGTTCGCTCTTCAGTTCTTCCTGGCGCTTCTGGAGCTCGGCAATGTCCATCGGTGCACCGTCGTAAACCTTGGTGAAGCCGATAAGCGTCATCTTGAAGACGATTTCCTTGGCCTGCTGGTTGTAGGGAGCAACCCTCATTTCGCCGCCCTGCTTCATCGCGCTGATGAAGGTGTCGTCGATCGCGAGTTCCGCGTAGCAGGCATTGGGAGCGCAGATCCGGTATTTGGCCTGGACCGGCTTGCTGTCGTCGATCTGCACGCCAAGGCCCGGCTGGATAAGCACGCCGGTCGGCACCGCGATGATCAGTTTCTTGCGCGCTTCGCCTTCGATTTCCTGAATGGCGATATTGCTCAGAAACTGGCCGGTGTTGGTGCGCAGTTCAATCGAAATGAAGCAGACTTCCTTCTTCGTTTCCTGGTTGGTGTTACACGCTTTCGTCCATGGGCTCTTTTCTTCCTGGGCGATTGCGGGAGCACCGGCAAAAGAAGACAACGCTACGAATGCACCGACGGCACACCCGTACAATCCTCTTTTCATAACTCTCTTCATCGAAACGTCCTCGATCGTGCGTGTGCGAAACTTTCGCGTTGTTCTGAGGCATTCCGGTATCAACCGCAAGGCCCGTTAGAACTTTCAAACCGTGAAATCATGGTAACGCACTTAATTTGGGCAAGAGGGTGACCGATTTGCAACGGAACGAGAAAGCGCAACAGAAATCTGAATATCTCGCTGTTTCTCCCTTGCCCCGGGCGCGTCCGCTTGAACGCTGTGATACTCTGAACGGCGAGAATCAACGGATTGTTGGGCGACAGGTATGCGTTTTTTCAGGGGTAACGATTTTCCGTTTCGCAAAAGCGGTTTTTTCCGCATGGCGGCGGCGGCCGCAATTCTATGTTTTCCCGTGGGCCTGACTTCCGCCTTTGCGCAGGATGACGACATTCCCTGGACCCACGCAATCTCGATGCATGGCGCACCTGCCCTCGGTCCTGATCAGCCCTTTCCCTATGCCAATCCCGACGCACCGAAAGGCGGATCGATCACGCTCGGCGTTCAGGGCACATTCGACAGCATGAATTCCTTCATCGTGCAGGGCGGCTGGACGTCTGCGCGGGGCATGCGCGAACGGGAAATGGGCAACAACATCCTTGAAAGCCTGCTGGTGCGCTCCTTTGCCGAGCCGTTTTCTCTCTACGGCCTCTTGGCGCAGCGCGTTCGCATGCCCGAAAGCCGCGAATGGATCGAGTTCGAGCTCAATCCCAACGCAAGGTTTTCCGACGGGTCACCCGTGACCGTCGATGATGTCATTTTTTCGCTCGACATCATCAGGGACAAGGGCAGGCCGCCCTTCCGCAACTGGTACGCCGCCATCAAGGAGAAGATCGTAACCGGCCCGAACCGGCTGAAACTGGTTTTCGAGAACGGCGACAACAGGGAGCTGCCGCTTCTCGTCTCGCTCGCGCCGATCTTTTCCAAAAACAATACGGACGCGGAAAACTTCGACAAATCCTCGTTGACGCCTCCGGTCGGTTCTGGGCCCTACACCTTCAAGACCGTTGAGCCGGGCCGGCTGGTCGTTTACGAAAAAAATCCCGACTACTGGGCGAAGGATCTGCCGGTAAAGGCCGGATTCGACAATTTCGGTGAGATCCGGGTCGAATATTTCCGCGATGAAACCACGCTTCAGGAGGCCTTCAAGAAGGGGTTGGTCCAATCCCTGCAGTTCAGGGACCCGGCCCGTTGGGCGACCGGCTTCGATTTTCCGGCCGTCAAGGACGGCGACGTGATCAAGATGGAAATACCGCTCGGCATTCCGGCGGCCTTGCAGGGAATGGCCTTCAACACCCGCCGTGAGCAGTTTGCAGATCGCAATGTACGCAAGGCCCTGCGCATGCTGTTCGATTTCGAGTGGGTCAACCGCAACCTCTACCACGGCCTCTACATGCGGACTGCCGGTTATTGGGACAACTCCGAGCTTTCCTCGATCGGCCGGCCCGCCAGCGACAGGGAGCGGGAGTACCTGAAACCGTTCCCGGAAGCGGTCGACCCGGATGTGATGGAAGGCTCGTGGCTGCCGACGAATGCCGATGGCTCGGGCCGTGACCGCAAGGTTCTGCGCGCTGCGCTGAACGAATTTTCCAAGGCCGGGTACGCCCTCAAAGACAGGAAGCTTGTTCATGAGGCAAGCGGTCAGCCGCTGTCCTTCGAGATCCTCGCCAAAAACGAGGACGAGGAAAAGCTCGCCCTCGCCTATATCCGCACGCTCGAACTGCTTGGCATCGAGGCTTCCGTCAGAAGCGTCGACCCGTCCCAGTTCGAGGACCGCAGGACGAAAAGGGACTTCGACATGGTCTTCAACACCTGGGGCGCGTCGCTGTCTCCGGGGGCCGAGCAATATGGCCGCTGGTCCTCGAAGGCGGCCGATGCCGAAGGGTCATTCAATTTCGTCGGTGCTAAGGAACCGGCCATAGACGCCATGATCGACAGAATAGTCGGAGCACGCAGCCATGAAGAATTCGTGGATGCGGTCCGGGCCTTCGACCGCGTGCTCATTTCCGGCGCCTATGCCGTGCCGCTCTATCACGTGGCGGACGATTGGGTGGCACACTGGAAGCAGGTCGTTCCAGCCGAGCCGTCTTCGCTCTACGGCCACGAATATGACACCTGGTGGGCGGCTTCCGCCCAATAATCGGATCCCAACAGTCGGACCAATGGACGAACGACAACATGAAAGTCACCAACGATAGTCTTTCCCGGGAGTATCACGAAGGCGGGGTCTGGTCCGATGTGCCGCTTGATGAACTCTTGCGCAAAACAGCGGCCGAATTTCCCGACCGGCTGGCCCTGGTCGACGCACGCGACCGTGAGACATGGACGGGCGGTGCCCCGCGAAGGCTGACCTATGGCGAAGCCGACAGGGAGATCGACCGCCTTGCCGCATTCTACAAGACGGTCGGATTGACTTCCGACCACGTTATCGGCGTGCAGGCTCCAAACACGGTCGATACCGTAATTGCCATCCTGGCAGCGCTCAGGGCGGATCTGATCGTCTCCCCACTCCCCCTCCACTGGCGCCAGAAGAACATCCTGGAGGCCCTGAATTCCATCGGTGCAAAGGGGTTCATCGCCGCGGACAGGATCGAGACCCGGGACGTCGGCAGCGCCGCGCGGGACGTGGCCGCTGACCTCTTCTCGCTCAGGTTCGTGTTCGGGCTTGGCAAGGACATTCCGGACGGACTGATCGAGCTCGGGCCGATGCTGGCGGAAATGGGCGACGACTTCAAATTCGTACCGGGGGAACGGCCGGACCCCGCCGATCATACCGCGACCATCTGCTGGAGCCGGAGCGGCGAGGAAAACCTCCCGGTTACGCGCAATCACAACCACTGGCTGGCGGCCTCGCAGATGGTCGTGCAGGAGGCCCACATCAAGGACGCGAGCACGTTGCTGGTGCCGTATTCCCTGAGCGGTCTGACGGGGCTCGGGGCCGGACTGGTTCCCTGGCTCAGAACCGGCAGCACGCTTCATCTGCATCATCCGACGTCGCTTGGAAACCTTGCCGCGCACGCCAACGATATCAAGGCCGACGTGGTCATGGTCCCCGGTCCGCTGGCGCAATCTCTCGACAGAAAACTTACAGACAACAAGACCACGATCCTGGCAGCCTGGAACATTGCCGCGCCTCACCCGACGACTTTCGTCGCCCGGCGGCGCATCGTCGACCTGCAGATTGCCGACGAATTCGCTATCGTCGCCAATGCGCGAGGGCCATCGGCAAAGCTGAAGGCGACCACCCTGGGAAAATATGATGGGCCGAACGGGTGCGAAAGCGGGCCAGCCCTCCTGGAAATCGCGGTGACCGGGGAAAGTGAATTGGAAGTGCAACTCCCTTCCCTGCTGGTGAAGGGAGCAATGGTTCCCGAGATCGGGTGGCATACGATCAACGGCGACCAAAGGCGCGTGAGGTGGGAGGGGACCGGATTTCTGAACACCAATATCAAGGTCGAGCTGGTTGACGGTGGAATCGCCGGCTTCGGTGTTCCGGGCCTCTATGCGCTTGGTACCGGCATTCTTGAAACCGCCGATGTCATCTATTCCAGGCACGAAGGGATCAGGGAGGCAGCAGCCTTCATAGTCGAGGATCCGGTGCTTGGAGCAAGGATGTACGCGGCGCTCGTGCCCGAGCCCGGGCATATTCCGGACGCTGCCGCCTTCTATGCCTATCTGGACGCAGAGGGCGTTGATCTTGCCAAGATCCCTCATCGCGTGCTGATCTTGCAGTCTCTGCCGCGAAACGCGGATGGAACCATATTGCGTGAACGACTGACCATGCGGACACAGCGGTTGCCTGCCGCCGTGGCATAGGTGGGGATGAGGAATGGATCTTGAGACTTCGCTGTCCTGGCGTGGGCCTTACTGGTATGCCGGGCGCCGACCAAGGCGAAGCAGCGGCGGCGACAGTCCGGAAGACCTCGACGTCGCGCTTCTGAAAATGTTCGAGCGGGGCAGCTCCCTTCCGACTGCACTGCCGGCAGCGATTGTCGTTGACATTTCAAGCCTGGACGACAGCCGCTACGAGGGCTTTTTTGACTGGCTTCTGCCTCAGATCAGGGCCCTGCCCTGCGAAGTCCCGTTCTACGCTCTGACGGGAAGCGGGGACAAGCTGCCGGAAGGTCTGCAGGCGACGGCAATCATCGACCGTGTCGTCCCGGACGATGTACTGCTGATGCTGATCTGTATTCACCAGAGGGCGCTGCTGAGATCGGAGGAGGCACAGTTGCGCCGCCGCATCTTCGGCCGAATTCCCGGATTCGGTTCGGCGCCGCACCATTCCGGAACGAGCAGTCTTCTTGTGGTGGGCCTGAGCGGCCGTTTTCTGGAATGGCAGGATGCCCTCGACCAGAAATTCGAGGTTGTCGGTGCCTTTGACGGCAATCTGGCGGTCGAATTCATGTCCAAACGCGCTTTTGACGCGATTGTGGTCGACGCACCGTTCCACGACGCCATCGATTACATGCAGCAAATCCGTCGGGATTCCCGGTTCTCCGGCCTTCCGGTGCTGGCGGTTTGCGAGCGTGAAGAGGATCTCGTCAGTCTTTTCCGAAACGGGGCTTCCGACGTCCTGGTGGGCGAGAACCGGAAGGAGACGCTCGCCCTGCGCCTGACCAGTGCCATCCGCTTCGGCAAACGCAGGCGTCTTACGGATCGTATCCTCGCCGAAAGCCATCTTTGGCTACAGCAACGGATCGATGAAGGCGGACTGGATATCGAACACTATTCCAATTATCTGGAGGCGTGTAGCAACGCGCTTGCCAAGCGTGGTCTCGATCTTTGGGAAATGCGTCTCGAGCCGGAGAATTTCGGCTTCTCCGTAACGACCCAGGAGGACCTTGAGGACCTCAATGCGACGCTGCTTTCCGTGGCGGATGCCACCAGCCGTGACGAAGACCTCGTTTGCCTGGTTCGCGGGATCGGGCCGGTCGCGGTGCTCAAGAATGAAGCCGGCATTTCCCGCCTGCAGAACCGTATCAACGCGATATTGAACCACACGATACTCTAGACCGTTTACGGCCGGCAGGCGCATATCGTTCGTATCGATCCACGAGTCGACCGCGCACGAGCCGATGCGAGCTCACAGGCATTTGTCCTGCTGCTCGTGTGCCGGGCCGGAAATCGGGTTTGGAATAGCGGGTGAAGACGATTAGACTCGGCTTCAAGCAAACAGTGAACGGGACATCTCATGACCGCGACAATGCCACTGACCGTAGATATCGTTTCCGATGTCATGTGCCCGTGGTGTTTTATCGGCAAGAGACGTCTCGAGGTTGCCCTGGCGCAGGTCCCGCACATCGAGGTTCTGGTTCGCTGGCATCCGTTCCAACTCGATTCCAGCTTGCCGAAAACGGGCAAGGACCGGCAGCAGTACCTCAATGAAAAATTCGGCGGTGCCGAGGGTGCCGAGCGGGTCTATGACCAGATCCGGGCGGTTGGCCTGCAGGAAGGTATTAGGTTTGCATTCGAGGACATCAAATTGTCGCCGAACACGCTGGATTGCCATCGTCTCATCCTCTGGTCCCAGTCCGACGGCTTGCAGAACGAAGTCGTCGAGCGCCTGTTCCAGGCCTATTTCCTGAAAGGTGAGGACCTGACGAGACCGGAGGTTTTGGTTCGTATTTCCCGGGAAGCCGGAATGCAGGCGGATCTGGTGGCGGAGCTCCTGGCGACCGATACCGATCTAGACAAGGTGAAAGCGCAGATCGCGAGCGCCCAGTCTTCCGGAATTACCGGCGTTCCCTGCTTCATTATCGACAATCGTTTCGTTCTTGCGGGCGCCGAGAAGTCCGAAACGATCGCCGCCGCGCTACTTCATGCCGAGGAAACCAGGGCGCATCCGGAGGCGGTTTACGTGAATTGACCGCGGACTTGCAGCCGCGAACGAAAAAGCCCCGCAAGTTGCGGGGCTTCGTTTTGTTCGGCCATGGAAGGCTTGCTCAGCCGCGCAGGATCGAGCGGCCTGCGTAGACAGCCTGCGGACCGAGTTCCTCTTCGATCCGGATCAGCTGGTTGTATTTCGCCAACCGGTCGGATCGGGCGAGCGAACCGGTCTTGATCTGACCGCAGTTGGTGGCGACAGCCAGATCGGCGATCGTGGAGTCTTCGGTTTCGCCGGAACGGTGCGACATGACAGCCGTGTAGGCCGCCTTGTGGGCGGTTTCGACGGCATCGAGCGTTTCGGACAGCGTGCCGATCTGGTTGACCTTGATCAGGATCGAATTGGCAACGCCCATGTCGATACCCTTGCGTAGACGCTGCGAATTGGTCACGAACAGGTCGTCGCCGACGAGCTGGCACTTGTTGCCCATCAGCTCGGTGGCTGCCTTCCAGCCGTCCCAGTCATCTTCGGCAAGGCCGTCCTCGATGGAAATGATCGGGTAGCGGGAAGCCAGGTCGTCCAGATACTTGGCCATTTCTTCCGGCGCCAGGGTCTTGCCTTCGCCCGCAAGAACGTATTTGCCGTCCTTGAAGAACTCGGTCGATGCGGCGTCGAGGGCCAGATAAATGTCCTCGCCTGGCTTGTAGCCGGCCGTTTCGATGGCTTTCATGACGAAGCCGATGGCAGCGTCGGTGGATTCAAGGTTCGGTGCGAAGCCGCCTTCGTCGCCGACGTTGGTGTTGTGGCCGGCAGCGTTCAGGGCCTTTTTCAGCGTGTGGAAGACTTCCGAGCCCATGCGGACGGCGTCGGCGATCGACTCCGCGCCAACAGGCATGATCATGAATTCCTGGAAATCGATCGGGTTGTCCGCATGCGCGCCGCCGTTGATGATGTTCATCATCGGAACCGGCAGGGTGCGGGCGGAGGTGCCTCCGACATAGCGGTAGAGCGGCAGGCCCGAGGCTTGAGCCGCGGCGCGGGCTACGGCGAGCGAAGCACCCAGAATGGCGTTGGCACCGAGACGTGCCTTGTTCGGGGTTCCGTCGAGATCGATCATCGCCTGATCGATCTGCAACTGGTCTTCCGCATCGAGCCCACCGATGGTTTCGAAGATTTCGCCGTTAACGGCGTCGACAGCGTTCTGGACGCCCTTGCCCATGTAGCGCGCACCACCGTCGCGAAGCTCGACGGCTTCGTGCGCGCCTGTGGACGCACCGGACGGAACCGCTGCACGGCCGAAGGAGCCGTCTTCCAGGAAGACATCGACTTCAACGGTCGGATTACCACGGCTGTCAAAAATCTGACGGCCGACGACATCGATAATGGCGGTCATGGAAAGAACTCCTTCGTCGCATGAACCTGAACTGACATGGGCCGGAAACGGATCCGGACCTGGGAAAGCCGGGAGGCCGGCTCGATTGCCGGAGCAGATGCTCCACGAGAAAAAGCCGCGCATTCGCGCGGCCTGAAAACTAGACGGCGGATTCTGCCGAAGACTTCACGACGGCGTCGAGCGCCCGAAGTTGTTTCAAAAGCCCCTCCAGATCCTTGAACGGAACCATATTGGGTCCGTCGGAAGGCGCCGTGTCGGGATCGGGATGCGTTTCGATGAAAAGGCCGGCAACCCCGACGGCGACAGCTGCGCGTGCAAGGACCGGCACCATGGTGCGATCGCCCCCGGTCGAAGCCCCCTGCCCGCCGGGCTGCTGGACCGAGTGTGTCGCGTCGAAAATGACCGGGGCGCCGGTCTGGGCCATGATCGGCAAGGCGCGCATGTCGCTGACGAGGGTGTTGTAGCCGAAACTCGCACCGCGTTCCGTCAGCATGACGTTCGGATTGCCGGACTCCGTCACCTTGCGGAGCACGTTCTTCATGTCCCAGGGCGCAAGAAACTGGCCCTTTTTCACGTTGACGACCTTGCCGGTCCGTGCCGCCGCAACCAGAAGATCCGTCTGCCGGCACAAAAACGCAGGAATTTGCAGAATGTCGACCACTTCGCCAACCGGTCCACATTGTTCCGGACCGTGAACGTCCGTCAGGACGGGCATGCCGAAAGTTTCCTTGATTTCGGCGAAAATCGGCAGGGCTTCGTTCATTCCGATGCCGCGTCCTCCGGACAGCGACGTCCGGTTCGCCTTGTCGTAAGATGTCTTGAAAACCGTGCCGATGCCGAGGCGGTCGGTCACTTCCTTGATGAATGCCGCGCATTCCAACGCATGTTCCCGGCTTTCAAGGGCACAGGGACCTGCAATGAGGCTGAAGGCCGCATTGTTGTTGAAGGTCACATTTCCAACGGAAACAGTGCGGTTTGCTTCGGTCATTTATCACCAGTCGATTAGAGGACGGTTGCATGCGGAACGGATACCGGCATGAACGAACGCATCCCTACGGGAAATTTGCGTGTTCCATAGCGCTCTTTTTGTCTGCCCGCAATATCGGGTGCAATTGGGACCCTGGAAATTTAAATCGGTTTAAATATTTTTAGGCTGGATTTTGCCATATATGATATTTATGCCTATGCCAGCGTTGATGTGTTGTTAAAGAGTAAAAGAAGAAAACAATTTCGAAAGTAAAGATAATTTTGAAACTTCTTGAAGTGAATAACTTGCTTTATGCTCAGCATCAACCAAAATCGGCTCCAAATTAGCTTGTTGGGGCAAAGTTAGAGAAACCTGCATTGGAACTGCACTGGAAAGCCAGTATGAACAAACCTATCCGTAAAGCCGTGTTGCCGGTTGCCGGTCTTGGAACCCGTTTTCTTCCCGCAACGAAGGCGGTTCCGAAGGAAATGCTGACCATCGTCGACAGGCCGATCATTCAATATGTCGTCGACGAGGCCCGTGCTGCCGGTATCGAGCACATTGTTTTCGTCACCGGACGCAACAAGCATGTCATCGAAGATCATTTCGACGTGGCCTACGAACTTGAGGATACTCTGAAGGCGCGCAACAAGACGGCAGCGCTCGAACTTCTGGAAAAGCACCGTCCTCAACCCGGTTCCACCAGCTTCACCCGCCAGCAGGCGCCGCTCGGTCTTGGCCATGCGATCTGGTGTGCTCGCGATATCATCGGCAGCGACCCCTTCGCGATCCTTTTGCCGGATATGATCATCAAGTCGCAGGTCAGCTGCCTGAAGCAGATGGTTGATCTTTATGAGCAAGTGGGCGGCAATATCATTGCCGTGGAAGAGGTGCCGGAAGACGAAACCCAGAATTACGGTATTGTGGAACTCGCCGAAGCCATCAACGGCAATGCCAGCCGGATTTCCAACATGGTCGAAAAGCCTGCCCCTGGAACCGCACCGTCCAATCTGATGATTACCGGACGATACATTTTGCAGCCGGAAATCTTCGATCTGCTCGGTCGGCACAACAAGGGTGCAGGCGATGAGATCCAACTGACAGACAGCATGCTTGCCCTCATGAAGGAACAGTCGTTCGCTTCGCTCAAATTTGAAGGTCAGAGCTACGATTGCGGTAGCAAACTTGGCTTTTTGAGCGCAAACATCGCCTTCGGCATGGACGATCCCAAGCTTGCTCAACAGCTGGTACCATTCATGCAAGAGGTGATCAAACAGCCTCTTGCAGCTGAATAACGCGGTTCATATCGCGCAAGGCTTGAAATCTGGTCGAAGAACCGATTAGGAGTGGGCCGGACCGCTGACAAGCAGTCCGGCTCTTCGCTTTTCAGGAATGTTTATGTCCGAAGAAATCCTTCCATTGAAACTCGCCGTGCTCGGTCTTGGTTATGTCGGCCTGCCGGTGGCGACCGCCTTCGCCGCAAAGGGCTTCGATGTTGTCGGTTTCGACATCAGCACGCGCCGCCTGAACGAGCTGAAGGAAGGTCGGGACAGCACCGCCTCTGTCGCGCCGGAGGACCTTTCGCATGCGTCCTTGCGATTTACCAGTGACGAGACGGCCTTGCAGGATCGGGATGTCCTGATCGTAGCGGTGCCGACCCCGGTCGACCAGGCAAAGCGACCGGACCTGTCGCCCTTCGAAAGTGCTGCCCGAACCGCCGGACGCAACCTGAAGCGCGGGGCGATCGTCGTCTTCGAATCGACCGTCTATCCGGGAGCAACAGAGGAAGTGGCGGTTCCTGTTCTGGAGCGGGAGTCGGGTCTGAAACTCGGAAGGGAATTCGACGTCGGCTATTCTCCCGAACGCATCAATCCGGGCGACACGCAGCGGGGTTTCTCGGACATCACCAAGATCGTTTCGGCCTCTTCCGAAAACGCCCTCCAAACCCTTGCGGGGCTCTACGGAGCGGTCGTGACCGCCGGAATTCATCGAGCCCCCTCGATCAAGGTCGCGGAAGCCGCGAAGGTGATTGAGAACACCCAGAGAGACCTCAACATTGCCCTGATGAACGAACTGGCAATGCTGTTCCACCAGATGGGCATCGACACAAGGGACGTCCTGAAGGGCTCTTCCACGAAGTGGAACTTTCTTCCCTTCCAGCCCGGATTGGTTGGCGGACACTGCATCGGCGTGGATCCCTATTATCTCACCCACAAGGCACATGAAATCGGCCTGACCCCTCAGGTCATCCTGGCTGGACGGGGGACCAACGAAGCGATGCCGTCGTTCGTTGCCGGAAAGATCATTCAGGAAAGCGTCAAGCTTGGCTTGCCGATGCCGCCCCGCATCGCTGTTTTCGGGATCACCTACAAGGCGGATGTTCCCGACACCCGCAATTCCAAGGTCGTCGACCTCGTGCGGGAACTTCAGAAATTCGGTGCCGACGTCCAAGTGCATGATCCGTTGGCCGATCCGGAGGAAGTCCGGCGCGAATATGGGTTGGATCTCGTCGACCGGGGAGACCTCGACGCCGTTGACGCCGCCGTGCTGGCCGTGCCGCACGCCCAGTTCGCGGAAGGGGGTGACTACTGGCCGTTGGTATCCTCGGTACTGAACGACGGAAAAGGGCTGATCGCGGATATTCCGGCTCTTCTCGATCGCGAAGCCGTACCTGCTGGCGTCACGCTTTGGCGCCTCTGAGACCCTTGTCAATTTTCCGGCCGGAATTGTTCCCCTGTGCGGTGCAAATCTGTTTTTGCGCGCCGCACATCGCAACAACAGCCTGAATCGTGCCGAATGACGTAGGGGATTACTTCGAAATTAGCAATCTGAAAAGGATTTCGAGCCGTATACTTGAGGTGTTTCGAGAAGGGAGACACCGATCATGGCCAAAGCTCATTTCTGGAAAATCGCCGTAGCGGCCAGCCTTAGCGGCATTCTGCTGACAGATCCGGCGCTGAGCGATGAGAGCGTCGACAGCGCCGCACTTCAACAGATCATCAAGAACCAGATGAACGCGTTTGTCTCCGGCAACGCCAAGGCCGCCTATTCCTACGCGACGAACACGCTGCAGCACCGCTTCCAGACACCCGAGATTTTCATGGAGATGGTCAAGCGGACCTATCAACCGGTCTACCACCCCAGGAACGTCACTTTCGGCCGGTCCAAGATGACCAAATTCGGCCCGACGCAGGAGGTCTTCGTCACCGGACCGAAGGGAAAGGACTGGGTGGCCTTCTACAGTTTCGAGCAACAGGACGACGGCTCCTGGCGGATCTCCGGCTGTTACCTGACCAAATCGGAGAACTCCTCCGTTTGATCGCTGAAAGTGCCGTCGACCCCGCTCAAAGCGCGGGAATGTCGCCGCGTGCCCAGTCTTCCTTGGTTCTGGCGTAGAAGTCCTCGAAGCGACCTTGCTCAATGGCATCGCGCATGCCCTGCATCAGGCTCTGGTAGTAGGCGATGTTGTTCCAGGTCAGCAGCATTCCGGCAAGGCCCTCGCCCGTGCGTACCAGGTGATGCAGATAGGCCCGGCTGTAAACGTTAGTCGCCGGGCAATTGCTTGTCTCGTCCAGCGGGCGCGGATCTTCCTGATGGCGAGCGTTCTTCAGGTTCACCTTGCCATAGCGTGTATAGGCCAGTCCATGTCGGCCCGCACGGGTCGGCATCACGCAATCGAACTGATCGATGCCGCGTTTCACGCTTTCCAGGAGATCGTCCGGCGTCCCTACGCCCATCAGATAGCGCGGCTTGTCAGCCGGCATCACCGGCGTGGTGATTTCCAGCATTTTCAGCATGACGTCCTGCGGCTCGCCGACGGCAAGACCGCCAACCGAGTATCCCTCGAAAGGCATTTTTGCGAGTTCTTCCGCCGAGCGGATACGGTAATCGGCCTGATCACCGCCCTGGACGATACCGTAAAGACCCTGCCCCTTAGCCGGTCCGTCCATGTCCTCGAACTGCCGACGAGACCGTTCCGCCCACCGCAGCGAGAGTTCCATGGCGCGTTGAACTTCCTCGCGTGGGCTCGGCAGCTTGATGCACTCATCGAGCTGCATCTGGATATCGGAGCCGAGCAGCCCCTGTATCTCGACCGAACGTTCCGGCGTCAGGTGGTATTTCTGACCGTCGATATGGCTCTGGAAGCGGACCCCCTCCTCATCGAGCTTGCGCAGCTGAGCCAGAGACATCACCTGAAAACCGCCGCTGTCGGTAAGAATGGTGTGCGGCCAGTTCATGAACTTGTGCAGGCCGCCGAGCTTTGCGACCCGCTCGGCGGTCGGGCGCAGCATCAGGTGGTAGGTATTCCCCAGAACCACGTCGGCACCGGTTTCGCGCACCTGTTCCGGATACATCGCCTTGACGGTTGCCTGCGTTCCAACGGGCATGAAGGCGGGCGTGCGGACGACACCATGCGGCGTGGTGATTTCCCCGCGCCGGGCATTACCGTCGGTCGTGATCAGCTTGAAACCGAATTTTTTTGAGGTGGCTGACATCGGGAATTCCTTACAACGCATCTTTCTGGGGGAACAGCAGGGATGCGTCTCCGTAGCTGTAGAACCGGTATTCTTCCTTGATCGCATGGGCGTAAGCCGCCCGCATGGTATCCAGCCCGCAGAGCGCCGACACCAGCATGAACAGGGTCGATCGAGGAAGGTGGAAATTTGTCATCAGCGCGTCGATCACCTTGAACCGGTAACCGGGGGTGATGAAGATCGAGGTCTCGCCCGAAAAGGCGCGGATGGAACCTGTTTCCCGTGCGGCGCTCTCCAGGATCCGCAATGAAGTCGTGCCGACGCTGACGACCTTGTTGCCGCGCGCCTTGACGGCCTTCAGAGCGTCAGCCGTTTCCTTTGAAACTTCACCCCACTCGGCATGCATCTTGTGGTCTTCGGTGTTGTCGGCCTTTACCGGCAGGAAGGTTCCAGCTCCCACATGCAGGGTGACGCGGTGCTGTTCGAGACCCCGATCCGTCAGGGCTCGCAGCAACTCGGGCGTGAAGTGCAATCCGGCCGTCGGTGCCGCGACGGCGCCGTCCTTTTCGGCAAAGATCGTCTGGTAGTCCTTGCGGTCTTGTTCGTCTTCGCCCCGTTTCTGTGCAATGTACGGCGGCAGGGGAATGTGACCCACGGACGCGATCGCTGCGTCGAGATCCGGTCCGGAGCGATCAAAGACCAGCAGCACCTCGCCGCCATCCGCCTTATGCGCGACATCGGCAGTGAGGCGCGCACCCAGTCCTTCAAACAGGATGGTATCACCGACCTGAAGCTTTTTCGCAGGGCGCACGAACGCCTTCCAGCGATCCGGACCCGTGCGCATGTGAAGCGTTGCGCCGATGCCAGCGGATATGTCACCGCGAAGGCGCGTCCCTTCGAGCTGCGCAGGTATGACCCTTGTGTCGTTGAAAACCAGCGCATCGCCCGGTTCAAGCAGACCGGGCAGATCGCGCACGCCCATGTCTTTCAAAGGCGCCGGGGTATCCGGACGGACGACCAACATACGGGCGGCATCGCGCGGACGCGCGGGACGAAGTGCGATCCGTTCATTGGGAAGGTCGAAGTCGAATTGGTCGACGCGCATGGTGAGATTTGCTTTGGCCCGTGGGTTAGAAAATGGCCGATACTGCTCGGGTTCAGGATGGGAACCGCGGCACCGGAACGTTCAGTCAGCGGCTCTTAACGGCGGAGCGGGATCAGGTCAACAGGCTCGGAACCGAAGGACTTATGCAAAACGGCGCGGGCCCGCAGGACCCGCGCCGTCAACGTCCGGTAGGACGGAAGAACTCAGGCGTCAGCAGCCACCTTGACCGACACGATGTTGTCCGGGTTCACGACCGGTTCGCCGCGCTTGATCTTGTCGACGTTTTCCATGCCTTCGATCACTTCGCCCCAGACCGTGTACTGGCCGTCAAGCCACGGTGCGTCGGTGAAGCAGATGAAGAACTGGCTGTCGCCGGAATTCGGGTCCATCGCACGCGCCATGGAACAAGTGCCGCGAACGTGCTTTTCCTTGCTGAATTCAGCTTTCAGCTTCTTGCCGGAGCCGCCGGTGCCGGTGCCCTGCGGGCAGCCGGTCTGAGCCATGAAGCCGTCGATCACCCGGTGGAAGACGATGCCGTCGTAAAAGCCCTCGCGGACCAGTTCCTTGATGCGGGCGACATGGGTCGGCGCCAGGTCCGGTTTCATTTCGATAACGACCGTTCCCTGGGTGGTTTCCATCAGCAGGGTGTTTTCGGCATCTTTGATATCAGCCATCGGGTAAGTCTCCTTGGGTCTTCTTTAATTGGGGCTGCCGGCCATGGTCAGACGCTTATTGAGCGTCTGCCGCAACCTGCATTTTCACGATCTTGTCGGGATTTGCCGGCGGTTCGCCGCGCGTGATGTTGTCGATGAATTCCATGCCGTCGACGACTTCGCCGAATACGGTGTACTGGCCATTCAGCCAGTCGCCGTCGGCAAACATGATGAAGAACTGCGAGTTGGCGCTGTTCGGATTGCTGGAGCGGGCCATGCCGAGCGTTCCGCGCTTGAAGGGGGCGTTTGAAAATTCCGCCTTCAGGTCCGGTTCCTTCGATCCGCCCGTGCCCGTGCCGGTCGGATCACCCGTCTGGGCCATGAAACCGTCGATTACACGGTGAAAGACGATGCCGTCATAGAAACCGTCGCGAGCAAGCTTCTTGATCCGTTCCACGTGGTTGGGAGCGATATCTGGGCGGAGCTGGATAACCACCCGGCCATCCTTGAGGTCCAGATAAAGGGTGTTTTCCGGATCCGTCCCCTGGGCGTGTGTCGTCAGCGGCAGTATCGCCAGAGACGCGATAAATGTGAGAATTGCAAAAAATCGTGACACTGGAATCTCCTGATGTTCAGGTCCGTTGAATGTATGGTCCGTCAGTGTTCGGGCCGCGCCACCTGCCTCAAGGGACCGGCAACCGGTTTCGGGACGAAGGCGGAAATTTCGCCGCCCATCTTCGCGATTTGACGCACAAGCGTGGCCGTGATGTGGCGCACCCCCGGAGACGCGGGCAGAAAGACGGTTCGAATGCCGGGCTCAAGAGTCCCGTTCATGCCCGCCATCTGCATTTCATAGTCAAGGTCGGTGCCGTCGCGCAGGCCGCGTACGAGAACCGCCGCACCGTGCTCCCTGGCAGCGCCGACGACCAGGCCGGAAAAGGAAATGACCTCGATCCGCGAAGCTTCCTCGGCGGTAAATTCCGCCCGGGCCGAGGCATGGATCAGCTTCACCCGTTCCTCAAAGGAAAAAAGTGGCGTTTTTCCCGGATGAATACCGATTGCGACGACCACCTTGTCGGCGAGTGCCAATGCCTGGCGCAGAATGTCCATGTGGCCATTGGTGACCGGGTCGAAGGACCCAGGATAAAGGGCAATACGAGTCATGGCCTCTTCCATACTCTGACTGTCGTCCGCTCACAAGCAAAACACCTTTGAATTGCTCGGTAGGACTTCCGGCTTTTTGTGACGGCAATCACATCCAACTTTCCAAAGTCAAGGCAAAGTGGCTCCATCGAAATCAATGGCGTGAGCAGGAGCCAGGGCAATGAGGAGTTATGACGCAGTCGAACGAACCGCAAATGAAACCGCGGCTCGTCCGTTTTCCATTCAATCCAAGGCCGTAGACAGGTCCCTACCCGTCAAGATGACCGCGATCCTCGTTCTGGCGTTGCTGACGATGATTGCCGCCGGGATGATGTCGATGCATCCGAGCAGCGCCTCGCAGGCTGAAGATCTGACCAGTCCGGCAACTCAGGGGCTTGCCGCCTCCAAGTCCGACCGCGCCACCGCCGTCCCTTCAAACGAAGCCTGCAAGTCGCAGGCCTGGGGCGCATGGAGCGAGGATTGTGCCGCTTCGCTCAGCGGTGCGGCCAGGGTTCGGAACGTGTCCTTCGTGACGATTGAAAAATCGTCGCCGACCGTCAACGAAACCATTTTGTACCGTTATCCGGTAACCAACTGATATCGTCGGAAAACCAGTTCCATATCGGCAAACAGCGGCTCAGGGTTCCCCCTGGCCGCTGTTGTCGTTCGTACAGACCTTTAAAGCCGGAAATCAGATTTCCGGTGCGTCGTCTCCGGCCTCGCCGGAGGTTTCTCCCGGTGCCCCGGATTCCGGACCCGTCTCACCGGAAGCGCCATCTGCATCCTCGTCGATGACGTCGTCTTCCTCGACTTCCGAGATGCCTTCGACTGCCACGACTTTTTCATCCGTCGCCGTCTTGAAAACGATCACACCCTGCGTCGCGCGGCCGGCGATGCGGATGCCGTCCACCGGGCACCGGATCAGCTGGCCACCGTCGGTCACAAGCATGATCTGATGGCTTTCCTCCACGGGGAAGGACGCGATCAGGCCGCCGTTGCGGTCGTTGACAGCCATGGCCGTGATACCCTTACCGCCACGGCCGGTCACCCGGTATTCAAAGGACGAGGTTCGCTTGCCGTAGCCGTTTTCGGAAATGGTGAGGATGATCTGTTCCGCCGCGCTCATCTGGGCGTAGCGTTCCTGGGGAAGATCGCCGGCGACGACGCCTTCCTCGTCCGAACCATTGCCGATGTCATCGGCCTCCCCGCGCATGGCGCGGGACAGTTTCAGATAGGCCGCCCGTTCTTCGGCGGTGACGTCGATGTGATGCAGGATCTGCATGGAGATGACACGATCTTCTTCCGCCAGCCTGATGCCGCGCACACCGACCGAATTGCGGCCTGCGAAGACGCGTACATCTACGACCGGGAATCGGATGCACTGACCCGAATTGGTCGTCAGCATCACGTCGTCATGCTCGGAACATGTATCGACGCCGACAATGCCGTCGCCGTCTTCCAGTTTCATCGCAATCTTGCCGTTCCGGTTGATGTTGACGAAGTCGGACAGTTTGTTCCGCCGCACCGTGCCGCGCACGGTCGCGAACATCACGTCGAGATTTGCCCAGCTTTCCTCGTCCTCGGGCAGCGGAAGAATGGATGTGATCTGTTCGCCTTGTTCCAGTGGCAGCATGTTGACGAGGGCCTTGCCACGCGAGGTCGGACCTCCGAGTGGGAGGCGCCATACCTTCATCTTGTAACAGATGCCGCGTGAAGAGAAGAACAGCACCGGTGTGTGCGTATTGGCAACAAAGAGACGGGTTACGAAATCCTCTTCCTTCGTTGCCATGCCGGATCGGCCCTTGCCGCCACGGCGCTGAGCACGGTAGGTGGCAAGCGGAACGCGCTTGATGTAGCCGCCATGGGAAACGGTCACCACCATGTCTTCGCGCTGGATCAGGTCCTCTTCATCGAAATCGGCTCCGCCCTCGACGATTTCCGTCCGGCGCGGGGTCGCGAATTCTTCCTTGATCTCGAGCATTTCATTGCGAATGATCTCCTGAATTCTTGCGCGAGAGCGCAGGATGTCCAGGAAGTCGGAGATTTCGGCGCCGATCTTGTTCAGTTCTTCCTCGATTTCGTCGCGCCCCATTGCCGTCAGGCGCTGCAGGCGCAGATCGAGAATGGCCCTGGCCTGTTCTTCAGACAGCTTGTAGGTGCCGTCTTCCTGAACCATGTGGCGCGGATCGTCGATCAGGCGGATCAGAGCCTCGACGTCCTGGGCCGGCCAGTTGCGTTCCATCAATTGGGCGCGAGCCGTTGCGGGGTCCGGCGCGCCCCTAATCAGCTTGATGATTTCGTCGATATTGGCGACTGCGATCCCGAGACCGACCAGGATGTGGGCCCGATCGCGTGCTTTCTTGAGAAGATATCGCGTCCGGCGCTGAATGACCTCTTCACGGAAAGAGACGAAGGCCCGCAGCATGTCGGAGAGGTTCATCTGCTCCGGCTTGCCGCCGTTGAGCGCCACGATATTGGCGCCGAACGAGGTCTGCAGCTGACTGAACCGGTACAACTGGTTCAGGACGACATCGGGCACGGCGTCGCGCTTGAGCTCGATCACCACGCGCATGCCTGAGCGGTCGCTTTCGTCGCGGATATCTGAGATCCCCTCAACCCGCTTGTCGCGCACCAACTCCGCGATCTTCTCGATCATGGTCGACTTGTTGACCTGATACGGGATCTCGGTGACGATCAGCGCGTTTCGGTCCTTGCGCACTTCCTCGATATCGACCTTTGCCCGCATGACGATCGAACCGCGAGCGGATTCATAGGCGTTGCGGATGCCGGACCGGCCGAGGATCATGCCGCCGGTCGGGAAGTCCGGACCGGGCACGATCTGCATCAGTTCTTCCAGCGTCATTGCCGGGTTTTCCATGATGGCAATGGCGGCGTCGATCACCTCGCCCAGATTGTGCGGCGGTATGTTGGTTGCCATGCCGACGGCAATACCGCCGGCGCCGTTGACCAGAAGGTTCGGGAATTTCGCCGGCAGGACAACCGGTTCGCTTTCGGAGTTGTCGTAGTTGTCCTGGAAGTCGACCGTCTCCTTGTCGATGTCGTCCAGCAGCTTGTGCGCAACCTTCTCCAGACGGCATTCCGTGTATCGCATGGCCGCGGCCGGATCGCCGTCGACGGAGCCGAAGTTGCCCTGGCCATCGATCAGCGGCAGGCGCAGCGAGAAGTTCTGCGCCATGCGTACGAGAGCGTCATAGATCGCACTGTCGCCATGGGGGTGGTATTTACCCATGACGTCACCGACCACGCGGGCGGACTTGCGATAGGGCTTGTTCCACTCGTACCCGTTCTCGTGCATCGAATAGAGGATGCGCCGGTGAACCGGTTTCAGGCCGTCACGAACGTCGGGAAGCGCGCGGGACACGATCACGCTCATGGCGTAATCGAGGTAACTGCGCTTCATTTCATCGACGATGGAGACCGGTTTGATGTCGGACGGCAGGCCGTCTGAAGGGGTGCTGTTATCCTGGTCAGCCAAGGAAGCCACTCATTTGATTGTTATTGCTGGGTCTTTTATAGCCGATTCAATCAGCCGAACCAAATTCCGGGCGGAATTCTCCCAGTTTAATATTGGTTTAAAAACAACACCTTACTGGAAGTATGCACAGGCTTTAAAAAGAATTTCGTGATCCGGCTCGCCCTGACGGCCAAAGCTTTATAGTAAGCCGGAAAAATCGGTCGAAAAAAGACTCCGGGGGCAGCCAGTGTTCGACTTTCTGATCAATGCGTTTGCAACGCTTTTTGTCACCATCGACCCGGTCGGACTGGCGCCGATGTTCCTTGCTGTCACCTCCGGCATGAACCAGGCGGACAGGCGCAGGGTGGCGGTTCGTGCGACGCTCACTGCAGCCGGAATCCTGCTGATCTTTTACGCCTCCGGCCAGACGGTTCTCAACGTCCTCGGCATTTCCGTTTCGGCCTTCCGCGTTGCCGGCGGCATACTTCTGTTCCTGATCGCCATAGAGATGATTTTCGGCAAGCGGCAGGCGCGCAAGACGGAAACGGCGGAAAAGGCGGTCGAGTCGGAGGCTCACCACGGAACGGTCAACGAACTTGCGGTCTTTCCCCTCGCCATCCCGCTTATATCCGGCCCCGCGGCCATTTCCGCGATCATCCTGCTCTCAAGCCAGGCACCCGACACGCTTTCCTACGCCGGCCTCGGTGGTGTCATCGCCGTCATCCTGCTGAGCTGCATGGGTGCCTTCCTGCTGGCGGACAAGATCGAGCGCCTGCTCGGCGATACGGCGCAGCTTGTGATCACCAGACTACTCGGTGTTCTGCTCGCCGCACTATCGGTTCAATTCGTGGCAGATGGCGTTCTGGCCTTCATTCGCCACTGACGGGCAAGGCGAGATCGAAGGTTTCCGGCGAAAAGCCATGCACGGTGTCGCTGGCCCTGATGACGACGTCTCTCAGATCTGGGGGTATCTCGATGCCGGAAAGCGAGCGTGTGAAGGGTTGTTCGTCGACATGCGGGTGCAGCAGAACCCGCTCACCAAGAACATGTCCGTCGGGCGACAGGACCTGCCAGAGATTCGCGTAATGATCCCAGCCGGTGTCGGCGTGTCTGAGCGTCACCGATATCGTCCAGTCCGAACCGTTTCTTTTCGCCGTGGCATCGACAATCTGAGCGTCGCCGGCATGACCTTGTAGCGGGAAAAGAGCGACAGCCAGAAATGCCAGTGGGGGAAATATCCGGCTGCTCATTTCGGCGAAGTCCCGTTTCTGGAAAATTTATTCTGTTAATACTTGCAATGCCGGTCAGCTTGAACAAAGTCACGAATGCGTCATAGGCTCCGGCGCATCTATTCGAACCAAATCGATATTCACGAGGACTAAAATGGCAGGTCACGGCTCCAGGAAAGTGATTTTCGCAGCGCTCGCGGGCAATACGTTGATTGCAGTCACCAAATTTGCCGCGGCGGCCTATACGGGGTCCTCGGCCATGTTGTCCGAAGGCATTCACTCCCTTGTCGATACCGGCAATCAGGGCCTGCTACTCTACGGACTGAAGAAGTCCAAGCAACCGGCAGACCAGAGGCATCCTTTCGGCTATGGCGCGGAGCTTTACTTCTGGTCCTTCGTTGTCGCCATCCTGATTTTCGCTGTCGGCGCGGGCGTGTCGATCTACGAAGGGATCCAGAAGGTTCTTGAACCCCATCCGGTTTCCGACCCCATCGTCGCTTATCTCGTGCTCGCGTTCGCCATGATTTTCGAGGCTGGCGCATGGTGGATCGCATACAAGGAATTCAATCAGGTTCGCGGAAAGAAATCGCTGATCGCCGCTGTGCGCGACAGCAAGGACCCGACCGTCTTCACTGTGCTTTTTGAAGACACCGCCGCCATGCTGGGCCTCGTGGTCGCACTGGCGGGTTTGCTGGGCGTGCAATATCTCGGCATGGCCTGGCTGGACGGTGCCGCCTCCATCATGATCGGAATCATTCTGGGCGGGACGGCGTGCCTGCTCGCTTTTGAGACCAAGGGGCTACTGATCGGCGAAGGCGCGTCGCCGGAGGTTTTGGCGAAGGTGGAGTCGATCATCGACGCAACGCCGGCCATCAGTCATCTCAACGAAATCCGCACGCTACATCGTGGCCCGCACGACGTCCTCCTGGCCTTGTCGGTCGACTTCATCGATGAAGTCACAGCCGGAACGGTCGAGGATACGATCTATTCCCTCGAGCGGACCATCAAGAGGGAACTTCCCCAGGTAACTCGGCTGTTTATCGAGGTTCAGGCCAGGGAACACCATGAAAAGATGCTCGCGGAAGAAAAAGCGGCCGAGGCGCCCTCCGAATAGCAGCACGAGTTCCGCATTCATCCTGCCTGCTGTTGATGGCTGTCGCGCTTGAACCCCTTGGGCCAGAGGGTCTTGTTTTCGTTCCCCCAGATCGCAAGCGACCAGATGACCGGTTTCAGCGACGCACCAAGGTCCGTCAGCCTGTATTCCACCTTGGGCGGAACGACAGGATAGACCTTGCGGTCGATCAGGCCATCCGCTTCCATGCTCCGGAGCTGGGACGTCAGCACTCGCTGGGTTATGTCCGGAAGAGCCTTCTGGAATTCGTTGAAACGCAACACATCCTTTTCCATCAACAGGAACAGGATTACGCCTTTCCATTTGCCGTCTATCAGGCTGAGAGCGGCTTCGACGGCACAGCCCGGGTGACAGCCGTAGGTGTCGCTGGCGGCGCGCATCGGTTTCTTCAGCATAGTATCCATTTGGTTCCTATATGCGCTTTTGGTATGTATCTGCGAAAAAAGTGCATTCTTGCGCTCATGAAGTTTATGTTCAAATTCAAGCGTACGCAAATCAGGAGGCTATCACATGCGTACGATTGGATACTTCGAACCGCTTCCCATTGATAACAAGGAAGCCCTTGTCGAGATCGAACTGCCGGACCCGGTCGCCGCAGGTCGCGACCTGCTCGTTGAAATAAGGGCTGTTGCCGTCAATCCCGTGGACACAAAGGTGCGCAAATCGCGGCCTTCACAGGATGGACAAGCCGTCATTCTGGGTTACGACGCGTCCGGTGTGGTGAAAGCCGTCGGGCCGGAGGTGAAGGATTTTTCAGTCGGCGACGAAGTCTACTATGCCGGCGACAT
This sequence comes from Roseibium sp., assembly GCA_050289605.1. Lineage (GTDB taxonomy): Bacteria > Pseudomonadota > Alphaproteobacteria > Rhizobiales > Stappiaceae > Roseibium. The sequence goes on along the minus strand of JBNKGB010000005.1, from coordinate 67,778 downwards.
CACCCGTCCGGGAACGAACGCGCAATTTCATCTCGTCGACGAGCGTATCGTCGGCCGCAAGCCGAAATCGCTCAATTTTGCCGAAGCCGCCGCGCTTCCCCTGACATCGATCACTGCCTGGGAGACGCTCTTTGACCGGTTGAAGGTCGAGGACCCTACCCCGTCCGGAAACGGAACGCTGCTGATTGTAGGCGGCGCCGGCGGTGTCGGATCGATTGCCGTTCAACTTGCGCGCCAACTGACGGGGCTCACCGTCATCGCTTCCGCCTCCCGTCCGGAAAGCCAGGCCTGGGTTCGGGATCTCGGTGCCCATCACGTTGTCGATCATTCGATGCCCTTGGCACCCCAAATCGAAGCGCTCGGCGTTCCCACGCCCGATTTCGTCTTCTCAACGACCCATACGGACCAGCATTTTGCCGACCTGGCTGCTTTGATCGCACCGCAGGGTCGCTTTCTGCTGATCGACGATCCTGCAAGTTTCAGCATTATGCCCTTCAAGCTGAAGAGTGTTTCGATCCATTGGGAAATGATGTTCACGCGGTCCATGTTCAAAACCTCCGACATTGCGGAACAGGGAAGATTGCTCAATCGGGTTTCGGAGCTCGTCGATAAAGGCCGTATCCGCACGACCCTCACCGGCGATGTCGCTCCTCTGAGCGTCGCAACCTTGCGCGACGCGCACAGGCGGATTGAGAGCAACGGAACGATTGGCAAGATCGTCTTGTCCGGGTTTCAGGACTAGTGGGCCGGGGGCGGCTGCACGCCGCCCTTCCCTTACCGGCTTGCGCATGCCGTGCCCCTTGGCCATTCTTCTTTTGTGGAGGATGCCATGCCATTGGATGAAAACGCTATTCGCGAAAGACTGCTGCTCCTGAAAAAGGAGCTGGAAGACCTCAGCGACCTTTCGCAGGATGCCCGCGCGACGGTAACGCTCGACCAACAGTCGGTCGGAAGACTTTCACGGATGGATGCTCTTCAGGGACAAGCCATGGCACAGGCTTCGGAGCGGCAGCGCCGCGCGCAGATCCAGCGGATCGAGGCTGCGCTCGGACGCCTCGAACACGGCGACTACGGCTACTGTGTCGAATGCGGCGAGGAAATTTCGGAAAAACGCCTTGAGGTTGATCCTTCAGCGCCATTCTGCATCAGATGTGCTCGCTAGGCATTTGCTCCAGATGATGACGCAGGCTACGCAGAAATACCGCAACCTTTCCGATTGCGGTTTCAATCGGAAATTCCTGCAGGCCGTTTTGCGTCCACCGTTCTCCGGGGTCGAGCTCTGCATGCAATTTTTCGAGAGTGCTGCATTCCTCCTGTGTCAGGGGCAATCTGGAAGCACTCCTTAAAAGCAGCAACTGTTCGTGGATCCGCCGCAGGACCGAAAGAGCCTCTCCCATGGGCTGCGTCAGACGAGAGTCGTCCCGCCAGCTCCTGCCTTCGAAAACTTCCTGGGTGATCAGCTGGCCGGCGCCGTAGCAGTCATAGCTCACACATCCCTTGAACCCGAGGTCAGCGCGGCTGGCGAAGATCCCGCACCGCCCCGTCTCTTCGAGATTCGGACAGACTTCGCCTGCCCTTTTGTCGATCGCGAAGGATTCCGATTTGTCGAAGGCAAATACGACGCAGCACAGGGCGGCGCAGTTCGAACAATCGGGCTGCAGAGAGGGCGTCGATATTTCATTCACTGCGGCATCTTCGCCTTTCAGGTTTCCGGACGTAAAACGGGGCAAACTATTCACCGCTGCTGTCTCAGGTTCCTGGACCCCGTTGCTGCCGAAGAAGGGAACCGCATTCGTCCTGAACCGACGTCTTCGAGGTCATCCGGCAGGCAGCATGCCGCCCCCTAGATCGGCTTACGGACAAAGGCAGGTACATTGTAAAAAGGCAGCTTCTCGATCTTCAGCCCGTGTTTTTTTGAGAAGTCGTCGGCCGAAATCGTTTCGCCTGCGACGGCATTATAGTCGTCGAACACGATAAGCCCGCCGGGAACCACGCGCTCATAGAGGCACTCAAGCGCGAAGTCTGTCGGTTCCTTGACATCCATGTCGAGGTGCAGAAATGCCAGACGCGTTTCGGGATGGTTCTCAAGGTAGGCCGGCAGAGTGTCGAACACGTTGCCCTTGATCAGCTCGAAGTTTTCAAAGCCCTTGCCTTCAAGGACCGAGGCGACCTCTTCCTTTTCAAGCCCGTGTCCGCCCGCGCCCTCAAACCCCTCTATGAACGCCAGATCGTCCTTGAGGTTCAGACCTTCTGTCGGAAACGCACCGAATGCATCAAAGCCGACTATTTTCCTGGAAAAATCGTTCTCCAGGGCATCCCGGAACGTCGCCAGGCGCACCAGGGAAGCGCCCTTGTAGACACCAAGCTCGAAGATGTGGCCCGGAAGATCCACGATGGACTTGTAGAGCTCATAGTGGGCGAGCACCTTGTTGAGTCGTGACTTTGGTGAAAACCAGTAGAAACCGTTTTCGTAGTCCCAAACATCGTTTTTGTTCAGTCCACGCATGAGTACCGTTTCCCTCCGGTCGTCTCCCGTCAATCGGCGCGATTGCTCAATAGTTGCATGAATATGCCACCGCGTCCTCGGTATCTTCGATGAATACACCGGAGATACGACTGCCAGCCATGCCGGAGAGCAAATTGTCCACCGCTCGGCGAAGTATCGGCGATTACCCTGCAGGTGTCGGTCAAAGCACCGCCGGTTCCACGCGTTTCTCGGATGGGATCATTCCCACTCGATTGTTCCCGGAGGCTTCGACGTGATGTCGTAGGTCACCCGGTTGATACCCGGCACTTCATTGATGATGCGGGTCGCCGTTTCGCCCAGGAATTCGTGGCTGAACGGATAGTAATCCGCCGTCATGCCGTCGACCGAAGTCACTGCCCTGAGCGCGCAGGCATAGTCGTAGGTGCGGCCGTCGCCCATGACCCCCACGGTGCGCACGGGCAGAATGGCGACAAAGGCCTGCCAGATGTCGTCATAGAGGCCATGCTTGCGGATCTGGTCGATATAGACGGCGTCCGCCAGGCGCAGGATGTCGAGTTTGTCGCGGGTAATCTCACCGGGGCAGCGGATGGCGAGGCCCGGTCCCGGGAACGGGTGGCGGCCGATGAAGCTGTCCGGCAAGCCGAGTTCCCGTCCAAGCGCCCTCACCTCGTCCTTGAACAGTTCCCGCAGCGGTTCGACCAGTTTCAGGCCCATCTTTTCCGGCAGCCCGCCGACATTGTGGTGTGACTTGATCGTGACCGAAGGTCCACCTGAGAAGCTGACGCTTTCGATCACATCCGGATAGAGAGTTCCTTGCGCGAGGAAATCCGCGCCGTCGATCTCGTTGGCGTGTTTCTGGAAGACGTCGATGAACAGCCGGCCAATGGTCTTGCGCTTCTGCTCCGGATCGGAAAGGCCTTCCAGTTCCCCCAGGAACAGCTCCGACTCATCGGCATGGATGAGCGGGATGTTGTAGTGGTCGCGGAACATGGAGACCACTTCCTCGGCCTCATTGAGGCGCAGCAGTCCGTGGTCAACGAAAACGCAGGTAAGCTGGTCGCCGATGGCCTCGTGGATGAGGACGGCAGCGACCGAGCTGTCGACGCCGCCGGAAAGACCGCAGATGACCTTCTTGTCGCCGACCTGTTCGCGGATCTTGGCGATCGCATCATCCCGGTAGGCGCCCATGGTCCAGTCGCCCGTGAACCCGGCCAGACGGATGAAGTTCTCATAAAGCTTCTTGCCGTTCGGCGTATGATGCACTTCCGGATGGAACTGAACGGCAAAGAAATTGCGCGAGGTGTCGGCCGTGATCGCGTAGGGAGCATTCGGAGAGACGCCGAAGACCTCGAAGCCCGGTGCGAGCCTGCTGACATGGTCGCCGTGGCTCATCCAGACCTGCTCGCGGCCTTCCGAGAACCAATCCTTCAGGATCGCAAGCTGATCGCCGGAAGGCGTTACGAAAGCCCGTCCGAACTCGGCCGTGCCGCCGCCGCCGGAGATCTTGCCGCCTTCGACCTGACCGCCAAGCTGCTGCATCATCACCTGCTGGCCATAGCAGATCCCGAGGATCGGAACGCCGAGACCGTAGACGCTTTCCGGCGGGCGCGGCGAGCCCTGCCTGACTACAGAATCGGGTCCGCCGGAGAAGATAACGGCTTTGGGCTTGAATTCACCCAGGAAGGCTTCCGTGACGTTCTGGTAGGGGTGGATTTCGCAGTAGACGTTCAGCTCGCGCAGGCGCCGTGCAATGAGCTGGGTAACCTGTGAGCCGAAGTCGATGATGAGAAGGCGATCATGCTGGGTCATGGCCAGCTTCTAACCGGTCTTTTCGTCAAATTGAACCTGAAATTCACTTGAAAACCCGTCCCGCACAAAAATTTGGACACATTCGCACGTGCAATGCTCACAGCGGATGACGGGTGTTTCGAAAAACAAATCGGCGGACAAGCTGTGTACGGCTGAATTTCGCTTTTGACCGCGGCTCTCCGCCTACTTAGGTTAACGAATTCATGTTGGTCTGCCACGTTCGGGGGAACGGCAACCTGCTCGTGCTCAAGGATACCCTGGAACGAATGACAGCCGCGGCCCGAAAAGCTCTTGAAGATGGTCTGGCACTGGAGAATTCCGGTCAGTTGGACAAGGCGCTTGTCTCCTATCTCAAGGCACAGGAACTCTCCCCGAACGACACCGAGATCGCCTACAAGACGGCGTCCGCCCTAATGCAGGCCGGATACCTTGAGGAAGCGCAATCCCAATTGCGCCGGATCGTGTTCGCCGAACCCGAGCACCTGAGCGCCAGAGCAAGCCTCGGCAACTGCCAGCTCCTTTTGGGAGACGTCGTCAACGCCAGACAGAATTTTTCCGAAGTCCTGGAGCAGGCTCCGGACAACCGGAATGCCCTTTACGGTCTGGCTAGCGTTCTTCTGAAAGAAGGCGATCCCACCGGGGCGATCGAACCTGCGCGCCAATTGCTGGAATTGCTTCCCGGTTCCCCGGCAGTCCTGACGCTGTTCGCCCAGACGCAGGACAAGACAGGCCAGAACACAGCCGCCATTGCGGCCTACCGCAAGGCGCTCAAGTCCGGGCCGGACTACCTGCCTGCCCTTTTGGGCCTTTCGGAGACGCTGCTGCGGCGGAAACGGTTCGACGAAGTTGTTGAACTCACGGTACGTGCCAGCCAGATCGCACCCGCCGATCCTCAACCGCTGGAAATGCTGTCGGATGCGCTTGCCGGCCGGGGGGATTTTGATGATGCGATAGAAGCTTCGCGTGAGGCCCTGAAACTCGCGCCCCGTTCGGTTCCACTCTACGTTCGGCTCAGCGTCCTCTCCCGCAAGCTGGGCAAACAAGGCGATGCGCTAAGATATGCTCTTGCTGGCCATGATATTGACCAACTGGATTCGGACCCCTTCAATGCGATCGGCGCGGCGCTTGCGTCGCTGAAGCACGGGGCCCAGGCAAGGAGCGTGTTGACCGGCCTTGCCACCGGTAATGGGCTTGCAGCCGACATTCGTGCTTTCATTGAAACAGCAATCGCCAAGGAAGCGGAAAAGGTGGCCGCGCGCCCGGCACGGACCGCGGAGACCGGCGACGTCCAAGCCGATGATATCGTAGCAGCAGAAGAAGAGCCCCAACCCGGAAAGACGGCAGAGAGCGAAGCGATGACCGAAGTTTCAAGGGAAACGGACGAGGCCGGCCCCAAGGGTGAAAGCGAGAGTCCGTTGCCGGTGCCGACCTCCGGTGGCAACGCGCCGGGGGTCCTCGGTCTGCAACGCCAGGATCGTTCTTAAGAGCCTGGGTCCCTTAAGCTTCAGGCCGTTCTCTCAATCACGGAAACGAAAAAGCCGTCCGTTCCGGTCGAAGCCGGCGTCAGCAGCAATTCGCCGTGTTCGGATACATATTTGGGTGCAGGCACGCCCGGAAGCGTCTTCTGCCAGATGTCCAGCGCGGAGACGGGTTTGAAGCCGGTGTTGTTCTTCAGGAACCAGGCGGTCTGGCTCTGGTTTTCCTGCGGCAGCAGTGAGCAGGTCACGTAGACGAGACGGCCGCCGGGCTTGACATACTTGCTTGCGTTTTCAAGTACATGCCGCTGATCTTCAATGCGATCTGTCAACGCTTTTTCCGCAAGCCGCCATTTGGAATCGGGCCGCCTGCGCCAAACACCTGTTCCGGTGCAGGGGGCGTCGATGAAGACCAGATCCATCTGGTCCGTCAGGTCGTCCAAGGACGAGGTGGCTGGATCCCTCACCTGAATGTTGCGTACACCCGCACGCTGCAGGCGTTCGTGAATAGGAGCCAGGCGCAGCCGGTCGGCATCATAGGCATAAAGTTGCCCCTTGTTCTGCATGGCTGCCGCCAAGGCGAGGGTCTTGCCGCCGCCGCCGGCACAGTAGTCGAGAACCTGGTGTCCAGGCTGGGCCTGTGCCAGATGCGCGGCAAGCTGGCTTGCCTCGTCCTGCAGTTCGAACCAGCCCTTTCGGTAGCCTTCCTCGGCCTGTACATGCGGCATCCGGCCAAGACCCGGCTTGGCGTCTATGCGAATGCCAAGGGGCGACCGTGAGGTCGCGACCGCTCCGGTATGAGCAAGACGCTTCAGGAGCTTTTCCCGGCCGGATTTCAGCGTATTGGTTCGAAGATCCACCGGCGCCCGCATGGCGAGCGCCCTGCCCTCGTCCACGGCCTGGTCGCCGAAGACTTCCTGGAAGGCCGGCCACAGCCATTCCGGCACGTCCGCCTGCTCGAAAAGCGCCGGTTCACCAGTGCCCTCACCGGACAACCTTCCGATCTCGTCCTCAGTCAGAGGAGCCGGTGCATGCTGGTCGTTGGCCAAAGCTTCCAGAAGCGCCTCGATGCCCTTCTGCCACGTATTTGCGTAGGTAGCCAGGATGAGCGCGCGCGGGGAACCATCCTTCATCGCGGCGCCCAGAGAAGCCTTGTTGCGCATGGCATCGAAAACGAGATTGCCGATCACCGTCCGGTCGCCGGAGCCGGCGAACCGATGGGACGAACCCCAGTCTCTCAATGCGACCTGGACCGGCCTGTGGCGGGTCTCCACCTCGGTCAGGACTTCGATTGCCGCCGCGAGGCGTCCGCCATCTTTCATGCTGATCCCTTGATGCGGGCGGGTGTGCCACCCGCATCGCAAATGCTGATTTTATATGTTGGAAGGATAATTCGGGCTTTCGCGGGTGATTGTCACGTCATGAGCATGACTTTCACGCAAGCCTGCTCCGGAAATCTGCACGAACCGCGCCTTTTCCTGAAATTCCTTGATGTCCTTGCCGCCTACATAGCCCATGGCGGCGCGCAGGCCGCCAGCAAGCTGGTGCAGGACACTGTTGAGCGCACCCTTGTAGGGAACCTGGCCCTCGATACCCTCGGGGACAAGCTTCAGGCTGTCGCGAACTTCCGCCTGGAAGTATCGGTCCGCCGACCCGCGCGCCATGGCGCCGACCGATCCCATGCCACGGTAGGACTTATAGGAACGGCCCTGGTGCAGGTAGACCTCGCCCGGGCTTTCTTCCGTACCGGCCAGCAGCGAGCCGACCATGACGGAGGCCGCGCCAGCCGCGATTGCCTTGGCAAGGTCTCCGGAATACTTGATGCCGCCGTCGGCAACCACCGGCACACCGTGCTTGTCGGCTTCGTTGACGGATTCCATGATCGCGGTGAGCTGGGGAACACCGACACCGGCAACGATGCGGGTCGTGCAGATAGAACCCGGTCCGATACCGACCTTGACGGCATCCGCTCCGGCATCGATCAGCGCCTTGGTCGCTTCGGAGGTCGCCACGTTTCCGGCCAGCACCTGCACGGAATTGGACAGGCCCTTCACCTTGGCGACCATGTCCAGGACCTTCTGGGAGTGACCATGTGCCGTGTCGACGACCAGCATGTCCACCCCGGCGTCGACGAGGCGCTCGGCACGGGCAAAGCCTTCGTCGCCGACGCTGGTCGCGGCGGCAACCCGCAGCCGGCCCTGCGCGTCCTTGGAGGCGTTCGGGTGGAGTTGCGCCTTCTCGATGTCCTTCACGGTGATGAGGCCGATGCAGTTCCGGCTCTCGTCGACGACGAGAAGTTTCTCGATGCGGTTCTGATGCAGAAGCCGTTTGGCGTCGTCCTGGCTGACGTTTTCACTGACGGTGACCAGGTTTGCACTGGTCATCAGCTCATGGATCTTCTGGTTCGGGTTCGAGGCGAAGCGGACGTCCCTGTTGGTCAGGATGCCGACCAGCTTGCCGGTGACCTGGCCACCCTTGCCACCGTTTTCGACCACCGGAACCCCGGAAATTCCGTGGAGCTTCATCAGATCCAGCGCATCCTGCAAGGTTGCGTCCGGGCCGATGACCAGTGGATTGACCACCATGCCGGATTCGAACTTCTTGACCATCCGGACCTCTTCGGCCTGCCGGTCCAGCGAGAGATTGCGGTGAATGACACCGATGCCGCCGGCCTGTGCCATGGCGATTGCCAGCCGTCCTTCGGTGACGGTGTCCATCGCGGATGACAGGATCGGGATGTTGAGTTCCAGTTCCCGGGTAACCCTGGTCCTGAGATCCACCTGACCGGGCATGACTTCCGAATGTCCGGGGATCAGCAGTACATCGTCAAACGTCAGGGCTTGTTGTCCGGTAGACGGGACAAAGAAGGATGCCATAGCCAATTCCCCTTTAAAAAAATAGAAGAGACGCAAGCCTGTCTATAAAGCCTGCATCTTTCGAGTCGCTTCGGCTGTGCCGGAGAAGTTGGCGCGGGTCAATAACATGCAGGTGACAGAAAGAAAAGAGCGTTGCCTTCTGTTTCCTGCAAAATTGCGACTCGGGCTCGTGTCACCGGGCGCCCGGCGGCCGCTGCCTGCGTCCCGCGGATCAATCATGCTCCAGGTCGCTGCCTCGGAACCCCTTGGCGATTACATAGAGTTCCGGACTTTCCTTCCGGCTTGCCGGGGGCTTCAGATGCGCAACAGTCTTGAACTCGCGCTTCAGATCGTGGAGCAGCGCATTTTCAGTTCCACCGCGGAACACCTTCGCCAGAAACGATCCGCCGGGAACGAGATTGCGCCGGGCGAAATCGATCGCGATTTCAAAAAGATGGGTCGTGCGCAAGTGATCGGTCTGCTTGTGGCCCGTAGTTGGGGCCGCCATGTCCGACAGAACGACATCGGGTCTGTGACCACCAAGCGCTTCCATCAAGGCAGCAGGAGCATCGGCGTCCAGGAAGTCCTTCTTGAGGAACGTGGCTCCGCGAACATGATCCATGTCCAGATAATCGATCCCCACGACCTTCGGCGCTTCGACGCTCGACTGCACACGCTGAACCGCAACCTGGCACCAGCCACCCGGTGCGCACCCCAGGTCGACGACCCTGTAACCGGGCTTCAGCAGCTTGTGCTTGTCATCGATCTCGATGAGCTTGTAGGCGGCACGGGACCTGTAGCCGTCGATCTTGGCGCGACGCACATAGGGATCGTTCAGCTGCCGTTCCAGCCAGCGTGTCGAGGACTCGCGCCGGCCGGCTGCCGTTTTCACCTTCACGTGGAGGCCGCGGTCTCCCGATCCCCTTTTTTTCGAGCTGCTCATGTCTTGTTCCTTTGGCGGCTGCGGCTTCTGCGTCCTGCATGGCGATTCGCCCAGACACCGTCGGCAGCCATCAATTCGGTCAGGATGCCTTCCCTAAGCCCCCTGTCGGCGACCCTCAATCTGGAGCAGCTCCAGCGCCTGCGGATGGCTTCCAGAATGGCACAGCCCGCGAGCACCAGATCCGCACGGTCTTCGCCGATGCAGGGATTTTCAACGCGGGCCTCATAGGGCATATCCCTCAGGTGATCAATCATTCTGGTCACGTCGCCGTTCTCGAGCCACGTTCCGTCCACCCTGCGGCGGTCGTACCGTTTCAGACCGAGATGGACACCTGCAAGCGTCGTTACCGTGCCGGACGTTCCCAGCATATGCACTTTCCCGGAAGATATGGCTTCCGTGAGATTGTTCGCAAGACTGAACGCGGCCAGATGCTCCGCAGCGTCTTCGACCATCGCCTCGAAAACATCCGGCGTGACGTGAACGCCGCCATGACGTTCCGCAAGATTGACCACCCCGACAGGCAGCGAGATCCAGGACCGGATGAATCGGGTCAGCGCGTAGCCGCGCGCCCCGCACCTGTTACGCAGGTCCAGCCAGACGATTTCCGAAGAGCCGCCGCCAATATCGAACAGGATGACGCCATCCGCATCGTGGTCGACCAGGGTGGCGCATCCGGCAACAGCAAGGCGCGCTTCCGTCTCGCGGTTGACGATTTCAAGCGCCAGTCCGGTTTCCGATTTGACCCGTTCGATGAACTCGGCGCCGTTTTCTGCGGCTCGGCAGGCTTCTGTCGCAATCAAGCGTGACCGCACGACACCTCTGTCGGCAAGTTTCCGGTGACAGTTGTCCAGCGCCTCGATCGCTCTGTCCATGGCGGCATCGCTGAGGCGCCTATTCGAACCAACGCCCTCGCCCAGCCTGACGATGCGCGAATACGCGTCGATGACCCGGAAACCTCTTTCCTCGGGGCGTGCGATCAGCAGCCGGCAGTTGTTCGTTCCGAGGTCGAGCGCGGCATAAAGCGGTGCGTCCCGCCTGCTGCTGCCCGCAAGGTCCCCCCTTGGCGAGTGCCTGCGCCCCGGGGACGGGGTGCCGTCGTCGTTGATGCGCCTGGAAACAGGTCTTTTCGCCCCCTTTTCAAGTGCAGGGTTCGCCTGAGAATGCAGTTCGTTGTTTTCCGGTTTTGCCGCGGTACCGTTATCGGGCGAGACGGATCGCTGACCGGGGTGTCCTGCCGCAGCGGCATTGGTGCCCTTCGAGCGCTTGCGGCCGCGACGGCGCGCGGCTTTCTTACCCTTCAGACTGGTTGCATTTTCCGCCGCCGGGAGCGCAGCTTCGACACCTTTTCCTGGCATGCCGGAGAGACCGGCCCCGACCGAATCGGTGGAGGCCAAGCGCCCACGGCGACGTTTCTTCCGGCGTTTTGCGGAATTGAGTCCTGCTCCGGCCGCATCGCCAGGCTTTGCCTGCGACGAAGGCGGTTTTTCGACGGGTCCGGACGCTGTTTGAACCGACTTCTGGAGGTCCGGCAAAGGCAGCGCAGCAACTGGGTTCTGTGCTGCATTGGTGCCTTTCGGCCCTTGCCCGGACCGGCGTTTCCGCCGCCTCCTGGTCGATCCGCTGGACTCCAATCGAGTCTCATTCGCTCCGGACACGTCAGCGGCACGGCGCCCGAATTCGGGCGGTTCCTGACCTGACTGAGTCACGTTTTTGCCTCTCGGGCCTCCGGTGCACCAGCCCTTTTCAGGGGGCGCTTCCGTTGGCCGTGTCTTTCGTTGGGAAAACATTAACAGGTTGCCTGCGCCGGGAAAAGCATTCGTTGGTTCTAAATGATCGGCAATTCGCAGGTCGTATGACCTCCGGAATGGAATTCACAAAAAAATCCGGTTTGGGCACTTGCATTCCGGGTTATGATGGAGGTATACGCGGCTCACTCATTCGCGGCGGGCACCTACCGATGTCACTTCAAAGGCGGATGAGGACCATGATGGCTTCATGGGGAATAGGTTAACGGTAGACCCACGGACTCTGACTCCGTTAGTCCTGGTTCGAATCCAGGTTCCCCAGCCAACTCTTTTCCAAACACATTCTCCGTGTTGCGCCCATGCGCTTGAGCGATGGCTTCAAGTTTCTGTTGCGCGTCGTTCGCAACAGAGTCGTGCGAATTCCCTAGGACTGCGGCAAATTCGTGCAACATAGATGCGACATGAAATTGCGGAAACCGCGCCTGCCGCCCATCGTATGAGTTCAATTCATGTCGATTATCTAACCAGAGGAAAGACTTTGAGCTGATTGATGCCGGCGACCCGGAACGATCAACTTGAATATCCAGGATCGAGATAAAGCTATTGGCCTGTGACCAGAAAACGCTGAGGGCACCGATCAAACTCATGTACGGCATACAGAAGTCTCCCGAGATTGGATATTTCCGCGTCGCAATGCTGCATCGTCGGTAGCCAACGGGCGAGAGAAAGCGTGTTTCTCGCCACCGGTTGCCGGGGAACTCTGTCGTACTTCCGGTGCGTTGGCTTCTCTCCGTTCTCATTTTTCGTATACCATCAGAATCCAGGCCTTTTGCTTGCCGTCCTGTTGCTGGCGGACAGCTGTGGAATATTGATCTCGAGCAAGGCTGACCCGGTTCTTCGTATCGAAGATCCTAGGAGAAGACCTGAAGCTTGAAATTTTGCCCTTAGTCCCCTGCTTTGCCATCCGCGCCCACTCTGGCAGCTCCTTGCGTGCTGTCTGAACCGTGTCGCACATCTTGGCAGTCTGGCGTGGATCAGGGTCCTGATCGGATATAGGTCGCCTCCGGACGACTATGTTGGTCGCACAGATTGATCGCGCTATACCCGTGAAGATCATTTCGCGCTTGGGCGCGTGAACCGAAGGGAGTGAAAGTTGAAAGAGAAGAAGGTGCTTGTACTCGGTGGCTGTGCAAGCTTGGGCCTGTTGCGAGGCATTTCTGGAAATGGACTTAACGTACCTCGTCTCGCATTCGCAAACACTGGAGGCGTATCATTCAGTCGAACGACTTTGAATTCAATCTTTGCCGAAAAACAGTCTGAACCGAATGTTGATGCATTGGAAAAGGATTATGAAAGAAACTGGATTAGACAAGATTTTAACAAGTCTTTCTTGAGCTATATAAAAAACAACGAGTTTGACATACTTTTGGTAGACTTCCTTTCGGAGAGATTTTCGCTGGCGCATCCGCCAAATTCGCCAAACAGGAATGTAACCGTTTCAGAACTGGCAAAAAAAGCAAACGCAATACCGAAGGACTGGTGCAAAATTGCTCCCTTCGAAGAAGACAGAAAAAGAGAATTGGAAAGATGTTGGCTTAAGTTGGTGGAAATGCTCAGAAAAAAAGAAAAACAACCAAAGATCGTATTAAACGCTGTAATGTGCGATGAATCTTTTAATAAAAGTAATAATCACAAATCAATTAAATTGAATAGACACCTGTTGTCGTTGTACATGTTTATCCGAAAACAACATGTTTTTCACGAAATCAACTATGAAGATAACGTTCTGAAGGCCTATGAGGGGCATCCTCACGGAGATACATCCTATCACTTCGGGCCGAGTTTTTATGAATACGGTCAGAAGCAGTTGATAGAGTTCATGGGTGTTGTCTAGAGACTTTACCAGTCCGTTGTGGTTGAAATATTCAGCATAAGGGTCGAAAAGTGAAGTATCGATTGGCAGTAATGTTTGTCTGTCCTGCTTTAGTAATCACCTGACAGTTTGGCCAAATTGAGGGGCGCGCGATCGTTCCGGCGATGTTGTAGCCGAAGACGAGGCCGTCATGGCCGATTGGAAACCGCTGGTTGATGCTGGCCCGGATCAACTCCTGCGGACTGTTCGGGACGGTGACGGCGTTCAGTTTGGTCGCCTCGAAAGCGCCGAACAGGTCGTCGCCCTGATAGGAGCCGAAGAGCATGAAGGGACCAATTTCCTCGGATCCGGAATTGTCCAGCGACACGCACGCCTGGTGCCGTTTGAAATTGATCTCCAAGGACATCGAGCTGCCCTCGCCGACCAGATCCGGACGGCGCAGAATGGCAGTGATGTCCATCCCGGATATGTCGCTCATCAGCAGGAGAACCCGTTCGACCTCTGCAACCCTGTTCGACTGCATCCGCACGATGCGGTCGATATAGGGAGCAAGGCACGGCCGGAGATCGATGGCATCGCCATGGATCTCGACGGCTGAGATGTAACTTTGATCATAAATGGCGATCCGGATAGAGGCTGTCGTGAGGTCCTGCGCCGACACCGGAACCTCGGCGAATTTCCCCCGGCCCCGGTAGAATTCTTCGATCCGTTCCGTAAGCATCGCCAGATCTCCAAGCGAGACTATCCGGTCCTGGACACACCGCGCACTATCCGCGGCCATGTGAAGGAATAAAGGAGCGCCCCTAAAGCCCGAAGGCTTTTTTGATCCATTCGGATCGGCGACCTTTCAGGAAACCGCAATTTCAAGGAACAAGGACCGCAGCCCCCTGAAAACGTCCTTGCCGCAGGTCATCAAGCGCCTGATTTGCCTTTTCCAGCGGGTAACGCGTTATGGTCGTTTTGATCGCGGCCTGCGGCGCGATTTGAAGAAACTCCAGGGCATCCTGACGGGTGAGATTGGCTACAGACAGGACCTGGCGTTCTTCCCACAAGATACGGTAGGGAAAGGAAGGGATGTCGCTCATGTGAATGCCGCCACAGACGACGCGCCCTCCCTTTCTGACAGCCTTGAGAGCCAAAGGCACCAAGGCGCCTACCGGCGCAAAAAGGATCGCCGCGTGCAACCTTTCCGGCGGTGTGTCCTCCGAAGCACCAGCCCAGACCGCGCCGAGCGACATGGCGTGGGCCTGTGCGTCGTGGTCACCCTTGCGCGTGAAGGCATAAACCTCGCGCCCCTGCCATCTCAGGACCTGAATCAGGATATGAGCGGCTGCACCAAAGCCATAGAGGCCGATCCGGCTTCCCTCCCCGGCGAGCTTGAGCGAGCGCCACCCGATCAGGCCCGCGCACAGGAGCGGCGCCGCTGACGCGGCATCTTTAAACCCGTCCATCGGAAAGGCATAATTCGCATCGGCAATTACATGGCTGGCAAAACCCCCATCGCGCGTGTATCCGGTAAATAGCGGCTTGTTGCAAAGGTTCTCGTGTCCCTCGAGGCAATAGGCACACTGACCGCACGTGTGGCCCAGCCAGGGGATGCCGACGCGCTGTCCCACCTCAAGCGTCGAAGCACCTGGACCTTTCCCAATGATCTGGCCGACAATCTCGTGGCCCGGGACGACCGGCAATGCCGTGTCCGGCAAGTCGCCGTCGACAACGTGCAGATCCGTCCGGCAAACGGCACAGGCCTCCACCTTGACGCTGATTTCGCCGGGACCCGGCTGTGGGTCGGGTCTTTCTTCAAGCACCAGTCCTGCCCGGTGTTCCCTCAGAACCATCGCCTTCATCACGTTCCGCCCCGCCCTTGCCGGTGTCGGCCTTCTGCCGGACCGCTGGAAAAGAGCCGCCTGCGGCGGCGACACGGGTTTCCAGCCCAGAGCTGTCCCCGCCGATCTCCGCGGCTTTGCCGTCCGGGTTCCGAACTTGTTCTCATTACCTGTAGCGGCTTCAACGGTTTAAGCGTGTCCCGTTGACCTTCATCAATGACGTCTCCTCGCCGATCTTCTTTATGTCGCCTCGACCGACGAGGAGCGGAACCATGAAGGGGAGAGACTGGGGTGATGACGGCTCTGGCAAACAAGACGGAACTGGATGCCGGATCAGACCAGGAGCCCTGGGTACCGGACTTCCGTGTCGCGCCGCTCGAGAATGCGGGGTGGCAGATTGCAATCCTTTCCCCCAGGGCTTCCAGATGGCTACAGTCCGGGACACGAGCGGCGATGTTCGGAAGTGCGGAGACCCTGACGTCCGGCGATATCGCCAGCGTCAACGTTTTGGTGAGCACTGCCCGCAAGAGCGGATTGCGCGTGGAGTATGTCGGGCCGAACCAGGTCGTCAGGTTCTGAGAGCGCCGGCCATCGGGCGACATCACTTTGAGCCCTCTTTCAGGGTTTCCTGCCGTTCGCTTTCAAGCGCTGCCACGACGTCGGCATCGCTCAATTGATGGAAATCGCGATAAAAGAAGCCAATCGCACCGAAGCTTTCCGGTTCCTCCAGACAAATGACCCTGTCTGCGAGTCGTCCAATCTCGGCCACCGCGTCGGGAGGGCCGACCGGGATCGCCACAACGATTTCGGCGGGACGAAGATTTCTCAGGCCTTCGATCGCCGCCTTGACGGTTGCCCCGGTTGCCACGCCGTCATCGACAATCACCGCGATACGTCCGGCAAGGCCGACGGGAGGTCGTCCCGCAAGATACAGGTCTCGGCGCCGCCCGATTTCTTCGAGTTCCAGGTCCCGCACGGCCGCAAAGTCGTCTTCCGATATCAAGGCCTGACGAATGACACCTTCATTGCGGACAACCACCGGAGGAGAACCGTCCATGACGGCGCCCATCGCCAATTCGGGTTGCAGCGGCACGCCCAATTTGCGGACAAGCAACAAGTCCATTGGTGCCTCGAGATACCCGGCAACTTCCCGGGCTACGGGCACGCCGCCGCGCGGCAGGGCCAGAACGACGATGTCCTGGCCGCGATAGTCCACCAGTTCTTGTGCCAACAGCCTTCCGGCCTCGGTGCGATCCTTGAAAATCATGCCATCGCCTCCTGTATCTCCGGAGTATCGCCCTCTATTTCCTTCGCCGTACAACTCCCGCGAATTGCTCAAAACCTTTCAATTCGAGAAAAGGCGATGAACTGACGTATCGGTTAACAGTGCCCGGGTTGCCCCGCCGAACGCCCATTCCCGCAGGCGGCTGTGACCAAAGGCTCCGGCGACCACAAGGTCCGCCTGTATTTCGTGCGCGATTTCAAACAAGGCGTCCCCGACTTGTCTGCATTTCGGACGGATCAGCGTGTCTGCACGAATGCCGTGCTTGGCCAGAAAACCGGTAATGTCTTCCTGGCTTGCCCTTAGCCCGTCCAGGTCATGCTCTTCGACACTCGCCACGAGCACGTCGGACGCCAACTTCAGCAGCGGTACACTGTCGGCAATCGCCCGGCGGGCTTCGCGAGTGTCTTTCCAGCAGACCAGAACACGGCCGGGTATCGGAACCGATTTGGCGGGACCAAGCAGGAGAACAGGCCGGCCAGCGGAAAGAAGGAGATTCCCGGCATCAACGGTACGGTAACCGTCCGTCACAAGATCGTGGTTCCCCCTTCCCGAGACGATCAGATCCGCGGCTCGGGCATGTTGCACCAATAGCCGTGTCGGGTCGCCGGTCAGGCCGCGCCAGGATGCCCGCCCGCTGGTCCCGACAACGCCTTCAAAGCACTTTCGGGCAATTTCCAGCAGCCGCCCGATATCATCCAGCTGATGGGTGTAAAATTGGGCCTCGAACCCGCCTTCGGAAGCAACCTCGGCGGGGGTGTAGGTATTGCAGGCGCAAAACCCGATCATGTCGGCGTCAAGCGCCCGGGCAAGCTGCCATGAAAGGTCCAGTACCCGCTGAGATGGATCGTCTATATCAACGTGGACCAGAATAGTTTCGTAGGGCATGCCTTTCCCGTCCTCAGCTTGACCCGCCTCACGCCTCGTTTGTGATCCCCGACGAACGTCCGTCCGGGCCGGCGCACGCCCAATCGCAGAAAGGAGCTCGTCCCGATGCCAGGTTGTCATCCCACCCGGAAGAGGACGGACATGGCCGCACATTGAAGGGTACCCGTTCCACGGCCAGGCGCCTCTCCAGGGTTTCCGAGGTGTGTTTCAGATCAAGTTTCCGTTGCCGGCAATCCCCGCATGGCCCTGCCCGCCATAGCAGTAGAAGGGAAGCACGGACACGTTGCCGATATTGAGTCCGGTGAAACGCGCTTCCAAACGCCGGACAACGGCAACGGCCTGCCTCGGGGGCCTGTTCTGTCCCGAATTCCATTATCGCATGTCTCGTCTTGAGAGGCATGGGGATTGCAGTGATCGTGTTGGAACCGTCAGGCCCCTCAGGGATTAGTATCGCCGGTTGCCTGTGGTTTCCGCAAGAAGGTCGATTACGTAGTCAGGGCCGAGGGGGTATTGTCATGCCCCTCTGCCGATCACGGCCCGCCAGTTCGCTTCCCTAACAGTCCCCCAGGAAAAACCGTCCGCTCCCGGAAGGGAGGCACAGGTGTATCGGCTTGCGCTCAGCATTTTCCCGTGCCACTTGTTCCGGCCAATGCACCCAAAGTGGTTGCCTCCGTTCGACCTTGAAACCTGCCGACTTGCTCCTTTTCCCGCCGCCGGTGTTTGCGGGGAACGGAAAATGGAAAGAAAATGACCGATTTCCGCCTTTTCCTCTGCAACACCTGCGTGATCGATGAAACGGAGCGTCCGACACATTCGGAAAGTTGCGACGCTATTGCCGCCGCGCTGGAGGAAGCCGGGCTTTCTGACAGGATTTCGGTCGCCAGTGTTGCCTGCCTCGGCGTCTGCAGCCGTCCGCAAGCGCTGGCCCTCTCGGGCAAGGACAGCGCGAGTTTCCTGTTCGGATCCGTCCGGATCCCCGACGACTTGCCGGATATCGTCGCGACCTGCAGAACCTATCTGGAAGCTCCGGGCGGCTGGATCGAGGACGCCCAAGGATGCGGCAGGCTGAGATACTGCCTGGCAGGCCGCGTTCCTGCCGTGTGAGGGATGCGGCTTTGCCGCCGCATCCCTCTTTTTACACTCAGGCTGGTCGTTGCTGCCCTTCAAGGGTCGCGACCCGGGACCAGACCGCGCCTGCAACACATCCCAGCACAGACCAGACGATGAAACCGGTTCCGAGCGAGCGCGCCGCGAACAAGGCACTGATTTCCGGCGGCACGGGGCCGAAGAAAGCGTCAGGCTCCGGTGCACCGTAAAGGTGCGGTGCGGCCAGCAAAGCCGCCGCAGCACATCTGGCAAGCCAGTTCGGCACAAATGCGATCAACCAGATCGCAACAGCGGACATGGCGACGGTCACCGCCCACCACAGTTGCCTGTCATGAACATCGGCCGCAGCGACCCCCGGGACTTCCGGCGCGAGAGAAAAGGCCGGCAGCAACTGGAAGACCGCATAGCCCGCCAATCCCCACAGGAGGCCGGTCCTGCCGTTCAGCATGGACCCGCGGTTTTCGCTGATTGCCATTGCCGCAACGAGAACAAGAGCATATCCGCAATAGATCAGAATGCTGAACAGAATGCTCAGTCCATCCCGGCTCAGATCCAGGAACGGGAGGTTCTGATGAGCGGAAACCATTGTCTCGGCGCCGAAATGCACGAGCGTTCCATCCTCGTAGAGCTCCGCATGGAGCAGGACAGGCTGGACAAAAAGGAGCTGCAGCAGGCCTGCAAGCAGGCCCGCAGCTCCTCCAGCGAACAAAGCGCTGGAAAAGACTCGCGTGTACATTTTAGTGGCAGGGGAAGCCCGTCGCGTGACGGACGTCGTGCGCGGTGTCGTGCAGGACGCTGGCCTGACCATGGCCCGCGATGGAGATAATCCCGATACCCATGAGGGCAGCGAGCACAATCGGACCGAGTTTCGCGCTGATTGCGCTGGACGCGTTTTGCGTAAGTGTAGACATGTCTTTACTCCTTGCCGTCACACCCGACGGAGGGTTGATATTCGTTCGGCAGGTCTCCTGGCTCGCGGGTCATAACTTGCATCCGCCTTCCCCACATTTTGGTGAGTGGCAATCCGGTTGCTCGCTATCCGCATACAGTCGCGGGGGCGGCTTTGGCTTCGGGCACCCGATTTGGGTCTGCCCTTCCAAATTCCCTGTTAGGCCGGAACGCTTCGCATTCACTCTGGCACCAAACAGGCCGACAATAAGGTGATTTGATTTCCAAGGCAACCAATCCGCACAGGGCAATTTCCCGCTAACTCCGTCAGCTAATGTCGCTCATGCGCCCTGATGCGGTTGCCGGTTCGCCTTCAGGCGGGTGAACCCCATGGACAGATGAGCTTTTCGGACCAGGGCGGCTGCAAGAATGTCCCCCAGGGCGACCGCGTTGCAGATGTCTTCGATTTCGCGGCAGAAAATATCGGCTTCGGTCTGCAGGTCCATCCCGGGAATCATCTTCAGCCAGATCCTGCAGGTTCGATAGAAGAGCTTTTCGGAAACATCCCGCAACGGCTGGTTTTCAGTCAGTTGCTGGAAGGCGTGAAAAAAGTCGATGTTGAGCCGCGCGAAGGTTTCCAGGTCAGGAGCTGCCCTCAGGCGCACCGCCCTCGCCCGCATCGTTTCAAAAAGTCCGGCAAGGTCCGCATCGACCGGGCATGGTGCAAGGCGGCCGGTCATCTCGTTCAGCTCCATACGAAGCCGGTAGACCTGTTCCAGCGCGTCGAGATCGATGTCCGTGACCAGGGTGCCGACGCCCTGCTGGGACAAAAGCAACCCGTCCGCTTCCAGGATCTGGAGCGCCTTGCGCAGTGGCGAGCGGCTGATGCCGAATTCCGCGGCAAGCGCCTCTTCTCCAAGTTGCGTTCCGGGCGGATAGACGAGCATGCAGATCCGGTCTCTCAGAACCGTATACATGATCTGGAACCGTTCCTGCGGACTGCATGCCTGCTCGAGCAGGAACGCCACGTCCGGTTCCGGTGATTTGTTGTGTGTGTTCATGGCGCCTGCAACAAGGTTTTTTCTAGCCCGGTCAGCATCGAAAGGCATTTTTCGAGCTGAGCAACGGCAATGAACTCGTCCGGCTGGTGCGCCTGGGCAATGGACCCTGGGCCGCAAACGACGACGGACATACCGAGAGACTGGAACAGGCCCGCTTCCGTGCCGAAGGAAACCACGTCGCAAAGGTTTGCTCCAGTCAGGGCCCTGACGATGTCGCGGGCTTCGTTCTCAGGCAGTACGGCCAGTCCGGCCACTTCCCCGATCACTTCCGTCACGATGTCGGCATCGGCATAAACGGACCGCATTTCCGGCAGCAGCACCTCCCGGCAATAGGTGTCGAGGGCGGCCTTGATCTCCTGCGCGTCCTGATGCCGGACCGGCCGCATTTCCCATTCAACCGCACAGTGGCGGGCAATCACGTTGCGTGCCGAACCGCCCTCTATCCTGCCGGTCTGCAGCGTGGTCCAGGGCGGAGAATAACGGGCGCTGTCCGGCCCCGACTTCGCCTTCATCCGCTCGGCAAGCTCCATCATTCTGGCGATGAAGGCGGCGGCCACATGGATGGCATTGACACCCTTGTCCGGCTCCGAGCCGTGACCGTCCGTGCCGTGAAAGGAGGTCGTATACTCGTAGCAGCCCTTGTGGCCTTCAATGACCCGCATTTCCGTCGGCTCGCCGATGATCGCGACCGCCGGCCTGTTCGCGTCCCGTTTCAGCTCCTCGACCAGGTGCCGGGCGCCGAAGCAGCCGACTTCCTCGTCGTATGTCAGGGCAATATGCAGCGGGCGCCGCAAGTCCAGTGCTGCATAGGCTGGTGCCGTGGCCAGGACCGCGGCGATGAACCCCTTCATGTCACAGGTTCCACGGCCGTACAAAAGACCCTCCGCCTCCCGCATCCGATACGGGTCGCCCGCCCATTCCGAAGGGTCCGCGGGCACGACATCGGAGTGGCCGGAAAGCACGATCCCTCCCGGGGCCTGTGGCCCGAGCGTTGCAAAGAGGTTGGCCTTTCCTCCTGTTTCGTCCCGGGAGATCCGGACCCTTGCACCAGCATTCCGAAGCAGGCCGGCGGCAAAGTCTATCAGCTCGAGATTGCTGTCCGAGGAGACCGTCGGAAAGCCGATCAGGCGGTCGAGGATCGAGATTGTCCGTTCAAGCAGCGCGTCTGTCATGGGATCTTCAGGACTTCACGAACAGTTCGCGCGGCCGGTTGCAAAGGCATTCCGCCGGCCCTTCCTCGCGTATGAGGATGCTTTCGGTGATCTCCAGTCCCCAACCGTCCATCCACAGACCCGGCATGAAATGGAAGGTCATGCCGGGTTTCAGAACGGTCCTGTCTTCGGCACGGATCGATATCGTCCGCTCGCCCCAGTCCGGCGGATAGGAAATGCCGATCGGATAGCCTGCCCTCGCGCCCCGTTCGATGCCGGCGGCCTCCAGCGGCCTGGCAAGGGCGCGGGCAATGTCGCCCGCCGTGTTGCCGGCCCGCGCAGTCTCGAGCCCGGCTTCGAGGCCTTCGACGAGCGCCTTTTCCGCGTCCAGCAGATATTGCGGCGGATTGCCGAGAAAGACGGTGCGGCAGAGCGGCGCGTGGTAGCGGCGGAAGCAGCCGGACAATTCGAAGAAGGTCGCCTCGCCTTTTTCCATGAACCGTCCGTCCCAGGTCAGATGCGGTGCTGACGCATCCGCCCCGCTCGGGAGAAGCGGAACGATGGCAGGATAATCGCCCCAGGCGTCGTCCAGGCCGCGAATTGCGTCCGCATAGATTTCGGCAACAAGGTCCGCCTTGCGCATTCCGGGCTGAACGCGCTCGAAGACGCCGTCCATGATCTTTTCGGAGATCCTTGCGGCCTTGCGCATGAAGACCAGTTCTTCCCCGGATTTGACGCCGCGTTGCCAGTTGACCATGCCGGTTGCATCGATGAACTCGGCGTTCGGCAAGTCTTCTTTCAGGGTAAGAAAGGCCTTTGCGGAGAAATAGTAGTTCTCCAGTTCGACACCGATACGCTTGGCAGCGTATCCCCTTGCCTTCAAAAGCGCGGCAAGGTCCTGCATCGGGTGCCGTTCGGTGGATTGGACAAAGTTGTCCGCATAAGCAGCAACGTGACCGTCGTCCATCCAGACTGTGCGCCTTGCACCGTTTGCGTCCTGATTACGCCCCCACCAGACCGGGTCATCGTCCGGAAACACGATCACTCCCTGATGAACGTAAAAGGACCAGCCGTCATAGCCGGTGATCCAGGCCATGTTCGACGGGTCCTCCACGAAAAGGACGTCAACACCGCGCTTGTCCATTTCCTTGCGGACGAGATCAAGTCGGCGTGCGTATTCCGCGCTGGTGAAAGGAAGATCGTGTCCCGGCATCGTTTAACCTCAAAGGCATATTTGTATACAGATAATCATGAGGCGGGGTTTTCAGGCAAGAAAAATGCGTATATGCCGAGCATCTCTTGCAGTTTCGGATTTATTTGTACACAAATGGTCGGATAGCGTTATTTCCGCATGGCTGTGAGGAGCTGGCAGGCAGTAGAGGTGCTTCATGAATTTGACGCTGGCCGACGTCCTTGCCGCGCAAAGGGCGATCAGGGGAACGGTCGTGCGGTCGCCGCTGCTACCGTCGAGGTTTCTCACGGACCGGGCGAGCGCTCCGTTCTTCCTGAAAATGGAAACCATGCAGCCGACCGGTGCCTTCAAGCTGCGCGGCGCAACCAATGCCGCGGAGAACGTTCCGAAGGGAACCACCACGCTCACCTGCTGTTCGACAGGCAATCATGGGCGCAGCGTTGCGTTCGCCGCCCGGGAACGCGGCGTCAAGGCGTTGATCTGCATGTCGTCTCTGGTACCGCAAACCAAGATCGACGGTGTCAGGGCCCTTGGGGCCGAGGTCCGGATTTTTGGCACCAGCCAGGACGATGCGCAGGCTGAATGCAGCCGTCTGAGCGGCGAACCCGGTATTGCCGAGGTCCCGCCATTCGACGATCCGTTCGTCATTGCCGGCCAGAGCACTGTCGGACTGGAGATGCTGGAGGACCTGCCGGACCTTGAAACCCTGCTCGTGCCGCTTTCAGGTGGCGGGCTCGCAGCCGGAGTTGCGCTCGCGGCAAAGGCCATAAAGCCGTCGATCGGCGTCATCGGTGTGAGCATGGACCGGGGCGCGGCGATGCAGGCCTCCCTCCTTGCCGGTCATCCGGTGGAGGTTCGGGAGGTTCCAAGCCTTGCCGATTCTCTCGGCGGCGGCATCGGTCTCAACAACAAACTGTCGTTCAAACTGTGCCGGGACCTGCTTGATGAGGTAGTCCTGGTCACGGAAGAAGAAATCTACCGGGCCATGCAGGCACTTTATTTCGAGGATCGCCACGTCGCGGAGGGCGGCAGCGTTGTCGGCATCGCCGCCCTGCTGTCCGGCAAGCTGCGCCGGCTCAGGGGACCGGCGGCCACCATCCTGACCGGGCGGAATGTCGACATGGACGCTTTCACGAAGGTTGTCACCGGCCAGGACCTTCGCCTTGGAGACTATCACCTGAAGGGAGCCCCCTATGCCCCATGACATCAAGCTTGTCACCGAAAGCGATTTGCGCCGGGCAGTCGGGCTCGACCTTGAGGTTATCGATTGCATCGAAACCGCCTTTGCGAAGCTGGCAACGGAAAATGTCGTTATGCCCCCGGTCCTCTCCATGGCCTTGCCGGAAGAAAACGCCGAGGTCGACGTCAAGACGGCCTATGTTCCCGGGTTCGACGGATTTGCGATCAAGGTTTCGCCCGGCTTCTTCAACAATCCCACAGTCGGCTTGCCGAGCCTCAATGGCCTGATGGTCCTCTTTTCGGCAAAAACAGGCCTGGTCCAGGCCGTCTTTCTCGACAACGGCTATCTGACGGATATCCGCACTGCGGCAGCGGGCGCCGTTGCGGCCCGGCACCTTGCTCCGGAAAATACCCGCGTCATGGGCGTTCTCGGCACCGGCGTTCAGGCGAGGCTGCAGGCAACCGCCGCGGCCAAGGTTCGGCCGGTCGAAAAAATTCTGGTCTGGGGACGCGACAGCGACAAGGCCGCCGGACTGGCCGAGGAGCTCGCTCCGGTACTGGGTGTCGCCGTTCAGCCGGTAACCGACAGGAACGAACTCGTCGCGCAATCCCAGCTTGTCGTCACGACGACACCTGCCCGCGATGCCCTGCTCGATGCGGGCTGCCTGCACCCGGGTCTCCACATCACCGCCATGGGGTCCGATCAGGAGGACAAGAACGAGCTTGCGCCGGAAATCCTTGCGCGCGCCGACGTCCTTGTCTGTGACAGCATCAGTCAGTGCGAGAAGCTCGGAGAGCTGCGCACCGCCCTTCAGAAAGGCCTCCTAACCGGCACCGAAAACATCCGGGAACTTGGCGAGGTCATCTGCGGCAGATCAGCCGGCAGGACTCGCGAAGAAGACATCACGGTTTGCGACCTGACCGGAACCGGCGTCCAGGACACCGCAATCGCCACACTGACCCTGGGCAAGGTGGTGAAAGCGAATGCCGGCACTACCATAAGCGCCTGATCTTCATGCTGAAACTGGACGAACGAGATCTCGAACTGCTCAAGGTGCTGTCCCGGGAAGGACGCATCTCCAAGGCCGACCTTGCGAAGCGGATCAACCTGAGCCCCAGCCCCTGCTGGAAACGGCTCAAGAGGCTCGAGAACGCCGGGATCATCCAGGGTTATTCCGCGGATGTCTCGCTGAAGAAACTTGCGTCCTGCGTAACGGTCTTCGTGATGATCGAACTCGAGCATCACCAGTCGGCCTATTTCCAGGCATTCGAGCGTGCCGTTCGAGACTGCGAGGATGTCGTCGCCTGCTGGGCGATCGGCGGCGGCATGGACTATCTCATGCAGGTGGTCTCCCGCGACATCGACAGCTACCAGCGGTTCATGGATGCACTGCTCGACCGGGACCTGAGCATCCTGCGTTATTTCACCTATGTCGTAACCAAGCCCGTGAAGCGGAACACCGGCCTGCCGCTGGACACGCTGCTGGCTGGTGCCATCGGAACGGGAACGTCCGTCGACGGCGACGAATAGGAACGGATCCTTCCTGCCATCGGCAAGCTTAGAACGTTTCGTTCCCACTCCTGAAGATAGGCTTTGTCAGTCAACAGTGAGGACAAGGCCATGCGAAACGGGGCAACTTCCCACAGAGTGCTTGATACGTCGCTCTTTCATCAGATCCGCAACCGGCATCTGGTGCGCAGCTTCGGCTATGTCGACGGCCGCTGGCTTGCGTCTGCAGACGGGGCGGTCCTTCTCGTCAGCGATCCGGCCGACCGGAGCCAGATCGGAGAGGTCACCTGCCTGACGGCCGAGCAAGCTCGTTACGCCATCGGGAAAGCTGACCGGGCGTTCGGCCAATGGTCTTCGCTGCTGCCGCAGGACCGGGCCGGCTTTCTTCACAAATGGCACGCGCTGATCCTGGAAAACCGCGAGGACCTCGCGGTCATCATGACGCGCGAACAGGGGAAACCGCTGTCCGAGGCCCGGGGAGAGATCGACTACGCCGCCTCCTTCATCGAGTTTTATGCCGAGGAAGCCAAACGGCCGAATATCGAGAGCATTACCTCTCATCTGCCGGACGCGGAAATGGAAGTCTGGCGCGAGCCGGTCGGCGTTGCGGCTCTCGTCACGCCGTGGAACTTTCCAGCAGCGATGATCACGCGCAAGGCGGCCGCGGCGCTGGCGGCCGGCTGTACGGTGCTGGTGCACCCCTCCCACGAAACGCCCTATTCGGCCCTGACCCTGGCCGAGCTCGCCGACCGGGCGGGATTGCCGGCCGGGGTTTTCAACGTTTTGCCGGGCAAGGCGCCGGACATCGTCACACCCTGGCTGGAAGACCCGCGGGTACGGGCCCTCTCCTTTACCGGCTCGACCCGGATCGGCCGTCACCTCTACCGGCAGAGCGCTGACACCGTGAAACGGCTCGTGCTGGAACTCGGCGGCCATGCACCCTTTGTGGTTTTCTCTGACGCGGACCTCGTTCACGCCGTCGATCAGGCCGTTTCCGCGAAATTCGCAACATCCGGCCAGGATTGTCTTGCCGCCAACCGGTTCCTCATCGAGCGACCGGCTTACGAGGCGTTCTGCCAGGCTTTTGCCGAGCGGGTCGGCGCTCTCTGCGTCGGCCCCGGTCTGGAGGACCCGGATATCGGTCCGCTGATGAACGAGGCGGCCGTCGCAAAGCAGGAGGAACAGGTCGAGGATGCACTGGCCAGGGGTGCGCGGCTTCTGACCGGTGGTCGACGGTGTTCGGACGGAGGTTTGTTCTACCAGCCGACCGTTCTGGCAGATGTGCCGCCCGACGCGCTGATCTTCCGGGAGGAGACTTTCGGGCCGGTTGCAGCTCTTGCCCCCTTCGATACGGAAGAAGATGCGATCCGGCGGGCAAACGACACCGAATATGGGTTGATCGCCTATCTCCACACGCGCGATCCGCGCCGGATCTACCGGGCAAGCCGGGCGCTTCAATACGGCATGGTCGCCGTCAACCGCACGAAGGTGACCGGATATCCGATCCCCTTCGGCGGCGTCAAACAGTCCGGGCTTGGCCGGGAGGGCGCCCGGTTCGGCCTCGAGGCCTTCACCGAAATCAAATATGTCTGCCGGGACTGGAACTGATCCCGTCCGGCCAACCCACGAGGACAAAATGCTCAAGAACGATCAACTGGACGCCTGGGATCGCGAAAACTTTTTCCATCCCTCTACCCACCTTGCGCAGCATGCACGCGGTGAAAGCCCGAACCGGATCGTCACCGGCGGCAGCGGCGTCTTCATCGAAGACCGGGACGGCACCAGGCTTCTTGACGCCTTTGCAGGCCTGTACTGCGTGAACGTCGGCTACGGCCGGCCGGAAATCGCCGAAGCCATAGCGGCCCAGGCGAAGGAGCTTGCCTACTACCACGCCTATGTGGGCCACGGCACCGAAGCCTCCATTACGCTTGCCAAGATGGTGCTGGAACGCGCGCCGAAGCATATGTCCAAGGTCTACTTCGGTCTTGGCGGCTCGGACGCGAACGAAACCAACATCAAGCTGGTCTGGTACTACAACAATATTCTCGGCCGGCCGGAAAAGAAGAAGATCATCTCGCGCTGGCGCGGTTATCACGGTTCCGGGTTGATGACGGGCTCCCTAACCGGCCTTGAACTCTTCCACAAGAAGTTCGACCTGCCGCTGAGCCAGGTGGTGCACACGGTCGCCCCCGACTATTTTCGCCGCGAAGACCTATCCATGTCGGAAGCGGATTTCGTTGCCCATTGCGTGGCCGATCTCGAAGCCCTGATCGAGCGGGAGGGCGCCGAGAAGATTGCCGCCTTTATCGGCGAGCCGGCGCTCGGCACCGGGGGCATCGTCCCGCCGCCGAAAGGCTACTGGCAAGCCATTCAGGCCGTGCTGAAGAAGCACGATATCCTGCTGATCGCCGACGAAGTCGTCTCCGGGTTCGG
This sequence comes from Roseibium sp., assembly GCA_050289605.1. Lineage (GTDB taxonomy): Bacteria > Pseudomonadota > Alphaproteobacteria > Rhizobiales > Stappiaceae > Roseibium. The sequence goes on along the minus strand of JBNKGB010000005.1, from coordinate 40,073 downwards.
GCGTCTTGGATCGATGTTCGGTTCCGAGCACTACGATCTGGAACCCGACTTCATTACCATCGCCAAGGGCCTGACCTCCGCGTATGCACCTCTTTCCGGTTCGATCGTCTCGGAAAGGATCTGGAAGGTGCTGGAGGATGGAACGGACGAATTCGGCCCGATAGGCCATGGCTGGACCTATTCCGCCCATCCGATCGGTGCCGCGGCCGGCGTTGCCAATCTGGAACTGATCGGCAGACTGGGGCTAGTCGAAAATGCTGCCAGGGTTGGCGCCTACCTCAAGGAAGCACTGACATCGGAGCTCGGATCTCATCCGAATGTCGGCGACATCCGCGGCGAAGGCATGCTGTGTGCCGTGGAATTCGTCGAGGACCGGGAAAGTCGCACCTTTTTCGATCCGTCCAGGAAGATCGGCCCTCAGGTTTCGGCCGCTCTTTTGGCAGAAGGTGTCATCGGCCGGGCCATGCCCCAGGGCGACATTCTCGGCTTTGCGCCGCCGCTCTGCATTTCGGAAGGTGAAATCGACCAGGTTGTCGAAGCTACGGTCAAGGCGGTCCACGCGGTCCTTTAACGGATCAACACCTGACCGATAAATGCCACGGTCGCTCCGTGGCATTTGCTGCCTGTGAAAAGCGGTCAGCCTGTCTTTGCTGTCTGTCCCATAAGCACAGGCACCACCTGATCCGGCGGCCCGGCCATGGCGATCTGTCCAGATCTCATGACGATGACCCTGTCTGCCATTTTCATGTGGCTGGGACGTTGCGTGTTGATCAGGACCGTCGATTTGCCGCGCAGGGCAGAGACCATGTCCATGAACTTGCGATCGCCCTCGAAATCGAGATGCGTTCCGGGATTGTCGAAGAGATAGAGCGGCGCCGTCTTGATGAAGGCGCGCGCCAAAACGATGCGCTGCTTCATGTTGTCGGGGATCCGCTCGAGAACCTCGCCGTTCAACCGCGTGTCGAGGCCTTCGAACTTCTCATCGAGGAAGGGCAGCAGTCCGAGTTGTGTCGTCACTTCGATCAGGCGCTTGTCGTCCGCGCCGGGATCGGCCAGGAGCAGGTTCTGCCTGACGGTGCCGTAGAAGAAGTCGAGATCGTCAGGCGCATAGCCGATGGAGGAACGCCACTCCGCCGGATCCAGCTGGCGGACATCCAGGCCGTCGAAGAGGATGGCGCCCACCTGAGGCTGGTACAATCCATTCACGGCCTGAAACAGCGCCGTCTTGCCGGATCCGCTTGGACCGGTGATCGCAAGCAATTCGCCCTGTTTGACGGTGAGGTCGAAGCCTTTCAGCGCAGCCTCGGTCGCCCCCGGATACCGCAAGACGACCGAGGAAAACCTCAGATCGCCGCGAATATCCCGTGTGATCTTCGGCGAGTGACCAGGTTCGCGTTCGAGTTGGACCTTCATCAGATTGTTGATCTGCTCGATGACCGTCCGGCTCTGGGCGATCTGGGTGATGCTCAGGAAGGCTTGGTTCATCGGATTGAGGACCCGCCAGGTAAGGGCCATGGTCGCGATCAGGGCACCGAGGCTCATTTGCCCGTCCATGACCATCATGGCGCCGATGCCGAGCACCATCACGCCGCAGATCGTCATGAGCGTCTGAGACACCGTTTGCAGGATATGAGACAGCGTCCTGGCATGGACGTTGAGCCTGTTGAAATTCGCGGAGTGCGACGAAAGCCGGTCGAGCCAGATCTCGTCGACCGAGAGGTTCCTGAGAGCCCGCTGGTGCCGGAAGGTTTCGATCATGAACCCGTTGAGCCTGGATTTCTGTTCTCCGACGGCGGCAACTTCGCGCTGAACCTTGGGCAGTACGTAGACGGCCATGAGCACGTAGATCAGGGACAGAACCAGAGGCGGCAAGGCAACGGGACCACCGATCAGAAAGATCGCCGCGACGAAAATCAGTGTGAAAGGAATATCGACAATGGCATTGAAGACGGAACTTTGAAAAATGTCCCGAACGCTGTCGAAGTAACGCAACCGCATGACCTGCGTGCCGATGGAAGCTTCGGAAAGCATAGCGTACGGCAGGTGTATGATCCGCTCGAAGGTCTTGTTGCCGACGATGGCGTCGATCCGGCCGCCGAGATACGATTGAAGAAGGGTCTTGGTTTTTCTGAGTGCCAGTTCGCAGCACAGGATGATCGCGATCCCGATGACCATCGTGATCAGAACTTCCGTCGATTTGGCACCCATTGCCTTGTCGTAAATCGCCATGATGAACAAGGGCGGCGCGAGTGCCAGAATATTCAGGATGAAGCTCAGCAGCAGGATAGTGAAAAGGCTGCCGCGGAATTTCCTGGACACGGTCGAGAACCAAGTCCGGTTGGACTGTGACTGGCTTTGTTCCGTATCATCCTCGAACGCCAAAAAGAGTTCATTTTTTCTGATCTCGGCGCCGGACAGGATTACCGCTGAACCGTCGCGGCCGGAATAGGCTCTGAAGTCGCCGGTTTCGGTCCTGCCGACAAGGATCTGTACATCGTCGGATGTGTGCCGGAGGCACGGGAACTGAACCTGGGTCAGCGATGCTGCCGACAAGCGGTAAGGCACCGTTTTGACGTTCAGCCGGTTCAGCACCATTCGCAGGTTCTGAAAGGTTTCTATGCGATCGAAATGCGGCAGCGCTTCGAAAAGCAACCGGTCGTTTCCCTGCCAGTTCAGTTCCTTGAGCAAAGGTACGAGGCATTCCTCGGACGGAGTGGAACCCACCCTGTCCTGCCCGTCTGAAGCGGACGCACTTCCAGCGGATTTGAGTTCGGCCGACAACGATCTGAGCTGGCGATGGACAGCGTTGTCCTCGTTGCCGAACTCCTCGATGTTGAAAAGGTTCCTTCGCATCAGGATGCCCTCGTCATGTCGGATCGTCCTGCCGTGTTGGGAACCGAGATCTTGCGAAGCTTGCCATCCTGCAGCTCGTATTGGTGATCGGCAACGGCGAGCATGGATGGCCGCTGACTGATGATGATGACGGTCAGATAGCCACGCAGCTTCGTCAGTGCGTCGATCAAGCCCTTTTCCGCAGGCTGGTCGAGCTGCGCGTTGGCCTCGTCGAGGATCAGTATTTTCGGCTCGCCCGCCAGGGCGCGGGCAATGCAGATACGCTGCAATGTGGAATTCGGAATCTTTCCGCCAAGATCGGACCCCAGTTGCGTTTCATATCCCTTCGGAAGGAGGTGGATCTCCTTTTCCAGGCCAATGAGTTTCGCAGCCATCCGGGCGTGGGAAATGTCGGAGACTGCCCCGAACATCGCGATGTTTTCCAGAATGGTCCCGTTGAAAATGACCGGTTGGCTGTCGACATAGGCCACCGTCTTGCGAAGGGCGTGTTCATAAAGGCCGGAATACTCCCGGCCACCGATCATGACCTTTCCCGCGACGGGCCTCAGTTCACCTGTCAACAGGCGCATGAGCGTCGATTTCCCGCTGCCGTCCGCACCGCGAAACCCGACGTATTGGCCGTTGTCGATGATCAGGTTGATATCGCACAGCTGGGCGCCGGCGTCCTCCCCGCGCTTGACCGTGACATTGTGCAGCCGGATGGAACCATCTGTTTCGGCAGCGAGCGGCTCCTGTGGCTGCACTTCCGGCAGGGCGAACAGATCGGTCACCTGACTGTAGTCGTGTTTCAGCCGTTGCATGTCCGTCAGCTGATTGATGGCGCGCAAAAAAGGTTGGATGAATTGCCCCGACAGCAAGGTGCTCGCGGCGACCGCGCCGATGCTGAAACTACTGTAGTTCACCATCAGGGCACCGGCGACGACGACGCTGATCGTCGTCAGCGTACCGAACAGGGCTGCGGCGTCGCGTGCTTGTCCTGACAGGCGCATGTATTTCGCACTAAGATTCGCTGCGGCGCGCTGGAGCCTTTCGAAGCGCCGAACGATCAGGGCCTCCATGGCCTGCGACTTTACGGTTTTGGCTCCAGTCAGGACCTCCAGGATGAAATCCGATTTGCGGTCGTCCTGATCTGCCCTGTCAGCAACAACTTGCTGGAGGATCCGGTTCCGACGTAGCGCGAAGACGAGAAAAATGCCCAACAGGCTTACCGGCACCAGCGCCAGCGGACCCGAGATGAATATCAGCACTGCGAGGAAGATTATCCCGGCCGGCAAATCCACCGCAAGCAGACGCCCCTGGTCACCGTAATGATCCGAGATCGATTGCAGGGAACGCAGCTGGTGAACCTGCACCGATACGGGTGTCTTTGCGAATTGCGCGGGCTGCACATCCAGAATGCGCCTGAAAAGTTCGAGGTGGGCCTGATGGTTGAAACTTGCCCCCAGGCGTCCGACGACGGCTGCGCGAGCAATCTTCACGATCGCGTCGACCACGAGTGTGATGACCACACCGATTACGAGCACCAGCAACGTGTCGGTTGAGGAATTGGGCAGCACCCGGTCATAGACCTGAAGGATCGCCAGCGGCATCGCAAGGCACATGATGTTGGCAAATACGGACGCGACAACAACTTCAACCGGCAATCTGGGGGACGATATCCATTTGCCGGATGGGGAATGCCTCAGCCTGAAGCGAGGCAAAAAGAAGGATGAATAGACCGTTTTAAACATCAACGAACCAGAGTCGCATGCGCATAGGTTCAAATTGTTCGTTCCGGGTTTAAAAAGCGTTTACCTTAGCGGGCAAATTCGAAGTTTTATTAGAACTAACCTTCAGAATCTGCGGGATCTTTTTCTCTTTTTTAAGGACGGTTGCGCTTTCTTGCATGATCGGAAATTGTGCGGAAGTGCGAACGGAATGGCTACCGTTTCTGAAACCCAGAATAAAAACGACACTAATCAGCAGGGTGGAGGTGCTTCCGGCAGCAACACGACGCTGACGGCTGACGGAGCGTTGCAGTCGAGCTTGCTCGAAAAGAACGACCAGCATCTGGACAAGGCGCACGACTACCACCTTCATCAGCACATGGGCGAATCCATGGAGCGGGTCACTTCGAACCTGCATCTTGGAAGCACGCAACCCGATCCCTACCACGGACTGGAAATCAGCCACGTCGGCGGTTCCGGTTCGGCGCTTGACATTCATCCGATCAATGTCGCTGATCAGACTGGTATCCCCGCGGACGTACCGGGTGTCCCCGAGGCCGATTTGACCGAATTGGCAAGATTTGAGCCGGTTAGTGAACCGTTGCCCCTGGCCGGGACCTGGTCGGATGAGGCCGGTGGATCTTCGCGCGCGATTTCGGAGCCGATTACGGGCTCCCTCCTCGGTGAACGGGGCGGAGCAGAGCTTCTTGCCGCCGAGGCTCCGGATGTCGACCTTGCAGGCGCAGCCCCGAGCCCGGACAGCGCAGTCCTTGAAACAAATTCCGCAGAAATTCCTGAGGTTTCCAATCTTTCGCCCGTATCCGACGTCGACCTTGATGATAACATCGTGTCCGAAGATGCCGAAATCGGGACGTCAGCGGGCATTCAAGCTTCCTCCCGGGTCTCGGAAGGCTCAACTGTCACCTACAGCCTGATCGAGGATGCGGGGGGGCTGTTTTCCATAGATCCCCGGACAGGTGTTGTTTCCGTTGCTGGCGACCTGGACGCGGAGACCGCGGGCGAACACGAAATCGTCGTGCTTGCAACGGCTTCCGACGGTGCAACGCAGACGGAATCGTTCACGATCTCAATCCGTGACGTCGATGAATACGATGTCGGCCCCCTGGAGCGATCAGGCGAAGGCGATCTCTCAATCAGCGAGGATGTCACCGGCGGCGAGATGACCGGCCTTGCCGTTTCCGCTGAAGATCTGGATGTCACTGACTCGGTCACCTACTCCGTGGACGATCCTCGTTTCGAAATCGATGAAAACGGGATTGTTACCATCGCGGAAGGCGCGCATTTCGATGCCGAAACCGAAGGAACGGTTTCGCTCACGATCACCGCAACCTCAACCGATGGCTCCACCTCTTCCCATACCTATGATCTGACTGTTTCGGACATCAACGAATACGACGTTTCCGCCGTCACGGACACGGACGCTTCGGAAAACACCATCGCCGAAGACACGGCCGAAGGTACCACAGTCGGCATCACAGCTTTGGCGACCGACGCTGACGCGACCGACACTGTCAGTTATTCCGTTGACGACAGCCGCTTCACGGTCGATGCGAACGGTGTCGTCACCGTCGCTGCAGGCGCGTCCTTCGATGCCGAGACCGAAGGCTCCGTCGACGTTACAGTCACGGCGACTTCAAGCGATGGCTCGACCTCCAACGGGACTTTCACAATCTCCGTCTCAGACGTGAACGAAAGCGCTGTATCCGCCGTCACGGACACGAACGCTGCCGAGAACGTCATCGCGGAAAATGCAACGGCCGGCACCACCGTCGGTATCACGGCCCGGGCGACCGACGCCGACGTAACGGACACGGTCAGCTACTCCGTCGACGACAGCCGTTTCACGGTTGATGCGAACGGTGTCGTCACCGTCGCTGCAGGCGCGTCCTTCGATGCCGAGACCGAGGGCTCCATCGACGTTACGGTCACGGCGACTTCAAGCGATGGCTCCGTCTCCACTGAGACCTTCACCATTACTGTCTCCGACGTGAACGAAAGCGCCGTATCCGCCGTCACGGACACGGATGCTGCCGAGAACGTCATCACCGAGAACGTGGCCGAAGGAACCGCTGTGGGCATCACTGCCCATGCCTCCGATGCGGATGCTTCCGATACGGTCAGCTACTCCGTGAGCGACACCAGGTTCACGGTTGACGGGAATGGTGTTGTGTCCATCGCGGCTGGAGCCGTATTCGATTATGAAAGCGAACCTACAATCCAGCTCACCGTTACGGCTGCTTCCACGGACGGCTCCACCAGCCAGGAAACCTTCGCAATTTCGGTCGCCGACGTGGCGGAGGATTATCATCTGGAAGAGGGGCAGACCTCCTTCACGGATACGGGCGTGGCCGAAAAATCCATTACGGGCAATGACAGCGCCGAGACGATCACCGCGCACGACGACGGCAGCAATATCTACAGCGGTGGCGGCGATGATACCGTCTATGGCGGCGCCGGGAACGATTATATCGCATACGGTTTAGGCGCGGACACCGTCTATGGCGGTGCCGGCAATGACATCATCGACGATCAGGCCGGCACGCAGATCAGCGCCGATGCCAATTATCTCGACGGTGGTGCCGGCAACGACGTCATCTACGGCGGCGGCGGCGATGACATGATCATCGGTGGGGATGGTTATGATGCGCTCCATGGCGAAGGCGACAGTGACACACTCGTCGGCGGTGCCAACGACGACTGGATATTCGGCGGCACGGGAAACGACACGGCGGTTTATTCCGGCAATTGGGGTGATTATTCCATCACACGGAACTACGACGGATCCTTTACGATTACCGATCTGAGGGACGGGTCTCCCGACGGAACAGACCGCGTTTACGACGTCGAAAACTTTCGTTTTGCGGACGGCGATGTTCTTGCGGGCGATCTGATCGCGCAGGATGTAAGTTCGATTTCCGATACCGACGGCTCCAGCAATACCGTCGCGGAAGATGCGGGCGCCGGGACGACGGTCGGCATTACCGCATTTGCCGAGGATACAAACACTTCAGACACAGTCTCCTACGCGGTCGATGACAGCCGGTTCACCGTTAACGGAAACGGGGTCATCACGGTCGCGGACGGCGCCAGTTTCGATGCAGAAACCGAAGGGTCCATCAATGTCACGGTGACAGCCACTTCGACGGATGGATCAACTTCCCAGGAGACCTTCACTATTGCCGTGTCGGACGTGGATGAATACGACGTTTCCTCCGTTTCGGACTCCGATACGTCGTCGAACTCTGTCTCCGAAAGCGCGGCAAACGGGACCGTAGTCGGCATCACGGCACTCGCGACGGATCAGGATGTTTCAGACAACGTTACCTATTCGCTCGTCAATGCGGACGGTTCGCCCGCTACCGGCGGAGCATTTGCAATCGAAGCAAACACCGGCGTTGTGACCGTCGCCGACAGCTCCCTGCTCGACTACGAAACGGCAACGTCTCAAACGCTCTACGTCAAGGCATCGTCTTCGGACGGCTCTTCGACAATCGGCAGTTTCGTTGTCGACATTCAAAACGCCATTGACGAAGCACCGACGGACATGACCTTCACAGGCAACGACACCATGACCGTTTCGGGGGGCACGGTCTCTGCCGGGACGGTGGTTGTGGATGTCAGTTCGGTTGTCGATGCCGACGCCGGCGACAGCTTTACTTTCGCCTTGACGGATGATGCCGGCGGAAAGTTCTCGATTGACTCGAGCACTGGTGAAATCAGTCTGGTTGGAGACCACGATACGTCAAGCGCTTACAGTGGCAACGTAACCGTCCAGGTGACGGATTCCGCCGGGAATACCTATTCCGAAGTGGTCGGCATTCATCTGGGCACCTCCTCAGGCGACACGATTACCGGTAGCACGAATACCGACGTCTTTTACGGCAACGACGGATCCGACGTCATCAACGGTGGTGGCGGCGACGACGTTCTTTATGCATCCGACCAGAGCAATGCAACTACTGGCGGCAGCGAAACCGTTGGAACGACATACTCGCTCATTCATTTGGGCTCGGCTGCGGATGTCGACACCTATGAAGGCAACAGCGTATCGGAATATGCCTCGAATCTTCTCGGCTCCTACGGTGGCTCCGCCAATCCGTTGTACGGCCAGATCGTGACCGCGACTGCAAACGACAGCAACGGCGACGGTATCCTTGCCGACAATGACATGAACGGCACGTCTGAAACGTTCACGATTAACGGGACGTCCTATGCCCTGGACTCGACCCAGGTCTACGACGCGACGGTCACTTTCACGGATGGCTCCACCGGCACCTTCACGGCCGTCGTCATTCAATTGACCAACGGTGAGGTCTACCTGGCACCGGAATATCAGTCGAACGCCGATTCAGCACTTTTGGCAAGCAAACCGATCGAATCCATTTCGCTCGACACGCTGCAGATCGATGACTCCGGCCTCTTTGCCAACCGCCTCGACAGCGATTATTACGTGTCCGACGGCGACGAGCTCAACGGTGGCGACGGGAACGACACCCTGATCGGCGCCGGCGCCACCGACACGCTCACTGGCGGTGCAGGAAACGACACGCTTGATGGTGGCGCTGGCACCGATACGGCAGTTTTCTCAGGCAACTATGGAGACTATGACTTCGTCGACAACGGTGACGGCAGCTACACGATTACGGATCTCCGCGACGGCAATCCTGACGGAACGGACATCGTTTCCAATGTCGAGAATTTCCAGTTTGCGGACAGGGACGTCCTGGCGGATCATCTTGTCGACGGATCCGTGGGTGCCGTCTCCGACACCGATGGCACGGCGAATACGATCCATGAGACGAGCTCTGCGGGAACCCAGGTAGGAATTACCGCCTTTGCCGACGATCCTAACGGAGACGCCGTTTCCTATACGGTGAGTGACGACAGGTTCGAAGTCGGCGCAGATGGCGTTGTCACGGTCGCCGATCACGCGTTCTTCGACAGCTATGCGGAAAGCTCCATCGATCTCGTCGTCACGGCAACGTCGGCCGATGGATCAGCATCCAGCGAGACTTTCTCGATCTCCGTTACCGGAGAGTACGACAACACCGTTATCGGCAATGACTATAGCAATTCCTTCAGCGGCTCGAGCGGGTCGTATGAGGTCTATGGGCTTGGTGGAGACGACAACATCACTACCGGTGACTACAACGACCTGATCGACGGTGGCACCGGGAATGACGTGATCACGTCCGGAGGCGGGAACGATCTGATCTTCGGACAATCCGGCAGCGACAATATCAGCGCCGGTGCCGGCGACGACGTCATCATCGGCGGAACGGGCAATGACAACATGAGCGGTGGCGACGGCTCCGATCTGTTCATGTATGGCCTGGGAGACGGCAACGATGCCATCTATGGCGGTGCAGGAGCCTCCTGGACGGACGTCATAGACCTCGGCGGCGGCCCCGGTGTTACCTCTGCCGGTGAATACGGAGCCGACTGGACGGTCACGATCACCAACGGTTCCATAGAAAGCACGGATACGGCCGGCGGACACATCACCCTTTCGCAGGACGCGGACGGCTATATCGACTTTGCCGACGGCAGCCGTGTCAACTTCAACGATATCGAGGAGATCCGCTGGTAACCGGCATCGGCAGGCGCGCAACAAAAGGCCCCGGGGCTTCCCTCCGGGGCCTTTTACCATTTGTACCGCGATGCGTGGTCCTAGCGTTCGCTCAAAGGGTCACCCAAAGCCCGGGTAACGGGCTTTAGCATGTATTTCAGGATGGATTTCGACCCGGTCACGATCTTCGCGTCGACCACCATGCCCGGCGAAATCGTTGCGGCCTGAGAACCTTTCCCGATCCTGTTGGTCGAAAGAGGAATTTCAGCCTTGAAGAAATAATTTCCGTATTCGTCCCGGAAGCTGGAAGCCGATATCACCGCGACTTCACCCTTCAGCGTTCCCTGCACGTTGGGATCGAAAGTCGTTATCGCGATCTCCGCGTCGTCGCCGACCTCGACATGTCCAATGTCCCGCGGAGAGATGCGAACTTCGGCAACGAGATCGGAACTGCTCGGAACGATTTCAGCAACCACATCTCCCGGTGCCAGAACACTGCCCGGCCCCTTGAGATACAGAGCCTTGATATGGCCCGTTATCGGAGACCTGACGAACAGGCGGTCGAACCTGTCGCGCTGTTTTTCCTCTTCGAACGTCAGTTCGTTTCGCTCCTGGACCACCTTGCTGCGTTCCACGGCGAGTTCTTCTTCGGCCACGGCAATGGAGCGTTGCAAGGTGGCACGCGCCTCGGCGAGCTGTGCCTCGGTGCGTCCCTTCATACCCACCAGCTCGCTGAGTTGGCTCTGGGCCTGCTGCAATGCCGACTTGGCATCCAGATACCGGCGCCGCGAAGTGTATCCCTGATCGAACAGGTTCTCCTGGATACCGAACTTTTCCTGCTCGATTTCAACCTGGGTCCTTTGCAGGTCAATCCGCTCGAGAATACTGGTTAGCTCGGCGTCCTTTTCATTTATTCGTGCCTGCAGCGCGTGCTGTTCCTGCGCCAGCGCTTCTCGCTGGGCCACCAGAGCCGCCTGCTGGGCTTCACTGAATTCAGACGGGTTCCCGAGACGCAACCCGTTGGAGCCGCCGGCGGCGGTTTGAACGTTCAGGCGTCTTTCCTCGCGGGTAAGGTATTTCAGCCGGGTCTGCACCTTTTCCAGATCGCTGGACGTTGCCGTTGCCAGCAGCCGGATGAGCGGGGCTCCCTTTTGAACCAGGGCGCCTTCCTGCACGAGAACTTCCGCGACGATGCCGCCCTCAAGGTGTCCGACAGTCTGGACCTTGCCGGCGGGGACGATTTCGCCCGCGGCCTTTGCCACTTCCCGCACCTGGCCGATCGCGGCCCAAGTCAGGAAGGCTGCCGCGCCGATGGACAACACTTGCAGTATTCGCCTGTAGGCAACAGCTGGCGGCCCCTCTTCGAGCTCGAGAGGAATATCAAGAGTGTAGTCTTCGGCGGCAGATTTACGAATGAACATGGCGCCTTGTGCCGGGAATGATGGTTTCCAAGAATTTGCCGATTTAGGTAAATATCTGCTGAATCAACACTCAATAAGATTGCGTATACCTGACCAGCCAGAAAGGCGAACCTGCCTGGTTCTGAATGCTGGCGCCAAGCAGTGGCGAGAATGACTTTTCAAACCGTTAGCGGCCGCAATCACCACAGGTTTTTCGTCTGCCTGGAACAAATCTGCATTCGGGCTTTGACGGCAGGCCTGCAGCATGCATTAATGTCACAGAAAGCTGACTTTATCAGCAATTCCTGTGACGCTTTGGGAGGGGCGCATGGCTGACCCGGAATCAGTTCTGGCGGAGAGACGCGACGGATTTCTGCTTATTACACTCAACCGTCCTGATCGGCTGAATGCCTTCAACGAGGCCATGCATCTGGAACTCAGGGCCCAGTTCGAACGTGCCGAAACGGATGGAGACATCCGTGCGGTGCTTCTGACCGGAGCCGGCCGGGGGTTCTGCGCAGGCCAGGACCTTTCGGACCGGGACATGCGGGACGGAAATGCGGCGCCCGATCTCGGTCTCACTCTGGAAACGCTCTACAATCCCTTGATCCGTCAGATCCGCGCCTTGCCTAAGCCGGTCATCTGTGCGGTCAACGGAGTGGCCGCGGGCGCCGGTGCAAATATCGCGCTTTCCTGCGACATCGTCCTTGCGGCACAATCGGCAAGGTTCATCCAGGCCTTCTCGAAAATCGGCCTGGTTCCGGATTCCGGCGGCACCTGGTTTTTGCCGAAGCTGATCGGTGAAGCCCGGGCAAAGGCCTTGGCCATGACGGCGGAACCGCTGCCGGCAGGAACCGCCGCGGATTGGGGGCTTATCTGGAAAGCCGTTCCCGATGAAGAACTCATGAAGGTAGCGAGCGAACTTGCCGGCCAACTGGCATCGGGGGCAACGGCGGGTCTTGCGCTAACCAAACAGCTCATACAGGCAGCCGCGGACCAGTCGCTCGACGCCCATCTCGATGCCGAGCGCGACGCGCAGAGGCAGGCCGGACGGTCAGTGGATTACCGCGAAGGCGTGACCGCGTTTCTCGAAAAGCGTCCCGCCAGGTTTACCGGCGCCTGAACTCACCCAGAGGGAACAGATGACACCTGCAGAACTTGCTTCCGCATGCGCGGAACAGATGTGGTCCGAGGACACCGCCTCGCAGGATCTCGGCATGCACCTTGAGCGTGTCGAACCCGGCCACTCGATCATGTCCTTTACGGTCACCAAGAGCATGACCAACGGCCATGGCATCTGTCATGGCGGCTACATCTTCACGCTCGCCGACAGCGCTTTCGCCTTTGCCTGCAACACCTACAACCAGGTGACTGTCGCCCAGCATTGCACGGTTACTTTCCTGGCACCCGCGCAACTCGGAGACCGCCTGACGGCAACCGCGCGCGAGGTGTCCCGGCAGGGGCGATCCGGTCTGTATGATGTTACGATCAAAAATCAGAGCGGTGTAACGATCGCGGAATTCCGCGGCAACTCAAGAACAACAAAAGGCACGATACTGCCGGAATGATTGAAGCGGGCTCACAACCTGCGTCCAAGGGAGGACTCCATGGAAGATCTGGCCCCGCGTCCTGGTGACCTGGAACCGATTGAAACCGCGAGCCGGGACGAGTTGTCGTCCCTGCAGCTTCAGCGGCTCAAATGGTCCCTCGCCCATGCTTACGAAAACGTCCCGCTTTACAGGGCACGATTCGACGAAAAAGGCGTACATCCTTCCGATCTGAAAACACTTGCCGATCTGGCGAAATTCCCGTTCACGACGAAGACGGACCTCAGGGACAACTATCCCTTCGGCCTCTTTGCCGTCCCGCGCGATAAGATCGTTCGCATTCACGCCTCATCGGGCACGACCGGCAAGCCGACCGTCGTCGGTTATACGGCCAATGACATCGAGATGTGGGCAAACCTGGTTGCCCGCTCCATCCGGGCATCCGGCGGACGGCCGGGCGATATCGTCCATGTTGCCTATGGCTACGGCCTCTTTACCGGCGGCCTCGGTGCCCACTACGGCGCCGAAAAACTCGGATGCACGGTTGTGCCCGTATCCGGCGGCATGACGGAACGCCAGGTTACGCTGATCCAGGACTTCAAGCCGCGCATCATCATGGTGACACCGTCCTATCTGCTCGCCATCCTGGACGAATTCCACCGTCAGGGCCTCGATCCGCGGGAGAGCTCATTGGCGGCAGGCATTTTCGGGGCGGAGCCCTGGACGAATGCCATGCGGCGAGAAATCGAGGATGCCTTCGACATGCATGCGGTCGACATCTACGGCCTGTCGGAGGTCATGGGCCCCGGGGTCGCCAACGAATGCGTCGAGACCAAGGACGGGCTGCATATCTGGGAGGATCATTTCTACCCGGAAATCATCAATCCGGAGACCGGCGAGGTGGTCGCCGATGGCGAGGTCGGCGAGCTGGTGTTCACCACGCTGACCAAGGAAGGTCTGCCGATGATCCGCTACCGCACGCGCGATTTGACCCGGCTTCTGCCTGGGACCGCCCGCAGCATGCGCCGCATGGAAAAGATCACCGGCCGGTCCGACGACATGATCATTCTGAGAGGCGTCAATGTGTTCCCGACGCAGGTCGAGGAACAGATCCTGAAATGCGGCGGACTGTCTCCGCATTTCCAGATCGAACTCAGCAAGAAGGACCGGCTGGACGTGATGACCATTCACGTCGAAGCAATTCCGGATTGCGCCTCCGATCACGACCGCAAGGCGTCCGCCGCGGAACTGTCCCACCACATCAAGAGCGTGATCGGCGTATCCGCGAAGATCGATGTGAGTGAACCGGGCCAGATTGAAAGGTCTGCCGGCAAGGCCAAACGGGTGGTCGACAACCGGCCCAAGGAGTAGTTCCAAACAAATGGCGTCCCGGCGTTTTCCGGGACGGCCATTTTATTTTCAAGAGTTTTTCTTATCAGGCCAGAACGGGCCAGTCCTTGGCAACCAGCGTCAGAACATCATATTGCGCCACGGGTTCGTCCTTCTGGTTGGTCACCAGGCAATCCCAGCGAACCTCGCCATAATCCGCTGAAATCCGCGGTGAAATTTCCTTGGCCGTGAGCTGGACCTTAAGCGCGTCGCCGGCGTTGACCGGCGTCAGGAAACGCAGGTTGTCAACGCCATAGTTGGCAAGGACCGGGCCTTCGTCCGGGTCGACGAAGAGGCCGGCGGCAAAGGACACGATCAGGTAGCCATGCGCGACCCGCCCCACGAAGAATGGGTTCCGCTTTGCCGCGGCTTCGTCCATGTGGGCGTAGAACGTATCCCCGGTGAATTCGGCGAAATGCTCGATGTCTTCCAGAGACACCGTTCGGGATTTGGTCAGGAGCTGATCGCCGACCTTGAGCTCGGCGAGAGACTTGCGGAACGGATGACGGGCATCCGTCTTACCAGGCATCCCCGCCACCCAGCGGCCGGTAACGGCACCGAGCAGGTTGGGTGCGCCCTGAATGGCGGTCCGCTGCATATAATGCTTCACTGCCCTGAGGCCGCCAAGTTCCTCGCCGCCGCCTGCCCGGCCCGGACCACCGTGAACCAGCATCGGCAAGGGGGAGCCGTGTCCCGTGGATGATTTGGCGCTCTGGCGGTTACCGATCATGATACGCCCGTGGAAAGGCGCCATGCCAAGCACCATTTCCTCGGCGACGGCCTCGTCATTGGTGAAGAGCGAGACGACAAGGGATCCCTTGCCCTTGTGGGTCAGTTCCACCGCATCGTCCACGCTGTCATAAGGCATGAGCGTGGCGACCGGGCCGAAGGCCTCGACCGAATGGATCGCTTCGGCATTCATGGGACGATCGCAGCGGAGCAGCACAGGTGCCGCGAAAGCACCCTTCCCGTCTTCCCGAGCCGCGCCTTCCGAAACGATTTCCGCTTCCGCTGCCAGATCCTGAACGCGCTGACGAACTTCTGCGCATTGATCGAGCGAGGCGAGCGGGCCCATGGTGACCGCCTCGTCGCGCGGGTCGCCGATCACCAGTTTCGCAAATCTCTCGTTCAGGGCCTCCGCGACAGCATTTTCCTGGCCGCGAGGTACGATGACACGCCGGATTGCGGTGCATTTCTGGCCCGCCTTAGACGTCATTTCCCGGGCAATTTCCCTGACGAACAGGTCGAATTCGGGCTCTCCCGGTTTTGCGTCGGGACCAAGGACGGCGGCGTTGAGGCTGTCGGCTTCCATGGAGAAGCGGACCGAATTTTCAACTATGGAGGGATGACACCGCAGCATCTGACCGGTTGCAGCGGAGCCGGTGAAGGTGACGACATCCTGACCGGTCACATGATCGATGAGATCACCGGCGGATCCACACAGTAGCTGGAGTGTGCCCTCCGGCAGGATGCCGCTGTCGACGATGTGGCGTACCATCAGTTCCGTCAGGTAGGCCGTTTGGCTGGCTGGTTTCACCAGGCAGGGCACGCCTGCGATAATGGCGGGCGCGATCTTTTCCAGCATGCCCCAGCACGGGAAGTTGAAGGCATTGATATGTATGGCAATTCCGCGCAAAGGCGAAAGGATGTGCTGACCAGAGAAGGTATTGTCCCGAGACAGAGGCTCGACGGTCCCTTCCACGAATACCCGCGTGTTCGGCATTTCCCGCCGCGCCTTGGACGAAAAGGCATACAGGGTTCCTATCCCGCCCTCGATGTCGATCCAGCTGTCCTTGCGGGTCGCGCCCGTGGCAAAACTTTCCCGGTAAAAAATTTCCTTCTTTTCCATCAGGTGCTGCGCAAGCGTTTTCAGCATCAGCGCGCGCTCATGATAGGTCATCTTGTGCAGGGCCTTGCCGCCGGTTGCGCGGCCATAGGCAAGCGCCTCACCGAGATCCAGCCCCGAAGCATCGATCCGAGCGACAGCTTGACCGGTGGCAGCATCGAGAAGGGCCTTGCCCTCGCCTCGCCCGGCGCGCCAGCTGCCGGCCAGATAACTTTCCAGAACCCGCATGTCTTGGGAAACGGCTGTCATGAATTCATATCCGTATTGAGGAAGGAAGGTACCGGTCAGGCGTCGTAGGTAACCACCAGCCGCTTGGTCAGCGGACGGGACTGGCAGGTCAGGATGTAGCCATCGCGGATTTCATCGTCTTCCAGCGCGTGGTTGGCCGCCATCTCGACTTCGCCTTCCACCAGCTTGCCCCGACAGGTGGAACATACACCCGCACAGCAGGAATATGGGGCATCGATACTGTTCCGGTGGGCTGCTTCCAGAATGGTTTCGCCCGGCTCCATGTGGATTTCGCGCGTGGTACCGTCGAGCGTCAGCCGCAGGTCGGCGTCCTTTGCATCCTTGTCGGCAACCGCAGGCCTTTGCTTTGACGGCAGGCGGCCGGGCTGGTCGGACTTGAAGAGTTCGTGCTTGATCCTGTCTTGCGTAACGCCGCGCGCTTCAAGTTGCTGTCGCACCGTCTCCATCATGCCATGCGGCCCGCACAGGAAGGCCATGTCGATGTCCTGGGGATCGATCAGCGTTTCAAAGAGATCCTTGAGCTTTTCCGTATCGACGCGCCCGGAAAAGAGTTCCGTGTCCTGGGCATCGCTCTTGAGGATGTGAATGATGTGCAGGCGTCCAAGATAACGGTTCTTCAGGTCCTCAAGTTCCTCGCGAAACATGATCGAGGCGACCTGCCGGTTGGCATAGACGAGCGTGAACTGGGCGTCCGGCTCCCGCGCAAGCACCGTCTTCAGGATCGACAGGATGGGCGTGATGCCGGACCCGCCGGCAAAGGCGACATAAAACCGGGCTTTCTCCGGTTCGATCGGAGCGAAGAAACTTCCGACCGGCGGCATCGCCTCGACCGTATCTCCCGGCTTCAGGTTCTCGTTCACCCAGCAGGAGAACGCGCCGCCATCGACGCGTTTCACGCCGACCTTCAAGGTACCGTCTTCCGTGCCGGCGCAGATCGAATAGCATCGGCGCACTTCGTGGCCGTCGAAGTCCTTCCGGAATGTGAGGTACTGGCCCTGTGTGAAGCGGAACGTATCCTCGTCGCCCGGCTGCGGCTGCAGCGTCACGACGACGGCATCCCGCGTTTCCGGGGCCACATCCGTGACAGTCAGGGTGTGAAACCGAGACATTGACTTCCTCCCAAATTCAAGCCGATGGGCTCGTCGCCCTGTGTTTCAGTGGCACTTGAAATAGTCGAACGGCTCCAGACAGGCCCGGCACCGGTAGGCCGCCTTGCAGGGCGTCGACCCGAACTGGCTGACCTTTTCCGTATTCTCCGAGCCGCATCGCGGACAGGCGACGACCGGACTGTTCTCTCCCGCGAGCCGGGAAATCCGGCTGGAGACGACGTCAGGCACCCTGGTCCCGTCGACCGGTGGCGCAATGCCGTACTGCCGCAGTTTTTCGCGGCCTTCCGGGCTCAGCCAGTCCGTTGTCCATGCGGGACTGAGGCGCTGCTCGAGGCGCAGATCCTCAATGCCGCAGGACCTGAGCTTGGTTTCGATATCGAGGTTGATGACAGCCGTCGCCGGGCACCCGCTATAGGTCGGCGTCACCGTGACGACCAGTGTTCCGCCCCGCCATTCGACGTCCCGGATCACGCCGAGGTCCGTCAGCGACAGAACCGGAATTTCCGGATCGGGGACCTCGGAGAGCCATTGCCAGACCGTTTCGATCGAAACTTGCATCGCCTTACCAGGTCGCTCCCGGATAAGCCCGCTGCAAGAACTGCATTTCGGCCAGCAGATGGCCCAGATGTTCCGTGTGCCGGCCCGAAATGCCGCCCAGATGCGCGAAGCCCGTTTCGGGAACACTCAGGGTGGCCTCGTCCAGAACCTCCTGAACCGTTGCCCTCCAGGGCTCCTTCAGACTCTCGGGAGTTGGAGCCAGACCAGAAGAGGCCATCGCCGCGTCGACCGCATCGCCGATGAACATTTCACCGGTATAGGTCCACAGGACGTCGAGGGCCTCCTGCATGCGCTTGTGGCTTTCATCGGTACCATCGCCGAGCCGGATGACAAGATCCGCCGACCGGTCGAGATGGTAGGCGACTTCCTTGCTGGCCTTGACCGCGATCTCGGCGATGCGCGGATCCGCCGAGGACTTAAGGGCAGTCAGCAGGTGGGCGTTGTGGGCATCGAAAAGAAACTGCCGCATCAGCGTCTTGCCGAAGTCGCCGTTTGGCTGTTCGACCAGCAGGAAATTGCGGAAGTCCCAGGAATCCCGAAGGAATGCAAGCTCGTTCTCACCCCGCCCCTTGCCTTCCACCTCTCCGGCCAGACCAAGCCAAAGGCGCGCCTGCCCGATCAGGTCGAGCGCGACATTGGCGAGCGCGATGTCTTCCTCCAGAACCGGAGAGTGTCCGCACCATTCCGACACGCGATGGCCCAGGATCAGAACGGAATCGCCACGGCGCAGAAGCCACTCGAACAGAATATCGTTCGCGATCAGATCATTCTTAGCCATGGTCACATCTTCCCGACTTCGTCCGGAATGTCATAGAAGCTGGGGTGCCGGTAGATCTTGTCCATGGATGGCTCGAAAAGGGCATCCTTGGCACCCGGATCCGACGCGGTGATCTGTGCCGACGGCACCACCCAGATCGATACGCCTTCCTTGCGACGGGTATAGACATCCCTGGCATTCTTGATCGCCATTTCCGCGTCCGGCGCATGGAGCGAGCCGACGTGACGGTGATTGAGCCCGTGCTGTCCGCGGATGAACACTTCCCAAAGCGGCCATTCCTTTTTCATTTTTCCCTCCTCGATCCGGCGTCAGGCTGCCGAGCCTGAACAGCGCGCTGTACGCCAGAGAATTGCGTTTTCGACATAAGACCAGTCGAAGGCCAGGTCCGACGGCCCCTCGGCATTGAACTGGTCCAGTTTCCGCCAGGCCTCTTCCAGGGAAGGCTCATGACCAACCGGCACGGGCCACATTACGAAGTGCATCTTGCCGAGAACCTCGAACCACGCCGCCCGGCGCTCGTAAAACCGCTTGTGAACGGTCTTGAAGACGAAATTTTCGAGCGAACCGACGTCTTCCCAGACCGACAGGTTGGGAATGACCATCGGGTCGCTGTCCAACGTCATGGCAACCGAGGTTCCAGCATCGTCCTTCAGACGCCAGACAAAGCCGGGGCTTCGTTCGGCGGCGGCGTTGACCCGGTTCAGATTGCTGACGAAATCGGCAATCCGCGGATCGTTGATATCGTGCTTGAGGCGCGCGACATTAAGCTCGGCGATGTGGAACCCGGTCATTCCGGCCTACTCTGCCGCTTCGCGGGCGAGAACGCGTTTGTCCGCATGCGCCATCAACGCGTCGCGAACCCAAGCGCCATCTTCCCACGCCTTGACCCGCGCGTTCATCCGGTCGCGGTTGCACGGACCATTGCCTTTCAGCACTTCGAAGAACTCGTTCCAGTCCGGCTCGGAAAAGTCGTAGCCGCCCTTTTCCTCGTTCCATTTCAGATTCTCGTCCGGCACCTTCAGACCCAGGTATTCGGCCTGCGGCACGGTCTGGTCGACGAATTTCTGGCGTAATTCGTCATTGGTGTTGATCTTGATCTTCCAGGCCATGGACTGGGCCGAATGGACGGAGTCCTTGTCGGAGGGGCCGAACATCATCAGCGACGGATACCAGAAGCGGTTGAGTGCATCCTGGGCCATGCGGCGCTGCTCGGCCGTGCCGTTCGCCATCTTCATCATGATGTCGAATCCCTGGCGCTGATGGAAACTCTCTTCCTTGCAGATACGGATCATGGCGCGTGAATAGGGTCCGAAGGACGTACGCTGCAACGGAACCTGGTTCATGATCGCCGCGCCATCCACCAGCCAGCCGACGGCGCCGATATCGGCCCAGTTCAGGGTCGGATAGTTGAAGATCGAGGAATATTTCATCTTGCCGGCATGCAGCAGTTCGATCAACTCGTCCCGGCTGACGCCGAGCGTTTCGGCGGCACAGTAGAGATAAAGGCCATGTCCGGCCTCATCCTGCACCTTGGCGAGGAGTATCGCCTTGCGCTCAAGCGTGGGCGCACGGGTGACCCAGTTTCCTTCCGGAAGCTGGCCGACGATTTCGGAATGGGCGTGTTGGCCGATCTGACGGATCAGGGTATTGCGGTACCCCTCGGGCATCCAGTCCGTCGGTTCAATCTTTTCACCGCGGTCGATCCGTTCCTGAAAGGCACGCTCCTCTGGGGACATTTCCGAGATGTCACGCACCTTGGTCGAATCGGTTTTCACCATCTGGGCATACATGACGCCTCCTTTCGCCATGTTGAATTTGGCTCAGGATAGCGCACAAAGCATCACAGAAAAAGTAAGAATTTTTATTTTTTTGTGATGCTTTTCGAATTCGGCCGTAACCGCTCGGAAAAGATGAGCTTCAGAACCTCGCGGCAAGCGACTCCAGGCGCGAAATCACGGCATCCGTTCGGGCTTCGAGCGTTCCTTTCCGATTGAGAAGCGTGCGACCGATATAAGCGTCGGCCTGCGCCGACAAACGCGTGTAGAGTTCCGCAAAAAGGCGGTGCGCTCTTTCACCGGCCCATCCTTCGGGAAGCACGGAAGGCGGAAGGCGCGGGTCCCGCAGCCGGATGTCACGATAGGCGTGCACCAGGGCAAGACGCTGCAACATGGCGGTCTTGTCATCGGTCTGTGTCGCGGAGCCGGAGCCAAGCGTCCGAAAGTCCTCGACAAATTTCTCGTAGTCGTCTGCCAGCAAAGCCAGATCGCTGCCTGCGCCCAGGAGCTTCTTCAGGTCCGGAGAGGTCGGGTCGATGGCCACCGACCGAAAAGCGGTTCCGAGTACCGGGCGCCCCGGCCTGTCGGCGCCCGCAAAGACATTGCCGCCGAGAGGAAGGTAGCCCATGCGGGACAGGCGGTCCTGATCCACCAGGTCGGAACAATGGGTGATGATCCAGTGGCATTCGCCGTCGGCGGCACCGTAAAAGAGTTCTGCTGCGGCGTGATATTCCTCACGTGCTTCGTCGGTGAGCGCATAAAAGCTCCGCCTGCCCTCCCTCTGTCCCGAGAGTTGGCCCTTTGAGACAAGTCTCGAAACTGCGGTTCTCACAAGGGATTCGTTCACACCGAATCCGGCGCAGAGACCGATCAGGTCCCCCATCCACAAGACACCATCGCGCGGTTCGACGATGTCTCCGTAGATCGTAACGATCAGCTGGGCGGCTTTGGGAGGAAAAGGGGTGAGGAGAGTTTCCGCCGGCATGTCTGCGCGGGTGGTCATGAAGCGTTTGATCCATCGAAAATTTTTTAGACATTATCGCCGGTCCTTGCACAAACCAAGCGCCATGCGCCGCCAATATGCAAGAAGGCTGTTTTCCCGGCTTGCCTCGACCGAAATGCAACGTTATACAGTTACACGTTACATGATTACATACCCGGATTTCCCGCACATGATGCCCTTTGCCCTTTCGACTTCCCTCCACCTCAAGTCCAAAACCCGCCTAGTACCGTTCGTGCTGACCGGTGCCGCTGGCCTTGCACTTCTTGGCTCTCCCGCTCTCGCGGACGGACTGTCCGTGGTCACGACCATCAAACCCCTGCACTCGATCGCCTCGGCCGTCATGGAGGGTGTCGGCACACCGGATATTCTCATTGACGGCGCCTCTTCTCCCCACGGCTTTTCCCTCAAGCCTTCGCAAGCTTCCCAGCTTCAGAAAGCTGACGCGGTGTTCTGGATCGGACCGGAACTGACCCCTTCCCTGGCCAAACCCATTTCATCAATGGCGGAGAATGCTGTCGTCGTGGAAATGATGGAAGTTGATGGCATCGAACCCCTTCAGTTTCGAGATTCGGCCGAATTCGACACGCACGAACACGATGAGGATGACGAAGAGCACGAGCCTGGAGCAACCCCTGACGAGCAGCACAGCCATGCCACGGAAGACAACCATGGACATGATAGCGGTGAGGATCCGCATATCTGGCTCAACCCTGACAATGGCATCGCCATAGCCAGCGCCATGGCTGAAACGCTTTCGAGCCTCGACCCCGCCAATTCGCAAACCTATAGGGCGAACGCACGGCATTTTGCCGAAAGGATCGAGGCGATTGAACAAAAAATCAGCGGTGAACTCGCCCCCCTGACGGACCGGAAGTTCATCGTGTTTCATGACGCCTTTCACCACTTCGAACATCATTTCGGTGTCGAGGCGTCAGGCGCGATCACGCTGTCACCGGAAACGCTTTCCAGCGCGGACAGAATTGCCGCGGTTCGGGACAGGATAAGGGATCTGCAGGTGACTTGCGTGTTCCAGGAACCGCAATTCGACGCAAAACTCGTCGATGTGGTGATTGAGGGAAGCATCGCCCGAAAAGGCACGCTAGATCCGCTCGGCACGGATCTGGCGGACGGTCCGGACCTTTACCCGGACCTTCTGGAGGCTCTCACGAATTCCCTGACCGGATGCCTGGGAAAACCGTCCTGAAGGTGACCGCCGGCACCGGACGAACCATCTGGCTGTCCCGGCGCCGGCGATTTTTTCGCGGAAGAAAGATTCCGGTCAGGAGGTTCTGGCCTTTGCCCGGGCGTCCTCCGTTTTTCCGATTGCCTCCAGAAGGTACCGGTCACGGTCATAGACGTCCGAGTAAAAGGCAATTGTGCCGTCGAGGTCGGGCCAGGCGGTGAAATAGGAGATGTAGACCGGAATATTTCCGTTCACCTGCTCCTGTTCGTTGCGGCCGACCGAAATCCTTGAGGAAACATAGTCCTTCGACTTGCCGAGAACGGCTGCGGCCATCGCCTTCGGGTCCTGCAGGCGGATGCAGCCATGGCTGAAGGCACGCATGTCCTTTTTGAAGAGGTTCTTCGAAGGCGTGTCGTGCATGTAGATGTCATGCTTGTTCGGGAAGAGGATCTTCACCTCTCCAAGCGCATTCGACTGGCCGGGATACTGGCGCACGTTCACCGACTGCTGCCTGGCTGCAACCGCATACCAATCGACCGAAGAAGAGGAAATCTGACGCCCGCCGGACGTTGTGACTTCGTAGCCGGCGCGGTCCAGATAACTCGGGTCCTGGGCAAGTTTCGGCAGCATTTCGTTGACGATGATCGAATAGGGCACGCCCCAATAGGGGTTGTATTCCACCAGTTCGATATTGTCGTAGAAGAAGCTTGTCTGGTTCGATTTCTTGCCGACGACCACGCGCATCTGCAGCGGTGTTTCGCCGGGAGCATAGTAGGTCGCGGTAAACGCCGGCTGGTTGACGAACACCTTGCGCTCGCCGAGCGTTTCCGGAATCCACCGGCTGCGTTCCATCGCCAGCTCGACCTTGGCGATCTTGGCGGCATTCGTCTCACCGACCAGTGCGACGATCGTGTTCTTGCCGACCACGCCGTCCGGCGTCAGCTTGGCTTCCTTCTGGAAGGCCTTCACAAGCGCCACCAGTTCCGGTGTGTAGAGCTCGTCGCCGGAGTAGGCCTGGAGCGTCTCGGCGTGTTCCGCCTTCAGTTCCGCGGACCCGTTCTTGTTGATCGCCGCGACGATATTCTTCATTTCCGGGCTGGATTTGCCGGCCTTCAGAAAAGTGTCGGGCGCAATAACGATCTGATCGGCCCCCTCGTCCTCGGCCTTCAGTTTTGCCAGCTCAGCAGTCAGCTTGCGGAAGTGGTCGTTCTGCGGCTGCGCCTTGTCCAGAACGGCGGTCGTATCTTCCGCTGCCGAGAGATCTTCCAGCGCGGCAACGAGGTCGACCTTGTGTCGCGGCAGGTCGTGGTATTGCGAAATCCGGTTCGGATCGACCCGGCCACGCCTGGAATCGAGAATGTATGTCAGCGCCGCGGCACTCAGATCCATCTCGAAACGCATGACGGCGGTGTCCAGTTCAACCCCTTCGAGGCCGGACGTCTCCGGGAGCGAAACAAAGTAGTCGTCCGGGTCGAGGGCGTATTTGGCGGCTCCGCTCAGCGCCTGCCGCAGGGCTTCGGCCCTGACGGTCGGCTTGCCGTCTTCGACCCAGAGGAACTCAGGGTGTTCCCGGTAATAGGCTATCAGCGCCTCGCCCACTTCGGGCAGAACGGTCAGGGTCATCTCCGCCAGAACCGGTCGCGCCAGATCGAAGGGGGTCGGAACCGACGGGCTGACTGCCGGGCTGTCGGTTTCAACCGCAACCGCCTCGGCCGCTTCCAAGGCCTGAGCGTCCGGCTGGACTTCAGCGGTTTTCTTTTCAGACAGCGGAGCCAGGGAAACGGATTTCCATGCGTCGGGCGAATAGCTGAGATAACGCGGCGCGGATACCTTCGTGGTCGCGATCTGCTTGCGCAGGTTTTGCTGGCGCTCGCGCTCCCGTTGCTGGCGATGCGCATCCGGGTTGAACAGGCGCTGGAACAACCCCTGAGCCGACGCGGTGTCGACGGTAGCGGCGTTGAACCCGGTGGCGAGCACCGTTGCCATCAGGCCGGCCTTGAGGGAATTTTCCAGCAGCTTCCGGGACTGCCTCCTGAACGCGTTTTTGCCGCGCGCCCGGCTTCCCTTGTCCATACCCATCTTGTCTGCTTGCATCCTTTAAACCCGCAAATTTCAAATTCGTTCGAGCCCGGTGAAACCTCGCCTCCACCAGGACCCCTCATTTTGCGCTGGAACCGGGATCGTCACCCTTGTTCAAATCGCGCCGATTTTGGGCAGCGTTGTTCCGGAAACGTGAAGAGAATCGGACAAAAACGGATCAGGAAACGCGCGCCGCAAACCGGTTAATACTATAACAGGCTTATCCAGTTGGTTAAGGTATGCCGTCATGCACAGGATTTGAATTCACGCAAGTGTGACGATAATGCCGCGCAGGAAAAACAACGGTTTTTTCAGAGCTGTCGGTGTCGGACGGAGCCAGAACCGGAACGTTTCCCGCCTCGATGGATCCGAAACGTGCGTTGCGTGACCGCCGTCACGCCCTGCCCCGGTCATTCGCCCTATACCCAACTCACGAAACCGTGAGACAGACCGGAGAATGGAATATGCCGTTTCAGTTCAATGTAGGAGATCACTCGTCGCCGATCTGGAAATACACCAGTTTCAATTCCGCCCAGTACAGCAAGTTGAAATGGGCACGGAACAAGCTTTTCAAGATGGTCAAGAACAACCCGAGCTGCAACGCGTACTTCAGGACCCTTCCCAGAGGCCGTAGCCTGAGCGACATGATCAACGACAGCGGCATCTGGGTGAACTACGGTCCGACCATCTCTCCCCTCTACGGCGAAATCCATGTCCCCACGGGCGAAATCGCCGTCGGAGACAGGGCGTTCAGCATGGGAAAGTGGATGGTGCTGGCGACGATCATCCATGAATTCGCCCACCGCAATGGTGCTCCAACCACCGATGGCGATACGCGGGCGGAGGAAGCCGTCTATCACTGTGGACTTGGAACCGCCAAGGAGTATTACGACGGCGAGGACGACCCGCACACCCCCTACGATCCGTCGGTCGGTGGTTGATATGCGGTCAGGACATTGCCATCAGACATCGCCGCGCACGCCTTCCGAGAGACTGCGCCGGACAGGGCGGCCACGCGCCTTTCATCGCCGCCCTGACGTTTCCTGACGTTCCTTAGAACGGGATCTCATCGTCCATCGGGCCACCGCCGCCGCCGGACGGGCCGCCAAAGCCGCCGCCACCGCCGGACCCGCCGCCATAGCCACCGCCGGATCCGCCCCCATAGCCGCCACCGGACCCGCCGCCCTGGGGATCGTTGCCGTAGTCAGGCAGCGCCCCGCCCTGACCGCCGCCTTCGTTGCGGCCGTCGAGCATGGTGAGGTTCGAGTTGAAGCCCTGCAGGACGATTTCCGTCGAGTACCGGTCCTGGCCGGACTGGTCCTGCCATTTGCGGGTCTGGAGCTGGCCTTCGATGTAGACCTTGGATCCCTTGCGAAGGAAGTTCTCCGCAACCTTGCAAAGCCCCTCGTTGAAGATCACGACACGATGCCACTCCGTTCTTTCACGGCGCTCGCCGGAGCTCCGGTCGCGCCATGTTTCGGACGTTGCAATCCGCAGATTGGCGATCGGCCTGCCGTCCTGGGTCCGGCGGATTTCAGGATCGGCGCCCAAATTGCCGACCAAAATAACTTTGTTGACGCTGCCCGCCATTCTGCACTCCTGTTGTTCTCTTGCGGTCTGCCCCGTATCCCAGCACTCTTCCGGCGCTCAACATCAGGCAAACCGAGCCGCAAGCGATCCTGCTAGAAAGCAGAACCCGAGCAGCCTGCCAACGGGTTCACCCGCACTTTTCCGGCTCTCGTCCTATTTTCCACAAGGTAGCCCCGGGATTGAAGGTGTCATGGAGCCCTAATTGAAGCCCCCGGCAAACGGCCGCTTGCGCGTCCGGCCCGGCGCCTGCGTCAGGCAACATCGCTGCTCGTTGCCTCCAGCCTGAATATGTACTTGTTTTGTTCTTATCATTTCTGTAAAACCGATTCAATCAAACATCACCGTCAAACGGTGGCACCACGACAATTATAAAATCCTCTCTGGAAGCTGCGCCCCAATTCGCTATATCGGGGAAATGCCGGCCTTTGTCCGGCCGGTGGCGGTTGCGTGCGCATGCATGGCCCTGCGAGGCCGGGATGCGTGATGACAGGAAGAGCGAGAATGACGAATTCGAAGGGTATTCAGGCGGACGACACCTGGAAAAGCGACCCGACAAAGATGATCAGCATTCGAGGCGCCCGGGAACACAACCTGAAAGGCGTGGACCTGGACCTGCCGCGCGACCGTCTCATCGTGATGACGGGCCTTTCCGGCTCCGGCAAGTCGTCGCTCGCCTTCGACACGATCTACGCGGAAGGCCAGCGCCGTTACGTGGAAAGCCTTTCCGCCTACGCGCGCCAGTTCCTGGAAATGATGCAGAAGCCCGATGTCGATCAGATCGACGGGCTGTCGCCGGCCATTTCCATCGAGCAGAAAACCACCTCCCGCAACCCGCGCTCGACCGTTGGCACCGTTACCGAGATCTATGATTACATGCGCCTCCTGTTCGCGCGGGTCGGAATTCCCTATTCCCCGGCGACGGGACTGCCCATCGAAAGCCAGACCGTCAGCCAGATGGTCGACCGGGTCATGGAACTGGAGGAAGGGTCCAGGCTCTATCTTCTTGCGCCGATGGTGCGCGGGCGAAAGGGAGAATATCGCAAGGAACTGGCCGAGCTCATGAAAAAGGGCTTCCAGCGCGTCAAGATCGACGGAACCTTCTACGAGATATCCGAGGCCCCTGCCCTCGACAAGAAATTCAAGCATGACATCGATGTTGTCGTGGACCGCCTTGTCGTGCGCGATGATATCGCGGGACGGCTTGCCGACTCCCTTGAGACGGCGCTCAAGCTTGCCGATGGCATCGCGATCGCCGAATTCGCAGACAGGACCGACGCAACCGGCGCGCCGGAGCGGATGATCTTTTCGGAAAAATTCGCCTGTCCCGTTTCCGGTTTCACCATTCCGGAAATCGAGCCACGGCTGTTCTCCTTCAACAATCCGTTCGGGGCCTGCCCGACCTGCGACGGGCTCGGCACCACGCTAGCCTTCGAGGAAGACCTGGTCGTTCCGGACCACTCGCTGTCCTTGCGCGAAGGGGCCGTTCTGCCCTGGGCCAAGACCGGATCGACGTCGCCCTATTACGCCCAGACGCTGGAGGCGATCTGCAGTCATTTCAAGGTCTCCATGGCAACGCCCTGGAAGGACTTGCCCGAAGAGGTGCAGGACGCCATACTTCACGGCACCGGAAACACCGCGATCGAATTCGTCTATGACGACGGCGTGCGCAGCTACCGGACTGAAAAGACCTTCGAAGGAGTAATCGGCAACATCGAGCGGCGCTGGCGGGAGACCGATTCAAGCTGGGTTCGGGAGGAACTTTCCCGTTTCCAGTCGGATCACGCCTGTCCGGCCTGCAGCGGATTCCGGCTGAAGCCGGAGGCTCTCGCGGTCAAGCTCGCGGGCAAGCATATCGGCCAGATCACGGAAAACTCCATCCGCGAGGCAAGTGCCTGGTTCGAGGCTCTGCCAGCCAGGTTGTCGGACAAGCAATCCGAAATCGCAGGGCGGATCCTGAAGGAAATTCGCGAGCGCCTGACGTTTCTGAACGATGTCGGACTGGAGTATCTGACGCTGTCGCGGTCCTCCGGAACATTGTCCGGCGGTGAAAGCCAGCGAATCCGCCTGGCCTCGCAGATCGGTTCCGGCCTGACCGGTGTGCTGTATGTCCTGGATGAACCTTCCATCGGCCTCCATCAGCGCGACAACGCACGTCTTCTCGAAACGCTCAAGCACCTGCGCGATCTCGGCAACACGGTCATCGTCGTGGAGCATGACGAGGATGCGGTACTTACTGCCGATTACGTGGTCGATGTAGGCCCCGGCGCGGGCGTTCACGGCGGTCAGGTCGTTGCCAAGGGCACGCCGGCCGAGATCATGGCCAACCCGGCCTCCCTGACGGGAGAGTACCTGTCGGGTGCGCGCATGATCAGCCGCAGCGAGGGTCGGCGCAAGATCAACAAGAAGCGGCAGATCAGTGTGCGGGGCGCACGCGGCAACAACCTGAAGGACATCGATGTCGATGTTCCGCTCGGCACGTTCACCTGCGTGACCGGTGTTTCGGGCGGTGGCAAGTCCACCTTCCTGATCGACACGCTCTACAAGGCTGCCGCACGCCGGCTCAACGGCGCTCGGGAAAATCCGGCCCCCCATGACCGGATCGAGGGTCTTGAAGCGCTCGACAAGGTGATCGACATCGACCAGTCGCCCATCGGCCGGACGCCGCGCTCCAACCCCGCCACGTATACCGGGGCGTTCACCCCCATCCGGGAGTGGTTCGCCGGGATGCCGGAAGCCAAGGCGCGCGGGTATCAGCCCGGCCGCTTCTCCTTCAACGTCAAGGGCGGGCGTTGTGAAGCCTGCCAGGGCGACGGCGTCATCAAGATCGAGATGCACTTCCTGCCCGACGTCTATGTCACCTGCGATGTTTGCAAGGGGCACCGCTACAACCGGGAAACGCTCGAGGTCGAATTCAAGGGCAAATCCATTGCCGACGTGCTCGACATGACCGTCGAGGAAGCTGCGGAGTTCTTCTCCGCCGTTCCGGCGGTCCGTGACAAGATGGAGACCCTCGCCCGGGTCGGCCTCGGTTACATCAAGGTCGGACAGCAGGCGACCACCCTGTCCGGAGGTGAGGCACAGCGCGTGAAACTTGCCAAGGAACTTTCAAAGCGCTCCACGGGCCGCACTCTCTATATTCTGGACGAACCGACGACGGGTCTTCATTTCCACGATGTCGCGAAGCTGCTCGAAGTGCTTCACGAACTGGTCGATCAGGGCAACACGGTCCTGGTGATCGAGCACAATCTGGAAGTCATCAAGACAGCCGACTGGATCGTCGATCTCGGTCCGGAAGGTGGCGACGGCGGCGGCATGATCGTCGCGACGGGCCGTCCTGAAGACGTCGCGGAAGTCCCCGGAAGCTACACGGGCCATTTCCTGCTGGAACTTTTGCAACGCCGGCCGCAGCGTACATCTGACGCTGCGGAATAAAGCCTTCTCCGAAATTAAACGAGATTTGTGTGCATCGCACACAAATCTCTAATTGCGTGTTTTTTTGATTCTTTTCCGAATCATGTCGTTGGCCATGCGACATAATTGCTGCAATGCATCAAACGCATGCCAGACATGCAGACTTGGCACTTCTTTTAATTCGAACGCTGAATTATATCATGGACAACAACGGCACGGAGCGCTTCGCAGCGCCCGCCAGATAAGGAAAAAGAAGATGTTTGACACTGTGCGTGAAAAGTACAGCAACTGGGTTAGCTACCGCCGTGCGGTCGACGAACTGTCCCGCCTGTCCAACCGTGAACTGGCCGACCTCGGCATTTCCCGTTGCGACATCCGGTTTGTCGCACGCCGTTCGCACAACGGCTAACACCATAGAGTTCGCGTCCCGAGGCATCCTCCTCCCAGCCAACGGACGTGAGACACGCAGGGCATCCTCCTCCCAGCCCTGTCACGTCGAAACGACGCCCGCCAGATACCTCCTCCCACTGGCGGGCGTTCGTTTGTCCGGAGTTTCGTTCCACGTGGTCGAACGCTGATCCCAGAATGGATCGGGTCCGGACTTTTCCGTGGCCACAAGGCGTCTCGCCAAGTCTCCTTAAGCACATACCCGTCCGAACCCGGCGTCTGAAAGACGATCCGGGCTAACTTTGTCTCGAGGCGCTGAACTGATGCGGCAGGACGTCTGGCGCCCGTTTGCAGCAAGACCGCAGGAACCGTCGATTTGCCAGTGCCGGCAGAGGCGCGACTGCTTCGCTCTGCCCGGTTTCAACGATGGCGGTGCGGTGCAGATCTCCCTGAAGCGCCGAATCCCAATTGTGCGCCTGCTCAGTGCAAAATGTGACAGTTATGCGTCACGCGCACCTATTTCAGCCATTTTTCAGAAATTAACAAATTATTGATATGCGCTTTGCGCATATCTGCCTCGCGATTTCCTATCTACCTTGCACTGCACAAAGCACCTATCTTTTGTCTTGTAAGAGATGACCGGGCCAGACGCCGATCCGCGGTGCCATGGCCAAGAGATATAGCGAAAGGCCTAAATCATGATCGACTCTGTAGTTCGCAAGTACAACAACTGGAAACGATTCCGTCAGACCTACGACGAACTGTCCGCTCTGACGAACCGCGAGTTGGATGACCTGGGCATTGCCCGTTCCGACATTGCCCGCTACGCGCGCGTGTCTGCAAAATAAAGAGTTTCGTGGTCTGAAAACCTCCTCCTCCCAGCTTTCAGACCACGCTCCTCCGCGGTGAAACGTGGAGTCTCAAAAGAACGCCTGCCGGATACCTCCTCCCACCGGCAGGCGTTTTTTTTTTATTTTGGCCTCTGTGGCGCTTGCCCATTCCCGATCGCAGCTTTCCGGTCCCGCGCAAGGTCTGTAGACTTTTCTTCCAGGCGTTGCAGCCCGGCGGTAATGGATGTAATCAGGGCGTCAATGACCCGTGGCTGCCCGAGGCACGTCGTTGCCGCAGCACGGGAGAGCTGGACGCGTTTCCAAGGACAAAAGATGACCCCCATCCATGTAATCGGCGGCGGACTCGCAGGGTCCGAGGCTGCCTGGCAGATCGCACAGGCCGGATTGGACGTTGTGCTGCACGAGATGCGCCCGGTGCGCAAGACGGATGCTCACCAGACCGACGGGTTCGCCGAACTGGTCTGTTCAAATTCCTTCCGATCCGACGATTCGGAACAAAACGCAGTTGGCCTCATCCACCATGAACTGCGTCAACTGGGTTCGCTGATCATGGCATCGGCCGATTCCCACCAGGTGCCTGCAGGCAGTGCCCTTGCGGTCGACCGCGAGGGGTTTTCCCAGGCGGTTACCAATGCAATCGAATCCCACCAGAGAATCAGGATCGAGCGCTGCGAGATCGCGGGCCTGCCACCGGAGGAGTGGGAGAAGGTCATTATTGCCACCGGTCCTCTTACCTCGCCCGCACTCTCCGAGGCTATTCTGACCAAGAGCGGCGAAGATGCCCTCGCCTTTTTCGACGCGATCGCCCCGATCGTGCATTTCGACACCGTCGATCTGTCGAAGGCCTGGTTCCAGTCGCGCTACGACAAGGTCGGCCCCGGCGGTACCGGCAAGGATTATCTCAATTGTCCGATGGACAAAGATCAGTACGACGCCTTTATCGACGCGTTGCTGGAAGGTGAATCGGCCGATTTCAAGGAGTGGGAAACCAACACACCCTATTTCGACGGCTGCCTGCCGATCGAAGTCATGGCCGCCCGCGGACGTGAAACGCTGCGCCATGGACCGATGAAACCAATGGGTCTGACCAACGCCCATGCACCGGATGTCAAGCCTTACGCCGTTGTCCAGCTGCGTCAGGACAACGCGCTTGGAACGCTCTACAACATTGTCGGCTTCCAGACGAAACTGAAATATGGCGCGCAGGCGGACATCTTCCGGATGATCCCCGGGCTTGAAAACGCCCAGTTCGCCCGCCTCGGCGGCCTTCACCGCAATACTTTCCTGAATTCTCCAAAGGTGCTTGACGGGTCGCTGCGGTTGAAAGCGGATCCGCGCCTGCGGTTCGCCGGCCAGATCACAGGCTGCGAAGGCTACGTCGAGTCGGCCAGTGTCGGGTGCCTGGCGGGTCTTTTCTCCGTCCTGGAGGCGCGCGGGCAGGAAATCGTCCCCCCGCCGGCGACCACTGCCATGGGCGCTCTGCTTGGTCACATTACCGGTGGCCATATCACGCGCGAAGACGGAGCCGGAAAACCCGGGTCCTTCCAGCCGATGAACGTCAATTTCGGCCTGTTCCCGCCTGTCGACGCCCCGAACAAGGACGAAAACGGCAAGCGCCTCAAGGGCAAGGAAAAGGCGAAAGCCAAGAAGCTCGCCATGACGAACCGCGCCAAGGCCGATTTCGCCGCCTGGATGGGCCATCTGGAACATCGGAAGACCGCCGCCGAATAAAAGGCGGGTTTGCTGCCGCGCTCAGGGACGCTTGCTCCGGCCGGTTCAAATCCTGTCGAACACCCGGTTCCGGGCGCGCCACAGGATCCATTGTCGGCGCAACTGGGAAATGTCGGCAACGGCCTTCAGCGGATCGAAGTCGTCCGCCTCGAGCTTTTTCAGGAATGGCTCGACCAGAACAAGCGGCAGGAAGGCGGCCCGGCAGGCCATTGGCACATCCGCTGCCGACTGCGCGACGCGGCGCAGGTGATGGCGGACATGCTCTCTCAGTTCCCTGAGAACCGCCTTGAGCTCGGGCGTGGTTTCACCGCGGAAGACGGTTTCCGGATCCAGATTGTGCCTGTCCTGAACGTCCCTCGGAAGAAACATCTGCCGTCTTGAAGCATGCCACGGAAGGGACCGCATCAGGCCAGTCAATCCGTAGGCGACACCGGCATGGCCCGCGGTAGTCGCCGTAGCCGGTTCCCGGCCGCTATTCAGGATGTAACAGGCCAGTTGGATCAGTCCCGATACGGTTTCACCGGTGTACCCCTCAAGGTCGTTGAGGCTCGGCATGGGGTCGTTATAGAGATCGAAAATCCTGGCCTCGGTCATGGAGACCAGCCCCTGCCTGGGCAGCTTATAGTGCTCAACGGTCTGAAGAAGCGCGTTTGCGACCGGATTGCCGGCGGCGTTTCCGTGTTCGGTCCCGTCCAGGAGATCACGCCACCACTGCAGGCGCACTTCGCCCGGCAAGGGTTCCGAGACGACATCGCGAACCCGTGCGATTTCCGCATTGAAAGCGTAGAGAGCCATCAGGGCCGGCCGGTGCTCTTCGGGCGCCAGCAGCGTACTCAGATACCTGTCCCTGTCATACTGGCGTACCACTTCGGCGGCGTGGTCGAAATCGCTGGTCATTGAGGTTCCTGAAACCCGGCCTGAAGTCCCTTGTCTGCGTTCAATCCACTGCCAGCAGCGCGGCGGCGACTGCGCGGTCCTCGGAAAGTA
This sequence comes from Roseibium sp., assembly GCA_050289605.1. Classification (GTDB taxonomy): domain Bacteria; phylum Pseudomonadota; class Alphaproteobacteria; order Rhizobiales; family Stappiaceae; genus Roseibium. The sequence continues at coordinate 6,051 of JBNKGB010000005.1, read as the reverse complement.
GAACGTTGTAAGTGCGTACGGCCGCACCGGTCGACATGGGATCGGCGAGGATTCCTGTTTCCCGAAAGAGATCCCGGATCCCGGCCGGAAGCGGAACGAGATCGGATCCGGTCCCCACCAAAAGCACCTCGATGTCGCCCTGTTCTTCAAAGACCTTCCGGAAGGCGTCGGCGGAAAACTCGCCCGGCGATGTCACCTGCCAGCCGTAAATGCCGCTCGGCAGACACAGGAGAGATCCCCGGTGAGACATCTTGGCAAACCGGAAACCGCCGTTGCCGTAGGCATCGAGCGGCGCCCGGCCCGGAAAATGTGCATCCCTGATTTCCATCGAGACCATTCCTTCGGCCGGCGGATGGTTCACCGGTTCCGATGAAACATCCTGATGCCGGCCCTTACAGGCTGGAAGGGGTCGTTCTGCGCCGGACGGGCGCAGAACCAACCTAGGCAGCCGCTTCCGCGTCCTTGTCCGTCGTGTTGTCGTCGCCGTTCGTCGGAGCAACGGCCTCCGCGCGAACGTTGAACAGAATGAGGAACGGCGCTGCAAGGAAGATCGACGAATAGGTGCCGATCACAATCCCGAAGATCATCGCCAGCGTGAAGGACTGGATCACCTCGCCGCCAAAGGCGTAAAGCGCGGCCAGTGCAAGCAACGTCGTCAGCGACGTCATGGTGGTGCGCGACAAGGTCTCGTTGATCGACACGTCCAGGAGTTCGGTCAGCGGACGTTTCTTGTATTTGCGCAGATTTTCACGAATGCGGTCATAGACCACCACGGTATCGTTGAGCGAATAACCGATGATCGTCAGCACGGCGGCAATGCTGGACAGGGAAAAGTCGAGCCTCAGCAGCACGAACAGGCCAATGGTGATGACCACGTCGTTGGCCGTCGTCAGGATAGCTCCCACGGCGAATTGCCACTCGAACCGGAACCAGATGTAGATCAGGATCGCCAGAAGCGACATTCCAACGGCGATCAGGCCGGCTTGTGCCAATTCGCCGGAAACACGCGGCCCGACCACCTCGACACGGCGGAAATCCGCGTTCTGGTCTTCGAAGATCGACCGGATCTTGGTGATCACCGATTGCTGTGCAAGTTCACCGCCAGGCTGCTCCTCGACACGGATCAGGATTTCGTCGGAACCGCCGAATTCCTGCACCTGGACGTCCCCGAGGTTCAAGGAGGACAGTTCGGAACGAATCTCGCCAATGTCGGCTGGGCCCTCGGTCTTGATTTCAATGATGGTTCCACCCTTGAAGTCGATACCGTAGTTCAGGCCGACAGTGAAGAAACCGGTCAGAGAGGCAATGACCAGCAAAATGGACAGTGGAAAGCTGACTTTCCGCAGCCACATGAATTTGATTTTCGTGTTGTCCGGAACAATTCTCAGCAACATTTGTTTTCTCCCGGATCAGATCGGCAACTTGGACGGACGGCGGCGACGGACCCACAGGGCCACGAGCAACCGGCTGAACGTGAAGGCCGAGAACACGGTCGTGAAAATCCCGATCGCAAGGGTAACGGCGAAGCCACGCACCGGACCGGAGCCGAGCTGGAACAGGATGACGGCCGCAATCAGCGTCGTGATGTTCGCATCCAGAATGGTTCCAAGCGCCTTGCTGTAACCGGCATCGATAGCCGAAACCGGCGACCTGCCAGCTCTTGCTTCTTCCCTGATGCGCTCGAAGATCAGCACGTTGGCATCCACCGCCATACCGATGGTCAGGACGATACCTGCAATACCCGGCAGGGTGAGCGTCGCCTGAAGCACGGTCAGTGCTCCGAAAATCAGGAAGACGTTACCAAGCAGCGCGATGTCCGCGATGACCCCGAAGCGGCCATAGGCCAGGATCATGAAGATCACCACCAAGACGCCGCCGATGATCGAGGCCTGCTTGCCGGCTTCGATGGAATCCGCACCTAGACCCGGACCGATGGACCGTTCCTCGATGACAGTCAACTTTGCGGGCAGCGCGCCGGCGCGCAGCAGAACGGCCAGGTCGTTTGCCCCGTCAACAGTGAAGTTGCCCGAGATCTGGCCGGAGCCACCGGTAATCGGTTCACGGATCACCGGCGCCGAGATGACTTCCTCGTCGAGAACAATCGCGAAGGGCCGGTTCACGTTCTGCTGGGTGATCACGGCAAACTTGCGGGCGCCAGACTGGTTGAAACGGAAGTTCACGACCGGTTCGTTGGAGCGCTGGTCAAAGGAAACCTGTGCATCCACAAGGTCCTCACCCGACAGAAGCGGAGCTTCCTCCAGCAGATAGGGAATGGGCGGATCGTCCACGGACATCATGACGACCGTTCCGACCGGCGGGCGGTTTTCAAGGGCCTGCTGCCCGGACATGGAAGTATCGACCATGTGGAAGGTGAGCTGGGCGGTCTGACCGACGAGCGCCTTGAGCCGCTCGGGATCGCTTTCGCCGGGAGCTTCGACCAGGATACGGTCGGTTCCCTGACGCTGAATGCTGGGCTCCGTCGTACCGATTTCGTCGACACGGCGCCGGATCACCTCGATCGACTGCTGGACTATGGCCGTCATGCGGTCATCGAGCCCCTGCTCAGTGTAGGTGAAGCGGACCAGGCCGTCTTCGGTCGCTGACAGCGCGAACTCGTTGACGGGCTGGCCACCGAACAGGTTGGAGACAAGTGGATTGACCAACGGCTGCAGCCGTTCCTTGGCCTCGTCAAGGCGTGTCAGATCGCGGATCCGCACCTGTGCCGTCTCGCCTTGAACGCCAAGGCCGGTATAGCCGATGCGCGGATCTTCCCGGAGCGTCGTGCGGATATCGCTGACCAGGGCCCTAAGGCGCTTCTGGACGTAGTCCTTCTTGTCTACCTCATAGAGCAGATAAGCACCGCCCTGAAGATCAAGGCCAAGAACCATCTGTTTCTTCGGCAGGAAGTCCGGCCAGCTTGCGAGCTGTTGGGCGGTGAAAAAATTCGGAAGCGTCGTGACGACGCCGGCAGCAATCACCAGCGCAATCAGTGCGATTTTCCAGCGTGCGAAATAGAGCATGGTCAAGCCTTAACAACTGCCAGGCCGATTGCAAACCGGCCCGGCGCATTCCACAAACCGCGTCCTGAAAGATCAGGCGCTTTCTTTTGCAGGCTCTGTCTTGGAGCGCACTTCCTGAACCATGGAACGGACGATCCGGACTTTGACACCTTCGCCGATTTCCACCTGAAGCTCCCCGTCATCAACAACCTTGGAGACTTTCCCGATCAGGCCGCCGGAGGTAACGACCGTATCGCCCCTGCGCAGATTGGCGACCATGTCCTGATGCTGTTTCATGCGCTGGCGTTGCGGCCGGATGATCAGGAAGTACATAATTGCGAAGATGGCAACGAACGGCAGCAGGGACACGAGGAAGTCCGGTGCTCCGGCGATACCGGCGCTTTGCGCATATGCGGGGGTGATGAACATTAAACTCTCCTAAGGGGCGTCTGTGGTGCCGGCGCCGGGAAAGGCAAACCGGTAAAACGCTCTAATTCTGGTGCGCGGACTATAACCGTGACGCGGCTCATTTCAAGCGTTGCCAGAGCATATCTCGCTGTTTCCTGCGTACCGGTATGGGAATAACTGGCGTTTTCGTGTTCCGTCCGCCGTGTTACTCCTCCGACGACTTTGTTCCGGGCCTCACATGGGCCTTTTTGCCAAGGGTTGCAAGAAAAATGAGTACGCAAGACAACCTTGCCGCACTGAACGCAAAACTCGATTCCCTCATCGAGCTGATCGGCCGGGCCGTCCCTGCCCCGGCAAAAGCGACGGACTGGACGGCCGCAGATGCCTTTGTCTGGGTTCCCGAGCCCGGTGAACTTCAGCCGGTCGAGAAAGTCAATCGCGTCGACATCACGCTTCTTTGCGCCGTTTCCCACGTCCGCGATCTCCTGCTCGACAATACCCGCCGTTTTGCCGGCGGCCTGCCGGCAAACAACGCACTCCTGTGGGGCGCGCGAGGGATGGGCAAATCGTCGCTGGTGAAGGCCGCACATGCGGCGGTCAACGAGGAAAACGGCCTTGCCAGCATGAAACTCATCGAGATTCACCGCGAAGACATCGAATCCCTGCCGAAACTGATGGCGCTCATCCGCAACACGCCTCACCGTTTCATCGTCTTTTGCGACGACCTGAGCTTCGACAACGACGACACGTCCTATAAATCCCTGAAGGCCGTTCTTGAAGGCGGTATCGAAGGTCGTCCGTCGAACGTGATCTTCTATGCAACGTCGAACCGGCGCCACCTTCTGCCGCGCGACATGATCGAGAACGAAAGGTCGACGGCCATCAATCCAGCAGAAGCCGTTGAAGAAAAGGTTTCCCTTTCCGATCGTTTTGGATTGTGGCTTGGCTTCCACAAGTGCAGCCAGGACGAATACCTTGAGATGGTTCGAGGCTATGCCGGCCATTTCGGCCTGGTGATCGGAGAAGACGAATTGCGCGCGAAGGCTCTCGAATGGGCGACGACCCGTGGCAGCCGGTCAGGCCGGGTTGCCTATCAGTTCATACAGGATCTCGCCGGCCGGCTGGGCAAGGCTCTGGACTGACCTGAAACAGGAAAACCCGGCCTGAGCCGGGTTTTTCCAAATCGTTTCGCTGGGTTCAGCTCTGCGGCAGGTACTTCACCGGATCGACAGGTTTGTTGCCCTGGCGCAATTCGAAGTGAACCTGAGGCTGCGACACGGAGCCGGTCGCTCCCGCCAGGCTGATCACATCGCCACGGCTCACCTTGTCGCCGCGTTTGACCTTCAATTCGCTGTTGTGGGCATAGGCGGTCACCCAGCCGTCGCTATGACGCAGCAGAATAAGATTGCCGTATCCCTTCAGTTCGTTGCCGGAATAGATGACGGTTCCATCATCTGCGGCCTTTACCGGTGTTCCTTCCGGAACGGCCAGGTTTACACCCTCGTTTCTGCCGCCGCCGGGCTTGGCGCCGAATTCCGAAATGATGTGTCCGCGCACGGGCCAGCGGAATTTTTCAGTCGTCGTATCCGTGTCCTTCTGAACATTGGCAACAACCACAGGCGGCTGAATCGGCTCGGTCGGCCGCGCCTCGTCGGTTCTGGTGATTTCCGGCTGCGATTTCGCCGCCGCCGGCGCCGAAGACACCAGAGCCGGTTCACTTGCCGCCGGTTTGGTCATTGCAGGGGCGGAGGACACGGCGGGTTTCGCAATCGAGGCGGTCGTCAGAGGCGCGGGCGCGATCCCGGGTTTTTTCCTGGGCAGGGTGCTGACGCTGGCCAGCCTCACGCGACCGACGTCTGCGCTCCCCTGGCTTACCTGGGCAAAGCTTGGCTGCTCGACCGGTTTGCGATCGGGATGCGGCGCTCCGTCCGATTGCGCAGGCACTGAACCCGTCACGATCGGCCTGGTTCCGGACGTCATTTTATCCGATGCGCTCGAGTATCCATTGTTGCTGGAATAGACGTATGTCGGAATGATCAACGTCTGACCGGACAGGACAGCGGACGGGTCGTCGATGCCGTTGGCGGCAGCAAGCGCCTGAACGGGCACCCCGTAGCGACGTGCAACGGTATTCAGCGTGTCGCCTTGGCGAGCAGTCACCCGGGCTCCGCCCGCAGCCGACCAGCCTTTCCAACTCGCTGCTTTTGAACTGCCTGCGACTTCGGGGGCCGGCAGCGTGGCGACCGTCGCCCTGTCATGGGCGGGAGCAACCGATGTCGGAGCAGGCAGGGGCGCCGATTGTATAGACGACCTCTTCGAAACAGACCCCGTCGACACGGGAGCTGAGGAAGAACTTGGCAGCCCCCCCACGGTCCCGCCGGGTCCGTTGACGATATCATCGTAGCTCGGCTGATGCTGCGCATTGCCGATGATCTCGCGCTGGTTCTGCGTGTTGCCCGTATATTCGGAAGACGGTGTTCCAAATCGCTCCACGGCACTCGAGCATCCCGCGAGGGAGACTGCCACTAGTGAAATGGTTGCCGCTTTGCTGAGGAATTCCCCGCGGAGGGTACGCGTCCGCTTCTTCATTGCTTTAACTCTAACCGCTAACAATGGCTGTTATGGTTAAGAGTAGACGGCAGTA
>JBNKGB010000004.1:0-116911 GCA_050289605.1 Roseibium sp. | reverse complement strand
GAAGGCTTCGATGGCGATTTCGGAAAGGGTCACGTCCACCGCCGTGCCGAAGACCGTCGTTGTGCTCAGAAAACTCAGTGGTCCGGCCGGCCCCTTGATTTGCAGGGGAACGGCGATGCGGTTATCGACCGCGGAAGCCCATGGACTGGCCACCGGTTGTCGCTCGACCGGATATGCCTCTAGCTCGCTCCTGAGGGCGGCGAGTTCCGGATCGGCGGAATGTTCGATCTCGTGCGTCAGCCGGGCCAGGATATGGGTATGCCACTCAGCAAGGTTGAGAATACGGGGTGCAAGCCCTTGCGGATGCAGGCTCAGCTTCAGGACATTCACCGTTCCTTCCAGAAGATCCGGCGCCACACCATCCAGCAACGCATAGACTGCCCTGTTTGCGGCAAGCAATTCCCAATGCCGGTTGACCGCAAGCGCCGGGTGGGGCAGGTGCCCTTCAAGGATCCGCTCGATCATGGCGTTGGCCGCGGACAGTTCCGGTGCCTGGAGCGCGTGCTGCGGATAGTGCGGCGCATATCCCGCTGCCATCAGGATGGCATTGCGTTCGCGCAGCGGCACGTCGAGCTGTTCCGCCAGATGCATGACCATGTCGCGGCTGGGACGGGAGCGTCCGGATTCCAGAAAGCTCAGGTGCCGCTGCGAAATCCCCGCTTCGCTTGCCAGATCGAGCTGGCTGAGCCTGCGGCGCTGCCGCCACTGACGCAAAAGGTTTCCCGCTGTTTCCCGACTATCGGCCATGCCTGAACCCTAACGGTCAGGATTGGTGATTTCAATTACCCCCAAGGTAATCGACTTCAGAACAGTTGGCCGCAATGATCCTTTCACCGCCCGCCCTATCGGCAGGGCGAAATCTGGAAAGGAACAGACTATGACTTCTCTTACGCGAATCTCCCTGCGATCGCTTCTCGGCGTTGATGCGGCCACTTGCGCCGCCATGGGACTGTTGCTCGTCCTGGTCTCGGGGCAGGTTGCAGGTGCCACGCAGATCAGTGCGCCGCTTCTCTTCTGGGCGGGGCTGCTGCTTCTTCCCGTCGCGGCCTTCATGGCCTTGTCCGCAAGGGCAGCGCGCGTGCCGGGCTGGGTGGCCAGTCTTGTCGTCTTCGGCAACGTTGCCTGGGTGGCCGCCAGCCTGGTGCTGCCCGTCGCCGGCGTCATAGCGCCAAATGCCCTTGGCTGGGCCTTCCTGCTCCTGCAGGCCACCGCCGTTGCCGGACTTTCCTGGCTCGAGTGGGCTGCCGCCGTGCGCCAGTCCGTGAACGCGTGAACCTCGAGACGAGGAGACTGATATGACCTGTTTTGCCGTATGCCATCTGCGCGAAATTGACATGGGGGACGACATCGTCGCCTATCTGGAAGGAATTGACGAGACGCTCGCTCCCTATGAGGGGCGATTTGTCATCCATGGTGGTGAAAAACAGCACCTTGAGGGTTCTTTCAGGGGCGATCTGATCGTGGTCGCCTTCCCCGACCGCAGGAGTGCTGAAGGTTGGTATGCCTCATCCGCCTACGGCAGGATCCTGCCGAAGCGCCTCAAGCGATCCGAGGGTGACGTGTTCCTGATCAATGGCGTCGGGCCGGACCACAGGGCCACGGATGTTCTGAAATGACCGGCAACTCCCACGGCAGCGCTATTGGCAGCCGTCGCGGGCCCAGATCCGGAGCGCTTCCTTGAAAGGCCCGCCCAGGGGATGCTGCTTTTCCAGCGCGCGTGTCCGGTCGGCGAGATAGGTCTCCGCCTGGGTGCAAAGGTTTGACTGTTCCCAGTGATGGCAGGAGGAGCAGGTCTTGTCCTTCCATACCGCGTCCGGCAGTCCCTCTATCGGCGGGAACCGCGGCGAGCCGGTGATCAGCTCCGCGATGCTGCGGGTTGCGATCTCCGGATCGCCGACCCCGAGCGGGGCATTGAAAACCACCGTGTCAGGCAGGCTTGCGTCGGGTTCCTTGGGCTTTTCCGCCACCGGGGGAGGAGGCGCCGACACCGGATCCGTCCGCGGCTGCTTGTCCAGGATCGTCTGTAGCTCGAGGCGGGCAAGTTCGGAGAATGCGCCGTCGGGATAGGCTTCGAGATAGCTCTGGTAGGCCTCGGCGGTCCCCGTCTTGCGCGCCTCCTCGATCAACTCGCGCTCCGCCTTGGCCGGGTCAACTGCGACGGGCGGCGCGGTTTCGGCCTTCTCCGCCTGTTCATCCGGTTTAAGTTCGCTCGACATGAGCTCGGCCAACAGTGCCCTCGCCTCGTCCGCGTAGTCGCTGTCCGGATTGGCTCGCATGAAGAGGAGAACCTGGATCGGGTCGCGGCTGAGCTTGACGGAGTCCCAGAGCTGGCGCATCTGGATTTCGGCGGGGGAGGGCGTCTTCGCTTCAACGAACTGGAAGTCGGTGGTGAGGGAAGACGTGTCCCAGGGGGTCTGAAGCCCATTGGTCTGTTGCAGGACCTCGACACGGACATCCTTGAACAGCGCCTCGATCGGCTGGCCGGGCGTGTTCAGACGCCGGGAGATCGCTTCGGAAAACGGGCTGTTCGATCCGGCGCCGTCCAGGGCGACTTCTCCCGGTGCGGTCGCATATGCCAGGAAGGTTCCCCGCGGGGCCTTCATTTCGGCGAGGCCGTTGTCGCTGAGATCGGGAATCAGGTCGAAAGGATTGTTCCTGCAGGCATCGAGAATGACGATGTTGGTCTTGTTGCGGGCTGAGAACATCTGCCTTAGCACGGCCTGGGCAGGCACGCCGACGAGACTGAGGTCGGCGGCATCGTGCAGCTCGATATCTACGGGAACCAGAAAATTGGTTCCGAAGGACTGGACGCCGTGACCGGCATAGTAGAACAGCCCGGTCGTGTCCGGTCCGGCCGTACGCAGCTTGCGTCCGAATTCGGAAATCGCCCGGATGAACTGGTCCTGCGAGGCTTCGGTGATCAGCGTCACGTCGAAGCCGACCTGTTCCAGCGACTTCGCCATCAGGGTCGCGTCATTGACCGGATTGTCCAGCGGCGTGACGTTGACATAGGCGCCGTTGCCGACGACCAGCGCAAGACGAGCCTCCGCCGAGGCCGGATCGGGCACGAGGGCAACAAGCAGCAGCAGGACTGCGGCGAAAACCGCTGGCAGACAGCGTATGGACATCTTATTCGACAACAACGAACTCTATTCGGCGATTGCGGCTCTTGCCCTCGGGCGTTTCGTTCGAGGCGACGGGGCGGGTTTCCCCGTAACCGACGCTGACAATCCGCTCTTCAGTTATGTTTTTGGCGGTGAGATACCGGGTAACGGCGGCCGCCCGGCGTTCTGAAAGGCGCATGTTGGCGTCCGCGCTGCCGTCACTGTCGGTATGGCCGCCGACTTCGATCACAAGGCCCGGGCAGCGGGAAATGATGTCGACTAGACTGTTCAGGAGCGGCTCGCTGCGAGGGTCAAGCTGTGCACCGCCGCTCGGGAAATAGATATTTCCGGTCCGCGACAGGATCTCGAAACGGCCCTTGCAGGCGCCAAGGTCGAAGTTCCCTTCGGGCTCCAGAGCCTTGGCAGCCGCGGGCTGCGGCGCGGGGCTGGCGGCTTCGGCGACTTTCTCCGAGCCTTCGCGGTTGCGGGCGAAAACGAAATCGAAGGACACCGTCGCAGAGGGAACGATGACCACGTTGGCGGCTTCTTCCAGTTTCTTGACCCCTCCGTCCAGGCCGAAATCGGCGGCCGGCACGGAAATCGGCGCCGTCGTGGAAACCGCGGCGAGGTCGTCGCTCATCAGCGTGACTGCGACCTCAGTGTCATAGGTCTTGGTAATGCCGTGCAGCTGGAGCGTGAAGGGAAGCGGGATGATCTTGCGCTTGACCGTTGGCAGGTCGCTCAGCTGCGACTGGTCGATCCGGGTCGTGATCAGGGCTTCGGGAAACTGGAAGGTCTCGAAGAACAGGAAGCGCATGCGGACGTTGCGCAGGTCAATCTTGGTGTCGACCGAATCGAGGAAGACACGGATGGACGCGTTGCCGTCCTCGTCGATGCCGCCCTCGAATTCGGCAAATCCACTCGATTCGACCTTGGTGAGGTTCTTGACCGACTGGAACCGGAGCGAGGAGGCCTCGCGCTGCAGGGTCCAGCCCTTTTCAAAGAAGTTTTCCGCTGCGTTTGCCGAGGGTTGCAGCAGCAACACAAAGGCAAGAAACACACCTGTCAAAACAGGGAATGCGGTTCGCGCAGCAGGCATAAGTCACTCCTTCCACAGGCGCTTGAAACACTTGGCGCCCGTCCCTCTCCAAGCGGCAGCGAGTGTCGCAAAGTTGTTGGCGCAAAGCAACTTTACCGGCCGAGGGTGTTTGAAAAAGAGTGAATCGCGGGGAACCGGCCGGAGTTGACGGGCGGTCCGGTTCGAACCGTTCGTCGGCGGTCGCTGCGGACAAACGCGTCAGGCCGGGCGACGTGCCGCCCACAGGTGGATTGGCGAACCTGTGCCGATATCGCCGCAGCCCTCCAGACCCGCAGCCGAGGTGAGGGTGTCGAGTTCCTCCACGGTCCACGCCCGTCCGCCGGAAAGTGTCGTCTTCAGGTCGTTGAGGGCAGCCTGAAGGCTGTCTTCGGGCACGCGGTAGGACGCGGTAAAGAGCCAGCCGCTGGGTTTAAGGGCACGGTACAGTATGCCAAGGGCGTCCTCGACGATGGTCTCCGGAATGAAGATAAGGGGAATGAAGATGACGTCGAACAGGCCGGTTTCGTCGAGATCGAGGACGTTCCGGTTGTGGAACGTCACCCGGCCCGCCAGGCCGGTCCGGTGCAGGTTCCGGTCGGCCAGAACAAGCGCGGCCTCAAGAATATCTATTCCCACCGCGCGCAGGTTCGGCCAGTCCTGGGCCATCGACAGCGAAATCCAGCCGACGCCGCTGCCGACATCGAGAAAGTCGGCGCCGCCGGCAAGCAGGGCGCCGAAGTCCGGGTTCCGCGCGGCATGGTCGTTCAGAAGCCGGGCAACGAGGCGCGAGGAGCGGCCCTGGGTTTCGAGGATGTCCGGGTCGTCAAAGGACCATCCGTTGCCGCCGCCGTCGGGCAGTTCGACCAGATGCAGCATCTGGCGAAGAGCGGCACGGACAAATCCGTACAGCGCCTCGAGCTCTTCCCTTTGCAGACCGTCGCCGAAATCCGGTTCGACCTGTTCCAGGGCGGTGCCGATCTTCGCCTTGAGCGAATCGTTCGGGTGGAGCCGTCCGGCGGACGAGCCGAGCGCGGCTCCCAATACGGCCACGGCTTCAGCAGCGCGAATGTGCTTCTGCACGACTGCCATTGCTTCGGGAAAGTCCATGTTCCCTCCGATCTTTCAATGCACGTCCATCCGCAGGCGACGTCTCCTGCAGGGGTCAGACCGCGTGCTTTTGAAGAAACTCGGAGGTCTCCTCGAAGAATTGCGAGAACTCGGGCGTGTTTTCCAAAAGCACGTGGTTGTTTCCGTGCAGTTCAACGAATGTGGCGTTTGGCACCAGGCGGGCGATGAGCCGTCCTTCCTCGATGGGGACCACCCGATCGCCGGCACAGTGCAGCACGAGCGTTGGAACCCGTACTTTGCCCGCCAGCTCCGTCACATCGATTTCCGCATTCATCCGCCACAGCCTGAGCGCTGCTTCCGGGTTGGTGGCGATCCTCTGCAGTTCGTCAAAACTACCGGCGACCTCCGGCGACGCGTCGGGCATGAAGGTGGAAGTGAAAAAATGCCGGAACACGGGATTGGGGGATCCCCATCCCTGGGTAATGGTGCCGGTGAGCATCTCGAACAGTTTTTTCTGTTCCGGGTCGGGCCGCTTCAATCTTCCTCGGGCGTAGCCTCCCTGTATGACCAGGCATTTGACGCGCTCGGGGTTCTCCACCGCATAGCGGATGGAAAATGCGCCGCCTTGCGAAATTCCCAGGAGCGCAAAACGGTCGAGCCCGGAAGCTTCGGCGACCGCAGCGATATCCTGCTGCATGGCATCCGCCGATATCGTCTCCGGGTCCCTGTCCGACAGGCCGTTGCCGCGTTGGTCAAAGCGAACCAGTTGGAATCTGCGTGCGCATTCGGCGAGCATCGGTGCCCAGCAGGGGCTCTTCCATTCGTATTCCAGGTGGTTGAGCCAGTTCGGTGCCTTCAGAACGGGCAGACCCTTGCCGACGCTTGCCCAGGCGATATGCGTCTTGTCGCTCGAACTTGCGTAGCGAACTCGCTGTTGCAGGGCTTCGTTGGCGGGTTCAACCGTTTCGGGCCTTGCATGAGGCGTCCATTGCCAGACCCGGATGGGGCGGGAAATATTCTTAACCCGTTGCCGGCCCATGTCACGGAAGGGTGCGCCAACCCGCTCGTTGACGATCTGGTGCACAAGGTCGGACACGCAGATGCCACCGGGTTCGGCGATGGTCTGAAGTCGGGCGGCAACGTTGACACCGTCTCCGAAAATATCGCCGTCATCATGCACCACGTCTCCCAGGTTTATCCCCACCCTGTAGGTGATGCGCCTGTCCGGATCGGTGCTGGTTTCGCGCTCGGACATGGTCTCCTGGATTTCCATGGCTGCATGGACGGCATCCTGGGCGCTTTGAAATTCCACCAGCATGCCGTCGCCGGTGGTCTTGACGATCCGTCCCTTCCGGATCGCGATCGCCGGGTCGATAACATCCCGTCGGTAGTCCCTTTGCCGGGAGATGATGCTGTCCTCATCCAGTTCCATCAACCGGCTGTATGCGGCCATGTCGGCGACCAATACAGCAGCCAAGCGTCGTTCCATGAAAAGGCCTTTCCGCTGCGGAAACTTTTCCGGAGTGTAGTCCATGACCTGGCAATCCTCCACTGGTGACTGCCGGCATGTTTTCAGGGGAGGCGGGAAGGGGCTCCGCAAGAAGACCCGGGTACGCGGACTTGCCAGAGATGCATTGCCGGCCGGCCGTTGCCGTCCTGATGCCAGGCTGCTCACCATAATTTTATTGTCACGGGCCGTTCGACCACATACATATGGGCACGCATTGAGAGTTGGGGCGACGCCCAACGCCAACCTGCCCTTCCGAGCAAGGTGGTACTCCGCAAGGAGGATGTGGCCAATCCGGCAACCAAGCGGATCACATCACAGGCGTCGTTTCCGAATAAGGATTGACGCAACGTGCCGATCAAGATTCCAGACGACCTGCCTGCCCGCCGTTCCCTCGACGCCGAAGGCGTCATCGTGATGCGCGAGGCGGATGCCGTCCGACAGGACATCAGACCGCTCCGTATCGGCCTGCTCAATCTCATGCCCAACAAGATCAAGACGGAGACGCAGATCGCCCGCCTGCTCGGCGCGACGCCCTTGCAGCTCGAACTGACGCTGGTGCGCATGTCGGACCACGTGCCGAAGCACACTCCGGCCGATCACATGGATTCGTTCTACCGGCCCTGGAGGGACATTCGCGAGGAACGCTTCGACGGGTTCATCATCACCGGCGCGCCGGTCGAGCTGTTGCCGTTCGAGGAAGTCGCCTACTGGAGCGAGCTTGAGCAGATCCTCGACTGGACCGTGACCAATGTCCACTCGACGTTCAACATCTGCTGGGGCGCCCAGGCGGCCGTGCACCACTACCACGGCATGCCCAAATACGAGCTGCCGCAGAAGGCCTTCGGCGTCTACCGTCACCGCAACCTCGCGCCGGCCTCGCCCTATCTTCGGGGCTTTTCCGACAACTTCCGCATTCCCATTTCCCGCTGGACGGAAGTCCGGCGCGAGGACATCCCCACCGACAGCGGGCTAACGGTCCTGGCCGAGGACGATGTCAACGGTCTTTGCCTGCTGTTCGATGCCGACCGCCGCATGCTGCACATGTTCAACCACATCGAATACGACACGGATACGCTGGGAGAGGAATATGTGCGTGATGGCCGGGGGACGCTGCCGGTGGACTATTTCCCGAACAACGATCCGGCCCAACCGCCGGAAAACCGCTGGCGCTGCCACGCACATCTGCTCTTCGGCAACTGGATCAATGACGTCTACCAGACGACCCCGTTCGACGTGAACGAGATCGGCCAAGGGGCTGGCGAGGAGAGACGGCGGTCCGTGAACCGGGCTTAGTCTCCGGCAACGAAATAATGCAGGGTTCCGTCCGGGCCGATGCCGAGCCGGTAGAAGGTCCAGGCGCCGAAATCCTGCATGTCGGCAAAGTCGCCCGCCGTCACGATGCGGAAGAGCTCGACCTTCTGGTCCGGTGTCAGCCGGTCCAGCGGATAGCGAGCGAAATAGGGCCAGACATACATTTCCTGTGTCGTGCCTTCGTCGACATGCACGAAACCGGCCTCGAGAATATCGGCGAGAATGGCGAGGATCTCGAAGCCCTCGCCGTCACCGGAGCTCTCCTTCAGAAAGGCGATCGGGTCGCCGGTTTCCGCAAAGGAGAGGGTTGGCGGCATCTCGTTGCTCTCCAGCACCATTCGCAGGCGTTCGAGATCGCCGGAAAGGGCTGCTTCCTTCAATTGCGCATGCATGCGCGCGACGGGGCGGGGCAGATCCGAAGTATCGTATCGAACCTCGGGCAGCGCACTGTCATCGGCATTTGCCTCATTCGGGGCGGGCGCCGGCTGTTCCTCGGTATCTTCCGGAACGGCGATCTCCTCCGCAGGCAACTGAAGCGTTGGCGCTGTGCCGGAAGGCGTGATCGGGATCGTTTCCGTCTGAACGGTCTTGGCGTTGCCCGGACCCGCAACAAGGGTTGCTGCCAGAAATGCGGCTGCAAGCTTCCGTGACATTATGACCTGCTCCTTGTAATCACGCCCCGCCGGTTCCTTAAACAATTCGTGGCATGGTGAAAACAGGGCAATGACAATATCTCATCCTTGTCATCGCAGGATGGGACGGTTATCGAGAAGCGCCATTGCCTTTCAGGATCATTCTGGGTCGACCGAAAAGGACCGGCTGTGACATTTCTGGAATATGCGCTGATCGGATTTTTCATCGGCATTCTCACCACGGCACCGGTCGGACCCGTCAATATCATGGCGATCCAGCACACCGTCCACGGCGGTTTCCGCCAGGGTGTCTATGTGGGGCTCGGAGCTGTCCTCGCCGATTCCATCTTTGCGGCCTGCGCCATCTTCGGCGTTTCCGCGGTCACGACCTTCGTCGAGGATCAGTTCAACCTGATCGAGATCGCAGGAGGCGCGCTGCTGATCGTGCTGGGTCTGAAGATCTGGAACACGCACCCGCATCTGGAAAAGAACGGCAACGGCCGGGAACGCGGGTTCTGGCGCGAGGCGACCGCAGCCTTCTTCCTTGCCATTACCAATCCCGGCGCCCTGTTCGCCTTTATCCTCATCTTCGGCAGCCTGGGGGAATACAGGCCTCCTTCCGGGCTCCACGTCGGAGCACTGACGATGGTTGCGGGAGTGGCTCTCGGGGCGACCAGCTGGTGGACAGCGATCTCCGCCGCCGTGACGCATTTCAAGAGCAGGATCGACGACCGCTGGCTGGACCGGGTCAATCACATTGCCGGTGTTCTGCTGGTCGTTTCAGGCGGGCTCATTTATCTGAAACTGGCCCTGAAGACGCTCCTGTAGCGAAGGAGTAAGCCCAGCCGGCGCCGTAATCGCCACAGCAGGAATCGCAAAGGCCGGACAGGCCGGCCCAAACTGGTTTTATCGGTGGACGTTTCGTGGCGACTTACTGGAGAACGCGGTTCACCGTGTAGTCGCCCTGAAGGATCCGGTCCGGCAAGCCCTCGGCAAGCTTGGCGACAGCGTCCTCTCCATAAGCGGCGACAAGATCTGCGAGCGCCGTGAACATGGCGGCATGAGCAACGGCGTCAGCGTCTACACCATTTGCGATAGCTTCAGCCCATGCGTCGGAAATAAAACCGAGAGCCGCCCGCCTGATGTCTTCGTCTTCGGCAAATTCAGCTTCCATTGCCGCATCAGCATAATCGTCGTGTATCATTCGTTCCCTTACCGGTCCTTCGCGAACGCTTGGAAACTACTCCAGCGTGTCCCGATCCGAATCTGATGACTTGATCCTAGCACGGCATTGCGCGCTGATAAGCAATTGTGAACGTAAACTTAACCACCACCCACAAATTTGATTCAAAAGGTTAACCAACTCGTAACAAATTGGGGATTTTGGAAGAATTTATCGCCCGTACCGGCTGGTAACGTCGCCGATGATGGTCTCGCCTTCGCTCAGGTACTGTCCCATTGCGAGACGTGCAGCGTCCGTACATTCCCTGTAAGCGACTGAAAAACCACGGTAACCCTGGTTGAAACGCTCGATGAACCGGCGTCGCCGGTTATCGTCCAGGGTTTCGGCGTCCAGGAAGTCTTCCATCCGGTCCCGCCAACTCGGGCTGTCTTGCTGTCCGCACAGCGGACGCAGGAAGTGAAGGGCGCCGAAGATCTCCGACAGGCGCATGAGCTGTGCTTCATAGGGAGGCGCGTCCGGCGACGTTTCCTGTGCCGAGGCCATCTGGCCCATGTGCCCGATGGCGATCGCCGCCAGGAGGAGCGTCAGGCACAGAACAAATCGCGGGGTTCCGGTTTTCATGGCCGGATCATGCTGAACGGCAGACCCAGCTGCAAGCCTTATGGCGGCTTGACCCCAGGAAAAGGCCGTCACAAGGCAAGGGTCCGGGATGCGAAGTTATCGATCGTCAGCCCGGCGGTCTGCCGGTCCGGTCGTCGCCGGCGGGTTGCCGCCGCAAGGCTAGAGCGTCAGGAGACGGCGGATCCTGTCGGGCGTTCCCGGCGTCGTCGGGCGGCTGTCCAGATCCGCGAACGGCACCCATTCCAGGTCCGACGCATCGTCGCCGGCACGTGCTTCTCCCGAAACCGGCTGTCCGCTGAAGACCGCCAGGACGAAATGGGTGACGATCCTGCCGTCGTCGTCGCGGGTGATCGAATCGAATGTTTCAACGGGCGCGCCAAGATCGGCGGTGAGGCCCGTCTCCTCGAGAAGTTCCCGTTCGGCGGCGGCGAGCAGCGTCTCGCCGAGTTCGACGAGTCCGCCTGGCAGGCTCCAGTGGTCCTTGTACGGGGGCTTGCCACGCTTGATCAGCAGCGCCGCGCCGTCCCTGTGGCACAGGACGCTGACGCCGACACGAGGCATATCCGGGTAGAACCGGGACATCGACTTCCTCTGGAAAAATGTCTCAGGCGAACAGGGCGTCGATTTCCGCCTGCGCCCCTTCGCCTTCGTGCTGGGTTGCTTCCGGCTCAACATGACCGTGGATCACGGCGCCCGCAACGGAAATCAGGGGCTTGATCTCGTTTGCCGCCATTTCCGCGATTTCAAAGGCGATCCGGTTGGGGTCGGTTTCTACGCGCAACTGATCCTGGATGTTGCCCACGAGCGCATTGATCATGGCAACCTGGTCTTCGAGGTGTTCGCGCAGGTGAGCGGGGGCTGCCCGGTAGGCCTGGATCGCGAGATTCTTGTCCTTGAATGACGAGTTCTCGAAATGACCCTCATAGTCGAGCGGGGCCCATTCAAGGACGTCTTCCGCACAATCGGGCATGGCGGGAAGCATTTCGAGAAGCATCATGACTTCGTTGAAATGATTTAGGTAATCCGTGGCGAGACCGGTCTGGGGATTAATGTTTGCCTTCTCCAGCCGTTCGGCTGCCAGATCTCCGGCGCCCAAAACTGGATTCGAACATTCCATGCCTTTTCCCCTGCCTTTCGATTTAAGCCCCAGACTACTGGTTTTTTGTTGCCAATTGCCTAACTTGACCGGACTTGGAATGGAGAGACAACGATGTGCGGCCGTCTCGCGCTCACAACGCCACCCGACGCGGTGAGGAGGTTTTTCGGTTATGACGATCAGCCGAATTTTCCACCGCGCTACAATATCGCGCCGACACAGCCGCTGGCGATCGTGCGCCAGGACCTCGGCGGCAAGCGGCGGTTTCATCTCGTGCGCTGGGGGCTCATCCCGGCCTGGGCGAAGGATCCGGCCAGCTTCACGCTGCTAACCAACGCGCGCGCGGAAACCGCGTCCGAGAAACCGTCCTTCCGCTCTCCCATGCGCCACCATCGCTGTCTCGTTCCCGCCTCCGGCTTTTACGAATGGCGGCGCACTCCGGAGGGCAAGCAACCCTTCTGGATCCAGCCCGCCGACGGCGGCGTCATGGCCTTCGCGGGGCTTTGGGATACCTGGTCGGATCCCGATGGCGGCGACATCGACACCGGTGCCATTCTCACGATCCAGTCCAACCGGATGATGTCCGCGATTCACCACCGCATGCCGGTCATCCTGAGGCCCGAGGTCTTCGACACCTGGCTCGATGTCGCCAATGTCGACAGGCGCGAGGCGCAAAGCCTTCTGCGGCCCATCGAGGACGATTTTCTTGTCGCCGTACCGGTGTCGGCACGGGTCAACAAGGTTGCCAACGATGACGCCGATGTGCAGCGGCCGATTCCGTTGGAGGATATGGTTGTGCCGTTGAAAAAGGCATCGGAGTCCGCCACCGAGGCGCGCGCGGCCGCACCTGACAGCCAGCTCGATCTGTTCTGATGAGGTCCGGCCCAGATTTGCCGTGCAATTGACACGGCACCGATGTAGGGGAGGGCGGATCGGATAGGGACAGAACAGATGAACGACAACGGCAGCGAGGATACGGATTTCGAAGAGGACACGGAAAACGAGGCTCTGGCGGAAGCCTATAACCGCGGTCTGGCGCTGCAGAAGGCCGGCGACCTGGAAGGTGCTGAAAAAGCGTTCCGCGAGGCGCTCGCGCTTGACCCGGACGACATCGGCGGGGTTAGTATCCGGCTCGCGGCCATGGGCGTGGACACGGCCCCGGAAAAGATGCCGGATGCCTATGTTGCGACGCTTTTCGACCAGCATGCCGATGTCTTCGACGAAATCCTCGTCGACGAGCTCGGATACTGCGTGCCTCTGCTGGTGCGCGACCAGATCGACCGGCTGGGGCTCGGCCCCTTCGAACGCTTGCTGGATCTGGGCTGCGGCACGGGCCTGACGGGCATGGCACTGGCGGATTGCACCAGCCACCGCACAGGTGTCGATCTTTCCGAGAGGATCGTGGAACTTGCCTTCGACAGGCAGGTCTATGATGACCTTTATGTGGGTGAGGCAGTGGAATTCCTGGCCGAGTTCGAGGAAGAGGACGGCTCCCGCCCGGCCTGGACCCTGATCGCGGCCACGGATGTGTTCCCATATCTTGGAGCCGTCGAGCCGTTTCTTGCAGGTGCGGCAGACCGGCTCGAGGCCTCGGGCTATCTGGCGTTTTCCACCGAAACGCTGTCCGAAGAGGAACTCAAGGGCCGGAATTACATGGTCGGTCCGAAAAACCGCTTCGCGCAGGGAGAAGGCTATATCCGCTCCGCACTCGATGCGGCCGGGTTCGACATCCTTGCCATGGAGCCCATCACCGTGCGCTTCGAGGAAGGCGTACCGGTCCCCGGCCACCTCGTCCTTGCCAGATTGCGGTGAGTGCGGACTTGCGTTCCGCCGGACTTCCTACCTGAGAAAGTAGAACTCCCGGCGCAGCGCGGAATTGTGCCAGGGCGACTGCGAGCCGCTCGTGGCGGCATAAACGTCGGCCTTCACCCGCTTCATCATGATCTCGATCTCCAGGCTTGGTGTCTCGATGTGCTTCAGGAGAGCGGCGGTGAAGGGACTGTTGTCGCCGTCGCCGTCGAGCGCGACTTCGCCCGGAGCCGTCGCATATCCGATCAGGATGTTGCCCCCGCCCGCTTCCGGAGCGGCCAGGCCCCGGTTCACGGACGAGCCCCTGCTTGCGCTGAAGTTGCGCGCGAAGCGGCGTGACAGCGGGTTGTCCCGGCAGGCATCCAGCAGCGCTATCGACAGGCGCCCGGGCGCGTTCATGTAGTCCAGAACGGTGCCAAGCTCGATGGTTTCGAAATCGACCGCAGTGGCGTCTTCCAGTTTGGCGTCCACGGGGATCAGGTAGTTCCTGCCGTTCATCTGCATGGCGTGGCCGGCGTAGAAGAACAGCGCGACATCCGCGTCATTCATGTTCCGGACGAAGGACCGGATCGTGCTTTCCATCGCAACCTTGCTCTGGTCCAGGCCGAGGATGACGGTAAAGCCGAGGCGTTTCAGCGAGTCCGTCAGCCGGGTGGCGTCGTTTTTCGGGTTGGGCAGCAACGGGGCATGTTCATAGGCGGAATTTCCCATGACGAGGGCGACGCGCCGGCCGTCTGGCAGGGTGGAGAGATCCGGCAGGTTCGGGTTGCCTCCGGGAACGGCTCCCGGCGGGGTGGAACCAGCGGCTTCACCATTGCCGGGGGGCGGGCCGAATACCGGAATGTCCGGCGCGTTGGCCTGCTGGTTTGCGGCGGTTGCGGGAACGGCGTCAAGATAGCGGCCAAAGGCCCAGCCGCGCATGCCGTTGGCAAGTTCCACCTCGACCCAGGCGCCCTTCTGGGCGAGCATTTTCACTTCGGTTCCTGTCAGCAGCCGGGCGATCTCGGAGTGCTGCGTTCCCGCATCTGCCCTCAGCGACAGAAAGGTATCGCCGCTGGCTGTCAGGTCGCCGACGATACCGGAGCGCGGCGGCGAAAAGGCCCGGGCGGTCTGGTCCTGTTGCGCGGGATCCTGCGGCGCCAGGTCCTGCCGCGGTTGAGAAACCTGAGAGCCCGGAAGCGTGGAGATATACCCGCCATAGGCCCAGCCGGAGCGGCCGTCCTGGAGCGCGACGTTCATCCAGGAGCCGCTTCGGCCCAGAACGGTAAGCGGCGTGTTTTCGCGCAGGCGCGTGATCTCCCGGTACCCGGTGCCGGGGCCGGTGCGCAGGGAAAGGTAGTTGTCGCCGGACGGACTGAGACCGGAAACCCGGGCTTGCGGTGACGGCGGACTGGTGCCGAAGCTGCCGCTTGCGGGCGGGGAGATCAGGGTTGCGGAGAAGAGCCCTCGCGAAGGTCCACCGGTCAGGCCGGTTGCGGACCAGACCACATATTGAAACCGTTCGCCGTTGTGAAAGTAGCTGTCGGACGGAATGGCGCCGGAAGCGATCAGGCTACTTTTGTAGGAATTTCCCTCCGGCTGTCGCATCCAGCCGATCGAGACTGCATACCAGCCGTTGTTCGACTGGAAGACGCTCGTTTGCGGAAACCTGTTCGCATAGCCGCCGGCAACCGAAATGGCCTGGTTCACGTCGGGACGGCTGGCAACGACCAGCCAGCCGCTGTTGCCACCGGGCATGACCGAGGCGCGTGCACCTGCAGCGGCGGCTATCGCGGTCAGGAGGGCGGCGAGCGCCAGAACGAGCAGGAGTTTCAGCAGGGGTGTTGCATGTGACGAGCGCGCGATCATCCGAGGTTTTCCTTGACCGGAGGCGTGGCGCGTCCCGCTTTTTGTGAAAACGCGCCGCCTAGCCGGCGTCAGACCTGTTGTTTCAGGCAGAGTATGACACGGCTTCGCCGCATTTTCCTACGTCCGCCGTCACAGATTGCGCAACAGGTCAGTCCAGGACAGCCATCTCCAGGTAAGGCTTGCCGTTGGAGGTTTTTTTCACGGCCACGCCGTCGGCCCGGATAAGGCAGGTCACCCGGCTGCGGAAAGCCGAAAAACTGTCGAAGGTCACCACGTCCACGGGGGCGTCGAATTGCACGATCACATTGTACTGGTCGGCCGGTCCCACTTTCGACAGCGCCTTGATTTCTCCAACGAAGGGCTGCTGCATGTAGGTGCCCCTTACCCGGTCTCCGACCGCAAACACCATGTGGTTCGGACGGGAAGCTGTGGCACAGGCCGTGTTCCAGTCCCGGAAACCGTACTGATTGGACAGGATTTCCAGCGCCTGACTGTGGGTGACGTCCTGGCCCTTGGCTGCAAGGGCGGTGCGAAGGCGTTTGGCCTGGTTTTTCAAATCGGAAACGCTCGGCAGCGTCATGGTCTTAACCTTTCCAAGAAAGGCAGGCGGTTGGGCATTCGCCCTGAATGGAGCCCGCGTTGCCATCAGCCTGCACGTGCTTGTGAAGGTCGACCAAAACCGCGAAGCGGAACTTCGCGCGGGGGAATTCACCTTAGGTCTTGCCTGCGGGCGGCCGGCTCCCCCGGACCGCTGCCACAGATAGGGACGCGGTGCCGCTCTGTCAATGCTGGGGCCGGGCAAGAAGAAAGCCGCTGGAAAGCGGCTTCAAGGAGAGGGAGGTTATGATAAGGCACCTGGTGGTCGCCACCTCCGGGTGCCGGGTGTGACAGCGGGCGTGCCCGCCGTCACAGGACATCAGGGATGGGGAGGCCCTGAAACAGGTCAGGCGTGGATCAGGCGCTTGAGAAGCTCGACTTCCTGTGCGAGCGCCTTGTCCTTGCGAACCATGTCTTCGATCTTGCGAACGGCATGGAGCACCGTCGTGTGGTCGCGGTTGCCGAAGCGGCGGCCGATTTCCGGCAGCGAACGCCCGGTCAGAACCTTGGCGATGTACATGGCGATCTGCCGCGGACGGACCAGGGTGCGGGCTCGGCAGGACGACAGGAGATCGGCCTTGGTCACGCTGAAATGCTTGCAGATAACCTGCTGGATTTCCTCGACCTTGATCGAACGCGGTTCGCCGATGCGTACGAGGTCGTGCAGGGTTTTCTCTGCCAGGTCCATCGTCACCGGCTGCTTGGTGAGCTGGTTGTGAGCGAACAGCCTGTTCAGCGCACCCTCCAGATCGCGGGCCGATGCGATCACGTAGCAGGCGATATAGTCGATGACTTCGTCCGGCACGCTGAAGCTGGGGTGCGTCCGGCGGGCTGCCGCGATGCGCTTTCTCACGATTTCGTGGCGGAGCGCATAGTCGGTTGCCTGAATTCGGACGACTTCGCCTCGCTGGATGCGATGGCGGAGGGAGGTGCCGAGCGTGTCGAGTTCTTCCGGAGCCCGGTCTGACGCGATGATGATCTGGGACGGGGATTCCATCAGCATTTCAAGGGTCTTGGCGAATTCCTCATGGGCCTGCTTGCCATGCAGGAACTGAAGGTCGTCGACCAGGAGCAGGTCGATGGACTTCATGGCCTGGCGCAGCACCGGGAAAGCGGGTGTGCGAAGCGCAGGCACCAGGTGGTACATGAAGAATTCAGCCGACAGATAGGCAACCTGGCGACCGGTCTTGCGGGCTTCAGAAGCCGCTGCCTGCAGCAGGTGGGTTTTGCCGATGCCGGTGGAAGAATGGATATAGAGCATATCCAGCGTGCCTTCGTGGCCGGCTGCCATCTGCCGCACCGCTGCGCAGGCGAGGCTGTTGGAGGAGCCTTCGGCAAAGGAATCGAAGGTCAGCTTCGGGTTGAGCGCGGCTCCGTTTAGGAAGCTGAGCGCGGAGTCCTCTCCCATGTCCGTGAGGCACGGGATGGAGGCCTGGCTCGCTGACGAACCGAATTGAGGTGACGAGCCGAAAGGCGCGGGGCGGCCGCTGATGCGGCGGGCGACGATTGCCTTGGGAGGCTGTCCACTGGAGATCTGACGGGGGCGCAGGGCGCCGCGCACGGTCAGTTCAATCCGCTTCACGTCGTGCTGTTCGCGTTTCCACAGGCCCACGAGCTGTTTTTCGTAGTTGCTCAGGATCCAGTTCTTGAGAAACCTTGTCGGAACCGACAGGCGAACGGCACCGTCGGTGGTTTCTTCATGATTTACTCTTCCGAACCAGTTGGAAAAGACGTCTTCTCCGAGTTCGCTTCTAAGTTCCTCTTTTACGCGATTCCATTGATCCGAAGTTGCTAGGTTCTGCGCCTGCATTGTGGCCTCCATCCGAGGGAACGCATGGGTCCGCTCCCCCCCGTGCACTGTCTATGAGCAGCGAAATTCCGCCGTCGCTGCTCGTTGCTTTTATCCGGTGTTCGAACACTTTTCGGTTCGTTTGCCGGTGTGGCTTGTTAACGCCTATGAACCATCATTAACCATTTACTTACCATAATTCCAAATAGCTAATTTTTATGAGGCCATAGACGGTCTGTATTGTGGTTCTTGTAGATGTGGGGTGATCCTAATGTAAATTTTACAGAGGGAATCTGACCCTTCAATCGTTGCAGAACTTCAGTCGCGTCCTGCTTAAGTTGTTCTCCTTGTCTTGCTTCAACTCTGTCCTTCGGGACGTCTCCAGTTTTAGGCAATTTTTAACTATTCAAAGCAGTTTCAATCAGTTTTCAAAAGGCGAGTCGAAAAATAGATATTTCTTTCGAGGCCGAATTCCGATTGGAGCCCGAAGGACAACGTAATTTTGACAAGGCGGATTTCGTGAAACGGGCGCGAGAAGAACCTCACGAGCCGGAAATCGACTTGCAGGGATGTTAATAAGGCGACATTCGGGCGCGAATCCTGGGGAGATTTTCAGGCTTCTTGACAAGAATTCCGATCGGAGGGCATCTCGGGCCAAAAAATCGGAATTTTTCCGAAATTATGATTGTTATCAGTTCCTTATCTTCAATTGTCGGCAGAATCCTCTCTTCTGCCGCTAAAGGCGCGGGATTGCCCTTTATCCCCAGTGCTGGGGAGATTTCGGGGAATGGGTATTTTTTGCAATTGATCTACCCTGGCGCGTAGAGGGCCGAATGGTCGCCAGAGCGCAGGTCGTCGGGATGTGAGTATTCTTACGTAGAAAAATGCGGTGAAAATACCGATGCTGGCGTCACATTGGACCGGCTTTGCTTGCCATGCCGGTGTCATTCCGCGGTCCTGTCCGCGCCCGCGCTGGCGGGCAATCTCCGCAGCCGGGAAAGGCAATTGTGCGTGTGTGCGGACGAAAAGAGGCGGCCGCCGGGGCAGGGCGGATAGAGAAAGCCGCCCGGCGGGAAACCGGGCGGCTGAGGGACGTCAGGCGAAGCGTTCAGGCTCTCCCTTCCGCCATATCAGAGGACTCGTCCGGGATTGAGCAATCCCTTGGGGTCGAAGGCCTGTTTGATGCGGCGCATCAGGTCCAGTTCGATATCCGTCTTCACATCCTTCAGCAGGTCGCGCTTCAAGCGGCCGATACCGTGTTCTGCGGAAATGCTGCCGCCGAAGTCGTGAACGATGCCATGCACGATCGCATTCATCTCGTCCCACTTGGCCAGATAGGCTTCCTTGTCGGCGCCCACCGGCTGGCTGACATTGAAGTGGATGTTGCCGTCGCCGAGATGACCGAAGGGAACGGGCCGGCATCCGGGCACGAAGGTTTCCACCGCCGCCATGGTCTTGTCGAGAAACGCCGGGATCGAGGCGACGGGAACGGACACGTCGTGCTTGATGGACCCGCCCTCCGGTTTCTGCACCTCGGACATGCCGTGGCGGATATGCCAGAAATCCTGCACCTGGGCTAGATTCTGGGCGAAGGCGGCATCTTCCACCAACCCTTCCTCGAAGGCTTCGCCGAGGATGCTCTCCATCAGGTCGCGGACTTCGAAAGCGTTCGAACCGCTGGAAAGTTCCATCAGGATGTACCAGGGATGCTCGCCTTCGAGCGGGTCGCGGGCGCCTTCCAGGTGGCGGAGGCAGAATTCGACGCCGACGCGCGGCATGATCTCGAATCCGGTCAACAGGGGTCCGGCCTGCGCCTTTGCGAGGGTGAAGAGCTTGAGGGCGGCCTGCGGATCGGGCAGACCGACAAAGGCGGCTTCCAGCTTCTTCGGTTTGGGGAAGAGCTTCAGCGAGGCGGCGGTAATGATGCCGAGCGTGCCTTCGCCGCCGATAAATAATTGTTTCAAATCATAACCGGTATTGTCCTTGCGAAGGGTCCTGAGACCGTTCCAGATCTCGCCCGTGGGCAGCACGACCTCGAGCCCCAGAACCAGGTCGCGGGTGTTGCCGTAGGCGAGAACGGCGGTGCCGCCGGCATTGGTGGAAATGTTGCCGCCGATCTGGCACGAGCCCTGTGCGCCGAGCGAAAGCGGGAACAGCCGGTCGACTTTTTCGGCCTCGTTCTGGAGCGTTTCGAGGACCACTCCGGCCTCCACGGTGATCGTGAAACCGGCCGGATCGACGGACCTTACCTTGTTGAGGCGAGACAGCGACAAGACGATCTCATCGCCGGTTTCCTGCGGGATTTGCCCCCCTACGAGGCCGGTGTTGCCGCCTTGCGGGACAATCTTCAGGCCTTGGTCGCAGGCATAGGCCATGACCTTGGCGACCTCCTCCGTAGAGCCAGGGCGCAGGACCATCGGCGTGACGCCCCGGTAGAGATCGCGCCACTCCGTCAGGTAGGGCGCCTGGTCGTCCGGCTGGGTCAGAACATTGCCTTCACCGATCAGTTTGGCGAAGTGGTCGGCATGGGGAGAGCGCTCCATGAACGGGGGTCCTCGTGAAGTTTGACAGCGAAATTCGGGCGCCAACATAGTGATTGAATGCGCCGCCGTCGACGGTTCATTCCGCCGCTTCGTCTCTTGAAGGAACTAAACCCTTGTGCCATAGGATGCCAGCCCGCAGGGGTGGTAGAGGAATTCTTTTCGGAGATGACGATGGCGGAAACGCGCGGACTGATGAACGGCAAACGCGGCCTGATCATGGGCGTGGCAAACAATAAATCAATTGCCTGGGGTATTGCCAAAGCACTGGCCGACGCGGGAGCCGAACTGGCGCTCACCTATCAGGGTGACGCCTTGAAGAAACGTGTCGAGCCGCTTGCCGACCAACTGGGTGCCTTTGTGGTCGGACATTGCGACGTGACCGAAGGGGAAACGATCGACGCGGTCTTCAAGACACTTGAAGACAAGTGGGGCAAGATCGATTTCGTCGTCCATGCCGTCGCCTTTTCCGACAAGTCCGAACTGACCGGCCGTTTTGTGGATACCTCTTCCGACAACTTCAACCGGACGATGGACATCTCCTGCTACTCGCTGACGGCCGTCGCACAGCGTGCCGAAAAGCTGATGTCGGGTGGTGGTTCCATCCTGACGCTGACCTATTACGGTGCCGAAAAGGTCATGCCGCATTATAACGTCATGGGCGTTGCCAAGGCGGCACTGGAAACCAGCGTGAAGTATCTGGCCATGGATCTCGGCCCCCAGAACATCCGCGTCAATGCGATCTCCGCCGGCCCGATCAAGACGCTGGCCGCATCCGGCATCGGCGATTTCCGTTATATTCTGAAGTGGAACGAGTACAACTCGCCGCTGCGGCGCACGGTCACGATCGAAGAGGTTGGCGACAGCGCCCTGTTCCTGCTCTCCGATCTCGGCCGCGGCGTCACCGGAGAGATCCAGCACGTCGACTGCGGCTACAATATCGTCGGCATGAAGGCAGTGGACGCTCCGGACATCTCGGTCGTCAAGGACTGACGGAACAAGAACCAGATACAGGGTGGCCGGTCTGTGACCGGCCATTTTTGTTTCGGATTGAACCGGCTTTCCGCCGGCCTACCTATTTCATGAGCAGACAGCCAGATGACTTCCATTCCCGGCATTCGAGACTTTATGACCCTGCCGAAACTGCACGACCCCGAATTTCTGATCTTCGTCCGTCACGGGCAGACCGACTGGAACGCGGAAGGCCGGATGCAGGGGCAGAGGGACATTCCGCTCAACTCAGTCGGCGAAGAACAGGCAACCGGCAACGGCGAGCGGTTGAAGGCCTATCTGGTGCGGGAAGGGGTGGACCCGCAGACGCTCGATTTCGTTGCCTCTCCGCTTGCGCGCACACGCATCACAATGGAACGCATGCGCAAGGCCATGAGCCTCGTCCCGGAAGACTACCGGCTCGAGGACCAGTTGAAGGAAATTACCTTCGGCGACTGGGAAGGCTTCACGCTCGAGGAGCTTGCAGACGAAGAGCAGGACCTGGTCCTGGAACGCAAGGGCAACAAATGGGCATTCGTGCCGCCGGGAGGCGAGAGCTATGAAATGCTCTCGCACCGTATCGGACGCTGGCTGGTGACGGTCGACCGTCCGTCGGTGGTCGTCTCCCACGGCGGCGTCTTCCGCGTTCTGCGCGGCCTGCTCGAGGGCCTCGATACGAGGATCGTTCCGAAGCTGGACGTGCCCCAGGACAAGGTCTTCGTCTGGCGGGGCAGCAGTTTCGTAGCGGTGTGAGCCGGAAACCGAGCGATGTGTGCTGTATCACAGCTCGTCCGTGCGGATCGTCTAAGGTAGCGGGAGTTGCCCGGACAAATCGTGGAACCGGGCCTGGGCGGGGGATCGAGTAACCGTAACCCGGAGACGACCCATGTCCCTGATACCTGGAATTTGCCTGTGCGGAGCACCGGGCATTCATATGTCCGGTTCAGCCTTTGTCCTCTATTCCCTTTATGAAAGCGGATTTGCCGACAGCAGCGTCCATCGCCCGCCTGGTGAGATTTTCCGCCGTGAGGTCGCCGGTGGAATGGACCGGCCGACAGGCCGTCCGAGTGCGTCCGTGAGGTCGCAATATCCTGTGGCATCGATCGAGTTCTTCCTGAGCGCGCCCATGATCGGCGAATTTCTGGCGTCACCGACGAGTTTGCGGCGCTGCACCGGTTACATGGCGTCGTCCGAAGCCATCGGCGGCGGCGCGGGCGTTGCGCACCGGCGCGGACACGGCCAGTACATGATCGTGAACCGGGAACTGGCGCAACGGCTCGTCAGCCCGACGGCGGGTGCAATCAAGTTTCCGAAGACCTCGAACGAAGATTTCATCGAGCAGTGGACAGGCTATATCGATGAATTGAGAGGCAACGGCTCGGATCTTCAGGCCAGACTTCAGCAGATGATGGCGATCACGCGCGGCAGCATGAACCAGGCGGTGGTCGCCGTGTTGCATTTTCCTCGACCATAGGCTGTATGAAACTGCTACATAATGCCGACAGGAGGCTGCGCCGGTTCACTGATCGAGGCGGACCGGATTCATCGCAAGCTGAGAAACCTTTGGGGTCCGGGTCTCGTGTCTGCGGATGATTTCTACAGCAAGCTGTCGAGCTTTTCCGACTTCAGCGCCGTCAGCGCCCTTTCGGAGTACCGACCGGTGCCTGCCGACTGGCATGTGCTGGCCGCCGACATCGTCCGGTCCAGCGACGCGGTGGCCGCGGGCCGCTACAAGGAAGTCAACATGATTGGGGCTGCGGTGATCGCGGCCGTCCTCAACAGTCTCGGCTCGGATCGCATTCCCTTCGTGTTCGGCGGCGATGGGGCCATGCTGGTCGTTCCCGAAAGCGGCGTCGAGGCGGGCCGGGAAGCGCTCGCCGGGATCGTCGAGCTTGCGCGGGAGGTCATGCAACTGGAGTTGCGCGCCGCAGTCATTCCGGTCATGCATATCCGGTCGCTCGGCGGAGACATCCGGATCCGCAAATTCCGGCTCAGTCCCGGCAACCATCTCGCCATGATCCTTGGCGACGGACTGGCGATTGCCGACCGGATCCTGAAGGACCCGGAGGCCGTCGGGCCGTTTGCCGTGACCGGCGGGCCGACTCAGGTTCCAACGCTTGAGGGACTGTCCTGCCGCTGGGAGCCGTTGCCCGCGCAGAACGGGCATATCGTCTCGATGATCATCAAGCCGACTGGACGCAGGCCGATGCCGGAGATCATGAGCGACATGGCCGGCAGGATCGGCTTCAATCCGCTGACCGACGACGAGCGTGTCAGGCTGGCGGAAAAAAGCCGGATGCGTTTCAGGTTTCCTCCGGCAAAGATGGCGCTGGAGGTGCGGCTGGTCCATGCCCGGGATCGCTTCCGGGGCTGGGCGAAGGTCACGATGGAAAACCTGCTCTTCGTTTTCGGCTATTTCACCGGGTTTAGGATCGGTCCCTTCGTCGCGAAGAAGTATCTCAAGGAACTCAGCCTCAATACGGACCACCGCAAGGTCGGGGACAGTCTGCAGCTCGTGCTGGACCTTTCGGCCGAACAGCTCTCCGCTGTCAAAAGCGTTCTGGAGACGGCCTATGAGGCCGGAGACCTTGTCTTCGGGCTGCACGTGTCGGACTCGGCGCTGATGACATGTTTCGTCGAGGACATCGGTCAAAGCCGCCACATTCATTTCGTGGACGGAGCGGACGGGGGATTTTCCCTGGCTGCCGCGGAATTCAAGCAGAGGCAGGCCGGCCTTCAAGGGCGGCAGGCCCTTTGAGGGACGGAAACGGCCGGGCGCCATCCACTGCGGGCCGGAGACGCCCGCAGGCCCGGAAGATCGGGGAGAGGGCTTGAGCTTCCCGGCCCAATGGCGTATCGCTCGGCCCTGACGTTTTCTCTCAAGAAGCCGGAATTCCATCATGTCGCATAACAGTTTTGGTCACCTGTTCCGGGTTACGACCTGGGGGGAAAGCCACGGACCGGCCATCGGCTGCGTCGTCGACGGCTGTCCGCCCCTGATCCCGCTGACCGAGGCCGACATCCAGGGCTATATGGAAAAGCGCAAGCCCGGCCAGTCCCGCTTTACCACCCAGCGGCGCGAGCCGGACGAAGTGAAGATCCTGTCCGGAGTGATGGTCGACGACGACGGTATCCAGAAGACGACCGGCACGCCGATCTCCCTGATGGTCCAGAACACGGACCAGCGTTCGAAGGACTATTCGGAGATCAAGGACCGTTTCCGTCCGGGGCATGCCGACTTCACCTATAATGCCAAATACGGCATTCGCGACTATCGCGGCGGCGGCCGGTCGTCCGCGCGCGAAACGGCCATGCGCGTTGCCGCCGGGGCGATTGCCCGCAAGGTCCTGCAGGGCGTGACCATCCGTGGCGCGCTGGTTCAGGTCGGACCGCACAAGATCGACCGCAGCAACTGGGACTGGGCGGAAGTCGACAACAACGTCTTCTTTTCGCCGGATGCCAAGGCCGCGGAGTTCTGGGCGGACTATCTCGATGGCGTCCGCAAGGCGGGATCCTCGGTCGGTGCCGTCGTGGAGGTCATCGCGGAAGGCGTGCCGGCCGGATGGGGCGCACCGGTCTACGGCAAGCTCGACACGGAGCTTGCTTCGGCGATGATGTCGATCAACGCCGTCAAGGGCGTGGAAATCGGCAACGGGTTCGAAGCCGCCTGCCTGACTGGCGAAGAAAATGCCGACGAAATCCGCATCGACGATGTCGGCCGGCCCAAGTTCCTGACGAACAACTCCGGCGGTATACTGGGCGGCATTTCGAACGGTGACCCGCTGGTCGTGCGCTTTGCCGTCAAGCCGACGTCTTCCATCCTGACCGAGCGCAAGTCGATCACCAAGCAGGGTGAAGAAGTGGACGTGATGACCAAGGGCCGGCACGATCCATGCGTCGGCATCCGGGCGGTTCCCGTCGGCGAGGCGATGATGGCCTGTGTCCTTGCGGACCATTTCCTGCGTCACCGGGGGCAAGTCGGCTAAGGCGTACTCGCGGGCCTTGGCAATTCCGCCATTACAATTCGTTACAATTCTTACCGGGTCCAGGCATGGACCCGGGGGGCAGCGCTCCTAGTTTTTCGGGCAGCACGGGTTTCGTGTTTTCAGGGAGCGACCAGATGAATGATCTGACACCGATCCGCCGCATGACGGCGAAAGACTTTCCGCAGGAACTTCTCGATCTTTATGATGGCTACGCGCACGGCAGGATAACCAAGCGCGAATTTTTGAACGGTGCGGCCAAATTTGCCGTGGGCGGTGTGACTGCCGCCATGCTGCTCGACCAGCTCAAGCCGAATTACGCCTTTGCCCAGCAGGTGGCACCGGACGATGCGACGCTCGTGACTGAGCGGATCACCTATTCGTCGCCGAACGGGAACGGCGAGGTCAACGGCTACCTGGTGAAGCCGGCCGGGGCGACCGGCAAGCTACCGGCCGTTCTGGTGGTTCATGAGAACCGGGGCCTTAACCCCTATATCGAGGACGTCGCCCGCCGCATGGGCAAGGCAGGCTTCATGGCGCTGGCCCCGGACGGTCTGACGTCGGTCGGCGGTTATCCCGGATCGGACGACAAGGGCCGCGAACTGCAGAAGACCGTGGACGGCACCAAGCTGATGAACGACTTCTTCGCCGGGTTCGAATACCTTCTCGGACGGGACGATTGCACGGGCAAGGTCGGCGCCGTCGGCTTCTGCTACGGCGGCGGGGTGGTGAATGCCCTCGCGGTCGCCTATCCGGAACTGGCAGCGGCGGTGCCTTTCTACGGACGTCAGCCGGACGCGGCGGATGTTCCGAAGATCAAGGCGCCTCTGATGCTGCAATACGCCGAACTCGACACCTTCATTAATCCGGGTTGGCCGGCTTATGAGGAAGCCCTCAAGGCCAACGGCAAGGATTATGTGATGTACATGTATCCGGGCGTGAACCACGGCTTCCACAACGACACCACGCCACGCTACGACGAGGCGGCCGCAAAGCTGGCCGAGGAACGGACGATCGCCTTCTTCAAGGAACATCTTGGCTAGGTGAAGCCTCAGCCTGAAAAGAAAGCCCCGCGCAATTGTCTGCGCGGGGCTTTTTGTGGGGACCAACGCCGGCAAAGGCTCGACGGCACCGGAGCCCGTCAGGCGTCGAGGATTTCCGTCTCGTCGATCTTGATGTCGAAGCCTTCGAGGCCGACATAGTGCCGCTCGCGGGAGGCCAGCAGGCGGATGGAGCTGACGCCGAGATCCTTCAGGATCTGCGCGCCGAGGCCGACTTCGCGCCACTGCTCCTGGCGTGCCTGCGCGGAGCTGTGGTCCTCGGTGTCGGCAGCCTCGAAGTTGGAACGCGTCCTCGTGGACTGGCGGGCGACGCCGACGGAGCCTTCGCGCAGGTAGACGATGACGCCCCGGCCGCGCTCGGCGAAGTGCTTCATGATCTGGTCGAGCGGCTGCGCGTCGCCGAAGACGTCGTCGAGGACGGATTCGAGCTGCAGGCGGACCGGAACGCTGCGGCCGTCGAGAATGTCGCCATAGACGATGGCCAGATGATGCATCGGGTCGTAAGGCGTCGAATAAGTCATCGCATAGGCCGGGCCGGCGACGGTTTCCACCGGCTGCTCGTTGACCCGTTCCACCATGCGCTCGGTGCGCTGGCGCCAGGCGATCAGGTCGGAGACGGAAACCATCTTCAGGTCGTGCTCGGCGGCGAATTCGGCCACTTGCTGGCCGCGTTTCACCGTGCCGTCGTCATTGACCAACTCGCTGATGACGCCGACCTGTTCAAGCCCAGCAAGACGGCAGAGGTCGACGGCGGCCTCCGTGTGGCCGGAGCGGATCATCACGCCGCCTTCCTTGGCGACCAGCGGAAAGATGTGGCCCGGGCGGACGAAATCCTCCGCGCCGACATTGGGATTGGCGAGAGCGCGCACGGTGGAGCAACGCTCCTCGGCGGAGATCCCGGTCGTCAGCCCCTGGCGGTAGTCCACGGAAATGGTGAAGGCGGTGGCGAGCGGAGCGTCGTTTTCGGCCACCATCGGGTCCAGCCGCAGGCGGCGGGCATGGGCCACGGTCATCGGGGCGCAGATGATGCCTGAGGTGTGGCGGACCATGAAGGCCATCTGTTCGGAGGTGACCTTGGAGGCGGCGACGATCAGGTCGCCTTCGTTCTCGCGGTCGTCATCGTCGGTCACGACAACCATTTCACCACGTTCGAATGCGCGGATTGCTTCTGCGACACGGGCCTGGGACACGGGATGCTCCTTGGTTGTAGACAGTCCGAGAAAGTCGTTGGGAGTGACTGCACCATCAGTGGCGATTGCGATCTTGCGGGCCATGTCTCGCGAGATCCATACGTTGGGATCGTTGCACAGGGCGGTGACGGACGCAGGCGACAGGTTGGCGCGGCGCGCGAAGGCGCTGCGGCTTTCCCCTGTCTGCAAGAGCCATTGATCGAGTCTCATGAGCTGGCATATACGCGCATTCTCTTTCAGTCTCAAGAGAAGGTGCGCATAAATTTCAGTGATACTGAAAATCAGTCGGTTTTGATAAACTCGGCGACGCGTGACACGAAGGCCGGTACCATCCCGCGCTGTTCCAGACCCTTGCCCGCACACAGGCCCGTCAGATCCTCCTTGAGATATGACGTATAATATGGCTCGTGGAAGAGTTGGGGGAAGACCGACAGAAGTCCGTCATATTCCGGCACGTCTCCGGTCTGCAGGCTGTCGACGAAGAGGAAGGAACCGCCCGGCTTCAGGACCCTTGCGATTTCGCCGATGACGGCGCGGCGAACCTTCGGCGGAAGTTCGTGGAAGAGGAAAACGGCCGAGATGACGTCGAGCGAATTGTCGGCAAAGGGCAGGTTTTCCGCCATGGCCGTGACATAGCTCGCGCGGGAGGAGCGGATCCGGTCGCGGGCGACCTTCAGATAGGGTTCCGACAGATCAAGGCCGATGCCCTTGAGGCGCGGGAACGCTTTCAGGGCAGGGCGCAGGAGCCCGCCCGTACCGCAGGCAAGGTCGAGATAGGCGAGTTTTCGCTGGTCCTTTTGACGCAGGATCCTCGCAAAGGGAACGAGCGCGCGGCGGCGCATCGCTGCGGTCGCGCCGGAAAAGAGCACATCCACCTGAAAGTCGTAGATCCGGGCGCTTTCTTCCGAGAGCCAGCCGTCGGTCTGGAAGTGGAAGTTCTGTCGGTAGTAACGGGGCAAGGCTTCCGCAAAGCCTTCGGCCTTGTCGTTGACCTCCTGGTGTGCGCCCGTCGCCCGGCGGCGGGCGACTTCCGGCACGTCCCTGAAAAAGGCCCGGCTGGTCTCCAGCAATTCGCGCGGGCTCAACGTGCCGTCGGATGGCATCGGATAAAGTCCGTCCTCGACGGCCTTGAGATCGTCGGCAAACAGACGGGCGATGTCGGCCAGCATTCGCCGCTGGCCGGGCACCGGGCCTTCCGGCACGACCTTGGGCGTATCGGGAAGATCCTTCTGGATTTGCCGGTTCATCCGGCGCATGGCTTCGGAGTGCAGCGTATAAAGCGCCACACGGCTGCCCTGATGCAACGCGTAACGGGTGCGGCGGGCGAGGCGGACCAGCGATGGAAGTTCCCGCGCACCTTGCGCAGAACCGGTTTTGTCATCCACCGCCTTCATGGCTCACTCCCTGGTTAGAACCGCCACCGCTTCAATATGGGGCGAATAGAGGAACTGGTCCACGGGTGTGACGCTTTGCAGCGCATAGCCGCCGTCGATCAGGGTTCTGAGATCGCGGGCAAGGGTGGCCGGATTGCAGGAGACGGCGACGACCTTTTTCACCTTCGAGCCCGCCAGTTGCTCCGCCTGGGCCTGGGCGCCGGCGCGCGGCGGGTCGAAGACGACGGCATCGAACGGTTCCAGCTCCTCGCGCACGAGCGGGCGACGGCTGAGATCGCGCCGTTCGTAGGTCACCTTCTTCAGGCCCTGCGGTTTGCGAAGGGCCTTGTCGAAGGCGGCGATTGCGGCGGCATCGCCTTCAGCGGCGTGAACGTTTGCGGTTTTCGCCAGCCGCAATGCGAAGGTGCCGACACCGGAAAAGAGGTCGGCGACGGTCTTTGCCTTGCCGACGCCGGAAAGAACGAGCCGGGAAAGAGCCTCTTCGGCGGCAACGGTTGCCTGCGTAAAGCCGCCAGGCGCTGCCACGATGCCGATGCCGCCCATGTCGAGCAGGGGCGGGCGGACTTCCAGAAGGATTTCGCCGTTGACGGTCAACCGGGCAATATCCAGTTCGACGGCCTTGCGGGACAGCGTGGCGATCTTCTTGTCGTAGGTCTTGTCGGCCTTGTCGAAGGCAACGTCGAGCCCGGCTGTGGTGGCAAGAACCGTGACCCGGAGTTCGCCCTTCTTGGGCAGAACCTCTCCGGCAAGGGTGCGCAGGCCGGGCAGGGCGGCGGTGATGGCCGGATCCAGAACCGGGCACTCGGCGATGTCGACCAGCCGGTGGCTGGCCTTCTCGTGATAACCGAGCAGGGTGTGGCGGCCGGCGCGGGTCGCCGTCAGGACGGCGCGGCGGCGGCCACCGGCCGTGGCGGAGACCGTGTCCGCAACGGCGGTCTCGATGCCCCGGTCCTTCAGCGCCTTTTCGACAAGTCCGCGCTTCCACGCAAGATAGGGTTTTTCCGCCAGGTGCTGCAGCGAGCAGCTGCCGCAGGTCTCGTAGTGCCTGCAGACGGGGGCAATGCGGTCGGGGGAACCGGTTTCGATGACCGGATTTCTGGCCCGTCCGTCGACGACGGTTGCCCGCACCTTCTCGCCGGGCAATGCGCCTTCCACATAGACGGGGCCGCTGTCTGTCTGGGCAATGCCGTCGCCGCGATGGCCCAGTTCGGAAATGATCAATTCTCTCTCACTCATGGCAGAGCGATAGCCGCAACCGGCTGCGGGGGCAAGCGATGCGGCGAAGGATCGGCCGCAAAAGGCGGGAAACTTATGGGCAAATCCGGCGTCAACCGGCCTTTCGGCCATAAAGCAGCCATTCGGAATTGCCGTCGCCGCCCTTGACCGGCGAGGGGACAAGATCCCCGGCCTGCCAACCGGGAACCGTGCCGAGCCAGGCCTGAAGCTCCCTTGCGGTTTCCATGGCGACCTCCGGGTCGACCAGTCCGCCCTTGCCGATATTCTCCTTGCCGGCCTCGAATTGCGGCTTGACCAGAAAGACGCCCTCGGCTCCGGGCGCCGCGATCTCGAGGGCAGGTGGCAGGGCCAGTTTCAGGGAAATGAAGCTGACGTCGGAGACGAGAAGCTCCGGCCGGTCGCCGCCGAGATGCTCAAGCGTCAGGTCCCGCGCATTGAGCCCGTCCTGTGCCAGGACTTTCGGATGGCCGAGCAGGCTTTCGTGAAGCTGGTCGTGACCGACATCGATGGCATGCACCTTGGCGGCCCCCCGCTCCAGGAGAACCTGCGTGAAACCGCCGGTGGAGGCGCCGATGTCGAGGCAGATCCTGCCGGCAGGGTCGACCTGGAACCGGGCGAGCCCTTCGATCAGCTTGAGCGCGGCCCGGGAGACATATGCCGCTGCCGGATCCTCGACACCGATCCGGGCACTCGCGCCGACCTTCTGGGCAGGTTTGGTGCAGACGGCGCCATCCACCGTGACAGTGCCGCGCAGGATGGCGTCCCGTGCCCGTGCACGGCTCGGAAAGTGGCCGGTATCGACAAGATGCTGGTCGAGGCGTTGCTTGGTCATTGGTTGAGGAAGGGTATCAGAAGCAGCCGGCGATGGCTGCGATCAGCCGGTCGGCGAAAACCCGTTCGCCGGAATAAAGCCACAGCAGGCCGGAGAGCGCGACGAGGCTCGCCGCGCCAAGCCCCAGTCCGATGTAAAGCGGCATCTGCATCGTGTCCGGTTCCCGGATATCAGGAGGAGGCCGGTGCGTTGTCGATCAGCCGGCGCAGTTTCTTCAGGGCGTTTTCTTCCGCTTCCCCGTAGGCGATCGTGCCGACGAACTTGTTGTCCGCGCTCATCAGGTAGATCGCCGCGGAATGGTCCATCGTATAGTCGCCGTCGTCAAGCGGGACCTTCTTGGCATAGACGCGGTAGGCCTTGAGCATCGCGTCGACCTGTTCCCGCGTTCCGGTGAGCGGCGTGATGTGGCTGTCGAAGGCGGCGACATAGTCGCGCAGAACTTCCGGAGTGTCCCGC
The DNA here is from genome assembly GCA_050289605.1 of Roseibium sp. GTDB lineage: Bacteria > Pseudomonadota > Alphaproteobacteria > Rhizobiales > Stappiaceae > Roseibium. The sequence goes on along the minus strand of JBNKGB010000004.1, from coordinate 85,583 downwards.
TCCGGGTCCACGGTCACGAAGGCATAGTTCAGCTTGTCCGCGTCGTCGCCGAGTTCGGCGATCCAGCCCTGCAGCTCCGACAGGGTCGTCGGGCAGACTTCCGGGCAGAAGGTGAAGCCGAAGAACAGAACGCTCGGCTTGCCGGCGAAGGTCTTGTCGGTGACAGTCCTGCCGTTGCCGTCGACGAGTTCGAACGGACCGCCGATGGCAGCTAGCGGAGCGATCAGGCCGCCGGATTTTCCGCTGCCCGCGGTTTGCTGATAGACCAGAAATCCGGAGGCGACGGCAAGGACGGCAACCGCCGCCCAGGCCCCGTACCGGAAGAATTTCAAACCAGACATGGGTCGTCCTCTATTCGATAGGTGCCGGGCCGGCCCGACTTCCCTGCGTGCCCATGCACCGGGAAGCCGGCCGGTCCCGAATGCTCAGTTGCTGCCGTGATCCATCTTGCCGTGGTTCATCTCGTCCGTCATGGGAGCCTTCGCCCCCATTTTGTCGACGGCGAGTTCGACGGAAACCTGACCGGCGTTTTCAAAGGTCAGAACCACGGGAATACTGGTGCCTTCCTCAAAGGACCGGTTCAGTCCCATGAACATGATGTGCAACCGGCCCGGCTGCAAGGTGACGGTTTCGCCGGCCCGTATCTCGATCCCGCCTTCCACCGGACGCATCGTCATGACGCCGTCGGCGACCGCCATTTCGTGCAGTTCGGCCTTGGCCGCGACATTCGAACTGACCGCGATCAGCCTGTCCGTTTCCGTACCGTTGTTGGAGATTTCAACGAACGCGCCGCCGGTCTTGGCGTTCGGCGGGGTTGCGCGGGTCCAGGGGTGATGAAGCGTAAGATCGCCTGCCTTGTAGTCGTGGGCGGAGGCGGAATAGGTGACAAGCGTCAGCGCTGCGGCCGCGGCAACGGATTTCCAAAGGGTCATGATTGTGTCCTTGAAGTCTGAGGTTGTTAAAACGGGTCAGATCAGGGAGACAGGTGGCCCTCGGATGGCAGTGGCATGCCCGGCGAAGGGCCGGGGGGCTGCCTCAAGCGTGACGGCGAGCTTGGCAGTTGCCGCCAACGGTAAGTTGTCCGTCTCGGAAGTCTCCGCCGAGAGGCAGGGACCAAGAGCGCAGCCATGAGCGCAGACGGGACCGCAGTGGCAGGACAGCGGGTCGTGGCCTGCCGGAAGGTTCTGCTCAAGCTTGGAGGACTGGCAAAGGCTGGTCAGGCCCGCGGCCGCCGCCGCATCCGGCGTCAGGGCGCTCGCCAGGATGAGCAGTGCAAGGCGCATGGCAAAGGCAAGGGCCGTCAGCGCCACCAGCGGGCGCCGTTCCTGCCGAAGCATTTGCAGTCGTGTCATGCGCGAGGTCATGAGGCCCTATAAGCCCGTTCGGGCGGGAAGTCGAGGGACGAAAGGGCGCAGGTTCATGCGCCCGCATTCTGCCGTCAGGATTTGTCGGAAGCGTCCGGCGTCGCCTCGGAGCCGGCTTCCTGCCTGATATCTTCGGCGGGAACTTCGGAAGCTTCCGAACCGCCGTCCTGCTTGTCCGTATGGGTGCCGAAATTATAGATGTCGTCCTCGTAGGCCGGGAACTCTTCCGGAGGAATGACGAATTCTTCCGCGTCCGCGTCCAGGGGCTCGGGCGAAATGACCGTCCCCACCTGTGCGGTGGAAGCGTATTCGAAGTCCGTCTTTTCCGCCGCTGTCGGCGCCTTGCGGGTGATGATACGGGTCAGGATGAAAGCCACCATGAGAACATTGGCGGCGACGACCATGATGAAAAGTCCGGATGGGCCGGTATTGCTCATGATCGAGGAAGCCGCCAGCGGTCCGCCGATCGATCCGATCCCGTAGGCCAGCAGCATGCCCGACGAGGTTTCGACGAATTCCTCCGGGGCGGCATGGTCGAACGCATGGGCGACCGCAACGGCGTAGAGCGGCTGGGAAAAGACACCGACGAGAACCGCGCTGGCCATGGCGACGGAAAAATCACTGGGCGAGAAGATCACGATCAGGAGCGACGACGCCGCCGAGGCGGTGCCGAGGGCGGCGATCACCAGGCGCCGGTCCACCTTGTCCGAAAGGCGACCCACCGGCCACTGGGCGATCAGGCCGCCGGCGACGAAGGCCGCGGCGTAGAAGGCTGCCTGCTTCGTCGACAGGCCGATCTGGGAACCGTAGAGCGAAGCGAGTGTCAGAAGGGCGCCCTGAGACGTTCCGATGAACAGCACGCCGACAAAGGCGGCGGGCGAGTTCCGGTAAAGCTGTACGGGCCGGAAGCGGACGAGGGTGATCGGCGCGGGCTGGGTCGAGGTTGTCAGGGAGACCGGCATCACCGCGAGGCTGACCATGACGGAAGCGACCGCGAAGGGTATGAAGGAGGAGATGTCCATCGTCGCAATCGAGATCTGGCCCAGCATCAGAGCAGCGAACAGGATCACGATGTAGAAGGACATGACCGTGCCGCGGTTCTCGTTGGAAGCGCTCTCGTTCAGCCAGCTTTCGACGATCATGTAGAAGCCCGCGAGGCTGAAGCCCGAAATGGTTCGGATGATCATCCAGGCATAGGGATCGATGAAGACCGGATGCAGGATCGCCGCGGCCGACATGAGGGAGACTAGCGCGGCAAAGGCACGGATATGGCCGGCGCGCATGATCACCAGGGGCGCGCCCAGGCAACCGAGAACCATGCCGAAGAAGTAGGCCGAGGAGACGGCGCCGATCTCGAAGTCGGTGAAATAGAACCGGTCGGCGGCCAAGGGCAGAAGCGTGGTCTGCAGTCCATGCCCGAAAATCAGCAGGGCGACCGACATCAACAGAGCGGACACGGAAAGAAGCGTCTGAGCCATCGCAGTCTCCGGGCGGACGTCGAAAAAAACAAAAGCGCCGGTCGGACCCGGCGCATTTGATCCCAGGTTCAGCCTTTTCAGTTCCGGCTGGCCATGTCAATGCAGTTTCAGGCCGCTCCCCAGTCGATGTCGGTGGAGCGACCGAAGGCGTCGAATTGAGACGTTACGCACGCTGCGAGTTGCTCAGGCTTTCGGTTCCGAGCGCGGTGAACACCGTTTTCAGAATGCCGTCGCAGTTCAGGCCGGCAGCGGCATACATGACGTCCGGCTTGTCCTGGTCGATATAGCTGTCCGGCAGGGCAAGGGTGCGGACCTTGAGGCCATGATCGAGAAGGCCTTCTTCGGCCAGCCGCGTCAGTACATGGCTGCCGAAGCCGCCGACGGAACCTTCCTCGATGGTGACCAGAACCTCGTGCTCACGGGCGAGCCGGCGAATGAGATCCATGTCCAGCGGCTTGGCGAAGCGGGCGTCGGCGACCGTGGTCGACAGGCCAGCGGCGTCCAGTTCTTCGGCGGCCTTCAGGCATTCGCTCATGCGGCCGCCAAAGCTCAGAAGCGCGACCTTGGTGCCCTCGCGGCGGATCACGCCCCTGCCGATTTCAAGCACGGTGCCCCGTTCCGGGAGATCCAGCCCGACGCCTTCGCCGCGCGGGTAGCGGAAGGAGATCGGGCCCTCGTCATAGGCAACGGCCGTCGCAACCATGTGGCGCAACTCCACTTCGTCGGCGGCGGCCATCACAACGAAGCCCGGAAGGCAGGCCAGGAACGCCGTGTCGAAGGCGCCGGCGTGGGTCGGTCCGTCGGCACCGACCAGACCGGCACGGTCGATCGGGAAGCGGACCGACAGGCCCTGGATGGCGACATCGTGAATGACCTGGTCATAGGCCCGTTGCAGGAAGGTGGAATAGATCGCCGCAAAGGGCTTGAAGCCTTCTGTCGCAAGACCGGCCGCGAAGGTGACCGCGTGCTGTTCGGCAATGCCCACGTCAAATGTCCGTTTCGGAAAGGCTTCGCCGAAAAGATCCAGACCCGTTCCGTCCGGCATGGCGGCGGTGATCGCGACGATCTTGTCGTCTTCTTCCGCTTCGCGGATCAGCGAGGTGGCGAAGACGTTGGTGTAGCTTGGCGCATTGGCTTTGGGCTTGGCCTGCTTGCCGGTGACCACGTCGAACTTGGCGACGCCGTGATACTTGTCCTTGGCGCCTTCCGCCGGTGCGTAGCCCTTGCCCTTCTGGGTGACCGCGTGGATCAGCACCGGTCCGTGATGGGTGTCGCGGACGTTCTTCAGGACCGGAAGAAGATGCTCCAGGTTATGGCCGTCGACCGGGCCGACATAATAGAAGCCCAGTTCCTCGAACATGGTGCCGCCGGTCCAGAAGCCGCGGGCATATTCTTCCGCGCGGGCGGCCTTTTCGAAGACCGGTTTCGGCAGGTTCTTGGCAAGGTTCTTGGCCGCGTCCCTGAGCGTCTGATAGGTCGGGCCGGAGACCAGCTTGGCGAGATAGGCCGACATCGCGCCGACCGGCGGGGCGATGGACATGTCGTTGTCGTTCAAGACGACGATCAGACGGGAGCCGAGATGGCCGGCGTTGTTCATGGCCTCATAGGCCATGCCCGCGGACATGGCACCGTCGCCGATCACGGCGATGACGTTGTTGCTGCCGCCCTTCAGATCGCGGCCTGCCGCCATGCCGAGGCCGGCGGAGATCGACGTGGAGGAATGTGCCGCGCCAAAGGGGTCATAGATGCTTTCCGAGCGCTTGGTAAAGCCGGAAAGGCCGTTGCCCTGCCGCAGGGTGCGAATGCGGTCGCGGCGTTCGGTCAGGATCTTGTGCGGATAGCACTGGTGGCCGACATCCCAGATGACCTTGTCTTCGGGCGTGTTGAAGACGTAGTGGAGAGCGACAGTCAGTTCGACGACCCCCAGCCCCGCGCCCAGGTGACCGCCTGTGATCGACACGGCGTCAATGGTCTCGCTCCGCAATTCATCCGCAATCTGCCGCAGGTCGCTTTCTTCAAGCGCACGCAGATCGGCCGGAGACTTGACCCTGTCGAGCAATGGTGTGTGTGGTTTGGAAGTCACTCTAAAGACGGCTCCACAATTCGAGACATGGCGGGCAGGCATACACCAACCGGATATAGGGCGCAAATCGTGGCGAAGGAATGCGCCAAATTGGCCCTGATTTCTCCCGGTTGCGCACCTGGAAGATCATCTTGCGCCAATGTGACGAGTGAAAATGCAGACCGCGTGCAGTCTTTGAGGAATTCTGCCCGAGGCCGCCCGCTTCCGAAACGGGCGCTTCCGGGCGGGGCAGGCGGCTGGTGCCCGGCGGTTCGGACGAGACCTTCCACCGTTCCCGTCACGTCCGGGGCTGTCGCCCGAATGGGCGTTATTGCGGGTCGAGAGCGCCGGTTCCGGCGGCTTCGCCGTTTTGCCCGAGCTGGATCTTCTCGACCTTGGCTTCGGCGGACTGGAGCAGGGTGTCGCAATGCTTGCGCAGGGCGTCGCCGCGCTCATACATGTCGATGCTGCGCTCGAGCGGAACGTTGCCCTGTTCCAGTTCGCGCACGATGGTTTCCAGCTGCTTGAGCGCGTCCTCGAAGGAAAGGCCGGAAATGTCGTTGGCGGCATCGGTCATCGGTACGTTCCCCGTCTTTGAAATCAGCATCCCTATCTTGAAGGGAAACTTGCGGCCCGGGCGGCGTAGGTCAAGGTTTCATTTCAAAAACGGACCAATGATCCCCGTGGTTTTACCGCTCGCCGTCCGGTTGCAGCCCGATCGGCGTTCCTGGGCCTATCCGGTCATGAGCGTCATGACGTGCGCGGCCACCGAACGCGCAAGGCCTTCCAGGTCATAACCGCCTTCCAGAACCGAGATCACGTGGCCGTTGCTATGACGGTCGGCGATGTCCATCAGCATGCGGGTCGCCCAGGCGAAGTCCGCCTCGACCAGATTGAGGCCGCCGAGTGGGTCGCGGGCATGGGCGTCGAAGCCGGCGGAGATGATGACCAGTTCCGGCGCATAGTCGTCCAGCCGCGGAAGGATGATGGCATCGAACGCTTCCTTGAAGCCGGTGCCGTCTTCTCCAGGAGCCAGCGGAACATTGACGATGGTGTTGGCCTCGCCTGTCTCGGAGGCAGCGCCGGATCCCGGATAGAGCGGCATCTGGTGGGTCGAGCAATACATGACATTGGGATCGGCCCAGAAGATGTCCTGGGTGCCGTTGCCGTGATGAACGTCGAAATCGACGATGGCCACCCGGCCAATGCCATGAACCGCCTGGGCGTAGCGCGCGGCGATTGCCGCGTTGTTGAAGAAGCAGAAGCCCATCGCCCTTTCGCGTTCCGCGTGGTGGCCCGGAGGGCGCGAGGCGGAAAAGGCATTGCCGACCTTCTTCGTCAACACTTCGTCCACCGCCCGGCAGGCGCCGCCCACGGCGCGCAGGGCCGCTTCCCAGGTGCCCGGCGACATGGTCGTGTCGGCATCGACCCTGGCGATGCCTTCCTGCGGTGCGAGCCTGTGAAGCTCGTCGACATAGCGCATCGGGTGCGCCCGGGCGATGTCCTCGACAGCTCCTACCGGTGCCAGGTCACGCACCACCGGTTGGAATTTCTCGTGTTCGAGAATCCGGTCGATGGCGCGGATCCTGTCCGGTCGCTCCGGATGGCCAACGGGTGTCAAATGGTCGAGATAGGCAGGATGATGAAGAATGAGCGTGGACACTGCGGGCGTTTCCGGAAAGGTTTGTTCTTGGAATTTCTATTGCCGACCATCTGAGCGGTGCCCGTCTCCGCTGTCAATTGGCGATAGGTTTATCCGTGAAACGCGGCCAAGGCCCGGAACTGCCGCAAGTCCAAACCTCTGTGGGGAAGGGCAGGGCAAAAAAAGAGGCCGGTTCATTCGACCGGCCTGTTGTGAGGTGCGAGCACCGCGATGCCCGAGGGGAGGTCCGCTGCATCTCAAAGCTGAATTTTAACCTACATGATTCCGCTCGCGAAAAGCGAGCTTTTTAAAGTTATTCAATGTGGTCATGGTGTTGATCGGACCGCAATTTGGCCTCGAATGCCAAATTTATTGTATGGATTGTTAAATATCGGAGCAGTTGTGCGGTGCAATAGTGTATTTTGCAAGCGCGGTAACTTGGGATTTCTGTCACTTAACTTTAGGTGAATTCAACCTCGGTTCGAGGTCTAATTCCCAGCCGAGAGTGGCTGATTTTAAAGGCGTTTTGAAATGACTGATGACCCCGCGATGACAGGGGGTGCGGAGGTCCCGTCGAGGGCCGGGAAGCCGTTCGGGGAGAAGCGTCAGTCGCGCGGCGCGGCTGCGCGGCGAAGGCGGTCGTTGATCGCCTCGCCCAGCCCAAAGTTGGGGATAAACTGGACCCTGATGGTGCGGACGCCGCTGGAATCGAGCGTTCGCATGGCCTGAAAGAGGTTTGCGGCCGCTTCGCCAAGGTCACCCGACGGGCTCAGATTCACCTCCGCATGCGCCGTTTCGGCCCCCGGAAGAGTGTGCGGGCCAAAGGACAGCAACCCGTCTGCCGGAAAGACTTCGCTGGCATTCAGGACCATTGCCGCTTCCGGCGCATAATGCGACGTAAGCATGCCGGGCGCGGCTGGCGCATCGGACGCCATGCCGTAGGGAACTCCGTCAAGGTGCTCTCCGAGAACCTTTTCGATGTCCTCGCGCGGAAGCCCGCCCGGCCGCAACAGCCGGGGCGTCCCGTCGATCAGGCCGACAATGGTGGACTCCACGCCCACGGAGCAGGGCCCGGCATCGATGACCAGGCTCAGGGAAGGGCCGAGATCGGCAACAACATCTTCGGCGCGGGTCGGGCTGATCTTGCCGGAGCGGTTGGCGCTGGGGGCCGCAAGCGGGCGGCCGATCCGCTCCGACAGGAAACGCATCACCGGGCCTTCCGGAACGCGCAGAGCCACGGTCTGAAGGCCGGCCGTCGCCAGATCGGAAATCGGCGAGGATTTTTTCTTCGGGACGACCAGCGTCAGCGGACCGGGCCAGAAGGCTTTTGCCAGCTTCAGCGCCTGTTCGTCGAAATCGCCATGGTCCCGGGCGGCATCAAGAGAAGCCACGTGGGAGATCAGCGGATTGAATTGCGGACGACCCTTGGCCTCGAAGATCTTCGCGCAGGCCCTGCCGTTGGTCGCATCCGCCGCCAGCCCGTAAACGGTCTCGGTCGGCACCGCCACCAGCTCGCCGTTCAGCAAGGCGTCACAGGCAGCTTTCGCTTCCGGCGCATCCTGCCAGTCCGGCGTGTCGAGGTTCAGGTTCCAACGCTGCATGCTGCGGGTCTCTTCGGGTCGGTGACCTGCGGACTAACCAAAAAGACAATGACCTGCCGTTGCGATATGGGTTGACGTTAACGTCAACAAGGCTATTGTCCAGTCAAACCGCTGTCGATAGCGCCTTTTGCGGACAAGCCTTGCCGCCGTCAAGCTCAGAACAGCGAAAACAGTCATTTGCCGGCTGCAGCCGGCCGATGTTTCCCGGGAGGACCTGAATGTATCGCGCCCCAGTCGATGAGATTGCCTTCACCCTGAAACGGGTCTGCGGACTGCCGGACCTCCAGAAGAGCGTCCGTCATGCCGAACTCGGCGACGATCTGGTCGATGCGATCCTGACCGAGGCCGGGCGGTTCGCCGCGGAGGAAATCGCACCGCTGAACGTGATTGCCGACAAGCACGGAACACCGCTCTCAGACGGCAAGGTTTCCACGCCTCCCGGCTGGCGCGAGGCTTACCATGCCTGGATCGAAGGCGGCTGGAACGGCCTGACCGCGGCGCCGGAAGCGGGCGGACAGGGCCTGCCGACCATGCTGGCTGCGGCCACCTATGAGATGTGGAACTCCGGCTCCATGGCCTTTGCCATCGGCCCGACCCTGACCATGGGCGCCATCGAGGCGATGGAAAAGCACGCCACGGAAGAGTTGAAGGCAAAATATCTTGAAAAGCTCGTTTCCGGCGAGTGGATGGGAACCATGAACCTGACCGAGCCCCAGGCGGGATCGGACCTCAATGCCCTGAAGGCCAGGGCCGAGCGGAACGAGGACGGCACCTACCGGATTTTCGGCCAGAAGATCTTCATCACCTACGGCGACCACGACCTGACCGACAATATCGTCCACATGGTTCTGGCCCGCCTGCCGGACGCACCGGCCGGTACCCGGGGCATTTCCCTGTTCCTGGTGCCGAAGTTCCTGGTCAATGACGACGGCTCGCTCGGAGAGCGCAACGACGTCAAGGTGGGGGGCGTCGAGCACAAGATGGGCATTCACGGCTCGCCGACCTGCACCATGATCTATGGCGATGACGGCGGGGCGAAAGGCTGGCTGATCGGCGAGGAAAACCGGGGTCTTGCCTGCATGTTCACGATGATGAACAACGCCCGGCTGGCCGTCGGCATTCAGGGCCTCGGCGTTGCCGAGCGCGCCTTTCAGCACGCGCTCGCCTATGCGCTCGAGCGAAGGCAGGGCCGGGCGCCGGGCGATACCGGCGAGGGCATGAGCCCGATCGCCCGCCATCCGGACATCAAGCGCATGCTGCTGGGCATGAAGGCGAGGACCCAGGTGGCCCGGGCGATCTGCTACGCCTGCGCGCATGCCATCGACATGACCAAGATCGCCGAGGACGAGGCGGGCAGGACCTTCTGGAGCGAGCGCGCCAGCCTGCTGACCCCGATCGCCAAGGCGCTGCCGACCGATTTCGGCGTCGAGGTGGCCTCGCTCGGAGTCCAGATCCATGGCGGCATGGGGTATATCGAGGAAACGGGGGCGGCGCAGCATCTGCGCGATGCCCGCATCGCCCCGATCTACGAAGGCACCAACGGCATCCAGTCCATCGATCTTGTAACGCGCAAGCTGCCGCTTTCAGGGGGCAAGCACGTCAGGGGTTTCATCGCTGAGCTCAAGGTGACCGCCGAAGAGCTTGCCGCGTCCAACCGCCCGGAGTTCGGCGCGGCGGCAAGCCGGCTCGCGGCAAGCATCAAGGATCTTGAGGAAGCGACCGACTACATGTTGACCGCCCAGGCAGAGGGCCGGATCGCCGACGCCCTGTCGGGGGCAACGCCTTATCTGCGCGTTGCCGGACTGACGCTGGGCGCCGCGCTTCTTGCCAAGGGTGCGCTGCGTTCCGACGGCGAGCCGGCGGCGCGTCTTGCCGAACGGACCCTGCTCGTCCGCAATTTCTGCGAGACGATCCTCGGGGAAACGAGCGGACTGAAGTCGGACATCCTGCAGTCCGCTGCCTCCATCCAGGCATTCGATGCCGAAGCCCTGGCATCCTGAAGGCCGGACGGGAGAACGAGATGATCCTCATCACCAGGGAAGACGGCGTCCAGATCCTGCGTCTGGACCGTCTGGAAAAGAAGAATGCCCTAACCGGAACCATGTACACGGACCTCGCCGAGGCGCTGGAACGTGGCAATTCCGACACGGAGATCCGCTGCCATCTGATCTGCGGCGCGCCGGAGGTCTTCACCGCCGGCAATGATATCGGCGATTTCCTGCAATATGCGGGCAAGTCCGGCATGAGCGAAACGCCGGTGGTCCGGTTCCTGCGGGCGCTGGTGCGCAACGAGAAGCCGCTGGTGGCCTCCGTCGACGGCATCGCCATCGGCGTCGGCACCACCTTGCTGATGCATTGCGACATGGTGTTCGCGAGCCCGCGTGCCCTGATCCGCTCGCCCTTCGTCGATCTCGGCCTCGTTCCGGAAGCCGGTTCCAGCTTGCTCGGGCCGCAGCTCATGGGCCATCAAAGGGCCTTCGAACTGCTTTGCCTCGGCAACGCCTTTTCTGCCGAAAAGGCTATGCGGGCAGGCCTCGTCAACGAGGTGGTGGAAGGGGACGTCGATGCCGCGGCCCTTGCCTGTGCAAGGGAGATCGCCGCCAAGCCTCCCGAGGCGATGGCACTGTCGAGAAAGCTGCTGCGCGGTGACACCAAAGCGCTTTCCGAGCGGGTGGAAGAGGAAATCCGGATCTTTGCAAGCCGCCTGAGTGCGCCGGAGACGATCGCGGCGTTCCAGGCCTTCATGTCCAAGAAGAAGGCCTGAAGCCTGACCAAGGAACGGGTGATCATCAAGATTGCCAGGAGGAGAAACGACCATGTCCCTGAAGGGCAAAACCCTGTTCATCACTGGTGCCTCGCGCGGTATCGGCAAAGCGATCGCGCTGCGGGCGGCCAGAGACGGCGCCAACATCGCCGTCGCCGCCAAGACTGCGGAGCCGCATCCGAAGCTTGAGGGAACGATCTTCACCGCAGCCGAGGAAATCGAGGCGGCGGGCGGCAAGGCACTGCCGGTCGTGCTGGATGTGCGCGATGATGAGGCCGTCAAGGCGGCCATCGACAAGACGGCAGCTCATTTCGGCGGGCTGGACATTCTGGTCAACAATGCCAGCGCCATCCAGCTGACGCCGCTCCAGCAGACCGACATGAAGCGTTTCGATCTGATGCACCAGATCAACACGCGCGGTACACTGGCCTGTTCCAAGCATGCCATCGAGCATCTGAAGAACGCGGACAATCCGCACATCCTGATGCTGTCGCCGCCGCTCGACATGCAGGAGAAATGGTTTTCGCCGTTCACGCCTTATGCCATTGCCAAATACGGCATGAGCCTTGTGGTGCTCGGGCTGGCCGGAGAACTTCGCTCCAGGGGCATCGCGGTCAATGCGCTGTGGCCGCGTACGACGATTGCCACGGCCGCCATCAGGAACATCATCGGCGGCGACAAGATGATACAGCAGAGCCGGACGCCTGACATCCTGGCGGATGCCGCCTATGAGATCTTCACCTCGCCCTCGAAGGACTTCACCGGCCAGTTCGTGATCGACGATACCTTCCTGGCAGGCCGGGGCGTGACCGATTTCGACAAGTACCGCGTTGACCCGAACCTGGCGCTGGCCCCGGACTTCTTCGTGCCGGACGACAGCGAAGCGCCCTGCGATCTGGGGCCGATCAAGCCGTAGGCCGAAACAGGTATTCCGGCAGAACCAGCCACCTGCGAATGAAAGCGGGTGGCTTGTTCGTTTGGACGCGTCCTGCCGATCACGATGTCCTCCCGGAAGTGCCAGACAGGCTTGCAACGAACCTGCGGAAATTGACGAGCGGTCCCGCTGGTCAGTCCCGAAATCCACTGCTAGAACTTTCAATATTCAATTCAATTGTTTTGGAAGGAGATTCCAATGGAAGGTTCTATGGACCAGATGGGCGCATACATGCCGCTGGTGACCAATGCGGTAAAAGCCGTCATCGTCCTAATCATTGGCTGGTTCCTGGCCGGTTTCCTGTCGAACCTTGTGAAGCGCAAGGTCGTCAGCCACGAACGGATAGACGACACGATCGGCAGCTTCGCGGCGTCCATCGTCCGCTGGCTGATCCTGCTCGTCACCGTGATCGCGATCCTGCAGATGTTCGGGGTCGAGGCGACCAGCCTCGTTGCCGTTCTCGGCGCCAGTACCCTGGCCATCGGTCTGGCCCTGCAGGGCACCTTGAGCGATATTGCCGCCGGGGTGATGCTGATCATCTTCCGGCCCTACAAGATCGGTCAGTTCGTCGATATCGGCGGCACCTCCGGTACGGTGAAGGACCTCAATATCTTCGTGACGGAGCTGGTGACGGCGGACAACGTTCAGATCATCCTGCCGAACGGCAAGGCCTGGGGCGCGGTGGTCATGAATTTCTCCGCGCATGACAGCCGCCGTCTCGACATCACCTACGGCATCGACTACGGAGACGACGCCGACAAGGCCATCCAGATTATCCTGGACGTTGCCAATGCGGACGGACGTGTTCGGAAAGACCCCGAACCCTGGGTTCGGGTCACCAATCTCGGGGAGAGTTCGGTGGACCTGGGCGTCCGCCTGTGGTGCAACGCGGGCGACTACTGGGAGCTCAAGTTCCACATGCTGAAGGCAGTCAAGGAAGCCTTCGACGCCGCCGGCATCTCCATTCCCTATCCGCATTCGGTCGAAATCCAAAAGGCGGGCTGAGACCCTTCAGGTCGTCAAGCAGGAGACCGCATCAGGCAGATGCGGTCTCTTTCTTTGTTCCCTCGCTTGCGCCTGCTTCCTCTTCCGGGGCATTGGCAACCTCAGCAACCTCAGCAACCTCAGCAACCTCAGCAACCTCGGGTTCTACCGGCAGTGCTGTTGCCATGGGTGGTTCCTCTGTCGGCAGGTCGGGTGCAGTTCCTGTTTCGGTCTGATCCGCGTCTCCCACATCCCCCGAGGGCGTTGCCTCCGGCGGAGTCTCGTCGTCTGCCTTCGCGACGGGCTCTTCGGCCACGGCAATCTCCGGCCGGGAGGAGAAAACCGGGACCACCGGATCCTCGAAATCCCTGGCCTCCGGGTCGGAATTCATGACTTGCCGGTCCCGGGCGAGATTGGCCACGTGAACGCGCAGTTCCTCGTGCTGCTCCATCAGGGCCTTGAAGTCCTGGGCCCTGAGGCTGAGGAGCTGGCAATAGCCGAGAGCGTAGACGTCCGCGCTGCGGCGGCCGCCGGTCATGAGCGCGATTTCGCCGAAAACGTCGCCGCGCCCGAGGCGGACGGTCTGTGAGGAAGTGCGCACTTCCACGGCGCCCGAGGCGATGAAATAGGCGGCGTCGCCCCTGTCGCCCTTGCGGATCAGCTGCTCGCCGGGCGTGGCGAATTGCGGCCGCATCTTCCGCCGGATGGCCTTCTGCTGCTTTGCCGGCAGGTCGGCAAAAAGCGGATGGGCGCTGATGAGTTCGCGTGTCTTCAATCCCAGGTCCAGTTTCGGCCTCTTGTGGCATTCGCGCCGCGTCCGCTCCACTTCCCTGACGAGGTCGTGGTGAAGCTCCGTGCCGATCAGCATCTGGTCCCTGGCATCGTCATAGGCGGTTTCCTCCAGCCGGACACCGACCTTGCGCAGGAACTGGCTTTCCAGCGCGTCCGCATAGTCCGGGTACTGCAGACGCAGGGCATCGATGGCCTTGAGGGTCTCGTCCTGGCGGATGCAAAGCGTGTCCTGCAGGATGTCGGCGACACGCTCGCCGAGAAGCGGCCGGATGCGCTGGTTGTTGAAGTCGATGAGCTCGTCCGCAAGGATCCGGTAGACAAGCAGGAATTCGAACCGGTCTGCGAGACGTATCGCCAGCGGCCGGGCGATACGCAGGCGTCTCTGCAGCATTTGCGCCATGCGGAAGCCGAAGTTGAACCTGAGCGGCTGGCGCATCGCCTTGTTGTAGCCGGCGCGGCCATCGCTTCTCGTCAGGTCTCCGGTGCGTCCGGTGAGCGCGAGGAAGCTGGCGACTGATCTGCCGGAAATGGTCTTCTGGTGGAAATGTTCCAGGACAAGCTGTTGCTCGCGGTCGGCAAGCGCGATGAGACCGATGCGGACACGGTCCCAGTCGCCGAGTTCTTCCAGCCGGTTGGTCTCCGCCGCGGCTTCCGCGGTCCGGTGTTCGTAATCGTTCAGAACCGCTTTCGTCACCTTTGGGGCAATGTGGTAGCCGTCGGCGGCCGCGGCGATTTCGTGGCGCACGTCCGAAAGGGCAAGCGCCAGATAGTGGGACCTGAGCGCCTCGTCGCGCGGGTTCAGCCGGTCGAGGCCGAGAAGGCGGATGAGCGGCTTCAGGCTGGTGCCGTAGACGAGCAGGGTGAAGAGTACGAAACCGGTTGCCAGCTTGGTGACGAAGCCTGAAACCTCGTGGGACAGGAGCACGTGTTCGGAAACGCTGAGCGCCAGGGTGAGCGTGACCGCGCCGCGCATGCCCCCCCATAAAATGACGGTCTTGAAGCGGTCGCTCACCGATTGTCCGGCGCCGAGCGTGTTCAACAGGGGCAGGAGCCCGTAGATGACAACGGCTCTCGCAGCCAGTGCGGCAACGACCATGACGAACAAAAGCAGGATGTCGATCGGTGTGAAGCCCTCGACGAAGCGCGGAATCAGGATCGCGGCAAGCAGGAAGATGAGGGAAGCTGCCCAGAAGGAAATCTGTTCCCATACGGCATGGAGGAACTGCCAGCCGGCCGGCTGAATGCGGGCGGGCCCGTAAAGATTGAAGACCATGCCCGCCGAGACCACGGCGACGACCGAGGAGACGTTCGCGACCTCCTCGCTGAGGACATAGGTTCCGTATGGAAGGGCAAGGCTCAGCGTGACCTGGGCAAGCGGCAGATCACGCATGAGCGGCATCAGGGTGACTGCGATGCGGGCAAGCACGATGCCGACGACGATGCCTCCGAAGAAGGAGCGGACAAAGGCGAAGAGGGCACCCGTTGCGGTCATGGCCTGGTCGCCGGTTATCAGCTCCAACAGAATCACGAAGAGGACGATGGCCGCGGCATCGTTCAGAAGGCTTTCGCCCTCGACGATCCGGCCGAGCCTGGCCGGAGCGCCGATGTCGCGGAAAATGGCGACGACGGCAACCGGGTCGGTGGTCGCGACGATTGACCCCAGCAGCAAGCACGCTAGCAGCGACATGCCGGAGAGCGGGTAGAGGGCAAAGCCGATGAAGGCGGTCGCCACCAGCACCGCGACGATCGCCATGACCAGGATCGGGGTGATGTCCTCGAAGATCCGGCGCACGTCCAGCGTCAGGCTCGTCTGGAACAGGAGGATTGGCAGGAAGATGTAAAGGATCATCTCCGAGTTCAGAGGCAGATGAACGAAGACATTCGCCAGCGTGTTGAAGGCATCGGTATGCGGCGTGTAGAGCAGGTAGGTCGCGGTGATGCCGATCAGCGTGCCGACCATGGCGATTAGAACGCTCGGGGCGAGCCCAAGCCGTCGCGCTACCGGCTGCAGCAGCGAAATCGTTACCAGCAGGAGCGCGAAAGCGCCTGTAATCAATGGGGTTTCCATAAAACCATCGTGCCTTGCGTTTGCGGCGATTTCAAATTTGCAGTCATGCTGCTGATGTTGGCAGGCCTGAATTGCCGGTCACGCCCGGCCGATCATCTTCCGGAACGGCCAGGTCAGGAACTTCGTCCAGTCCGCTATCACAAGCCACAAAAGGGCGGGAACGGCCATCAGAAAAGCGAAGGGGACGAATAGCAGAACCTTGACGACGCGCATCAGCGGCGAATGCGGGCGGCTCCCGCCGGATCTGGCCGAGAAATACCGCCAGACCCCGTTCCACCATCCCCACAGATACCAGCAGAGAAACGCGGAGAGAGCTGCCATGACCCCGTTCAGGATCAGCGAAACGTTGGAAATCCAGGGAATCCAGCGGCTTTCGACTTCATCGGTGTGTTCGGGATCTTCGTGGTCGCTTGTTACGGACCTCACCTTGAGGCGCATCGCCGCATCCAGCAGCCAGCCGGCAAGGGACGTGCCGTCCGTGGAGGTTGCGGCTTGTGGTGAGGTTTCCAGCGGAACGTGGCTCGTCGCCGTGACGAGGCGATAATTGCGTTCATCGGCCGCATGGACGAGGGTGGTGGCGTTCGGCGGTGATACGGCAATCAGCAGATCCGCCTGCGTCATGGCCGGTTGGCCGGCGGCAAAGTGCTTTTCCAGCGCCGTTTTTGAAAACCAGGACTTGCCGGGCTGCACCGGGGAGGCGCTTTCGACAATCATAAGGTCGACGCGTTGACGCTCAGCGGCCGTCAGGAAGGCGTCAAGATCGATCTGCCGCAGATCCTTGCCGTCGCGCACCATCAACTGGCGGCGGCCGGTCTTCAGGTCGCGGGTGACCTGGCCGGAAACGGCCAGGGTCCGGTTCTTGTGCCGGGCGAGGCTTGCTTCCAGAAGATCCGCGTTCAGGTCGACGATCGTCTCCGCCGGGCCAGGCGCCTGCGCGGCGGCCGAGGCACTGTCGAAACGGGCCAGCCTGAGATTGGAACCGTTGACCGGGCGGGACAGGAATTTGATGTTGCCGTCGAGCGCGCGGGACGTTGCCGGATCGAGCAGCACATTTGGCGAGAGTTCGACCGCTAGCTGTCTCTGTTTGCCGATGTGGACCGGTTTCAGCGCGTAGGATCGGCCGTTCGGACGCACCAGCACGGGGTGGGTGTTGGCGGGCAGATCGTTCAACTGGCCGCGCAGCTTGAAGAAATCGGTTTCCCGGATAGCGAGCTGCACCGTGGAGGCTTTGACGGCTCCGGCGGCGGCCGCGTCGCCGGCCAGAGGCCTGACATGGACCCGGGAAGCGTCCTCGACGCCTTGCTTCAGGTCTTCAAGCGAGCTGACCGGTATGGTCTTGCCCTCCGCGTTCACAAGTTGCCAGGTCCCGTCCTTGGCGGGGACGAGGGCAACGCCGGCGCTGTCGGCCGATTTCGGCAGCTTTTTTGCGATCGCGGCGCCTTCATCGACAAGCTTTGCCGCATCGTCGAGATGCTTCCCGGCCGTGCTCGCGGCTTCGCCGGTTTCATTGAGGAGTTTCTTCAGGAGCCCGGCTTCTGCTTCCGTGATGGCCAGAAGGCAGAGCGTGGCAACTGCGAAAAGAAATCTTGAAAGTCTTGATGAACGGAACACGGCAACTCTATGGGTAGAAATCGGTACCGGCAGTGGTACCGGAGGACAACGCCGGCGACCTTATCAAACTAAGTTTGTCTTTTGTATGGGGCGGCGGCAACAACCGGTACCGGGCCTTCGTCCCGTCGCGCTGACGGGACCGGGACCTATTATGCCGCCTTGCGCTCGGACAGCCAGATGCCGCCGAGTACCAGGGCAAGGGCGGTGCCGTGGTGCCATTCGAAGGGCTCGCCAAGGATCGAAACGGCCAGGATGGCGGCGAATATCGGCACCAGGTTGATGAACACACCTGCCCGGGCCGGGCCGATCAGCTCCACACCGCGCATGAAGAAGATTTGGGCGAGGCAGGACGGAAAAAGCGCGATGTAGAGCACGACCAGCCAGCCCTTGGGGGTCGGCCACTGCGCGGTGCCGGCCGTGATGTCAAACACGAGGCCGGGGAGGGAGGTGACCACCGAAATGACTGAAAGAACCGCAAAAAACGCCAGCGGAGACACTTGCGGCCTGTTGCGCAGGCCGAGCGTGTAGCCGGAATAAAGCACGCAGGCAAACAGCATGATCCCGTCGCCGGGGTTGATCGCAAGCGTCAGCAGCGTGTCGAGATTTCCCTGCGCCGCGATCAGCGTGACCCCGGCAAGCGTCAGCAGGATGCCGAGAACCTGCAACAGCCTGACGGCGGTGCTGAAGGCAAGGACCGATCCGATCAGGACGAGGATAGGCATGGACCCCTGGATGATGCCGAGGTTGACGGCGGTGGTCTGCGTTGCCGCCATGTAGAAGAGGGTGTTGAAGCCGACGAAGCCGAAGACTGCCATCAGAACCATGCGAGGGAAATACGGCCTGATCAGCGGCCACTCCGCCCGGATGCGCGGCCATTGGGTCGGCAGCAGAAGACCCGCGACGATCGCCCATCGCAGGAACACCACGATCATCGGCGAGACCTGACCGACCGCGAGCCGGCCGGCGACCGTGTTGCCGCCCCAGAACAGGGTGGTGAGGCCAAGCATCAGGATGGCATTGCCATAGGTCAGGCTGCCAAAACGTGTTGCGAATGCGAGCATGAAATCCGTCGGGTGGAGAGGGATTGGGAGATCTATCGGTAACGGATAAGACCGTGTCCGCAAAGGCCCTTTTTTGTATACCGTCATATACTGTTGGAGATAATGATCTGGATCTTTTCCAAAATGGAAAAGGTTTTGCGAAGGACGGGACGATTGACGTCTGCTTGCAATCTCATCAAAAGACCGGACAAAGTAACGTTTTTCGCCCTGAGTGGAGTTTTGGTATGACCGGCCGCATTGATGCCCACGGATTGCAAGTCGCAAAAGACCTTTATGATTTCGTCAATGAGCAAGCGTTGCCGGGCACGGGTGTCGATCAGGATCATTTCTGGAAAAGCCTGTCGGATCTTGTACGGGATCTTGCCCCGAAGAACCGGGCACTGCTGGAAAGACGCGATGCTCTGCAGGTCAGGATCGATGCCTGGCACAAGGCCAATCCGGGAACGCCGGACATGGACAGCTACAAGACTTTCCTCAGCGACATCGGCTATCTCGTTCCCGAGGGCGAGGACTTCGAGGTCGGAACGGAGAACATCGATCCTGAAATCGGAAAGGTTGCCGGACCCCAGCTGGTCGTGCCGGTGATGAATGCCCGATATGCGCTGAATGCCGCCAATGCGCGCTGGGGATCGCTCTACGATGCGCTTTACGGTACGGACGCGATGGGATCGCTGCCGCCGCGTGGCGGTTTCGACGCCGCGCGCGGCGCCGAGGTCATTGCCTATGCCCGAAAGGTCCTGGACGAAGCCGCGCCGCTGGCAGCGGGAAGCTGGTCGGAGATCACCGGATTTGCAGTAGAAGGCGAAGCCCTGAAGGTCTCGACGGAAAGCGGCGCCACGACGCTCGCCGACGCTGCCCGGTTTGCCGGATATTCCGGCGACCCGTCTGCGCCCTACAAGGTGCTCCTGGTGAAAAACGGGCTGCACCTTGAAATCAACATCGACGCCAAGCACCCGATCGGCAAGGGCGACAAGGCTCATGTCGCGGACATCGTCCTGGAAGCCGCCATGTCCACGATCATGGACTGCGAGGACTCTGTTGCCGCCGTCGACGCGGAGGACAAGGTCACGGTCTATTCCAACTGGCTAGGCCTGATGAAGGGCGATCTGGAGGAAAGCTTCGAAAAGGGCGGGGAAACCGTTACCCGGCGCATGCATGGCGACCGCCACTATACGGCGCCGGATGGCAGCGCGCTGACGCTGCACGGCCGGTCCCTGCTTCTGGTTCGCAATGTCGGTCATCTGATGACCATCAACGCGGTGCTCGATGCCCACGGCAATGAGGTTCCCGAAGGCCTTCTGGACGGCATGATCACCTCGCTGATCGCGCTCCATGACATCGGGCCGAACGGGCGCGGAACCAACAGCCGCGCGGGTTCGGTCTATATCGTCAAGCCGAAGATGCATGGTCCGGAAGAAGTCGCTTTCGCCTCTGAAATCTTCACCCGCGTCGAGGATGCGCTCGGAATGGTGCGCAACACGCTCAAGATGGGCATCATGGACGAGGAACGCCGGACGACCGTGAACCTGAAGGAATGCATCCGCCAGGCCAAGGATCGGGTGTTCTTCATCAACACCGGCTTCCTGGACCGAACCGGCGACGAAATGCACACCTCCATGGAAGCCGGACCGATGATCCGCAAGGGCGACATGAAGGCGGCGACCTGGATCGGGGCCTACGAAAACAACAATGTCGATGTCGGTCTTGCCTGCGGCCTGCCGGGGCATGCCCAGATCGGCAAGGGCATGTGGGCTATGCCCGATCTGATGCACGCGATGCTGGAGCAGAAGATCGGCCATCCGATGGCCGGCGCCAACACCGCCTGGGTTCCCTCGCCGACGGCGGCGACCCTGCACGCGCTTCACTATCACAAGGTGTCGGTCAGGGCGCGTCAGGCGGAATTGTCCGCGCGCGAGGCTGCCAGGCTGGAGGACATCCTGTCGATCCCGGTCGCGGAGCGCCCGAACTGGGCACCGGAGGACATCCAGGCGGAGCTCGACAACAACGCCCAGGGAATCCTCGGCTACGTCGTACGCTGGGTGGAACAGGGCGTCGGCTGTTCCAAGGTGCCGGACATCAACAATGTCGGCCTGATGGAAGACCGTGCGACCTTGCGCATTTCCTCGCAACATATCGCCAACTGGCTGCACCACGGCGTGGTGACGGAGACCCAGGTTCTGGAAACGATGAAACGCATGGCGGCGGTCGTCGACCGGCAGAACGCGGGCGATCCGGCCTACCGACCGATGGCGGACGACTTCGACGGATCGGTCGCCTTCCAGGCAGCCTGCGAACTGGTGATCGAGGGGACCCGCCAGCCGAACGGCTATACCGAGCCCGTCCTGCATCGCAGGCGCCTGGAATTCAAGGCCAGGGTTGCAGCCTGAGGCGGCGCTAAACCGTCAGTAATGGAGAGGCCCCGCAGTTTGACTGCGGGGTTTTTTCATTGACCGGGACGACTGCTTTTGCGCGACTCCGCGGGAAAATGTTTACGCTGCGGTAGTGGTAAACGGGTTGAAATCCGTTTTTATTTCAACCTGTTGCCGGTCAAAATCCTCGATTTAAAAGCTTAGTAATTACAGAACCTTAAAGCCGTTTACTTCGCGTTATCCAAGATGCGGACGGCTCGGCCGTTTTTACGACTTTCGGACGAGAGCAGGGTAATCTGAAATCATCTGGAGTAGATGATGCTGTCCGTCCTTTCGTGTATTGCCTTCGAGCATGACCCGTATTTTCTCGCCCTGGCGGTAATAGTCCTGACCGTGGGCGCCTTCGTGACCATGCGCCTCTTCGCAAGGGTCCGGCATACCCGGGGCAACCTGAAATACCTTTGGCTGTTCCTGTCCGGCCTGATCTCCGGCGGCACGATCTGGAGCACGCATTTCGTCGCGATGCTGGCCTACAAGAATCCCATCCTGCTTGGGTATCACCTTGGCCTGACTGTGCTTTCGCTGCTGGTGGCCGTGGGCGGGACGACTGCCGGCCTGTTCATAAGCAGCCTGTCCAAGCGGTCGCTCCTCGTCGAAGCGGGAGGGCTGGTCTTCGGCGGCTCGATTGCGGCCATGCATTTCATCGGTATCGAGGCGATGCAGGTTTCCGGTCTGGTTTCGCTTTCCACGACCTATACGGTTGTTTCCGTGCTTCTTGCGTGCGCGCTCGGCGCGGTGGCGACAAACCGCATTTCGCGGCCAATGACCCGCTGCTGCAAGGATGCCGCGGCCGTCAGTTTCATTCTCGCCGTGGCAGGTCTTCATTTCGTCTCGATGACAGGCGTCGAGCTCATTCCGCTGCGGATGGATTCGAGCACGTCGGGTCAGGTCTCCGACCAGCTCGTCGGGATATCGGTCGTGTTCACAATGGGCGTCCTGATGCTGTTCGCGATGATCACCTATTCGATCGATACCGCGAATTCCGAGGAAACCGACACCAGGCTCAATCATCTTGCCCATCACGATCCGCTGACGGGCCTGCCGAACCGCAGGGGGCTCAACCTTTACCTCGAGAACATGCTGTCCCGGGCGGCGTCGGAAAATGCGGGGGTAGTCGTGCTCAACTGCAATCTGACCCGCTTCAAGGAAGTCAACGAAGTCCTCGGTCACCTCGGGGGCGACGCCTTGCTGCGCCACGTGGCGAACTGCCTGACGACCCAACTGAAAAAGGGAGAATACGTCGCCAGGGTCAGCGGCGACGAATTCGTCGTCGTCAGCAGGTCCATCTACCAGCGCGGCGATGTGCTCGATCTGTGCAAGCGCGTTCAGAAACTCGTTTCCGCGCCGATGACCTGGCAGGAGGAGCAGGTGACCGCCTGCTGCAGCGTGGGCTACGCCTGCTATCCGGATCACGCGGCAACCGCGCCCAAGCTGCTGCAGGCTGCCGAACGGGCCATGCACCGGGCCAAGCAAAGCGGCAACAGCACTATCTTCTGCTACGACGCCGGCATGGACGAACAGACAAGGGAGCGCAGTGCGCTGGCGCTCGACCTGCGCAAGGCCCTGAAAAACGGCGAATTCGAACTCTACTACCAGCTTCAGAACAATGTGGTGACGCGTGAAGTGACCGGAACGGAGGTGCTTCTGCGCTGGAACCATCCCACACGCGGCATCATCTCGCCGGCCGAGTTCATTCCGATCGCGGAAGAAACCGGGCAGATCCGGGAAATCGGGGCCTGGATCATCCGCACCGCCTGCAAGGAAGCGGCCTCATGGGAGAATCCGGTCAAGATCGCCGTCAATGTCGCGCCCGTCCAGCTCGCCGACACCAAGTTTCCGGGCACCGTCGCCAGCGCTCTGGAGGACAGCGGCCTCGAGCCGTCGCGGCTTGAGCTCGAGATCACCGAAACGGGCATCATCGCCGACACGTCGCACGCCCTTCAGATCATCCATCAGCTCAAGCGTCTTGGCGTGCGCATCGCGATGGACGACTTCGGAACCGGTTATTCCTCGCTGGCAACGCTCCAAGCCTTTCCCTTCGACAAGATCAAGATCGACCGGGAGTTCGTGAAGGATCTCGGCGGCAACAAGCAGTCCGAGGCGATCGTCAAGGCGACCATCATCCTGGGTGAAAGCCTCGAGATTCCCGTTCTGGCCGAAGGCGTGGAAACGGAAGGTCATCTGGGCTTCCTGGCCAATGAAGGCTGCAGCGAGGTCCAGGGGTTTCTTTTCGGCAAACCTATGCCGGTGAAGGACATCAGGCGCGTCCTGATGGCCTCGACGGCGATCCATCCGGAAGAGCCTGGAGCGGTCTCCGTGCCGGAGCTGGAACTCATCTCCGACGTCGCCTGACGGCGCGGAGTCCGGCTCGCCTAGAGTGGCAAGGCGGGACTTTCCTGAAAGTTCAGATGCAGCTCGTCCCCGGTGTAGGGGTGGGCGCGCGCGACCTCTTCATCAAGATCGTGGCCGAGACCCGGTTCGTTCGAGGGAATGACGTAGCCGTCCTCCCAGCGGATCGGTGTCTTCAGGAGGTCGGCATAGAAGCCGTCGAAGGTACGGATGGACTCCAGCAGGAGGAAATTCGGACTGCACGTGCTGAGCTGGATATTGGCGAGGGCGACGATCGGTCCGCAATAAAGATGAGGGGCGATCTGGGCGGAGCGGCATTCGGCGATCGCCGCGATCTTCTTGGCCTCCAGCAGCCCGCCGACCCGGCCGAGGTTCATCTGCAGAATGCTCGCCGCGCGGGTCTCCAACACGCGGAAGAATTCCGATCTGGTGCAGAGCCGTTCCCCGGTGGCGACGGGGATCGCGGTCGCGCGCGCCACCTCGGCCATGTCCTCCGGACTTTCCGGCGGAACCGGTTCTTCGAACCACAACGGATCGTAGGGCTCCAGCCGGCGGGCAAGGCGCTTGGCACCGGAAACGGTGAATTGCCCGTGTGTGCCGAAGAGGAGATCCGCCTTCGTTCCGACCGCTTCGCGGATGGCGCGGCAGAAGGCTTCGGAGCGGTCCAGATCCTCCAGGCTCGGCTGGTGTCCGTCATAGATCGTGTAGGCGCCGGCGGGATCGAACTTGACCGCGGTGAACCCTTGCTGAACGGCTTTCTGCGCCGCGTCCGCCGCAAGACCCGGGTCGTTGTAGACATTCGGCCTATAGGGATCCGGATAGACGTCGCCCTCGGCCGGATAAAGGTAGGTGTATGAGCGGAGCCGCTCGTGCACCTTGCCGCCCAGAAGCTGGTAGACGGGCTTGTCGGCGGCCTTGCCGATGATGTCCCAGCAGGCCATTTCCAGACCCGAAAAAACGCCCATGACGGTGACGTCCGCGCGCTGGGTGTAACCGGCGCCATAGGTCTTGTGCCAGAGCCTTTCGATATGGTGCGGATCTTCGCCCTCGAACTGGCGCCGGAACACGTCCTCGGCCATTTCGGTCACGAGGTGCGGGCCGAATGTGGCACAGTAGATTTCGCCGTAGCCGACAATGCCGCAGGCGGTGACCAGCTTGACGAAAATGAAATAGCGGCCGCCGTGGCGGGGCGGCGCGTTTTCAACGACGAATGTTTCGATCCGGTCCAGTTTCATGGTGTGGTCGCCTGGCTAGCATTGTTGATGGTGATCGCCTTGACCTTGGTGTAGGCGTCGAGGCCTTCCCAGCCCTTTTCCCGGCCGTAGCCGGATTTCCCGTTGCCGCCGAAGGGAAGCTCCAATCCGCCCGCCCAATACTCATTCACCGAAACCTGACCGCAGTCCATGGCGGAAGCCACCCGCATCGCGCGGCCGATGTCGTTGGTGTAGATGCCGGCAATGAGACCGAACTCCGTGCCGTTGGCAAGGGCGACGGCTTCGTCCTCGGTTTCGAAGGTCTGCACCGACAGCACCGGTCCGAAAATCTCCTGCTGAACGGCAGGATCGTCCGCGGCCAGATCTGCGATGATGGTCGGTTGGAAGAACCAGCCCCTTCCGGTTTGCCAGTCGGTGGTCACCTCGCCGCCGCACAGGATATGGGCGCCACGCGCTTTCGCGGCATCAACGTGCGCCTTGATGCGGGCGAGGTGCTGGGCGGAATTGATCGCACCCATGTCCGGCGCGCTCAAGCCGTGCCCGGTCCGGATCTTCGCGGCCCGCTCGCACAGGACGGCAAGCACGTCGTCCCGGATGGATTTTTGCACGATCAGGCGGGATCCGGCGGAACAGATCTGGCCCGAGTTTGAGAAAATCGCCCAATAGGCACCGTCGGCGACCTTTTCCGGATCGGCGTCGGCAAAGGCGATCAGGGGAGACTTGCCGCCGAGTTCCAGGGTCAGGCGCGTAACGTTCGAGGCCGCCAGCCGCGCAACGTTGATGCCAGTGGCGACGGAACCGGTGAAAGTGAGCTGCCTGACGCGCGGATCGCGGACCAGAGCGGCGCCAGCCTCGGCGCCGAGCCCGGTCACCACGTTGACCAGCCCGTCCGGAACACCCGCTTCACTCAGGAGCCCGGCGATGACCAGCGCGGTGAAGGGCGTCGTTTCGGCGGGTTTGGCAACGACGGAACAGCCTGCCGCCAGTGCCGGGGCGACGCCGCGCGCGAAGGTGGAAGTCGGGTAGTTCCAGGGAATGATATGACCGGTGACACCGACCGGTTCGCGCAACGTGAAGGCGGTATAATCCGGACCGAGATTGACGGAGCGGCCGTCGAGCTTGTCCGCGGCGCCCGCGTAATATTCGAAGAAGCGCGCGCAGGACTGCACGTCACCGGCGGCTTCGGCAAGAGTCTTGCCGCTGTCGATCACTTCGAGCACTGCGAGGCGGTCCGCGTTTTGCCGAAGGACTTGGGCGACTTCGTAGAGGATGCGGCAGCGTTCGGCAGGCTTGACCTTGCGCCAGTGCCGGGAAGCCTTCTCTGCCGCCGCAATGGCGCTGTCCATCTCCTTGTCCCCGCCCAGGGATAACTCGGCGAAGGCTTCCGACCGGCCGGGGTCGAAGCTTTCCATCTTACGGTTCGAGGCAGGTGTGAATTTACCGCCAATGAAATGCCCGTCCGGCAGGGAGCCGATCCTGCCGGTGGCCAGATAGTCCTGCGTGAGGTCCTGAAGCGTCATGTCGCTGTCCGTTGCTGATCCTGGAGTATGAGGTCGGCGCCCTTCAGCGCCAGCATCATGGTGGGAGCATTGGTGTTGCCCGAGGTGATATTGGGAAAGGCGGAGGCGTCCACGACCCGCAGACCTTCGGCGCCGTGGACCTTGAGGCGGCTGTCGACGACCGACGTCCGCCTGTCCTCGCCCATGCGGCAGGTGGAGACCGGATGAAACACCGTGCTGGCACGGGCGCTGAAGTCCGCCAGGATGCCGTTGTCGTCAAGCTTTGAAAGGTCAGGCTCGACGGCGCTTTCAACCAGTCCGCTCAGGGCCCTGGTGGCCATCAGCTTCCTGCACAGCCTGCCGCCGTCGATGACCGCCCTTCTGTCCTCTTCCGTGGCAAGCGAGTTCGGCATGATCCTCGGCGGAACGTTGCTGTCGGGACTGGCGATGTCGATACGGCCCCGGCTGGTGGGCCGGGCGGGCTGGGCGCAGATGATGAAGCCGTTGAAGGGATCGACCCGAAGGCGGGTGCCGTTACCGGCGGGCATCAGCCGGTAGCTGATGGGATTGAAGTAGAGCTGCTGGTCGGGTCGATCCATGTCCGGACGCGACCTGATAAACCCGCCGCACTGGTTCACCGACAGGGCGAGGGGCCCCTTGCGGGTAAAGGCATATTGCAGAGCCGCGAGAACCTGTCCGGTCAGCGGCCTCAGAACGGCGTTGAGTGTTGGTTCCGTCGCACGGAAGGTGAAATTGGCCGCCAGATGGTCCTGAAGATTGCCGCCGACATTGCCGTTGTCGACGATCACCGGAATGCCAAGCCCGTTCAAGAGCCTGCCGGGGCCGATGCCGGACACCTGGAGAAGCTGGGGGGAACCAACTGCGCCCGCCGACAGGATCACCTCGCGGCGGACCTGGAAGCGCTCGCCCGTCACGAGTTCGACCCCCGTCGCGGTCGTGCCCTCGAAAAGCAGGCGCTTCACCTGGGCGTGCATGCGCAGAAGGAGGTTCTGCCGGGCGAGGGCCGGGTGCAGGAAGGCGCGCGCGGAAGAGCAGCGCCTGCCGCCTTTCGTGTTGATCCGGTAGATGCCGCATCCCTCGGGCGTGTCGCCGTTGAAATCGTCCGACCGGGGCAGGCCCAGTTCGTCGACCGCCGCAAAGAAATGCCGGTTGACCCGGTGGACCTGGTCGTTGACGTTCTGGACATGGATCGGGCCCTGGCCCTCTTTCCTGCCGGATGGGTCCACCTTTGTTTCTAGCCGCTCATAGGCCGCCTTGACGGTGGCCCAGTTCCAGCCTGTTGCACCGGAGGCTTCCCAGTCGTCGAAATCGCCGGGCAGGCCGCGGCAATAGATCATGGCGTTGATGGACCCCGACCCACCCAGCAGGCGCCCGCGCGGCCAGTAGATGCTGCGCCCGTTAAGCCCTGCATCCGGTTCCGCCATGAAACGCCAGGTCCGCTTCGGATCGGCGTTCAACTTGCCGTAGCCGAGCGGAAGCGACACCCAGGGCGAGGCATCCGGGCCTCCGGCCTCCAGCAGAAGCACGCGGGTCTGCGGGTCGGCACTCAGGCGCTCGGCCAGAATGCATCCGGCGGAACCCGCTCCCACGATGATGTAATCGGCTGTTTGCATGTCCAGCACCGCCTGACGAGAACTTCTTTCCGGCGAGTTTCCGGGAAGAGGTGAAATTCCTGAAACGAAAAAACATTTGGTATAACCTCGAAAAAATTTGAAGCAGACTACTGTTCGCAAACGTATGATCCGGCTGCGGGTACAGACGAGCAACCGTCATTCATGCCGGAAACGAGACACCGATGGCCTATCACTTGCCGCCCTTGGCGTGGCTTCGTGCCTTTGAAGCGGCGGCGCGCCTTGGCAATTTCACGCGGGCGGCGGAAGAGCTGCTGATCACGCCGGCTGCCGTCAGTTACCAGGTGCGCCAGCTGGAGCAGCTTCTCGGGTATCCGCTGTTCGAGCGGGCGCACCGGGAACTGGTGCTCACCCGCCTCGGGCAGACCTATGTTCCAACGGTCGAGAAGGCGTTCTCGGATCTCTCCATTGCCACCGTTTCCGTCTTCGGCGAGCGCAACCGGCAGCCGGTCAGGTTCCGGTGTCTCGCCAGTTTCGGGCATCTGTGGATGATCCCGCGGATCAAAGCATTCCAGGACGCGCATCCGGGGATTGACCTGCAGATGATTTCCGCCTCCTGGGCGGAAACCCTTAGCCCGGACCTGTTCGATATCGACATACGCTTCGGCGACGGCAACTGGACGGATGGTACGGTGGCGTTCCTGCTCAACGATCCGATCATCCCGGTCTGCCATCCGGAGTTGGCGCTTGATCCACACAGGAACGATGTCGCCGCCCTCAGCGGGGCGCCGCGCCTCGACATCATGGGGGTGATCGATACCTGGGAGAGCTTCTTCCGGGTCTTCGGTCACGCGGTGCCGAAACGCAACGGGCTTCAGGTGGACCAGACCCTGTCGGCGCTGGAACTCGCCGCGCTCGGGCACGGCCACGCGCTCGTCCTGGAAACCCTGGCGCAGCCATACCTGCGGAGCGACCGCCTGGTCCGTTCGTCGCCGAGGCAGCTCGAAAGCCGGCACAGCTACTATCTCGTGACGTCGGGACCGCGTTCCGCCTTGAGCGCGGAGGCGCAGGTCTTCTGCGACTGGCTGATGCGGGAACTGGGCGGAGCCGGACCGACGGAGCGCCGCCTCAGTCCGGGGAAAACGTGAATTCGAACAGCCTTTCGATGGCCGCGGAGGGTTTCGGGTCGTCGTAACGGTGAAGATCCAGCAGCCCGGCCTGAACCGCGTCCTGACCGTCGAGAGCAGCCTGAATTCGATCGAACAGGGACCAGAAATCCCTGTCGGTCCGTCGGATGCCAAAACGCTCGATCACGTTCAGATAGTCACGCTGGCCGCGGATGTCGCGAACCGCTTCCACGAAAGCGTCGAGGTTGTCCGCCGGAACCCTGAAGATGAAGTTCGGGTAGCTGCTGAACTGGCCCGGCACGATTGTCAGGCTGTCCTTTTCCGGCTCTCGCCGCAGATCCTCGTTGAAGATGAAGGCCACGTTGCTGTGGGCCTCGTCGTGGACCAGCGTAAAGATCTCGTCCAGGCCTTCCTTCTCGACGAGCAGAACCGCGATATTGGGAAGATACTTCGCGAAAGGCGCGGGACCTTCCGTCAGCGGGCGCAGCCTATCGGCCGGGGAGCCCGGCGCCGCGCAGTCGTCACCTTCACAGCGGTTGATCGGATCGGCGAGAGGCCACGCGTGCAGGCCCTGCCCGAGCAGGGAGGTGAGAAACTCGGCTTTCGGCTGGCCGGTCCGGTAGGAAATGCCGGTGGGCGAAACCGTGTCCAGTCCGCTTTCCTTCCAAAGGTCGAGCAGATTGACGAAGGTGCCCCGGTACCAGCTTCCATGCAGCGGCTCTCGATTCTTCGGGGGCAGGAAGGACAGGAAGATGCGTTCGCCTTCCCGGCGCAGGCTGTCCATGTAGATCCGCGTCGTGAGCTGATGCTCGACGTTGCCGAAGACATCGAACCCGGCGACGAGATTGTAGTAGATCCGTTCGAACAGCGGGAAGTCGATCACCCAGGCGGTTTCCGGCACGGACCCGACAAAGCCGCTGACGACGGAAGCGGAGGAGAAGTTCCGGAAGACTGTCAGCCGGGCGGAAGTGCCGCCGTGCTCGCCCCCGTTCCAGATGTCTGCGTAGGTCGGGCCGCCGGTGCGGGCGGTCCGGACGGCATACCGTCTTTGGCGGAAGTCCTGATATTTGACCGGACCGAGAAGCAGGAAGCTCTTCAGCCGCTCGGTCAGCTTGCTGCCGGTCTGGGCGACGGGCAGTTCCAGGATCGGGATCGCATGCTCGAGAAAGCTTGGATCGGTGACGGACAGATCGGCGTCCGGGTTCAGGAACGACACCCAGAACCGGTCCTCTATGACATTGACCGCGACCTGTCCGTAACAGACCGGGCCGCGAATGAAGGAGCGGACGAAGTAGAGCGCGTCGTCGAGCAGGAACTGGTAGCGGCTTCGGGCCGGTATCGCGCGGAATGTGGACAGCGGATTGCCGCCCGCGTCGATCGAATAGGCGGGCAGGGCCTTGAGACTCCAGTCGGATGCGAGGAAGAGGTCACGGTAGCGCTGCAGCCGCTCCGGGCCGATCTCGTAGACCATGTGTTCCTTGTGCAGGATGGTGCCACCGATCGGGACCACCCGATAAGAGAACGGCCCGCCGGGATCGTCGAAGGGCCGGCGCGAGGGAATCTCGTCCGCCTTTGCGCCCGGTCCCGTCCGCGAGCGGATCAGGCGGAAGAAACGGTGGGGGGCGTCGCCCTCCAGATGCAGATGGGCGAGGAACAGATGTTCGTAGAGGTAGCGCGATACGAGGCGGGACCTGAGATCCGGCTCGTTGAGGAACTGTTCCAGATCCCGGATTTGCGCGGTGGCTTGCGGGGGCAGATCCTGCTTGACGCCGGGCGCGGGAGCTCCCTCCTTGGCCCAGGCCAGCAATTGCCGGTATTCATCGTCCGGCAGGGGCGCCATGCCGAAGGGCATGCCACCCTGGGGATGTTCCGAAAGATAGGCGGCCACTTCCTGCCGTGCCGGGCAGACGTTCTTTCTGAGAATCCCGATGTCGACCGTGTCCGGCAGAGCCGCGCCGAGCTGAAATCCGTTATTGCGTCCGGCGCTGATCAGCTGTTCCAGAACGGAAGGAGAAGTGTCTTCTTCAGTTACGGAAAAGAAACCCTTCCGGCGCCATTCCGGCACTGTCTTCGCATCGATGCCGAGACGCGTCATCGGTGCATCGTCCAGCCTTGAAGCGGCATAGACCGCGGTTTTGCTGGAGCCCCTCATCCAGCCTTCGGACGAGGACAGCTTCAACTGGCAGGGCGCGTCGTAACAGCCGTGGCAGACCACGCAACGCCGGTTCAGGATATCCTGAATCGTGCCACCCGGCGCGCCCGCGCCAATATCCTGCGCCCGTGTGTCCCGGCCCGGCCCGGCGAGGACCGTCGCGAGGACGAGGAGAAGCATCAGGGCAAGGGGGCGCCAACCGTTCAATTGAAAGAGAGGCGGAGGCAAAAGGCGCTGAAACCGGATGCGGACCCTAGTCTTCATCCTGTTCCATCCGCGGCCTGGTCTTGCGGTCCGGATCGTCCGGTCCCTTGTAGGCGGCAAGATAGGCCCAGCCGGCATAGGCGGTGATCGCCGCCATTATGTAGACCCAGGTGGTGTTGCCGAAAGTGTACTCGACGCCGGTCCAGCCGGCACAGAAGGCAACGAGCACGATCCGTCGCCACAGCGGGTCGAACCAGGGATGTTCTACGGGTCCAAACACAGTTTTGCCTTCCTTTTGGATCATCTGGGCAGGCCGAAAACACGACCTGGTTCCGTTGAGGAAACCTCAAACGTTTGCAAAATCAAGCAAAACACGGCTTTCCAATATGGTTTTACCTTGAAACCGTCTGCCGAAAAAGACAAGGTGGCGACCAATCCGGAGCCGCGAACAACAATCAATAAGGGAGGTGGCGCCCGCACATGCTTTCAGCACTCGATCTCCTGACGGCGAACGACACGCCCGGTCAGCATGCGCCGTCGTTCTATGCGGCGACGGCGAACCGTCAGACGGCGCATCCGGCACTCGAAGAGACCCTCAGCTGCAGCGTGTGCATCATCGGCGGCGGCTACACGGGCCTCTCGGCGGCGCTTCACCTGGCCGAGCGCGGCGTGGACGTGTTGCTTCTGGAAGCGAACCGCATCGGCTGGGGCGCTTCGGGACGCAACGGCGGGCAGGTCGGCTCCGGCCAGCGGGTGGAGCAGAAGGTGCTCGAGGAGCGCCATGGCCTGGCGCACGCGAAGTTGCTGTGGGACCTTGCGGAGGCGTCCAAGACGCTGGTGAGAGACCTGATCGCGCAGCACGAAATTTCCTGCGACTACACACCCGGCGTTCTCCATGCAGATCATCGCAAGGGCCACGTCGAAGACAGCCGCGACTATGTCGAGCATCTGCGGCTGGTCTACGGTTATGAAGACATCCGGTTCGTCAACGGCGACGAGATCGGCGAACTGGTCGGCAGTCCGCGCTATCACGGTGGCTCGCTGGATATGGGGGCGGGACACCTTCATCCGCTCAATTTCGCGCTCGGCCTCGGACAGGCCGCGGAAGGCGCCGGCGCCCGCATTTTCGAGGAGACGCTCGTCACCGGCATCGAGGGCAAGGGGCAGCCGAGGATCACGGTGAAAACCGCAATGGGCGAAGTCCGGGCGGATCATCTTGTCCTGGCCTGTAACGGCTATCTCGGACGGCTTGACCGGGAGACGGCGGCCCATGTCATGCCGATCAACAACTTCATCGTCGCGACGGAGCCCTTTTCCGAGGACGAGGCGAAGGCGATCATCCGCGACAACGTGGCCGTCGCCGACAGCAAGTTCGTGATCAACTATTTCCGGCTGTCGGCGGACCGACGCCTTCTGTTCGGGGGCGGCGAGACCTACGGCTACCGGTTCCCGGATGACATCAAGTCCTTCGTGCGCGAGCCGATGCTGGAGATCTTCCCGCAGCTGGAGGACGTTCAGATCGACTACGGCTGGGGCGGCACGCTTGCGATCACGCCCAAGCGCATGCCCTATTTCGCAAGACTTGCCCCCAACATGCTGACGGCTTCCGGCTATTCCGGCCATGGCGTCGCCATGGCAACGCTCGGCGGGCAGATCCTCGCCGAAGCTGTTACCGGCACTGCCGGAAGGTTCGATGCGTTCGAGCGGCTCAAGATACCCGCCTTTCCGGGCGGCGACCGTCTCCGGTTTCCGCTGCTCGTGCTGGCAATGACTTGGTTCTCACTACGCGACAGGCTCGGTATCTAACAAAATGCTGCAAACAAACACCGAAACCCGCAGGACGATTGACAGTTACTGGGAAGCGAGCGTTCCCAATCCGAAGCTCGACCGCCAGCTTATCGGCAACGCCCTGTTCGATGTCGCCATAATCGGCGGCGGCATCGCGGGCCTCAGTGCCGCGCTCAAACTGGCCCAGGCGGGTATTTCCGTCTG
Source organism: Roseibium sp. (assembly GCA_050289605.1). Classification (GTDB taxonomy): domain Bacteria; phylum Pseudomonadota; class Alphaproteobacteria; order Rhizobiales; family Stappiaceae; genus Roseibium. Next base: position 52,664 of record JBNKGB010000004.1, on the reverse strand, counting down.
CGTCCTGGAAGCCGAACATGTCGGCTATGGGGCGTCCGGGCGCAACGGCGGCTTCTGCTGCCTTGGCGGGACCAAGCTCGACCATCACCAGATGATCCGGAAATTCGGTCTGGATGAAGCGCGTAAATTCGTGGCCTATCAGGTCGCGGGCGTGAATCTGGTTGCGCAGCGCCTGGACAGCTGGGGCGTCGATGCGAACCGCCATTCCAAGGGGGAGATCGCACTGGCGCATCGCCCGAAGGATTTCGCGGCGCTGCGCGCGGAAGGCGACTTTCTGAAGGAAAAGTTCGGCATCAAGGTCAGTCTGCTGGCAAAGGACGAACTGGACGCGGAAGGTTTCGGCGGTCCGGGGTTCCACGGCGGCATGCGCGTGCCCTACGGTTTCGCCCTGAACCCGATGGTCTATGTGCAGGCGCTTGCCGAGCAGGTTCGTCTGGCGGGCGGCAAGATTTTCGGAAAATCGCCGGTCACCACGCTCAATGCGGACGGAGATCGCTGGCGGCTTGAAACGCAGCACGGCTTCGTCCGGTCGAGAAAGGTCGTTCTGGCCGGAAACGGTTATGCCAACGAGAACGTGCCGAAGTGGCTTCACGGCCGCACGATGCCGGTCATGTCGTCCATCCTGGTGACCCGCCCCCTGAGTGATGACGAGCTTGCGGAGCAGGGCTGGACCGCCGACACCATGGCCTCCGACACAAGGATACTGCTTCATTATTTCCGCCTGATGCCCGACCGGCGGTTCCTGTTCGGCACGCGCGGCGGTCTTTTCGAAAACGCACCGGCGCTCGCCGCCATGCGCAAGCGGGCGCGGGCCGACTTCGAGGGCATGTTCCCGGCCTGGGCCAAGGTGGAGGAGGATTACAACTGGTACGGCCATGTCTGCCTTGCCCGGAACCTGACCCCCTTTGTCGGCGAAGTGCCGGGCATGGAGGGGGTTTATGCGGCCATGGGCTGGCATGGCAGCGGGATCGCGATGGCGTCCATTTCCGGCGAAAAGATCGCCGGAATGATCAAGGGCAAGGTGCGCCGGGAAGACATGCCGGCAGCATTGCAGCGGCCGTTCCGGAAATTCCCGATCCCCGCCCTGCGCAAGCTTTACCTTCAGGGTGCGTACTGGTGGTACGGGCTGAAGGATCTTTGACGGGCGGCATCGACATTCGGCCGGCGCAGCTGGGCGATCTGGACGCGGCCTACCGCATCTGTCTTCAGACGGGCGACAGCGGCAGCGATGCCTCGCCGCTTTACCGAGATCCGGAGCTGATCGGCCACATCTATGCCGGGCCCTATCTCGCGCTTGACGGTTTTATCTCCCTGGTCGCAGAAGACGGCGAGGGGATCTGCGGCTATGCGGTCGGTGCGGCGGACACTCGGGAATACGAGCGCCGGCTGGAGGCAGAGTGGTGGCCGGGCCTGCGCGGAAAATACCGCGAACCGGCGGGCGACCGCTCGCAATGGACGGCGGACGATCACCGGGTCTACTCGATCTTTCATCCCCCGGCGGTACCGCAGCAGATCGTCGAGGCTTATCCGGCCCATATCCACCTGAACCTTCTGCCGAGAGCCCAGGGCCGGGGCGCCGGGACTATGCTCCTGGAAAGTTGGATTGAGACGGCAAGAAGGGCGGGGGTCAAAGCGGTTCATGCAGGCGTCGGCGCCGCTAACTCATCCGGTCTCAAATTCTGGACGGCACGCGGCTTCGCTCGCGTTTTCGTCGACTGGAGCGCCGGTTCCAGAGGGACCGTCTGGTGCGGCCGCTTTCTCTAGCCTTCGCCTGAGGTCTTCAACCGCTCATCACGCCGGGCGCCGGCGGACGGCGGCCACATTCACCTCACCGAGGATTTCAAAGCCGAGCTTGCGATAGAGCGCGATCGCACCATGATTGTCCGCGAAGGCATGGAGAAACGGCGTGTCGCCGCGCGCGCGGATGCTTGTGGCAACATGGATCGTCAGCGCCTTCGCAAGTCCCTGGCCCCGGAAATCGGGATCGGTGCAGATACCGCTGATCTCCGTGTATCTGTCCAGATTCAGCCGGGTTCCGGCCATGGCGGCCAGCCGGCCGTCGCGCCGGATGCCCCAGAAGGGGCCGAGCTCCGGCGTCCTTGAGGTGAACGGTCCGGGCTTTGTCAACTCGGCCAGGGCGACCATCTCCCCGATGTCCTCCGGACCGAGCCGAACAATCCCGGCATTGCCTGCTGCGACCGGAGTGGCGCTGCGTTCCGTCATCAGGACGCCGAGGGCGGTCATCTCCGCCTCAAGGCCATCGGGCAGGGCGATGTCGTCCCGCTGCAGCAGATAGACCTTGTCCCCGTCCGCACCGATCAGGTCTCCAAGAGCCTCAAGAGCTTCCGGCGAATTGTCCCTGGAAGCGGCAAAGGGGGAGACGGCCGGATCGAAACGCCGGGCGAGCGGCCCGTTTTGCGAAAAGCCGCTTTGCCGTGTGGTGAGTGCGGACCAGACGGTCCGGTTCAGGAGCTGTGACATGACCGTTTTACCCGTAGGTCCGCGTCGTCTTGACGTCGTAGTGCTGCGACGTGAGATCCCAGCGCTTCAGCACTTTTTGCGCAACGTCCGGAACGTAACAGCGTTCATAGTCCGGTCCCTGAAAAGCAATGACGTTATCGAGGGACTGGAAGCTCATGACGGTGACGAATTCCACTTCCGTTCCGGCATCGCGCCGGAGAACCTCGATGCCGAGGTACCCGGGGATGGACTTTGCCTCGATGCCGGGGATCACCTCTCCCGTCAGGATGCTGTAGTAGGCGTCCGCGTTTTCAGGCGTTGTCCAGCCATGCCAGATCCGCTTGATCATTTTGCCTCTTCCCTTCTGCCGATGAGTTCGTGCCAGTCCCGATGCGAAGTGCCCGGCACTCTGTCTTTCAAGGTTTTTTCCGAAAGCGCTGCCTCCAGGAGGGAAAGCTGGTCCAGGAAGGAGCCTTCCAGGCCCGAGCAGGTGTTTTCCACCGCAAGGCTGACGGCCGGCCAAAGCGTCTTCTGCAGGCGGTCGACCAGGGCGCGGCCCTCTGAGGTCAGCGCGATGGTGCTGACTCGCCGGTCCTTGTCGTCCTGCAATGCCTCCACAAGACCATCAGACTTCATTCTGTTGACCATGCGCGTCACTCCCGGCTGACTTTGCCCGAGTGCCCTCGCAAGATCGCCGATGCTCAAGGGGCCGTTCAGGTCGAGCGCTGCCAGAACGGGGTTGTGCGGTGTCGGCAGGTCGGTATCCGCCAATTCCAGGGTCAGTTCCTGGGTCTGTGCCTGCAGTTTTTCCCCTATGCGTTTCAACCGGCTGCCGAGCGTGGCGTAACCGAGCGAGCGAACGACGTCTTCGACCATGTGTTTCTCCAGGTTCATAACAAGATATATAACTTGTTATTTAGATGGCAAGATTGTCTGGTTGATTTTGTCGGGAATTTATGTAACTGATTGGTTATGGAACTAAATGGTTATGAAAAATCACGCGTCGGGCTTGATGCCATCTTCGCGGCATTGGCCGACCCGACACGGCGGGCAATTCTCACGCGTCTGGCGGCGGGCGAGGCTTCGGTCAACGAGATCGCGGCGCCGTTCAAGATGAGCCAGCCGGCTGTCTCCAAACATCTAAAGGTTCTTGAAAGAGCCGGCCTGATTACGCGCGGAGCGGACAGGCAGCGGCGGCCGGCAATGCTGAATGCCGCGCCGATGCAGGAGGCCGTCGTCTGGCTGGAGGAATTCAGAACGTTCTGGTCGTCGAGCTTCGATCAGCTCGATGCTCTGCTGGAAAAACTGAAAAATACCGAAGATGGGGAGTGATATCGTGAAATTGCCTGAGTTCATTTTGGAAAGACGTTTCAATGCACCTCGGGACCTTGTCTGGCGAAGCTGGACGGAACCCGACCTTTTGTCACGATGGTACGGACCCGGCGTTGAAACCGTCATCCATAAGCTGGACGTTCAGCCGGGTGGCTTGTGGCTCAGCGAGATGAAGTACGGTGGGAATTCCCATTTTCAGCGAGTTGAATACCAGGAGGTAATCAGGCCGGAAAAACTGGTCTGGTTTCACTCGGTTTCCGACGGAAACTGGAACGTCATCTCCAATCCGATGATGCCGGACTGGCCACGCGTCCTGATGACGACTGTTGCCTTCGAACAGAACGGAGATCAGACCGATGTGCGTCTCGTGTGGACGCCGTACGAAGCGAGCCAGGCCGAAATCGATTGTTTCGCGGGAGCCGTCAGCGGTCTCGATATGGGTTGGGGCAAGGGAATGGAGGTTCTGGCCGGACTGCTGGCCGAACTACTGGAAGAACTCCAGGGCTGACGCTGTCCGGCCATTCATGTCCGGGGCGCTGCCACCGGAAGGGAGCGCCGCCATCCTTTGCAGACAGGGCGAGTTCGTCATTGGGCCGGGCCATGTGGTAGCCGCATGGCCCGGCCTCAAGGTCTTTTAGTCGAATTCGGGCCCGCGTGCCCTGTAAGGCGTGACTTCCTTCCAGGCCTTCATCAGCGTTTCCAGTTCGCCGTCGGCATTCGGCGGCAGCACGATCTGGAGCTTGACGAGCAGGTCGCCATGGCCGCCGGTCTTGGTCGGCAGGCCCTTCCCCTTGAGCCGCATGGTCTTGCCGCTGGAGGAATTGGGCGGAACCGTCAGGTTGACCGCACCGGAAAGGGTTGGCGTCCGCACTTTTGCACCGAGCACGGCCTCATAAAGCGTCAGGGGCAGGTCGAGGTGAAGGTCCGAACCCTTGATTTCGAACAGCTTGTGCGGCCGGAAGCGGACCTCGACCATGGCGTCGCCCGCCGGGCCGCCGTCCGCGCTCGGGTGACCCTGGCCTTTCAGCCGGATTTTTTCGCCTTCCTCGACCCCCTTCGGCAGGGTGACGTTGACGGTCTTGCCGCTCGGCAGCGTGACCTGGGCCTTTCCGGAATTGACGATATCCTCCAGCGAGATCCGGGCGACGATGTCCGCATTCGCGCCCTTGGTTCTCGGCATCGGCCTTGACCGCGCGCCTCCGGCAAACCCGGCTCCTGGGCCGGCACTAGCACCAGCAGTCCGTGCCCGGCCGCCGCCGAAGCTGCCGAAAATGTCGTTCAGGATGTCGTCGAAGCCCCCGCTACCGCCGCCGGTCGAGCGGAATCCGCGCGTTCCGCCCTGTGCGCCCATGTCGTCGAAGCCGGAAAAGCCGCCGAAACCGTGGGACTGGAAGCGCTGCTTGCCTTCCGCGTCGATCTCGCCACGGTCGAACTTGCCACGCTTATCCTTGTCGCCGACGATCTCGTAGGCCTGGTTCACTTCTGAGAAGCGCTGTTGCGCTCCCGGATCGTCCTTGTTCTGATCCGGATGGTATTTCTTGGCCAGTTTTCTGAAGGCCTTTTTGATTTCGCCCTCGCTGGCATCCTTTGCCACGCCGAGAACGCTGTAGGGATCACGCATTCGTATCACCAGGTTTCCAAGATTTTCCGGTCGGCCGAGCCTCTCGCGCGAACACTCCGGACGCATATCCTGCTCCGGAGGCTGCGGATTTCATGGAGGCCGGCACAACCGGACTTATGTTCAATATCGGGATGATTCCGGGAAAATTCCAGTCTTTCGTCGCCAATGCAGGATCTACCGTTTGTAACGGCTCTTTCCCGGCAATCAAGCGTCGGAGACAGCCAGGCCGGTGACGGCGAATTTCTGCGTCACGTCGCGGCAGGCGGTTCCGGAGTACAATTTTATGCCTGCGATCGTGTTGGCCGTCGTTCGAAAGGAAACGCAGCCCGTGTCTTCGAGGGAGTCGGCATCGATGTTCGACAGGGTCCCGGAGTTTCCGCTGACGTCGTTCAGCCAGGGAAGGGTGAGCGTCGCGGCAACCGTGTTGTTGCCGAGATCGGAGCCGATACCGTCGAGGTTCCGGGCAATGACGCCGCGGTCCTCCTCGCTGATGTCCGAATAGGCGATATCCATCGAAGACGGGATCGAGCCGGTCAGGAGGGTCGGTGTATCGACATTGTTGCTGCCCACCGGAACTTCGATCTGGCTGCAGCCGGCCAGAACCGGAGCGAGAGCCAGAAGGATGGTCACAAAGTGTTGGAACTTGGTGTCACCGGCAGTATATGAACGCATACGATACATCTATTGGACTGTTCTCCAACGGTCTGGCAGGTCCTTGCCGCGTTCCAGGCCATCGAGTTCTTCGACAGGTTTTCCATGACAGATCTTAAACATCCTACCGAAGAGTTAACAAAAGGTGACTTTACGGAGGTCAAGAAGCCATTTGATCTTTTCTGTGAATGGCTTGAGGACGCCAGGGCATCGGAACCGAACGATCCCAACGCTCTTGCGCTTGCAACCGTCGACGAGACGGGGATGCCCAATGTCAGGATGGTCCTTCTGAAGGACGTCGACGAACGCGGTTTCGTTTTCTACACGAATTTCGAGAGCACGAAGGGCCGCGAGCTGCTGTCCGCCGGCAAGGCCGCCATGTGCTTTCACTGGAAGTCCCTGCGAAGGCAGGTGCGTGTGCGCGGTCTCGTCAGCGAGGTTTCAGCCGAAGAGGCGGACGAATACTACAGCTCCCGTCCGCGCGGCAGCCGGATCGGCGCCTGGGCATCCAAGCAGTCCCGCCCCCTGGAAAGCCGCTTCGCCCTTGAAAAGGAAGTCGCCAGATACACCGCCAAATTCGGCATCGGCGACATTCCGAGGCCGAACCACTGGTCGGGCATGCGCCTGGTGCCGACGTCCATCGAGTTCTGGCACGACAGGCCATTCCGCCTGCACGACCGGATCCTGTTCACTCGGGATGCGGCCGACCAGCCCTGGTCGAAGGAACGGCTTTATCCCTGAAGCCCTGCCTTCAGGTCCGCTCTGCGACCGCTACAGAAGCTTTTTCCATCGGAAGAACAGGAAAGTCGCCACCACGGACACGAACATCAGGCCGAGTGAAAAGGCGAAGCCCTGTTCCCACTTGAGTTCCGGCATGTTCGAAAAGTTCATGCCGTAGATCGAGGCGATCAGGGTCGGCGGCAGGAAGACCAGGCCCAGCACCGTGAAGATCTTCGAGATCTGGTTCTGTTCAAGCGTGACGAGGCCGACGGTGGCGTCCAGAAGGAAGGCGAGCTTGTTGTCCAGGGCGTCGCCGTGTTCCTTGATGGAATGAATGTCACGGCTGTACATCTTGCAGTCGGCGTCCTGTTCCTCGCTCAAGGCCAGGCGCTTGGCATGCGTGCTGAGAAAAAGCATAAGCCGCAGCAGGCTGGTGCAGACGTCGTGCATTTTCGACACGTGAAGGCCGATCTGTCCCAGGCGCTTGATCGCAATCTGGTAGCTGGCGGTCTTGCGCGTGTTGAGGCCTTCGCCGAAAACCTCCAGCGAGAGCGCATCGTAGTGGGCGGAAGCGTTCTCCATCTCGTCGGCACACCGGTCGACGATAATGTCCAGGAGAGCAAAAAAAACGGCGGGTCCGCGATGCGCGATGCTGGAGTCGGACTGTACCTTGCGGCTCAGGATCTGAATGGACTTCGGTTCGCCGTAGCGCAGCGTAACAAGCCGCTTGGAATTCAGGATGAAGGTCACGGAAGAGAGGGTCGGGTCGATCGTTCTGGCGGCAATCGGCAGCTGGGCGGTCATGACGACCGCGCCGGGCTCCGCATAGAGCCTTTCAGATGTCTCGATCGATGCAATCTCTTCTCTGTTGGGGATTTGTGCGCCCATCAACCGTTCCGCCACCTGCTGTTCTTCTGGCGTTGGCGAGAAGAGATCGATCCAGACCGAAGTGGTGGGGAGGGGCGTGCCCGGAGCTAGTTCGATCCGCTCCAGGCCTTTGATCGAAGGGCAATAGGCAGTGATCATATTGGGCGATTCTCCGGGAGGACATCGAGCGTCCGGTCCTCGGCAGTTTGCCCAAGAGACCAAGGGTCGGCAACCGTTCCGTCCGAAATCAGACGAGGTGTACTGCCCGGCTCACGCGGCCCTGCGTCTACGGCCAGGGCCTGGTGTACGAGTAACCTGAGCGTTACCCGATCGAGCGAAGCCGCGGGATCGGGGTCGCTCCGAGGGCTTTCTACTTGCCCTTTTTGGTCACGACGTTAGAGCTCGCACTCTTGCACATGGCAGCCGCTGCCAGCGCTGCGATGCCGACCGGCTTGTAGTGGTTGACCAGTTTCGCATCGATCGCTGTCGTTGCGGTCGGGCGAGCAGTTTGCTTAGACATTTTCTCACGTCCGTTTTTCCAGTGCCCGCAGTCTGGTTTCCTTGCGTTATGTCGCGGGCACGAGTGCATGTCGTATCCAAATAAGGCAAACGAATGGCAGTCAGCACATGAAACTGTCCGAGCCTTGTCCGGATACTTGAGCATGCGCCCATTACTTGGATTGAGCTAGTCAAAAACCATGACAGGATGTAACGATATCGACAAGAATTTGAACGATTTAGGTAAGGATTTATTTACTTGTCGGTCCTTTGGAAATGTAAAGCGGAGATCAGAAGAAGTTCACACGAAATAACTACGGTAATTTCGCGGAGGGTCACCGCGCAGCGCCCGGGCCAGACCGCTGAGACAGCGGGCGAGCGTGAGGACGGCGGTCAGGGACAGCTGCACGAGACCGGCGAGAATGAGCGCTGAGGACTGCGAGACCCCGAGGAGGATCATCAGGCTGCCGAGGCAGAAGCCGATCACCATGAGGGCGATCGTCGTCCGGATGTAGAAGTAGTGCGCCTGGTAATCCTTGTGTTCCGGCTCGGCGTAAAGCACCGCGAACAAAAGGGCGAGGGGCGACAGGAACGCCGACATGGCCAGTAGATAACAGCCGCAGATATTGACGGCACCCGGTTTGATGAGAGCCGAAACTCCGGTTCCTGGTCGTTGCATTCCGATACCCGCAGGCACTTGCGGCCCGAAGACCGGAAACATTGCCTTGGCCCGCGCCTATTCTGCTTTGTTGCACAGAAGGTAATTTGAGTGTGCTGTGGAAGTGAAGTTCATTTTTGACTTTTTTGCTTTAATTGAAGACACAATAGGCACAGCCCTTTGCCGCCGCCTGAGGCTCCGGGCAGGACAGATGGCATCAGTTGGAACAAGATGAAGCGTTACGCCGTCCACAAAACGTCTTCGGCGCCCGCCAGCCGGATCTCGGGCGCGGTCGCCCTGTCGCTGGCCGTCGTTGCTTTCGCGGCCAAACGGCTGGATGTCATCGGCGGAGATGTCTTTGTCCTGTCGCTCCTGGCGGCGGGACTTATTGCGATCGTTTCCCTGACGCTCGCCGTCAGCGCGTTGCAGCGGATCTGGACCTATGGCGGGTCGGGTCTTGCTGCCGCGCTCAACGGCATCGTCCTGGCCGTGCTGGCGCTGGCGCCAACGGTCCTGGTCCTGGCGATGCTGATGACCCATGCCGGAACCGGGGATATTTCCACCGACCGGTCCGACCCGCCGAAACTGACGGTTCCGACGACGAACGCGGACCAGCCATTTCTGGCCTGGCTCGATGACAGGCTGGAAGGAGAAATTCTGCCGATCGTCATGGATATCGCGGATACCGGCCAGGCGGAGCTCAGCTTCGGCGAGCGGCGGTATCCGGATATCGTCCCGCGCCGGTACAGGATCGCGCCCGCGCAGCTGCATGCGGCGGCGGCAAAGGCGCTTGACGGTCTCCATTGGCGGGTTGTCGGGGAGCTGCCGCCGGATCTTCTGGATGCGCCAACGGGACTGCATGCTGAAGAATCGACGCAGATTCTCGGCCTGAAACATGATGTCGTTCTGCGGATTCGTCCGGATCCCGTCGGGGCGCGGCTCGACGTGCGTTCCAAGTCACGGACACCTCTCAGGGACCTTACGGGCGACCCCGACAACATCCGAACTCTTCTTGCCGAAATCGACAGCGTTCTGCTCGAAACCTATGGGGACCTGGCGCGACTGACCGTCGAGGACGGCGGGCTGGAGGAGGTGGAGCTTCCCACTGAAACCATCGAGGAACCGCGGGAAACCATTCCGCTGCCTGCGTTCAAACCCTATTACGAGGGCTTGGAGGATCCGACCGCCGACGACCTTCGCCTGGGCGATCTGGAAGGCTGAGCTCAGGCGGGCAGGGCGGGGCGCCCTCAGCCCGAGGTCAGGCGGAAAGAGGCCGACATTGCGAGCCGGGGAGAAACGGTGACGCGGCCGCGCTCCACAAGATCTTCCAGATGGGCGAAGACCGACATCCCCGCAGCCCCATGCAACCTCGGATCGACGTCGGCGTAAAGCGAGGCGACGATTTCTGGAATTGTGCAGGCCTTCTCTTGCAGCTTGCCTAGTATGGCGGCTTCCCGGCTGAGACGGTGCTGTTTCAGATCCCGCACGTAGGGAAGAGCGTCCGAGATCGCGCCGCCATGGCCCGGCAGGTAAAAGCTTTCCGGGCGGTCCAGCAGCTTGTCGATGGATGCCATGTAGTCCCGCATGCTGCCGTCCGGAGGGGCGACGACCGAGGTCGACCAGCCCATGACATGGTCCGCTGAGAACAGGACGTTTTCTCCCTGGAGGGCAAAGCAGAGATGATTTGCCGTGTGACCGGGTGTTTCTATCGTCTCCAGCGTCAGCCCGGCGACCGACAGGACTTCGCCCTCCGTGAGCCTGCGGTCGGGCGAATGCTCCTTGTCGCCACTGGCATCAAGGAGGTTGATCTCGTCCTCCAGCAGCGCGCGGGCAGGTCTGTGGGGACCGCAGCCGACGATCGGGGCACCGGTGCTTTCCTTGAGAAGACGTGCACCGGGCGAGTGGTCGACATGGGTGTGGGTCACGAGGATCGCCTCGATCGTCGCTCCTTGGGTGGCCTTCAGGATCGCGGCGATGTGTTCGCCCAGATCGGGTCCCGGGTCGACAACCACGAGCCGCTTCGTCCCGACGAGATAGGTGTTGGTACCGAAGAAGGTGAAGGGGCCCGGATTGCGGGCGGTTAGCCGTCGCAGGCCGGCTGCCAGCTCGACGGCTTCGCCGTAGTTCGGGTCGAATTCTCTGTCGTGTTTCATGCCCGGCTTTGCGGTAGGTCTGTCTGGAAAGGGAAATGTGCTGCCCGAAAGTGAAGTGCTTCGCAGCGGAAAGCAACGTGGTTTCCCCAGATTCCGACCCCGCTCCCGAAGCTCGTGCCCCGGTGTAATGGGCAGCATGCGGCGGAAGCGTCATTTAACTGACGTTTGTGTGGGTTAGGCAAGCCGGGCTTTGCCAAGCCGGGGCGATCTGTGGGACAGTGGCGACCTGAAACAACCCGGGCCGCGGGCCGGCGGCCGATAGGACATTCTGGCGGAACCAAATGGCACAAGAAACCGAATGCCGGTTTGACTGCGTGATCGATCTGCCGAGGGGGCGGGCCTTTTCGCTGTTTGTCGACCGGACCGAGCTGTGGTGGACGTCGCCGTTCCACGGCTCGACCGGCTGTGCCGATGCGGGTATCGATCCCTATGCGGGAGGTAGCTGCTTTGAAACCGACAAGGACGGACACAGGCGGATCTGGGGGACGGTGCTGTCGATCGAGGAGCCGCTGTTCGTCCGGCTTGCCTGGCAGGTTTCGCAGGACGGCAATGAAATTGCCGACCCGTCCGCGGCCAGCCGGGTCATGGTCAACTTCCGCGATGCGGGCGAGTCCACTCGGCTGGAAATCGTTCACAACGAATTTCTCAGGCACGGCGAGTTCGGCGAAGATTATCTCCGGTTCATGCAGCAACCCGAAGGATGGCCCCGGATCATCGAAAGGCTGCGCCAGGCGGCCGGGACCGCCGTCTGGCGGTAGTCCGTCGGACCCTGTTCCCCTCGGCTCGAACGTTGCGCAGGGATCGCGACATTGTCGCCTGTTTGACATGCTTGCCGTGCTAGGGGGAGAGCTCCGCCGGAGAAGGCCGAATGTGCGGTGAAACCGTCAACGGCATCCTGTTTCTCCTTCCGCAAACCTGGAAATCGGTCTTGCACAATTCCTGAGACGCCGAAATAGTGTGAGCGTTTCCCGGGAAAGACCGCCTGCCGACAATCGTCAAAGAAATCCATGACCTTGACCCCATCGCCCATCGAGGAGACCTCCGAGGCTCAGGCCGCCGCGTCACCGCTCACCCGGATCGCCGAAGCGCGCTGGATCCTGCTGACGGTGCTGGTCGCGGTGTCCTACGCGGTCTTCGTCCATGAAGTGCCGCTGTGGGCGGCTGCGTCCTGGCTGGTGGTGCTGGTACTGGTGGCGGCGTTCATTCCGCGCCGCCCGGTCAACCGCCGGGTCAAGCTCAACGAGCAGCGCGAGATCCGCAGGATGTGGCCAGGCACAGGCATGAAGGTGACCGTCGATGCGTTGCCTGCTCCCTGTTTCGTGGCCGACGGGCGCGGCATCACCCGCTATGTCAATGCGTTGGCACAGGCCAAATACGCCGGTGTGAAGCCCGGGGACCCGCTGTCTTTTTCCTTGAGGGCGCCGTCGCTTCTGGAGGCCTTCGACCGGGTGTGCTCCACGGGAGGTTCGGAACGGATCAGCTGGATCGAGCGCGTTCCGACAGAAAGCTGGTACGAGGCCCATATCGCACCGATCTACATGCCCGGTTCCGGCGGCGGGGAGCCCGGGCGCGGCCTGCCGGATTTCATCCTGGTCGTCATCATGGACCAGACGGAAAACCGGCGTCTGGAACGAATGCGCACCGATTTCATCGCCAATGCCAGCCATGAGCTGCGCACGCCGCTGGCTTCGCTCACCGGCTTTATCGAGACGATTCAGGGGCCGGCCCGAAACGATCCGGAGGCCAGGGAACGGTTCCTGTCGATCATGCTGGAACAGGCCGGACGCATGCGCCGTCTGATCGACGACATCCTGTCGCTGTCCAGAATCGAGCTGAAGGCACATGTCCGTCCGGCGAATGTGGTCGACCTGGTGGAGGTCGTCCGCCACTCGGCGGATGCCCTGGCGCCGCTTGCCGCCGACATGGAAGTCGAGATCCGCATTCAGGCGCCAAAGGGGCCGGCGAAGGTCAAGGGCGACCGGGACGAACTGATCCAGGTAACGGAAAACCTGGTGGAAAACGCCCTCAAATACGGCAGCAGCGGCAAGGTCGTGGATGTTCGCCTGGAACAGGTGGATGCCAGGGGCGAGGGCCGCGCCTGGCTGCTGTCCGTCCAGGATTACGGCGAGGGAATCGCCCGCGAACACCTGCCGCGCCTGACCGAACGCTTTTACAGGATCGACGTGGAATCAAGCCGTGCCATGAAAGGAACGGGACTGGGCCTTGCGATCGTGAAACACATCCTGACCCGCCACAGGGGACGGCTGGACGTGGAAAGCGAGCCGAGCAAGGGGGCGACATTCAAGGTGAAATTGCCGGCTCTCGAAGAAACCGGCAGCGATACGGACAAAACCTCCGACTGATGGGCCGTCCGGGTTGCCGCTACGACGATTGCGGAGATGAAAGCGGGGAACCGGTTCCTCGGATGCTCCGGCACGGGCCGCGAACGGGGCAGGCTGGCGGACGGAAGGGTCACATATCGATGGGGCGAATGACACAAAGCCGTTAAAGTTTCCGTTTTTCCTTTTATTTTCAATTGCTTGAATTGTCACAAAACTGAAAACAAACTGTCATAGAACTCTCATCCGAGAGGCCTAGGTTCCGGCCATCGCTCGAGCGGTTCAGTGCTCGGTGATCATCTTGAAACCTTGACATTCAAAGGGAGTGGTCAAGTGAAATTTACGACCCTCGTTAGCGCAACCGCCCTGGCCGTTGCTTCCACCGCATTCGTTGGCGCAGCTCAGGCTCGCGATCAGGTTCAGATTGCCGGTTCCTCCACGGTTCTGCCTTACGCGTCCATCGTTGCTGAAGCATTCGGCGAAAACACCGACTTCCCGACGCCGGTCGTCGAATCCGGCGGCTCTTCCGCAGGCCTGAAGAAGTTCTGCGCGGGCGTTGGTGAAAACACCATCGACATCGCGAACGCTTCCCGCAAGATCAAGGACAAGGAAATCGCGGCCTGTGCCGAAGCCGGCGTCAAAGACATCATCGAAGTGCGCATCGGCTACGACGGCATCGTTTTCGCGTCCCAGAAAGACGGCCCGGCCTTCACCGCTTTCGCTCCGGCCGACATCTTCAACGCTCTTGGCGCGAAGGTCCTGAAGGACGGCGCGATCGTCGACAACACCTATGTACAGTGGGCCGACTTCAACGGCGACCTGCCGGCTGTCGATATCGCTGCCTTCATCCCGGGCACCAAGCACGGCACCCGTGAAGTCTTCGAGGAAAAGGTTCTGCTGCAGGGCTGCGAAGACACAGGCGCCTGGAAGGCAATGGTCGATGGCGGCATGGCCGAAAAAGATGCTGAAAAGGCCTGCATGGCAGTCCGTACCGACGGCAAGTCCGTGGATATCGACGGCGACTATACCGAAACGCTTGCCCGCATCGACTCCAATCCGAACGGCGTCGGCGTCTTCGGCCTGGCGTTCTACGAGAACAACACCGACAAGCTGAAAGTTGCGACCATGTCGGGCGTTGCGCCGTCCACCGCAACCATCGCTTCCGGCGAGTATCCGGTTTCCCGCCCGCTGTTCTTCTACATCAAGAAGGCACACATCGGCGTTGTTCCGGGTCTGAAGGAATACGCCCAGTTCTTCGTTTCCGACGAAATCGCAGGTCCGGAAGGCCCGCTGGCTCAGTACGGCCTGGTTGCCGACCCGGAGCTGGCTGCCACCCAGGCTTCCGTCGAAGCTGAAGAAGTGATGGGCAACTAAGCACGAGTATCGTCCGGAAGGGCGGCTTCGGCCGCCCTTTCTTGTCTTTTTGCCGGTCGGGTCAGGTCATGTCACTTCCAACTCTTCTTGCCGCGCTGCTGATCCTGGCGGTTGCCGGTTATTTTGCCGGGCGTGCGAAAGCCCTGAGATCCGCCGGCGGAGATATCCGTAAGCTTCATTCCCTGCCAGGCTATTACGGGTGGCAAGTCGTGGTTTTGACGCTGCTGCCCGCATTGCTGCTTTTGGTGGTCTGGCTGGTTTGCCAGCCAATCATCCTGGACAGCCAGGTGTCCTCCAGGATTTCCGAAAAAACCATCTCGGAAAGTTCGCTCGATCTCGTCATGAGCGACGTGGTCCGGGTCGCCGAGGGCCTTGATCTCGCCGTTTCCCAGGGCGCCATGTCTTCGGATGAGGCAAAGTCGATCCGCCCGGAGCTGACGGATATCCGCGCCAAGCTCGGCGACGTCGGTGTGGCCCTCGGGTCCGATGTCACTGCCGAGATGCTTCAGGCTGCGCAGACCTATCGTAGTATTTCCTCCGTCGGCATCATACTGCGAACAATTGCTGTCCTCGCCTTGGCCCTTGCCGGTTTCGCCTTCGCCTTCATGCGCACCAGCAAGGACTTCCGGGCCCGCAACGTCGTGGAAACGGTGGGCCGCTACATTCTGATCGCCGCCGCCTCCCTGGCCGTTCTGACCACTGTCGGCATCGTCCTGTCGCTGATCTTCAATACGGTGGAATTTTTCCGCATCTATCCGGCTGCAGACTTCTTCTTCGGCCTGACCTGGTCGCCGAGTTTCGGCGGCGGTTCCGCCCTCGGCATCGTGCCGCTGATCTGGGCGACGATGTATATCTCGCTGATCGCCCTTGCCGTGGCCGTTCCGGTCGGTCTCTTCGCCGCCATTTACCTGTCCGAATACGCAACGCCCCATGTGCGCGCCATCGCCAAGCCGCTGCTTGAGATTCTGGCCGGCATTCCGACCATCGTCTACGGTCTGTTCGCGCTTTTGACCGTCGGCCCGCTCTTGATGAAGGTGTTCGGCAACGGCGGTGCGCTGGGCGTGGACTGGATGTCGGGCGCCTCCTCGGTCCTCACGGCAGGGGTCGTCATGGGCATCATGCTGATCCCCTTCGTCAGTTCGCTCTCCGACGACATCATCAACGCTGTGCCGCAGGCAATGCGCGACGGCTCGCTGGGCCTCGGCGCCACCCATTCGGAAACGGTGAAGCAGGTCATTCTGCCCGCCGCGCTTCCCGGGATCGTCGGCGCCATTCTTCTGGCCGCATCGCGCGCCATCGGCGAAACCATGATCGTGGTTCTGGGGGCAGGAGCGGCCGCGCGGCTAAGCGCCAGTCCGCTTGAAGCCATGACCACCGTGACGGCGAAGATTGTCAGCCAGCTGACCGGCGATGCCGATTTTGCTTCCCCCGAGGCCCTGGTCGCCTTTGCGCTGGGCATGACCCTCTTCGTCGTGACGCTCGGGTTGAACATCGTCGCGCTCTACGTCGTGCGCAAGTATCGGGAGCAGTACGACTAATGACCGACACCGTTCTTTCCCCGAAGCCGGAAACGAATGCCGCACCGGCACCCCGCAGGTTCAAGTCGCTGCTGGAACTCGATCCGCTGACGAAAAAGCGCAACGCCGCCGAGGCGCGTTTCCGGCTCTATGGCATTGCCGCCATTTCCATCGGGCTGTTCTTTCTCGTCGCCCTGCTCTGGGCCATTCTGTCGAGTGGCCTGGGCGCCTTTAGCCAGACTTTCCTGAAGGTCGATATCCCGCTGGTCCAGACCCAGATCGATGCCGCGGAAAAATCGGTGGTGAAGACCTCCAAGTACCGCGCGATCATCGACGAGGCCTTTGCCGCTGAAATGACCAAGGCCGGCATCACCACGGACATGAAGGCCAAGGACCTGCAGAAGCTGTTCTCTTCCGGAGCCGCCGCAACCGTCCGAGATTTCACCCTGGCCAATCCGGACAGGATCGGCACCACGGTCAGCTTCGACCTCGTCGCCTCCTCCCGTGTCGACGGCTATCTTAAGGGCCGGGTGAAGCGCGAGGATCTGGCGGAAGACAAGAACCTGGATGCGGCGCATCTGGACCTTGCCGATGGGCTTGAAGAAGCGGGCATTCTGGAAAAGCGCTTCAACTGGGCCTTCATCACCGGAACCGACGCGTCCGACTCCCGCCCCGAACAGGCCGGGATCGGAGCCTCCATGATCGGGTCCCTGTTCATGATGCTGGTGGTGCTGTTCCTGTCCCTGCCGATCGGTGTCGCCGCCTCCATCTATCTGGAAGAATTCGCGCCGCAGAACCGGTTCACTGATCTGATCGAGGTGAACATCTCCAACCTGGCGGCCGTTCCCTCCATCGTGTTCGGGATTCTCGGGCTGGCGGTCTTCATCCAGTTCATGCACCTGCCGCAGTCCGCTCCGCTTGTCGGCGGGCTGGTGCTGACACTGATGACGCTGCCGACGATCATCATCTCGACGCGCGCCTCGCTGAAGGCGGTTCCGCCGAGCATCCGCGATGCCGCGCTCGGGATCGGGGCCTCCAAGATGCAGTCGATCTTCCATCACGTGTTGCCGCTGGCCATGCCCGGCATCCTGACCGGCACGATCATCGGTCTGGCCCAGGCGCTCGGCGAAACCGCGCCGCTGCTGCTGATCGGCATGGTCGGCTTCATCGCCTCCAACTTTCCGGACGGCGTTGCCGCCGGGTTCCTGTCGCCGAACTCCGCGATGCCGGCCCAGATCTATGAATGGGCGAAGCGCGCCGATCCGGCTTTCTACGAACGCGCCTGGGGCGGCATCATCGTGCTGTTGCTGTTCCTCATGACCATGAACATTGTCGCGATCATCCTGCGCCGCAGGTTTGAGCGCCGCTGGTAAGGATTGATCCGATGAATGAGATGCCGACCATCGAAAAGGCGACTGCCATGACCGAAAGCAAGATCTCGGCGAGGAACGTTCAGGTCTACTACGGCGACACCCATGCCATCCGGGATGTGAACATAGACATCGAGCCCTGCTCGGTAACCGCATTCATCGGCCCGTCCGGCTGCGGCAAGTCGACGTTCCTCAGGACGCTGAACCGCATGAACGACACAATCGACATCTGCCGGGTCGAGGGCGCCATCAGGATTGACGGCGAGGATATCTACGACCCGAAGGTCGACCCGGTGCAACTGCGCGCCAAGGTCGGCATGGTGTTCCAGAAACCGAACCCGTTTCCGAAGTCGATCTACGACAACATCGCCTATGGTCCGCGCATCCACGGCCTGGCGCGCAACAAGGCCGAACTGGACGACATCGTCGTCTCCAGCCTGCAGAAGGCAGGGCTCTGGGAAGAGGTCAAGGATCGACTGGACGAGCCCGGCACGGGCATGTCCGGCGGCCAGCAGCAGCGCCTTTGCATCGCCCGCGCGATCGCGGTCAGCCCGGAGGTGATCCTGATGGATGAGCCTTGCTCCGCGCTTGACCCGATCGCCACCGCCAAGGTGGAGGAGCTGATCGACGAGCTGCGCGAAAACTACACGATCGTGATTGTGACGCATTCCATGCAGCAGGCCGCCCGTGTGTCCCAGCGTACCGCATTTTTCCATCTCGGGGTCCTGGTTGAAGAAGGTCAGACGCAAGACATCTTCACAAATCCCAAGGACAAGCGGACGCAGGACTACATTACGGGCCGCTTCGGCTGAGCCAACAAGAATTCTGAAAGGGACACGCGATGTCTGAACATACGGTCACGGCTTATGACGAGGAACTGACGAAGATGGCCGGCAAGGTCGCCGAAATGGGCGGTCTGGCCGAAAAGGCCTTCTCTGATGCGGTCTCGGCGCTGGTTTCGCAGGATCTGGACCTGGCAAGATCCACCATCAAGCAGGACGAACGCCTTGATCAGCTCCACCAGGATGTGGAGGCCAACCTGATCGAAATGATCGTCAAGCGTCAGCCGATGGGGCAGGACCTGCGCGAAATCACTGCGGCGACCCGGATCGCGAACGACCTGGAGCGGGTCGGCGACCTTGCCAAGAACGTCGCCAAGCGCGTGATTGCCATCGACAGCGACCTGCAGTCCAAGAAACTTGCGATCGGCGTCGAGCACATGACCGAGCTTGCCCTGTCGCAGCTCAAGCAGGTTCTGGATGCCTATGCGCGCAAGGATGCGGAAGCCGCCAGGCGGGTGCAGGAAGCCGATGCCGAAGTGGACGCAATCTACACTTCGCTGTTTCGCGAACTGCTCACCTACATGATGGAAGATCCGCGGGTGATCACCCAGTGCGTCCATCTTCTCTTCTGCGCCAAGAACATCGAGCGTATCGGCGACCACGCGACCAATATCGCCGAGAACGTCTATTACATGGTCACCGGCGAGCGTCTGCCGGAGGACCGGGTGAAAATCGACGAAACCGGCGCCGACTGATTTTGATTTCCGGAGGGAACCGGAACCGGCCGGAGCGGGGGCTCCGGTGACTGAAACTGGAGCAAGACTTGATGCCGAAGGTCCTTATCGTTGAAGACGAAGAACCTCTCAGCCTTCTATTGAGATACAACCTGGAAGCCGAAGGATATTCCGTCGAGGTCTGTCCGCGGGGCGATGAAGCGGAAATCCGGCTGAAGGAAAGCCTCCCGGATCTGCTGTTGCTCGACTGGATGCTGCCGGGGCTGTCGGGGATCGAACTGTGCCGGCGCTTGCGCGCCCGCGAGGACAGCGAGCGCCTGCCGGTCATCATGCTGACCGCCCGCGGCGAGGAAGCCGAACGAATCCGGGGGCTGTCCACCGGGGCGGACGACTATGTCGTCAAGCCGTTCTCGGTGCCCGAACTGATGGCGCGGGTCCGGGCCATCCTGCGGCGGGCCAGCCCGGAAGTGGTGTCCACGATGTTGCGGTCCGGCGATATCGAGCTGGATCGTGAGACGCACCGGGTGCGCCGCAGTGCCAAGGAAATCCACCTGGGACCGACCGAGTTCCGCCTGCTGGAGTTCCTGATGACCTCTCCGGGGCGCGTCTTCTCGCGCGAACAGCTTCTCGACGGGGTTTGGGGCCACGATGTCTATGTCGACGAGCGGACCGTCGATGTTCATGTCGGCCGCCTGCGCAAGGCGCTCAACAAGGGCAAGGCCAAGGACCCGATCCGCACGGTTCGTGGGGCGGGATACGCCTTCAACGACCAGTTTTCGGTCAGTGCCTGAACCAATGCCGCGCGGCCATCCGCCTCTCCTGTAAGGCGGGTGGCAATCCGCCAGACTAAGTAAAAACCCGCCGGACAAGGGCGGGTTTTTTGTTTGGGTCCGGAGGTTTTCCTTCAGCCCGCCTGGGCGATGACCCTGCGATCGCGACGGCGGTCGGCGACCGGCTGGTAGGCGATCTTGCAATGATGGGCGCAGTAGGGAACCCCGACGTCCGACTGGCGGCCGCAGAAGTAGAAATCGTCCGTGGCGGGATCGCCGATCGGCCATTTGCAGGTGCGTTCGGTCAGGGTCAGGATCGTTGCGCGCTGGGAGATCGGAACCAGTTCGGCGACCGGCTCGAGGTTCGGCTTGACCGCGATAACCGGAGCAGGCTCGAAATCCGCTTTAAGTGCGGTCGCCCCGATGGACTGCGGCTGCGCCGAGGGCTTTCTCGGAGCCGCGCTTGCCGGTGAGGTGTTCGCCCGCGTCCGGCGGGGCTTGGAGCTGGTGGTTGCCGTTTTGGCGCGGCCGGACAAGCCGAGGCGATGCACCTTGCCGATGACGGCGTTGCGGGTAACCCCGCCGAGCTCGCCCGCAATCTGGCTTGCGCTCAAACCTTCGCCCCAAAGCTTTTTGAGAAGCTCAACCCGTTCGTTTGTCCAACTCATCGCCGCACCTTCGTTATTTTGACCGTTCCCGCGGTCATTAACCTCGTGTTAAGCACGCCCGGGCATGCCTAATCTTGGCAGATCTTGTGCCTCTAAGTGATTTGCCTCACGAGATCTCGTGTCTGACTGCCCAGAGGTTACAATAGTGTTAATTTGCGAGGCAACCTTCCTTCCCAAACCAGTTGGGGATGAAGTGACTTTTCCCCAGGTAAGGTAAGTTCCTCCGGAAATTTGTGAAATCCGGATTTCATCATCGGCGGTGACGTGAACAACGGGCCGGCTTTGTCAAAACGGACGGACGGCAGGAGCCGCCGGATCGAAAGCGCGCGCCCGTGTATTTTGCCGCGGTCCCGACTACGAGGCCGTGTGAGTGCCGCTTGCGCACCGGCAGGTTGCGTCAGGGCAGGGCTGCATGGCTCGGGACATCCGGTATTTCCGCTGCGCCGCGCCATTTCCATTGACAGGCAACGGTAGGGCAGGTGTATAAGATTTTCGCTGCGTGCCGCCCGATGAGGCGGCACGTTGCATTTTGGCCTGACCGTACAGCCGGTGCGCTGTTGAAGCCGCTGCGGGACAGGCGTTCAAAGGAGACAAAAGAGGTTATGTCCGAGACGGCATTATTCGGAAACTACGCAAGATCGAACCTGTCTTTCGATCACGGGGAAGGTGTCTGGCTGGTAACGACCGACGGCCGACGATTCCTCGACTGCGGGTCCGGTATTGCCGTGAACGCGCTCGGACACAGCCATCCGCACCTGGTCAAGGCTCTGCAGGAGCAGGCGGCCAAGCTCTGGCACACCTCCAACCTGCACCAGATGCCGGAAGGCGAACGGCTGGCGAAAAGGCTCGCGGAAGCGACTTTTGCCGACAAGGTTCTGTTCGTGAATTCCGGTGCCGAGGCAATGGAAGCATGTATCAAGTGTGCGCGGCGGTATCATTACGATAACGGTCAGCCCGAGCGGTACCATATCGTGACCTTCGAAGGCGCGTTCCATGGCCGGACCCTCGGCACCATTGCTGCAGGCGGACAGGCGAAGTACCTGGAGGGCTTCGGGCCCAAGGCGCCGGGTTTCGACCAGGTTCCCGCCGGAGATCTCGACGCGCTCAAGGCAGTGATCGGTCCGCAGACCGCGGCCATTGCCATCGAGCCCGTGCAGGGCGAAGGCGGCATCCGCGAAATCCAGACCGATTTTCTGCGGGCGTTGCGCAAGATCTGCGACGAAAACGGCATCCTGCTGATCTACGACGAGATCCAGACCGGCGTCGGCCGGACCGGCAAGCTGTTCGCCTACGAGTGGTCCGGCGCCGAACCGGACCTGATGGCGATCGCAAAGGGCATCGGCGGCGGTTTCCCGATGGGCGCCTGCCTGGCAAAGGGCGAGGTCGCCAAGGCCCTGTCTCCCGGAACCCACGGCACGACCTTCGGCGGCAACCCGCTGGGGATGGCCGTCGGCAACGCGGTGCTCGACATCGTTCTGGCGGACGGCTTTCTTGAGGATGTCCAGAAAAAGGGCCTCAACTTCAAGCAGAAGCTGGCAGGTCTGGTGGACAGTCACCCCAAGGTGCTTGCCGAAGTGCGCGGCAACGGCCTTATGCTTGGCCTGAAATGCGTCGTGCCGGTCGCCGACTATGTCGCCGCTGCGCGGGACGCCGGTCTGCTGGCCGTTCCCGCCGGGGACAACGTGGTGCGCATCATGCCGCCGCTGACCATGACAGAGGATGAAATCGCGATTGCCGTGGAGCGCCTGGAGCAGGCCGCAAGTGCAATCGAACAGAAGATGCTGGAAGGAGCGGCCGGATGACCGCGAACGGAACCTATCGGAACTTTCTCGACCTGACGGATCTCGAGGGCGACGAACTGCGCGCCATTCTGGACACCGGCAAGAAGATCAAGGCCGGCCGAAACGGTGTCCGCCGCGGCGAGGGGCCGCTTGCCGGCAAGGTGCTGGCGATGATCTTCGAACAGCCCTCCACCAGGACGCGTATCTCCTTCGATGTCGGCATGCGCGAGCTCGGCGGCGAAACCCTGATGCTGACCGGGGCTGAAATGCAGCTCGGACGGGGCGAGACGATCGCCGACACGGCACGGGTGCTGTCCCGGTTCGTCGATGCCATCATGATCCGGATCCTGGACCACAACGATCTTCGCGAACTTGCTGAAAACGCGACGATTCCCGTGATCAACGGCCTCACGAAGCTCTCACATCCCTGCCAGATCATGGCGGACCTGATGACCTTCGAGGAGCATCGCGGTTCCATCAAGGGCAAGAGCGTTGCATGGACCGGGGACAGCAACAACGTGCTGGCCTCCTGGGTTCATGCCGCACCGAAGTTCGACTTCGAATTGCGCATAGCGACGCCCGGCGAACTGGCGCCGCCCAAGGACCTGATCGATGCCGCCCGGGCGGCAGGGGGTTCCATTATGGTGACCACGGACCCATATGAGGCGGTCAAGGGGACCGACTGTGTCGTGACCGACTGCTGGGTATCCATGGGCGATGACGACGCGGAATCGCGTCACAATCTGCTCAGTGCCTATCAGGTCAACCAGCGGCTGATGGCCGAGGCCAATCAGGACGCGCTGTTCATGCATTGCCTTCCCGCCCATCGCGGCGAGGAAGTCACCTCGGAAGTCATGGACGGTCCCAATTCCGTTGTGTTTGACGAAGCCGAAAACCGGCTCCATGCCCAGAAGGGCATTCTGGCTTGGTGTTTCGGCGCAGCTTGAGGCAAAGCCAAAGTGGCACTCAATATCGATGACCTGGGCATTACGCCCGCGGGGCTGGACGCTGTCCGGCCCTTTGCCGTGGAGGGGCTGGACGTACGCGGCCGTGCTGTCGCGCTCGGGCCCGTTCTTGAAACCATTCTGGACCGGCATGCCTACCCGGAGCCTGTGTCGCGCCTGCTCGCAGAAGCCATCGTCCTGACGAGCCTGCTCGGCACGTCGCTGAAGTTCGACGGCCGTTTCACCCTTCAGACGCAGACCGACGGGCCGGTGTCCATGCTGGTCGTCGACTTTGCGTCGCCTGATGCGATCCGCGCCTGTGCGACCTTCGATGCGGAGCAGGTCGCCGCGCTGGCCGGGGCCGGCGAGGCGTCGCCCGAGCGGCTGCTCGGCCACGGCCATCTGGCGATGACCATCGACCAGGGCAAGCACATGCAGCGCTATCAGGGATTGGTGGCACTGGACGGCATTTCCCTGGAAGAGGCTGCCCGCCGCTATTTCGAGCGCTCGGAGCAGATTCCGACTGAGATCCGGTTGGGCGTGGGTGAACTCTTCGTCCGCCAGGAAGACGAAGGCCCGTCCAGGACCTGGACGGCGGGCGGTGTCCTGATCCAGTTTCTGCCCGAGGCACCGGAGCGGATGCGGCAGGCGGATATTCATCCGGGTGATGCGCCGGAAGGCACGGAACCGCATGAAATCGACGAAGACGATGCCTGGGTCGAAGCCAAGGTACTGGTCGACACCGTCAAGGACGTGGAACTGACCGACCCGGAGGTCAGCGTCGAAATGCTGCTCTTCCGCCTGTTCCACGAACGGGGTGTGCGCCTGTTCGAACCGCAGCCGCTGGCCGACAGGTGCCGCTGCTCGCGCGAGAAGATCGAGAACGTGCTTGCCGGCTTCAGCGATGAGGAAGTCGAGGACATGACCATCGACGGCAAGATCGTGGTGACCTGCGAATTCTGCAGCACCCATTACGAATTCGACAAGTAATTTGAAGATCGAAAGACCCGGGCCGGTAGCGGCCCGGGTCTTTGTTCGACGGTATCTCCAAAAAATCTGCCTCATCCTGAGGAGGGCCTAAGGCCCGTCTCGAAGGATGCGCGGCATACTCCCGAGCAAGCGGCCCATCCTTCGAGACAGCGCTTCGCGCTTCCTCAGGATGAGGGGGGTGAAGATGGTCCGTGCCGTACAAGTGAACGGGCAAACGTTGTGTATTTAACCCGCCAGACCGTCCACGAACTCCCTGACGGACTTGGCCGCAAGGGCGATGTTGCCGTCAAGAGTTGCGGGAGACTTGCCGCGCGGTCCGAAATCATGGTTGCCGTCCTCCAGGTAGGTCAGAGTGACCTGCGCCGGCAGGGTGATTTCGTCCAGTTCCGCCTGTGAGCCGAACGGGTCCCGGTCGCCTTGCAGAATCAGAACCGGGCGCTTTGCCTCTTCGAGAGGTGCCAGCCGCCATTCGTCCGGCTTGCCGGTCGGATGGAACGGGTAGCCGAAGCAGGCGACACCCTTGACGCGGCCCGGAAGTGAGCCGCCGCCTGCCAGCATAGACGCGACGCGTCCGCCCATGGACTTGCCCCCGATCAGCAGTGGGCCATCGGTTTCCTTCATTACGGCCTGCAGAGCGGTCTGAAACTCGGCGATTAGCTTGTCGGCACGCGGTGGCGGTTTCCTCGGTCCCCCCGTGCGGCGTCCTGCCATATAGGCGAATTCGAACCGGGCGGCCGCAATCCCCTCGGCTGCCAACGCCTGTGCCAGCTTGTTCATGAAAGTGGAATCCATCGCCGCACCTGCCCCGTGGGCAAGGAGAAGCGTTGCCTTGGGGTCGGACTCGGGGCGGGTCCACAAAAAGGTGCTCATGGTGATGTGATCCGTCGCAGCGGCAGGGGCGATTGAAAATGCTAGAAGATATCTGCCCTATAGAGCGTCAGGGGTCTTGGCAAGGCGCTTCGGCCGGAAATGAACGCGGAACAGGATGTTTGAACAACTCGATATCAACCAGATCCGAATGGCCTGCTTTGCCGGCATCTTTGTGATCATGGCGCTGCTGGAGGCGGGGCTTCCCCGTCGGAGGTTGAAGTCGAGCCGGCTGAAGCGCTGGCCATCCAACTGGGCGCTCATCTTTCTGGACTCGCTGCTCGTGCGCCTGGTGTTTCCGATCGGCGGCGTCGGCCTGGCGCTTATGGCGCAGAAGAATGGCTGGGGCCTTTTCGGGGCCCTTGGCTGGGCCGGCTGGCTGGCGGGGCTGATCACCTTCCTGGCGCTCGATCTGGCCGTCTGGTTCCAGCACCTGATGTCGCACAAGGTCCCGCTCTTCTGGAGGATCCACCGGGTGCATCATGCCGACAGCGAGGTGGACGCGACAACCGCGCTCCGGTTTCACCCGATCGAAATCCTCCTGTCCTTCGTCTGGAAGGGGCTCGTAATCGTTGCTCTCGGCGGTCCGGCGGAAGCAGTCCTGATCTTCGAGATCGTGCTCAACGGTTCGGCGATCTTCGGCCATGCGAACGTGAGAATTCCAGGGGCGCTGGACCGGCTCCTCAGGCTGGTGATCGTCACCCCCGACATGCACCGCATTCATCATTCCGTGCTCCGGCGGGAAACGGACTCCAACTACGGGTTCTACCTGTCGGTCTGGGACCGGCTGTTCGGCACCTATGTCGACCAGCCCGAACAGGGCCACGAGGGCATGGAAATCGGGCTGGGGCCGTCACTCACCCCAAGGGCGCATTCGCTGCCTTTCAGTCTTGCCATCCCGTTTCTGAACACGGACGAACGGCGGCCGGGTGGCCGCAATCACTGACGCCGGATCTCAATAGAAGCTGAGCGGGAAGTAGCGCAGGTAAAGTTCCCGGTAGATGCCCTTCTGATAGAGCTGGCTGAGCGCATAGTTGAGCGCGGCTGCCCGTTCCGGATCGTTGCGCCTGGTCGCGATTGCCATGCCCTGATCGAAATACCCCGGTTCCAGCCAGGGTCCACCCGCGAAGTCGCAGCATCCGCCTGCCGCTGCGCTCGGCAGCCAGAAGGACAGGGCGAGACCGTCGCCGAAATGGGCATCAACCGTACCGTCCCTGACGGCATCGCGCGCAGCCTGCTCGCTTTCCAGACCGACAATGTCCGCGCCGGGCCAGAAACGCGTGGCAAAGGCCTCGTAGCGCGAGCCTGCTTCGACGGCGATGGACTTGCCGCGCAGGTTCTGTTCGTCGAATTCCTTCACCTCGCCCGAGGGCACGACAAACCTGGCCGGCAGCTTCAGGTAGTCGTCGGTGAAGTTGAGGTGCCTGCTTGCGGCAGCATTGCGGGAGAGGCCCGATATGACGGCGTCGCCTTCCTCTTCCTCCAGTGCGGGCAGCAGGACTTCGAAGTCCTTGATCCGGAGCGCGCAGGAACTACCGAGTTCCTGGCAGAGAGCGCGGGCAAGATCGACGTTGAAGCCGGTCAGCCGCCCCTGGGGATCCCGGAAGACGAAGGGCGGATAGGTGTCGGTCGCCAGGAACTGGATCTTGTCGGGAATGGAGGCCGGGCGGTCGGTGATGGCCTTGGGATCCCAGAAATTGGGCACCCGGACCTGATCGCCAGCAGCCGTTACGTCTGTCGACGTCACTGTCTGAACGCAGGTCATCACGAGAAGGGCAGCCAGGAATCGCCCGAGGATCGAAACGGATGGCCGCGATTTGAAGGTTCCGATTGTCACACAGGATTCCTGAATCTGTCATGAGTCCGGCCAGCCGTTCACAAGTGCCGGGGAATCTCCACGACAGATTATCGTGCCGCAGGTGTCCTTGTCAGCCTTCAATGTCAGTCGCTGCTGTCCGCCCATGCGCTACCGGCTGTTCTGAATGACATTGCCGGTGGTTCCCGCTGAAGGTGGCTTCCGGCGGAGTCGCAGAAATCCGCGAGTCCGATTGCCTCGAACTGAAATAAATTTCACAAACAGAAATAAATACCAAAATCATTTGACCCCTTTGCGACGGCGCGCTTATGAATGTCTCGTCTGGGATAAAACCCATGCATTGAAAAATCTTGCAGGCGTGAGGAGCTTCTGAAAAGCTGGTCTGCAGGTTCGCAAGGAGGAGCGGGCATCCGGCGTTCTGAGGAGCACCGCCCGGTTGGCCCGGTAATTTGAAATCGAGCAGAAATCCTGCTTGCCGGTGAAGGCACGGCGAAGCAGGCGGCTCTTGGGAGGAAACAATGGGTGTATCGAAATTGAAATCGGCACTGCTCGGCGCCGTGCTGTCCGGCGCGGCACTGGCTGCGGGGTCCGCTCAAGCCGACGGTCTGAAATGCGAACCGGGTGAAACCTACATCATGAACGTCATGGTGTCGGGTCATCCCTATTGGGTACCGGTCTATCAGGGCTTCAAGCAGGCGGCAGCGGCGTTCGGCTGCGAGACCATTTTCTCCGGCACGCCGGACTACGACATCACCAAGCAGATCGCTTCCTTCGAGCAGGACATGGTCAAGCAGCCAGCCGGTATTCTGCTGCATCCGATGCAGTCGGATCCGTTCATCGAGCCGATCGACCGTGCTGTTGACAGCGGTACCGAGATCGTCACCTTCGCCGCGGATTCCCCGAAATCCAAGCGCAGCGCCTACATCACGTCAGACAACCTTGCTGAAGCCAAGTTCGCGGCCGAGGAGATCGTCAAGCAGATTGGCGACAGCGGCGAATATGCGGTTCTGGAAAATCCGGGTCAGTCCAACCACGACCTGCGCGTGACTGCTCTCATCTCCTACATGGAAGAGCATTATCCGAACATGAAGCTGGTGGGCCGCCAGGCGACCAACCAGGACAGCAATGCGGCCTATCGCGCGACTGCCTCCATTCTTCAGGCGAATCCGAACCTCGGTGCGCTCTGGATACCGGAAGCCGGATCCGCCGAGGGCGCGGTTGCCGCCGTTCTGGAGGCCGAGGCCAAGGTGCTCATCATGCATGCGGACATTACGCCGACCACGCTTGAGCACATCAAGGCCGGCAACATCCACATGGCGCTCAACCCCAACCAGGGCATGCAGGGCTTCATGGGCTTCATGGCAACGTTCCTGGCGGCGCATTCCGAAGCTTTCGATCCGTTTAACGACTACAAGGTCTCCGGCTACAACCCGGTCCAGATCCCCTATATCGACAACGGCTTCGCGGTGATCACCAAAGAGAATGCCGACAGCTTCGACCTTAACGTCTACATGGAAGGCCGGGATCCGAGCTGAGTTGAGTTGGGGCGCTGACAAGCGCCCCTGGGAACGGGCTGCCTGAACCGGAAGAAACAGGCGCGCAGGCAGCCCGCATCGTTCAAGTGTTCAATGTGCAAAGCGGACCGGTCATGACAGACGACCTGATCCTTCAGATCTCCGGGCTGAGCAAGTCCTTCGGGCCCGTCAAGGCGCTGAGGCAAGTCGATTTCGAACTGCGCAGGGGCGAGATCCACGCGCTTGCGGGCGAAAATGGTGCAGGCAAGTCGACGCTCATGAACATCGTCGACGGCATTCTGCAACCCGACAGCGGCGAGATCCTTTTCGAGGGCAAACCAGTCCGGATCAGCTCGCCCGCAATGGCGCAGAAACTCGGCATCGGATTCGTGCACCAGGAAATCGCGCTCTGTCCGGATGTATCGGTCGCCGAAAACATCTTCATGGCCGCGACCAATGCAAGCCGCTCATTTCTGATGGACTACAAGGGGCTGGAGCGGAAGGCCGCCGCTATCCTCGGGGAACTGGGCGACATCAATCCGGCAACGCTTGTCCGCAGTCTGTCGATATCCCATCAGCAACTGGTAGAGATCGCAAAGGCGCTGACGCTCGACTGCCGCATTCTGATCCTGGACGAGCCGACCGCCGCGCTGACCGAAAAGGAAGCGCAGGTTCTCTTCACCATCATGCGCCGGCTTGCGGACCGGGGCATTTCCATCATCTACATCTCCCACCGAATGGTCGAGATCTTCGACAATTGCGACCGCGTTTCGATCTTCCGCGATGGCCGTTACATCACCACCCGCAATGTCGCCGACATTCAGCCGAGCGACGTCGTCAACGCCATGGTCGGCAGGGTGATCGACGACCTTTACCCACCGAAACAGTCGGTAGCGGAAATGTCGGACGAGGTGATCCTGGAGGTGAAGGCGCTGTCGGATGGCACGCGCTTCCACGATGTTTCCTTCGATCTGAAGAAAGGCGAGATTCTGGGCATTGCCGGGCTGATCGGTGCGGGGCGTAGCGAGATCGTCAAGGGAATCTGCCGCCTGGCGGAAGACGTCAGCGGAGAGGTTCGACTGAACGGGGTCAGGCTGAGCCTCAGGTCCTACGAGGACAGCATCGCCGAAGGCATTGTCTATCTTTCCGAAGACCGCAAGGGCGATGGCGTCTTTCTGGATCTGCCGATCGCGGCAAACGTCTCCGCGTTGAAGCTGGAGCAGGTCGCCAACGGCTTCGGACTGATCCAGCGGGCCAAGGAGTACGGGCAGGCGAGGGAGCTCGGCGACCGGCTCAACCTGAAGTGCGGTTCGCTGTCCGATCCGGTTTCCTCGCTCTCCGGCGGCAACCAGCAGAAGGTTGCCATTGCCAAGATGCTGTCGGTCAATCCGAAACTGATCTTCCTGGACGAACCGACCAGGGGGGTGGATGTCGGTGCCAAGGCAGAGATTCACCGCATCCTGCGCAATCTTGCCCGCAGCGGTGTCGGCATTGTGGTGATTTCCTCGGAGCTGCCGGAGCTCATCGGAGTCTGCGACCGGATACTGGTCGTGCGGGAAGGCCGTATCAGCGGGGAGGTCACCGGAAACGACATGAGCGAAGAAAACATAATGCACCTGGCGTCCTTCGGCGGCGCCCAGGCAGCGCTACACTAGTGGGGAAATTCATGGAAGACGCAGTCTCCCTGGCTGAAGCTCCGGCGCATGGAAATGCGAACGCTTCGCTGATCAAACGATTGCTCAGAATGCGCGAAACCGGTCTGATCACGATCATACTGGCCCTGTTCGTCGTGATGTCCTTCGCCTCGCCCTATTTCCTGACATGGGTCAACATGCGCGCGATGGTGATGGCCTTCGCCGTGGAAGGCATCGTGGTTGTGGGCATGACCATCCTGCTCATATCCGGCGGTATTGATCTGTCGGTCGGATCGGTCACCGCGCTTGCCATGGTGATCGCCGGTTGGCTGTTCCTGAACGGCGTCGATCCCTGGGTCGCCTCCGCGATCTCTATTGCCGCCTGCACCGGCATCGGGGCGTTCATGGGCTTCTTCGTGACACGCGTCGGCCTGCATCACTTCATCGTGTCGCTCGCCGTCATGGTGATCGCACGCGGCGTCTGCCTGTTGGGGACAGGCGGGCGTCCCCTCGGACTTTTCACGCTGCCGCCGGAGTTCAAGTTCATCGGCCAGGGATCCATCGGCCCGATCCCGGTAGTGATCCTGCTGTTCCTCGTGGTCGTGCTCGGCTTCGATTTCATGCTCCGCCGCACGACCCTGTTCCGCAAGGTGTTCTACACGGGCAGCAACGAGAAGGCCGCCGCCTATTCCGGCATCAAGACGAAAAAGGTCATCTTCTTCACGACAACGCTCTGCTCCGCGCTGTGCGGTGTGGCCGGGATCATCTACATGGCCCGGTTCGGATCCGCCCAGCCCACTTTCGGCATCGGCATGGAGCTGAACGTGATCGCGGCAGCAGTGATCGGCGGGGCGAGCCTTTCGGGCGGTTCTGGTACGATCTTCGGCGCTATTCTGGGCGCAGTGCTGCTTTCCGTGGTCTCCAGCTCACTCGCCCTCCTGGACGTGTCTGTCTACTGGCAGGACATCATCCGCGGATCGATCCTGCTCGCGGCTGTTTCGATCGACCATTATCTCGTCAAGAAACGCGGCTGAGCGGACAAGCAAGAAAAGGCTGACCCCATGGCGGACAGGAAGAACGATATCGAACAGATGCGGCAGATGCACACCGTGCTCGTGCTTCATTTCCTGGAAGGCAAGAAGCAGTCCGAAATCGCAGAAATGCTGAACCTGTCGACGTCCAAGGTAAACCGTCTGATCACGCAGGGCCGCAGGATCGGGATGGTGAAGATCGACATCGAAAACCCGTTCCAGCGCCTGACGGACCTGGAAAACGAACTGGAAAAACACGCTTCCCTGTCCAGGGCACTTGTCACCTCCTCGGTGCCGGGCAGCCCCGGCACGACACTCAAGCAGGTCGGGCGGGCAGCGGCCAACCGTCTGGTCGAGACGATCCGCGACGGCGACGTGATCGCGATTACCGGCGGCAAGGCGGTCAGCGCCGTTGTCCAGAACATCGAAACCGATCGGACATTCGACGTTACAGTGGTGCCGCTGACCGGCGGTGTGCAGGGCAAGTACTACACTGACGTCAATCACCTTGCGACGCAGTTGGCCGAGCGGCTGGGGGGCAAAACCATGCTGGTCCATGCCCCGCTGTTTGCCGATAGCCGCGAACAGCGCGACATGTTGATGGAGGTCGCCTCGATCCGGCAGGTGTTCGACATCGCCCGAAAGGCAAATGTCGCGCTGGTAGGCGTCGGTTCCATCCAGCCGCTCGGGTCCAGCTACTACGACCTGCATCCCATGCCGGAGGCGGACAGGAAGATGCTGGCGGGTTCCGGCGTGGCCGCCGAATTCCTGGCCCACCTGATCCGGCAAAACGGTGCGGTCGCCGACTTTGCCCTGAACTCCCGCCTTGTGGCCCTGCGTCCGGATGAACTGAAGCAGTGCAGCCGGGTGATCGGCGTGACCTCGGGCGCAGAAAAGGTCCTGCCGATCCAGGCCGTTCTCAACGGCAATTACCTGAATTCGCTCATACTCGACGAAGACACCGCCAGTGCGGTTCTGGCGACCATGGAAGGCGCACAAAATGTTGCATGAGATGTTGACACGCGAAATCGGTCGCTCCGGCATCAAGGCGTCAGCGATCGGCCTTGGCACCTGGGCCATCGGCGGCTGGATGTGGGGCGGCACGGACGAAAACCGGTCCATCGAGGCGATCCACGCATCCATCGACGCGGGTGTCAGTCTGATCGATACGGCGCCGGCTTACGGCCAGGGCCTTGCGGAAGAAATCGTCGGCAAGGCCATCAGGGGCCGCCGCGAAAAGGTCGTGCTCGCCACCAAATGCGGGCTGGTCTGGCACACGCAGAAGGGCAATCACTTCTTCGACTATGACGGAAATCCCGTTCATCGTTATCTCGGCAAGGATGCGATCATCCATGAAATCGAGCAGAGCCTGAAACGTCTCGGCACGGACCATGTCGACCACTACATCACCCATTGGCAGGACCCGACTACACCGGTCGAGGAGACCATGGAAGCGCTCGAGAGGTTGAAGGAGCAGGGCAAGATCCGCTCGATCGGCGCAAGCAACACCTCGCCGGAGGATCTGGCTGCCTATGCCGCCGCCGGTCGGCTCGACGCGGTCCAGGAGGAATACTCCATGGTGAAGCGGGACATCGAGGCGACGCATGTTCCCTATTGCCTGCAACACGGTATCTCGGTTCTGAGCTATTCCTCTCTGGCACTCGGGCTTCTGACCGGGAAAATCGGGCCTGACCGGACATTCAGCGGCGACGACCAGCGAAAGGACAATCCGAGGTTTTCGCTTGAGAACCGGCAGAAGGTGGCCCGTCTCATGGAGACAATTTCACCGATTGCCGCCGTTCACGGCGCCACCAACGCACAGGTGGTCATAGCCTGGACGCTGCAACAGCCCGGTATCACCTTCTCGCTTTGCGGCGCAAGGTCGCCCGAACAGGCGGTCGAGAACGCCAGGGCGGGATGCCTTCGCCTGTCCGGAAACGAGCTTGACGTCATCAGCAACGCGGCTCGAACCCATCTGACGCAACTGGCCGCCTAGAGCTTGCAAAAATATTGAAACAAGGAACGCCGGAGACCGTTTCGGCGAACGGGAGAGCCATGTCTGATCAACGGCAGGACAATCTGGACAGAATTCGCCGTGACGGATCCTTCGATGCCATTGTCATTGGCGGCGGGATCAACGGCATCGGTGTCTACCGCGAACTGGCCTTGCAGGGATTGCGCGTCCTCCTCGTCGAACGCAACGACTTCTGCTCCGGATGCAGCGCAGCGCCCTCGCGCATGATCCACGGCGGTCTCCGGTATCTTGAAAACGGCGAGTTCGACCTGGTGCGTGAGTCGCTTCGGGAAAGGGACGCCCTCCTGGCGAATGCGCCTCATTTGGTGCAGCCGCTGCCGACGGTCATCCCGATCACGTCCGTCTTTTCCGGACTGCTGAATTCAGCGGCAAGTTTCTTCGGTCTGTCGGGCACACCCTCCAGCCGGGGCGCATTGCCGATCAAGATCGGGCTGATGCTGTACGACTGGGTGACCCGCAAGCAGCCGAAATTGCCGAAGCACAGGTTCTATGGACATGAGGAGACCCGCAAGCGTTGGCCGAAGCTGATGCCCGGTCTGAAGTTTTCCGCTACCTACTCGGATGCCTGGATCAGCCATCCCGAAAGGCTCGGGATCGAATTGCTTGCCGATACCGCTGAGGATGCGCCGGACTGCGTTGCGCTGAACTATGCGGAATTCCGCCCGGATGACGACGGTTTCCTTGTTGCCTGTTCCAGGACGGGAGGGGAATTCCGGGTGGAACCCCGGGTTCTGGTCAATGCGACGGGGGCCTGGCTCGACGACACGATTGCGCAGATCGCCGGACGGGAAGCGGCAAGCCGGCTGGTTTCGGGAACCAAGGGGTCGCATCTAATCATCGACAATCCGGATCTGGAAGCAGCCCTTGCCGGGCACATGGTCTATTTCGAGAACTCCGACCGCCGGGTCTGCATCGTCTTTCCCTATCTCGGCAAGGTGCTGGCGGGGTCGACGGACATCCGCGTCAAATCCGCCTCCAGGGTACGCTGCGAACCGGAAGAGGAGACCTACATTCTGGACGCCCTGCAGCGCGTCTTTCCCGACATCGACATGAAGCGCGAAGATGTCGTCTTCAGCTTTGCCGGGATACGCCCCCTGCCGAAGAGCGATCACGATTTCACCGGACGGATATCCCGCGATCATCACACCAGGCGCCTGGAGGGGCGCGTTCCGCAATTTTGCATGATCGGCGGGAAATGGACCACCTTCAGAGCCTTTGCAGAGCAGACCGCTGATGAGGTGCTCAAGGAGCTGGGCTCGGCGCGAAAAGTGGAAACGCTCGCACGACCGATCGGCGGTGGGAGGGAGTATCCGGACGTCGCCGGTTTCCTGGTCAGGCAACTGGAGGCCGAATTCGCCGTCGGCGGCGGGCGGGCCGCTCACGTGGCCGCAACCTATGGGACCGGCGCGCGAAAGGTTCTGGCATTCTGCCAGGAGCATGGCGACGACGGGCCGCTTGCGGACGGCATCGAGTTAAGTTCGGCAGAGGCCATCCATCTGCTTCATACAGAATATGTGGAAACGCTTTCGGATCTCGTGCTGCGTCGGACGACCCTCGCAATCGACGGCAGCCTGTCGATGGAAATCGTCGACCGCCTGACGGAACTCTTACAGAGAGAACGCAACCTGTCCGAACGGGAAGCGAACCGGCAGCGCAGCAATTTAATCAGCGAGCTCAATGACTTTTACGGTGTGTCCCGGCAGATGCTGGAAGACAGGAACCTGCAATGGAGTAAGGAATGCGTGTAAGCACCAAGGCACGGATGAACAGGATGTTCACCAATGGCGGCTGTCTCGACGTGGCGGTCGATCACGGCGTCTGCAACGAGCCGGGATTCCTGGTCGGCCTGGAAGACATGGCAGGTGTCGTTGATACCCTGATCAAGGCAAAACCGGATGCGATCCAGATGGCCTATGGTCAGGCGGACCTGCTGCAGAGCCGACCGGAAAAGGACAAGCCTGCGCTGGTCATGCGAATCGACATGGGCAACCCCTACAATGACACGCGGCACAGGGTGATGTGGTCCATGCTCCAGAATGCGGACGAACCCATTATCGGCGCGCTGGAGATGGATGCGGCCTGCGTCGTCGTCAACCTGTTCATGCTGCCGGACGAGCCGGAGTTGTTCCGGCAATGCGTGGATAACATCTCCCGCGTCAGGGCCGCCTGCCACAAATACGGCATGCCGCTGATGATCGAACCTCTGGTCATGTTGCCGAACGAGGTCAGAGGCGGCTATCAGGTCGACGGAAACGCGAAAAAGATCGTGACGCTGGTCCGTCTGGCAAGCGAAATGGGCGCTGATATCATCAAGGCCGACCCGACGGACGATCCGGAGGAATTCCACCGGGTGGTGGAGGCGGCGCGCGTGCCGGTTCTGGTTCGGGGTGGCGGCAAGGAGGATCTGAAAACGGTCCTGAAAAAGTCGGCCGCCCTGATGCGCCAGGGGGCGAAGGGTATGGTCTACGGCCGCAACATCTATCAGCATGACAATCCGAAAGCGGTCGTCGCCGCGCTCATGGCGATGATCCATCGCGGCATGAACGGCGAGGAAGCCTGGGACATCTATAATCGTGGCTGAGAGAATGACTTATCTGCTGGGGCTAGACGCCGGTAATACCGTGATCAAGGCGGTTCTGTTCGATCTGCAAGGACGGCAGGTGGCCCACCACGCCCTGGACGGGCGGTCTTCGACGCCCCGTCCGGGTCATGTGGAGCGGGATCTTTGCGAACTTTGGGAAAACGCCCAGCTTGCAATCCGCCGCTGTATCGAGGACGCCGCCATCGAACCGGGCGACATCGCGGCAATCGGCTGTGCCGGGCACGGCAACGGGCTTTATCTGCTCGACCGAAACAACGCCCCGTTGATCGGCATTCAGTCACTGGACACGCGCGCTGCCGCGCTTGCCGCTGGCCTGAAGGCATCCGCCGGCGAGGCTCTGCACGCGCTCTGCCGACAGAAGCCCTGGCCGTCGCAGACCCCGGTCGTGCTTGCCTGGATCAAGGAAAACCGCCCCGATCTTTATGAGCAGGCGGGGACGGTCCTGCTGTGCAAGGATTTCATCACCTTCAAGCTGACGGGGGAACGGATCAGCGACATTTCGGACATGTCTGGTTGTGGTCTCACGCGTCTGCCGGACTGCGTTTACGACGATGCCCTGCTCGACCTCTACGGGCTTTCGGACGCCGGCGAGCTGCTGCCGCGGCTGATCCACCCGACGGATATTGCCGGCAAGATCACGGCCGAGGTTGCCGCCCTGACCGGCCTTGCGGCAGGAACGCCGGTCGTCGGCGGCTATTTCGACGTGATCGCGAGTGCGCTCGGCTCCGGTGTCGTACAGGCCGGGCAGGCTTCCATCATTGCCGGTACCTGGAGCGTCAACCAGGTTTTCTCAACCGAGCCCGTCAACGACAGCAGCGTCTTCATGGCATCCGGTTTTGCGCCTGGGCGTTACGCGAACATCGAATCCAGCGCGACCTCGGCTGCCAACTTGGAATGGTATGTGCGCGAACTGGTCGAGCGCGGTGCGCATCACGAGGACCCCTTCGGTTATTGCAACGCGCGTATCGCCGAAGTTTCCCCGCAGGCAGACGATCCGTTCTTTCACCCTTTCCTCTACGGATCGGGACAGGGGGCGGAATTCCGGGCCGGATTCTACGGACTGGCCGGCTGGCATGGCGAAGGCCATCTCCTGCGCGCCCTGTTCGAAGGCGTCCTGTTCGAGCACCGCCGTCATGTCGACGTGCTGATCCGGTCTGGCGCGCCCTTCGAACGGGCCGTCCTTTCCGGCGGCGGATCCCGCAGCGCTGTCTGGCCACAGATGTTCGCAGATTGTCTCGGCGTTCCGATTGCCGTCGCCGAGACCCGGGAAACCGGTGCGCTGGGAGCTGCCATTGGGGCGGGGATCGGGGCGGGACTGTTCGCGTCCTACGAGGAGGGCGTCGCGGAGATGACGCGCGCCAGGCGGGACTACCTGCCCGACCCGGCGATGAAGGCGCACTACGATTGTCGCTACCAGACCTATCTCAAGCTGGTGGAGGCGTTGCGACCCTTCTGGTCGGATATGAACAAACGGGTTTCCTGCCTCAAGCGTGACGCATGAGTTGTGCTTCCTCCGTAATCTTTTAGGTTGAATGGCAACCAGACGCATTCAGGTGTATGCGTGGATATACTCCTGCCGGGGCTCCGGTTCGCATTTGCAGAAACACGTTTCAGGTTCCGGTCCACACCTTCCTCCAGTGGGCTGAACCATGTTCGGATTTAGGGAACGAAAAACAGAATGAGTCGGCCGAAATCTCTTGATGGAACATACGATTATGTGATCGTCGGCGCCGGAACGGCCGGCTGTGTTCTGGCCAGCCGCCTGACGGAAGATCCCGCTGTTCGTGTGCTGCTGCTCGAAGCGGGCGGCTCGGACAATTATCACTGGGTCCATATCCCGGTCGGCTATCTCTACTGCATCGGCAACCCGCGCACCGACTGGATGATGAAGACGGCGTCCGAGCCGGGGCTGAACGGGCGCAGTCTGGTCTATCCGCGCGGCAAGGTGCTGGGCGGCTGCACCTCGGTCAACGGCATGATCTACATGCGTGGGCAGGCAGCCGACTACGACCGCTGGCGCCAGCTCGGCAATCCCGGCTGGGCCTGGGACGACGTGCTTCCCTATTTCCTGAAATCGGAAGACCACCATGCCGGGAAAACCTCGATGCACGGCAGCGGTGGCGAGTGGAAGGTTTCGAAACAGCGGTTGAAGTGGGAAATCCTGGAAGCGGTGCAGGAGGGCGCAAGGGAATTCGGCGTCGAGCCAAGGCCGGATTTCAACGACGGCACCAATGAAGGCAGCGGTTTTTTTGAGGTCAACCAGAAGGGCGGCGTGCGCTGGAACACCGCCAAGGGCTTCCTGAAACCAGCGCTGAAAAGGACGAACCTTCGCCTGATCACCCATGCGGAGACGCGCAACCTTCTTCTGGAAGGCAAGAGGGCCGTCGGAGTTCAGTTCTGCCACAAGGGGCAGGAGATGAGCGTCCGTGCTGAGAAGGAGGTGCTGCTGGCCGCCGGGTCGATCAACTCGCCGAAGATCCTGGAACTCTCAGGGATTGGCAATGGCGCGGTGCTGGCGGATCACGGCATCGAAGTGCTGCATGAAAGCGCCGGTGTGGGCGAGAACCTGCAGGACCACCTTCAGATCCGGACGGTCTACAAGGTGCAAAATGCAAGGACGCTCAACACCATGGCCAACAGCCTTTTCGGCAAGGCGGCGATTGCGCTTCAATACGGGCTGACGCGGTCCGGTCCGATGTCCATGGCACCGAGCCAGTTCGGCATGTTCACCAAGTCCGACCCGGCGCTGGAAACGCCGGACCTGGAATATCACGTGCAGCCGCTTTCCACCGACAGGCTCGGCGATCCCTTGCATCCTTTCCCGGCGATCACCGTCTCGGTCTGCAATCTCCGGCCCGAAAGCGTAGGCTCGACACATGTCCAGAGCCGGGACCTCGCTCTGCAGCCGGATATCCGCCTGAACTATCTCTCGACGGAACGGGACAAGGACGTTGCGGTGAAATCCGTGCGCCAGGCCCGCGAGATCATGACGGCGAAGGCTTTGGAGCATTATCGGCCGGAGGAAATCCTGCCGGGACCGGAAGTCGCCAGTGACGAGGAGCTTCTGAAAAAGGTCGGCGACATCGCCACCACCATCTTCCACCCGGTCGGGACCTGCCGCATGGGCCCGGACGATCAGGCCGTCGTCGACCCGCAGCTCAAGGTGCGCGGACTGGAAGGGCTTCGAGTGATCGACGCCTCCATCATGCCGAAGATCGTCTCCGGCAACACGGCCTCGCCCGTGGTGATGATCGCGGAAAAGGCGGCGGACATGATCCGGAAGGAGCAGACGGTTTAGGCCGGTCTTGCCCTCAGTTGGGGGACAGTTGCACCTGGTCCGGCTCGGGATCATAGGACCGCAGGACCACGATCGTGTCGAACCCTTTGATTTCCTCGGCGTAGAAATGCGCCTCGGTGAAAATGGCATAGGCTTCCATCGAGGCACATTGTACCGTCAGCACCAGATCCGCGTTGCCGGTGACATGATAGATTTTTTTCACCTGGGGTAATTTCAGCAGCCTGCGCCGCAGTTCGGCGTTCCGGTCCCGTTGACCACGGGCCATTTCCAGCATGACCAGCAGAGTGACCCTCTCTCCCGTTACCTCGGGAGAGATAATCGCCACTTCCCTTTCAATGGCACCGATCTCCCGCAACCGCTGCACCCGGCGAAGACAGGCGGCGGGAGACAGGCCGACTTTCTCTGAAAGCTGCCTGCCCGTCTGACGGCTGTCGAGGCTGAGAAGGTGTAGAAGACGGCGGTCGAAATCGTCAATCTTTTCCATTGGCGGGCTCTTGCGATCCGTGTTGCGGTAAACGTGACAAGTTTTATCGCATTTTTCCAGAATATTGCGATTTTTTCTCTCAAATGAATGAATCTTGCGCATGAGTCGTGGCGACTCGTTTCTAGAATTGCTTCATCGGTTCTCGAATGGAGCAAGCAAAATGACTGACTTATCCGTTGGCTTTCCCCTCATCCGGCCACATCGGTTGGCCATCTTCCGGCGCATTTTCAAGCATGTGCTGCGCCTATGGCGCCGCCGGCGCGACGCGAAAATCCTGTCGGAACTGCCGGACTATCTTCTGGACGACATCGGCTTTTCGCGCGCGGATGTGCGCAAACCCACACCTGTCGGCGAGACGCTTCGCTGATCTGGCGGAGTTACGATTTCGAGAGGGGAGAAACTGGAGCGGGTGAGGGGAATCGAACCCCCGTCTTAAGCTTGGGAAGCTTCTGCTCTACCATTGAGCTACACCCGCCAGGGATCATTCCTGCTTTCTGCGCTGACTTGTGGAAACTGTCAAGCAGGCTCGGCATCCGATCTGTTGTTTTCCAGTCCCGCCGGATCTTGCGCCGCAGCGGAGCAATCGCCATGTTCCGCGCGGTGCCCTGGCGCACCCGCTCAGCAGTGACACATCCGGGAAGGTTCATGCGAAATCAGGTCAGGGCGCTGGTCGTCTCGCGCAATTGGGAATTCGGCATCATCGGCATCATCGTCCTGAACGCGGTGACGCTCGGCCTTGAAACAAGTCCTTCCGTCATGGCGGCTGCCGGCGGACTACTGCTGTTTCTCGATCAACTGATCCTCGGGATATTCGTTGCCGAACTTGCGCTGCGCCTCTATGCCCATGGACCGAAGTTCTTCAAGGATCCCTGGAGCCTCTTCGATTTCACGATCGTTGCGATCTCGCTGATGCCGGCGAGCGGTGCCTTTAGCGTGCTACGCTCCCTCCGGATCCTGAGAGTGCTGCGCCTGATCTCCGTGGTGCCCTCGCTCCGCCGGGTGATCGGCGGTCTCATCTCGGCGCTGCCGGGCATGGGATCGATCATGGTGCTGATGGCGCTGGTCTTCTATGTCTTCGCGGTCATGGCGACAAAGCTCTATGGCGCGGCCTTTCCCGAATGGTTCGGCGACATCGGCAAGTCGCTCTATACGCTGTTCCAGATCATGACGCTGGAAAGCTGGTCGATGGGCATCGTGCGCCCGGTCATGGAAGAGTTCCCGCTGTCCTGGCTGTTCTTTGTTCCCTTCATCCTCTCCACCGCCTTCACGGTGCTCAATCTCTTCATCGGGATCATCGTGTCGGCCATGCAGGAAGAGCACGAGGCTGAGGCCGATGCCAACCGGCAAGCGATCCATGATGATACCGGACTGATCCTTGAAGAGGTGAGGGCGCTCCGGGAGGAAGTGAAGGCACTGCGCGCCCATATCGCCGAAGATCGAACAAGGGTTTAGATCAACAGCGACGCTTGCGTTTCCGTGAAACGCATGATTTGTCGGAAGATATGGCACGGCAGGTAAAAGGCACCATAGCGGCAGGTCATCAGCTGACGGCGGAAGCTGGGGCTGCAATGCTGCGCGAGGGCGGCAACGCCTTTGACGCGGCAATTGCCGCGCTTGCCATGGCCTGTGTGTGCGAGCCGGTTCTGGCGTCTCCCGGCGGTGGCGGCTTTGCCATGATCCGCAACGGCCAGAGCGGGAAAACGACGCTGCTCGACTTTTTTCCGCAAACTCCGAAGCTAAAGCGGGGCGATTGTTCTGCAGGGTTCAGGAGTATCACCGCCGATTTCGGAGCGGCGACACAGATTTTCCATATAGGACCGGCAACCGTCGCGACGCCGGGTTTTTTGGCCGGTCTCACAGCTCTTCATGAAAGTGGTGCGACGCTGTCGCTGGCAGATCTTTTGGCGCCGGCGATCAGGATCGGCAAGACGGGACACAGGGTCACAGGATATCAGCACTATCTGTCCACGGTGGTCCGACCAATCCTGACGGCAACAGAACCTGCCAAAAAACTTTTCGCGCCTTCCGGTGAGCTGCCCGCTGCCGGAACGCTCTTCTACAATCCCGATATTGCGGAGTTATTCGCCGAATTGGCACATTCGGACTGGTTACAAACCGGCATTGCCGGCCAGATGCTGGCAGCGCAAAGCGATAGCGGCCACCTTACTCGGGAAGATCTGGGAGACTACAAAGTCCATGAGCGGGAGCCGATCCGCGTTGATCTGGACGGGACAACTGTCTACCTCAATCCACCACCAGCTGCCTCCGGGCCGCTTATCCGTTACGCGCTTAACCATCTGGATGCTTGCGATGCGCCCGCTATGGCCCGCGCTCTGCACTTGACCGATCAGGCCCGTCTTAGCGCCCGTGGAGACCTCGCGAGGCTCCTGGACCGTCCGGTGCGCCAGAAGGGCACAACCCATATCTCCGTGGCCGATGCTGAAGGAAATGCCTGTTCCGTCACGGTTTCCAACGGAACGGGGAACGGTGAGGTCGTGAGCGGTTACGGATTCATGCTGAACAACATTCTCGGAGAAGAGGATGTGAACCCGACGGGTAGAGCTGACTGGCCGGTCGACACAAGGCTGGCGTCGATGATGTGTCCGACCCTGATCGATGCACCTGATGGAGGTCTGATCGCCCTCGGATCAGGCGGCTCCAACAGAATCCGTTCGGCAATCTTCCAGGTGGTTGCGCGTATCTGCCTCGGAGATGCCGGACTTGAGGAGGCCGTCCGCGCACCGCGGCTCCACATCGAAAACGGACATCTGGACGTCGAGGTGCCAGGGGCCGACGATGAGTTACAGCAATTGAAAGACCTCTTTCCGGATCATCGCGTCTGGCCGGAAAAAAACATGTTCTTCGGCGGCGTGCATGCAGTCTGTGCCGACGGGAGCGGCAGGTTTACCTGCATTGGAGACCATCGCAGGGAAGGCGCGGCCGTGATCGTTGAGTGATGCTTTGGACAGGGTAACCCTCAAAGCCTGGAAAGCGCGTCCTCCGGCCCCTCGACCGTCAGCGTCACGCCGTCTTCCGTGTAATCGCGGGCGATTACGGTCAAGCCCAGGATTTCGACCTGCCGCTCCACTTCAGAGCTGTCGGCAAAACCGGCCCTGACTTTCTTGGTGAGGATCTTCTGGAAAGGCACCAGTTCCGCATTGTTGATCGCGTCCTGGGCCGCGCCCGAATAGGCGCGGGCGAGGCCGCCGCCGCCGAGTTTCGTGCCGCCGAAATAACGCACGATCAGCACGGCGCAGTTGATCAATTCCGCGCCCTGAAGCACACGCAAGGTCGGCATGCCTGATGTGCCGGCGGGCTCGCCGTCATCCTTGCCGCTTTCCTCGATCCGATCGTCGTCCAGCAGACGCCGGTGGGCGGTGACGATATGGGCGGCCTTCTTGTGCTCCTTGCGCAGTTCTTCCAGGCGTTGCTCGAACATGCCCAGGGGAACAAGATGCGCCAGGAAGCGGGACTTCCGGTCTTCCAGAAATCCTTCGAATTCGCGGGTGATCGTTTTCAGGGCCATGCTGAACTTAGGCAGGCGTCCGGAAATGCTTGGAAAGCTTCAGCGCCTGTCCCTGATAGTTGGATCCGATGCCTTCGCCATAGAGGCGTTCGGGACGCTCGGCCATGTGTTCATAGACGAGGCGGCCGATGGTCTGGCCGTGCTCGACGATGAAAGGCACGTCGTGGGAACGCACTTCCAGAACGGCGCGCGAGCCAATGCCGCCGGCACTGGCGTGGCCGAAGCCTGGATCGAAGAAGCCTGCATAATGCACGCGGAACTCGCCGACCAGTGGGTCGAAGGGCACCATCTCGGCGGCATAGTCGGGCGGGACGTGCACCGCCTCCTGGCTGACCAGGATGTAGAAAGCGTCCGGGTCCAGGATCAGTTCCGCATGCTGGCGCCGGTAGATCGGCTCCCAGAAGTCGAGCGGATCCTGCGCTCCGACCTTGTCGACGTCGATGAGGCCGGAATGGTGCTTGGCGCGGTAGCCGATCAGGCTACCGGGACCTTCGCCCTCAAGATCGATGGAGAGCTGCACTCCGCCGCCGATGCGCTCGTTGCCGCCGCTCATCAGCGTATGGGTCCTGTGAACCTCTTCCAGCTCCGCATCCGGGATGAGCGACTGTCCGCGGCGGAAACGGATCTGGCTGAGGCGGGAGCCGGTGCGCACCAGGATCGGGAAGGTGAGCGGCGAGATTTCCGCATAGAGCGGGCCGGTGTAACCGGCGGGAATGGTATCGAAGGCAAGGCCGTTGTCGGTGATGACACGGGTGAAGACATCGAGACGCCCGGTGGAACTCTTCGGGTTCGCGGTGGCCGAAATGTCCCTTGCCAGCGCCAGGCTTTCCTGCAGCGGCACGATATAGACGCAGCCGGTTTCAAGGACGGCGCCTTCCGTCAAGTCGACCGTGTGCAGCTTTAGCCGGGCCAGCCTGTCGGCCACCCTGATGTCCGGGCCGGGAAGGAAGCTGGCGCGCACGCGAAAGGCGACGTTGCCGAGGCGCAGGTCGAGGCTGGCCGGCTGCACCTGTCCGGTGACCGGAGGCTCGGCGGCTGCAATCTCGCCGGCGGCGAACATGGCGTGAATGATGCGTTCGGGCAGAATGCCGTTTTCAGAAAGAGATGCGCTTCCGTTCAGGGCCTGACCTG
This sequence comes from Roseibium sp., assembly GCA_050289605.1. GTDB lineage: Bacteria > Pseudomonadota > Alphaproteobacteria > Rhizobiales > Stappiaceae > Roseibium. The sequence continues at coordinate 8,497 of JBNKGB010000004.1, read as the reverse complement.
CTGTCACGTTCATTGAGATTTCCCGCGTTTCCGTCCTACCGTCCATAAAGGATGAGGCGGCTCGCGCCAACAGCCTTTGTGGCCGCAAAGAAGTTTTCGCCAAAGATGATTGACCGGAGCACCGTTTTCGCTTACCAACGTCTCACTTCGTGGTGATTTGGGCCGGCCGGCTTGCAGCCACGTTAAATAAGTCGCTAAATAGGCCGGAGGTGCGAACCCCGGTCTTCAGGCTGGGGTTTTTTGCGTTTGGAGCGGACTGAAATGACTGAGAACACCAATACCGGAAACAGGAACTGGCGCCCGGCAACCACTCTGGTTCATGGCGGCACCATGCGGTCCCCGTTTGGTGAAACCTCCGAGACCATCTACCTGACGCAGGGCTTCACCTACGACAGCGCGGAAGCCGCCGAGGCCCGCTTCAACGGCGACGACCCGGGCTATGTCTATTCCCGCTATGCCAACCCGACCGTTTCCATGTTCGAGGACCGCATAAAGGCGCTGGAAGGGGCAGAGGCCGCGCGGGCGACCGCCAGCGGCATGGCCGCGGTCAACCTGGCGCTGATGGCCTCCGTCAAGGCGGGCGATCACGTAATCGCCTCCAGGGCGCTGTTCGGTTCCTGCCGCTATATCTGCGAGACCCTGCTGCCGCGCTTCGGCGTTGAAAGCACGCTCATCGACGGCACCGACATTGCCCAATGGAAGGCGGCAGTCAGGCCGAACACCAAGGCAATGTTCCTGGAGAGCCCGACCAACCCGACGCTGGAGGTGATCGATATTGCCGCCGTCGCCGAGATCGCGAAAGCCCAGGGCGCGCGCCTAATCGTCGACAATGTCTTCGCGACGCCGCTGTTCCAGTCGCCCTTGCAGCTCGGCGCCGACGTCGTCGTCTATTCGGCCACCAAGCACATCGACGGCCAGGGCCGCTGTCTTGGCGGCGTGATCCTTTCCGACGAGGAATGGATCAACGACGAGGTCATGCCTTTCGTGAAACACACCGGCCCGCACATGAGCCCGTTCAGTGCCTGGGTGCTGTTGAAGGGGCTGGAAACCCTGCCGCTGCGCGTCGCCCGCCAGACGGAAAGCGCCGGCAGGATCGCCGACTTCCTGGCCGGGCAATCCAAGGTCCGGCGCCTGATCTATCCGGGCCGGGACGATCACCCGCAGGCAGAAGTGGTCAAACGCCAGATGCAGGGCGGCTCCACCATGGTCGCGCTGGAGATCGAGGGCGGCAAGGAAGCCGCTTTCCGCTTCACCAACGCGCTTGAGATCATCAAGATCTCCAACAACCTTGGTGATGCGAAAAGCCTGATCACTCATCCGGCGACCACGACGCACCAGTCGATCGGCGAGGAAGCCCGCGCCGAACTCGATATCTCCGACGGCCTGCTGCGCCTGTCGGTCGGCCTGGAGGATCCGCTCGATCTTCTGGAGGACATCGAAAAGGCGCTCGCAGCCCTCTGAAGCCACAAGGGAAACCGCCTTCGTCCAAACCCTCTCCCGGCGGGAGAGGGTTTTCAGTTTGAAGATGACGATTTACTCAGCTGGTTCCGTCTGATGCTGCAGGGTGCGGACCCCCATCAGCACGCGGGATCCGGCAGAGAGGAAGCAGATCGCCGAGAAGCCCCAGGCGAGCACCGGGAACCAGTCGGGCCGAAGGGCCATGAGCAGGAAAAGGGCAATGGTCTCCGTGCCTTCCGCCAGGCCGCTGAGGTAGTAGAGCGATTTCGCGCCTTGCGATGCGGTGGTCAGGCCCCGCTTTTCCGCCATGATGGCAAAGGCCAGGAACGCCGAGCCGTTGGCGTAGAAGCTGCAAAGCAGGGCTGCGCCCGCAAGTGCATTTTTCTCCGGGTCCAGGACCGCGAAGGCGAGCGGGATGGCGCCATAGAAGAAAAAGTCCAGGGAAATGTCGAGATAGCCGCCAAGATCGGTCTTGTGGGTCGCCCTGGCAACGGCGCCGTCAAGCCCGTCCGCGAGACGGTTCAGCGCGATGAGGACGAAGCCGAGCAGGGTCGCACCGGACGAGATGGCAATGGCCGCCCCGACGCCGAAGGCGAAGCCGAGCACCGTCACGGTGTTCGCACCGATCCCCGCCGCCGCGATTTTGCGCCCCATGGCGTTCAGCGGCGGGTCGATCAGGGGACGGAGACGGGCATCGAACATGGCCTAGAGAGGCTCCGGGCACGCGGGTTTTGTAACTTTCTGCTCTGTACATGGACAATCCGGCAGGAAATCACAAGTAAGTCTCTTTCACGCCTGCGTCATTGGCCCTATAAGCGCGTGCTGAACGGGCGGCCTCCGCCCGAGAGTAAAAGGAACAACCGTGTCCGGCAGTTACAGCGCCATCACCGAAGGGATCGAAGTTTCGGTCGAACCGTTTTATCTGGACGATGAATCGAAGCCGGAAGAAAGCGAGTTCATCTGGGCCTACATGGTCGAGATCCACAACGGCGGCACCGAACCGGTGCAGCTGAAGACGCGCTATTGGCAGATCACCGACGGCATGGGGCGCCAGGAGGAAGTGCGCGGCGACGGCGTCGTCGGCGAGCAGCCCGTGATCGAGCCGGGTGAGACCTACGAATATTCCTCGCATTGTCCGCTTACCACCGACAGCGGCATCATGGCCGGTTCCTATTCGATGGAGCGTCCGGACGGTACGCTGTTCGACGTGATGATCCCGGCCTTTTCGCTCGATCTGCCGGACGCCGTCCGCAGCCTGAACTGAAGGCATGGAAAAGGGGAGACCGCATGACGATCTCCCCCGCAAAAGGTATTCCGACCTGTCACCGGCCCCAAGGCTTCAACGACCTCAGACCGTCCGGTGACGGGCGATCGCTCCGCGTTCGATTGCAGAGACGGTCAGTTTGTCCAACTGGAAGCGATCGCGCAGCAGCTGCAGGATGCGCAGTTCCTCCTGGTGAACTTCCAGATCCGCAGCGGCAACCTCGACGGCCAGCGCATAAGCCGTGTCGTAGAGCTTGTGCGGCAGGACATCGCCCACCAGTTCGAGCACCAGGGAAAGGCCGTTCTCTTCCTGCAGAATGTCGCCGCAGCGCTGGGCCGCCGGAATGATGCGGTTGGAGTCGTAATCCTGGAAGACCGGCAGCATCTTGATCATGTCGCCAATGGTTGCCAGTTCGTTGTCGGTCATCGCGTTGTCCGAGGCGGAAACGATCACCATCACATAAATGAGGGCTTCCTGTACGCTGATGGGCTCGTTCTTGGACACTCTTCGTTCTCCGGTACGTCGTTGTCTTGGCCTGTATGAAGGCCCGATGTAATCGGTTGAGGGGAAAGCTGCAAGTCATCGGTTCGCGATATAGGGCAGCGGCAAGGTGGAGCAGCGAAGTCTTCGCCTGCGGACAAAGGCGAAAAGGACCGACTTTTGCCGACCATCACGTGTATTTAGCTGCCTTCATGCGATTGCACATGAATGCGGCTTGATCTAGTGTCGCGCCGCAGCATCCGGCGGCCGGACGACAAGACGCGCCGCATCGGAGCTGCCTTCATCTCAACAACAGAATGACATTCGAAAATGACCGATCAATCCCTGCCGCCGCTTGACCTTTCGCAAGACTTTGTCGAGGCAGCCACGAAATCGAAAGCGTGGCCGTTCGAGGAAGCGCGAAAACTGGTCAAACGGATCGGGAAACGGGATCCTGAGAAACCGGTCCTTTTCGAGACCGGCTACGGCCCGTCCGGGCTGCCGCATATCGGCACCTTCGGCGAGGTTCTGCGCACGACCATGGTGCGCACGGCCTTCCGCCTGCTGACGGAAGACAAGATCCCGACGCGGCTGCTGTGCTTCTCCGACGACATGGACGGCATGCGCAAGATTCCGGAAAACGTGCCGGACCGGGCAGCGCTCGAGCCTTACCTGCAGATGCCCCTGACGGTGGTTCCGAACCCCTTCGGCGGCGACTACGACAGCTTTGCCGCGCATAACAACGCCATGCTGCGCCGGTTCCTGGACACCTTCGGCTTCGACTACGAATTCGCCAGCGCGACCGAATACTACAAGTCCGGCAAGTTCGACGACGTGCTGATCCGGGCGACCGAGAAGTATCAGCAGATCATGGACGTGATGCTGCCGACGCTGGGTGCGGAGCGGCAGGCGACTTATTCGCCGTTCCTGCCGATTTCACCGACCTCCGGCCGGGTGCTTTACGTTCCGATGAAGGACGTGAATCCGAAGGACGGCACGATCACCTTCGAGGACGAAACCGGCGAGGTCATCACCCTGCCGGTGACAGGCGGCAAGGTGAAGCTTCAGTGGAAGCCGGACTTCGGCATGCGCTGGGCCGCGCTCGACGTGGATTTCGAGATGTTCGGCAAGGACCACATGACCAACGCGCCGATCTACGACAAGATCTGCACGATACTGGGCGGCAAGGCGCCGGAACATTTCGTCTACGAGCTGTTCCTGGACGAGAAGGGCGAGAAGATCTCCAAGTCCAAGGGCAACGGCCTGACCATCGACGAGTGGCTGACCTACGCCGCGCCGGAGAGCCTGGCGCTCTACAATTTCCAGAAGCCGAAGACGGCGAAGAAGCTCTATTTCGACGTCATTCCGAAGGCGGTGGACGAGTATTACACCTTCGTCCAGAAATACGATCAGATGCCGGTGGAGCAGAAGCTGGGCAACCCGGCCTGGCACATTCACTCCGGAAACATTCCGAAGATCGACATGCCGGTGCCCTTCGCCATGCTGCTCAACCTGGTGTCCGCCTCCAACGCGGAAAACAAGGATGTGCTGTGGGCCTTCATCTCCCGCTACGCGCCGGGCGTCACGCCTGAGACCCATCCGGAACTGGACGCGCTCGTCGGCTATGCCATCCGCTACTTCGACGATTTCGTCAAACCGTCCAAGTCCTTCAAGGCGCCGGATGATGTGGAACGTCAGGCGCTTGAGAAACTGGACGAGGCCCTGGCGGGCCTGCCGGCAGGTGCGGACGGGTCGGTCATCCAGGATGCCGTCCTGGACGTCGCCCGCGCCATCGAGCGGTATCAGGATCCGTCGAAGACGGGGCCGGACGGCGGTCCGGGCGTGTCCGTAGCCTGGTTCTCGGCGCTCTATCAGCTGCTGCTCGGTCAGGAAAAGGGCCCGCGCTTCGGCTCCTTCGTGGCGCTCTACGGCATAGCGGAAACCCGCGAGATGATCCGCAAGGCGCTTGCGGGCGAACTGGCGGCGTAAGCCGAAATCATCGGGTCAAAAAAGGAAGGCGGAGCTCACCACTCCGCCTTTTCTTTTCAGGGACTGTTGTCAGTCCGGGCCGGCAATCGTCCGAACCCGTTCCACGCAGGCATCCAGCCCCTCTGAGATCAGCCGTTCGACGCCGAGGTCCTGCAGCTTGAGAAGTCCGGCTGCCGTCGTTCCCGCATAGTCGATCATCTCCTTGACGTAGGCCGCAGGGGGAGAAGGACTGTCCGTCATGATTTCACTGCTTGCAAGGAAGAGCTGTTTGACGGCCTTCGAGGCAACGGCAGGATCAACGCCGCCTGCAATCGCATATTGAACCAGGCAGTCGGCGAAGAAGGCGGCAAAGCCCGGGACGGGGCCGGTGAGGGCGGTGAAGACCTCGATCTGGCCTTCGTCGGAGACTTCGTCCGAGGAGCCGCAGGCGGCAAGCAGCGTCTGGACCGCGGTCAGGTCTTGCTGGTCGAGCCCGGGGGCGGGAACCCAGGGGGAGTAGGCAAGACGCCAGCGTGCAGCCGGGCTAGACATTGCCCGGACGGCCTTGCGGCTGCTCGAAAGGGTGGAAATGGAGCTGAGCGAGACACCCGCCATCACCGAGATGACAAGCTTTCCGGGGGCAGAAAGCTTGAGCGAACCGATTAGCGCCGGGGGCACCGATAGCAGGATAACGTCGCACTTGTCGGCCAGGTTCTGATTGGAGGCCGTGAAGTTGACCTTGGGCCAGGCCTCAAAACCGACCGCCGCACCGGACCTGTTGGAAATCCACAAGTCCTGCGGCGCAACCACACCGCTTGAGAGCCAGGCCGTGGCAATCGCACTGCCAAGCTGTCCGGTTCCTCCGACAACGCCTACCTTGAGATCGTCTGACATGACTGGGACTCCCGAACTTGAAACGCTCTTAAGACAAGACTAGGCCGGGCTGCCTTAAATGTCATATCGGTGCAGTGCTTGCTCAATCTGGCAACCGGTTGGTTCCCGGTGATGCCACACTGTTGCAAACGCCCAGGGAGCGAACAGGCAAAGCAATTGCGTTTCTTGCAAGACGAGCGAGAGTGGAGGGTGGGCACGGGAAGCCGGTGCCCGGAACAGATCCAACCTGCCCGAATTTCTATTGCTGAGGCAGGTCCGGCAGAATGTCGGGTGCACTTGACGACCTCTGTTGATCAGGCTCCGCCAGGATGGCATCGCCGTCCGGGTCTTCCGAATCGACCTGCAGGCTCCAGTCGACCACTTCCGGTGCCAGCATCTCCAGGCCGGGCAGTTCCGAAGCCGGGTCGCCGGACCAGTTTTCCAGCCTTTGCGGGGTAAGCCAGTCGGATTGCCATTTGCCCAGATGCTTGTCCCGAGCGGTCGCCGCAAGATTTGCATATTTTTCCGGGGCATCGGGTTTCGGATCCGCCCAGCCGTAGCGGACCAGGCGTTCGCTCAGATCTATGTTTCCGCGCTTGCAGGTGCCCAGAATATGCTGCGGGCCGAGTTCCTCCACCTTTTCGCAGGTGACCTTCAGGTGCTGGATCAACCCGCGCAGGAAAGTTCTTGCGCGCGCTCCGCATGGCCAGTTCGCTCCGAGCCGGGAAAGGCAGGTTTCGTCGAAAGTGAGCGGCTGGATGTAGGCAAGCGTGACCGTCATGGTTTCCGACCGGAGATGGCCTCCGTCCAGGACCTGGACGCGCACGAGTTCGAGCGGACCGTCCGGAATGGCTTCCACAGGCGGGTTCTTAAGTTCCAGATAACGCTTGGAAGGTTCGATCCGTTTCAGGTTGCCGATGACCCGGGGCGTCGACACGCCCTCCGGCGAGACATTCCGGATGTCGTCCGGCAGGGGGGCTGCCGCGGAAAGCTCAGGGCCGGAGGAGGACTGGAGCGCGGGCTCCTCCGGCTCGGATGGACGGGAAGCCTCTCTCGCGATCTCCGCCACGGATTTCTGGGGCGGAGGAGGAGGCGGATCGGCCAGATACAGCCATGCCAGCAGACCGCCTGGAACGGTCAGCATCAGGGCTGGTACCATTAGTGGCCGAAACTTCATGCCGAGGTCACTCACTCTCGCCGGTAAACCGTCTTCCCGGAAAGGCCTGTTCGTGTCGGGCCGGCCGCTTCCGGTATTCCCATCGCATAATACAAAACTTCCTTGAAAGTACAGGCAAGCCGTCTTGTCCGGCTATTTCGCTTTGGGTAGTGTCCGTGCCGGCCGGGCAGGCCGGCCTCGCGCCGCCTGCTGTCCGGAACACCGACAGGAGACAGGGGCGCATATGACGCTGATATTCAAGATCGTTCCGCGAGCACTTTGGCAGGAGGTGGTCGAGGCCGGTGTCTTCAAGGGTGCGCCGGTCGACCTGGCGGACGGCTATATCCACTTTTCCACGGCCGAGCAGGCACGCGAGACCGCGGCAAAGCACTTTGCCGGTCAGACCGATCTTCTCCTGACTGCCTTCGACTCCACTGCCTTCGGCGAGCTGCTGAAGTGGGAACCTTCCCGTGGCGGAGCCCTTTTTCCGCATCTTTACGCCACGCTGGACCCGGCAACCGCGGTCTGGGTCAGGGAGCTGCCTCTGTCGGCCGCCGGCGAACATGTCTTTCCGGAGCTCGATCGATGACCCTGCGCCTGCTGGAAGCCGCCACCCTGAAAAGCCTCAGGTGCCTCGACGCCGAAACGGCGCATCGCGCCACGGTCCTGGCGCTCAAGTCGGGCCTGCTGCCGGGCCGTGGTAACCGCGCCGATCCGCGACTTGCCGTGAAGCTCTGGGACCTCAGCTTTCCCAATCCGCTGGGCATGGCGGCCGGCTTCGACAAGAACGGCGAGGTTCCGGACGCGCTGTTAAAGCTCGGCTTCGGTTATACGGAAGTCGGTTCGGTGACGCCGAAGCCGCAGCCGGGAAATCCGCGTCCGCGTGTATTCCGCCTTCCCGAGGACCAGGGGGTCATCAACCGCTACGGCTTCAACAACGAAGGCCACGCGGCGCTGCTGAAACGACTTGAAGCGCGGCGCAGCCACTCCGGGATCGTCGGGATCAACGTTGGAGCGAACAAGGACGCCTCCGACCGGGTTGCCGACTACGTTGCCGGTATTCACGCCTTTGCCGCCCTGGCGTCCTATTTCACCGTCAACATCTCGTCGCCCAACACACCGGGGCTTCGGGACCTGCAAGCGCGCTCCGCTCTGGCCGAGCTGTTGACCGGTCTGGTCAAAGGCGGACAAACCGACGTGCGCGTCGAGGTGTTCACCGCCCCCGACAACACCGAAGCCACCGGCTACCAGAACCTGGCTCTGGCCGCGATGAAGCAGACGACGCCGCTGTACTCGGC
>JBNKGB010000003.1:0-121248 GCA_050289605.1 Roseibium sp. | reverse complement strand
CTGTGGCTGATAAAGGAACGTCCAGAAGTTGCCGACCACGGCCGGGGACAGCATCATCGGCAGCACGATCAGGGTGGTCCACAGATCGTTGCCCTTGAACTTGCGATTGATCAGCCAGGCAAGCGTGAAGCCGATCAGGACCTGCAGGAAGATGGTCCAGAACAGGAAATGCGCGGTGGCCTGCATCGTCAGCCAGATGTCGCCGTCGGTCAGGATGCGTTCATAGTTGCGCAGGCCGATATATTCGATTTCGCGGGTCGGACGGTTCGCGCGGAAGTTCGTGAAGCTCAGATTGATCGTCCAGATCAGCGGGAAGATATTCACCGCCAGAAGGAGGAAGATCGTCGGCGCGACAAAAAGCCAGGCAATCGTGCGGTCGGAAAGACCCTTGATTTTCGTGGCGACCGCAGGCGGCGTCGCCCTGGCTATACGGTCGATGGGGGTCACGGTCATGGTACGCCCTTTTTGGGATACGGAAAGGGAAAGACTGACTTTGCCTTCGGTGGCCGGATCGCCTGGCAGGATGTGCAGAGCCAAACGCGGCTGGTCCCCTGAGGCTCGGCCAGTCTTTCAGGTGCAGGCGGTCCGGCGAGGATCCGGCCGCCTGTCATGGTTCCAGGGTCAGATCTTGCCTTCGTCCTCGAAGGTTTCCGTCCAGTCCCCGATCAGCTTGTCGAGGGCTTCCTGCGCGGTGCCCTGGTCGGCCACCACGTAGTCATGAAGGCGCTTCTGCATGGCCAGCAGCAATTCGGCGTAAGCCGGCTCCTGCCAGAAATCCATCACGCCATCCATGGCCTGCAGGAAATCGGCGGCAAAGGGTGCGCTTTCGGGGAAGCTCGGATCGTTCAGGACGCTCAGGTGACAGGAATAGCCGCCGAGATCCCACCATTTCTTCTGCACGGACGGCTGGGCGAACCACTTGATGTATTCAAGTGCCGCGTCCTTGTTGTCCGAATAGGAGACGACGGAAATACCCTGCCCGCCGAGCGTGGAGGCTTCCACGTTCTGGCCCGGGTTGACGAAGAATCCGATCTTGTCGCCACCGACATCCGGATCGGCGTAAAGGCCGGGGAAGAAAGCAAACCAGTTCATGGCCATGGCCACCTGACCGGACTTGAAGGCGTCGAGCGACTGCTCCATGTAGCTGTCGGTATAGCCCGGAGGCGTCCCGGTCTTGTAAAGCTCCTTGTAGAACTCCAGGCCCGCAACGGCTTCCGGAGAATTCACCGCCCCTTCCATGTCGTATTTGCCCGGCGTCATCTCGTATTTGAAGCCGAAGGGGTACATGGCGCTGGTCGCGCCCATGGTGATGCCTTCCGAGCCGCGCTCGGTAAAGATGGCGGCACCGTAGCGGGTCTGGCCATCGATCTCACGCCCCTGGAAGAACTGGGCGATTTCCAGAAGTTCGGTCTGGGTCTTCGGCGGCGCCAGATCGCGGCCGTATTTGGCCTTGAAGTCCGCCTGGATGTCCGGGCGCTGGAACCAGTCCTTGCGGTAGAACCAGCCGTTGGCGTCGCCCATGGCCGGCAAGGCGTAATAGTTGGGCGTCCCCTTTGGCCAGGTCGAATAGGCATATACGGTTGCGGGCGCGAAATCGTCCATGCTGATACCTTCCTTGTCGAAGAAGTCGTTCAGCTTGACGTAATGGCCGTTTTCCGCGCCGCCACCGATCCACTGGCTGTCGCCGATGAGGAGATCGCAGAGTTTGCCGCCGGAATTCAGTTCGTTCAGCATGCGGTCGGCAAAATTCGGCCAGGGCACGAATTCGAAATTCATCTTGTGGCCGGACTCGGCCTCGAATTCCTTGGACAATTCAACCAGCGCATTGGCCGGATCCCAGGCTGCCCAACAGAGTGTCAGATCGGCGGCCTGTGAGTTCGTCACGGAGAGCCCGCTGACCGCCACGAGTGCGGTCGCCGCGAGCAGGTTCGCAGTTTTCATGGGTGTAGTCCTCCCGAAAAGGTAACGCGCCGGCGCCTGCCGGGCGGCAGCACTCCTCCAAGTGCAGGGAAATCGTAATTGACATACGTATGTCTAGTCAATCAAAAAACTGACATACGTCTTTCTTTTTGACGTCAAAACTAACCGGCACGCCTCGAAAAGGGCCGTACATGCCTGTTTTTAGTGACTTTTCGCTTGCGAAAATTGAGGCGGATGAACACCTTTAATAAAGGTTTTCCCGGATGATGATTTCGATCCGGATCTGCTCCTGAGCCTCGAAAATGGTCGTGCCGTCACATTTCGCCCTCAAAACCCTCAGGGCACTGCGCACGAGATGACCGACGTTCTGGGCGATCACCGCATCAAGTTCCCGCTCCAGCAGGGCGTGCCGCGTGACGGATGTAAGATCATGGGCAATCACGACCAGATCGCCCGCAGAAGCATTTTCCTTGAGCGCCTCCAGCATGGCGGCATTGCCCGACCCCATCGAGTAGACTGCCTTGAGGTCGGAATGCGCCGCGAGCGCGTGCTTGAGCGTTTCATGGATCCGCTGCGCGTCGTCATGGAATTCGATGGTCGGCAACGCCTTCAGCTTCGGAAAGTCCCGGGACAGCACCTCGTCGAGGCCGAAGCGCCGCTCGATGCTGTCGCGCGCCACCATGGAGTTGGTGACGACAAGAATGCTGCCGGTTTCCTTGCGCAGGAACTTGCCCAAAAGCGCACCTGCGGTCTGACCGGCCGAAAAGTTGTCGATGCCTACGAAGTGATGGCACCTGGTGTTGGGAAGGTCGGAAACGAAGGCAATCACATAGACACCAGCACTCTTGATATGCGCAATGGCATCGCGCACCTGCGGCGTTTCCGGCACCATGATCGCGACACCGTCCAGCGCAGACAGATCCAGCATCTTGAGCCGGTCGACCACGGCATGCGGGTCAGCCGCATTGACCAGCATCACCTCGACATCGGCCCGGTCGACGACCTGCGTTCCGGACGATTCCTCAACCGCCGCGACGATCGTTTCGACGAAATGGTTAGGCCCTTCCGGCAGGACGAAGACAAACCGGTACCGGCGCTGCCTGGCGAGATTTGCGGCATGGGTGTCGCGCACATATCCGAGCTTCTTGACCGCCGCCTTGACCCGTTCGGCGTTTTTCGGCCGGACATCCGCGCGGCCGTTCAGGACCCTGTCGACCGTCGACAGGCTGACGCCAGCTTCGCGCGCAATATCATGTACCGTCGGTTTGACCATTCCACCTCCAGGGCAGGCTAATTTGCGCATTTGACTGACATACGTCAATCAATTAGCAGCCCTGACGGAAGTCAATACGGCGGCTTCGAGGATTCCCGGCAATCCCCCGAAGCTGCCTCCGCTCAGGCGGCGGCCACTTCTCCCAGGAAGCGGTCGACCACACGATTGAAGGATTCGATCTCCTCCGCAACCTGATTTGACGCGGCGGCGACATCGGCAGCACCCTCGGACGCATCCGATGCCTGGCAGGTCACGACCTCCATGCCGTTGGCAACCGCATAGGTCCCTTCGGCCGCTCTTTGCGCACTGCCGCTGATTTCCATGGTCGCCGCGCTTTGCTGCCCGACGGCCGCCGCGATGGCCTCTGTCCCCGCCTTGACGTCCTCCATGGTTTTCGAGATTTCCCCGATTGCACTCGCCGAAGCCAGGGAGGACTCCCGGATGGCCGTGATCTGGTCGGAAATATCGACGGTGGCCCGCGAGGTCTGCTCGGCGAGCGATTTCACCTCCGACGCGACCACGGCAAATCCCTTGCCGGCTTCCCCCGCCCTTGCGGCCTCTATGGTGGCGTTGAGCGCCAACAGATTGGTCTTTTCCGCTATACCATTGATCAGGCTGAGAATTTCCCCGATCGTCCGCGCCGACTCCACCAGACCGGAAACCTGCCGGTTGGTCCTGGAGGCTTTTCCCGCCGCTTCGACGGCAACTTCCATTGCGCGTTGCACGTGATCGCTGATCTCGCCGATGGATGAAGACAATTCCTCTGCGGCAGCCGCCACGCTGCGAACCTCGCCCGAGGCTTGGTCGACGCAGGTCCTGGCGCCGCTTGCCTGCCGGTGCGTCGAGTCGGCCATATCCGTCAGGGCCCCGGCGGTCCGGCGCATGGCCTCCATGTTCGCGCTCACGCGGGACAGTTGCTCGCTGGCGGACTGCCGGAACTCGTTGATCAGCTCATCCACCCTTTGCTGCCTTCGTTGCCTCGCTTCTTCGCCGACCCGGAGATCCGATTCCAGCTCCTGCCGCTTCAGGCCGTTGTGGCGGAAGACCTCGATGGCATCGAACAGCGCCTGCACTTCCCTGATGGCAGAGGATCGCTCTGTCGCCGTGCCGTAGTCGCCCTGTGCCAGCAGATCCAGTTTCCACGTCGCGTGCCGGATCGGCTTGCTGAAGATCCGGTTGGCCAGCAAGGACAAAGCCCCGGCAATCGTCAGCGACAGGACCACGACGCCCAGAACAGAGATGTTTGCCGTTCCCGAATTGGCAAGGGCGGCCTTTATGGCCATAGATTGATTGTCCGCCGCTTGAACGCGCATTGCATTGGTGATGGCCGAGATTCGGGCATAGGTATGATCGATTGAAGTCTGGTTTTCGGCCGCATTCAGAACGGAGGCGGTAAATTTCGTGATCGCGCCATTCAGGTAACCGATCTCGTCCAGCGCATTCTTCACCTTGCGTTTTTCAGCCTTGGACCCGTCGGCAAAGATGTCTGCCGCCCGCTGCACCTGTCGTGCTCCCGCGGCCAGGCTTTGAAGCGCCATGTCCCTGGTGAAGGGGCGTGGATCGACAAGGAACTTGATGATCTTGGGATTGGCCTCGGCAAAGACCTGCACGAGCCCGCTGGCAACCGCGCCGGCGCCCGGGTCGCCTGATTTCTCGAGCCGTCCGATAAGCTTTGTGAAGGCGCGCTGGACGGAATCAATTCCCGCGCTTACCTGGCTGCCATCGGTCTTGCGGTCGTTCGCGGCCGCAGCGGCTGCGTCATAAGCCTCGAGCAGCCCGCTGGTTGCTTCGAGAATCCGAACCGCCTTTTCCGGGTCCTGAACGGATGACGGCATCTCGGGCAGGCCCTCCGTTTTTCCGGCAAGCACCTCCTGCAACGGGGCTTCGGCAATCGCCGAGACAGCCTCCAGGACGCGCACTCTCGCCTCGCCGATCAGGGCCGGCGCCTCCGGATCCTCCGTCAGCAGCGCCTCCTTGATTCTGGAATAGAGAGCACCGACGGCGATATCGATGTTGGTGGAGGCAACCGTGACGTCCGCCTTTGCCTCGACCGTACCCATTAAGCCGGAATTCACGGCGTTAAAGACTGCCGCCACGGTTCCAATTGCCAATACCAGCGCCACGAGACCGGCGAACATGCCGTTCAAGGCCGAGCCAAATCCAAATTTCCGTTTCATCGCTGTCTGCGTTGCCTCTTCTCGAAATGCCAATTGACGTACGTATGTCAGTAATTGAGCGATGGTCAGCGTCGTGCAGTTTCCTGAATAAATCGTTACCGCCCCCTTCCGGTTGGAATCACCAAACCAGGTGCAGGGCCTTCGCGAAAACGGCAGGGCCCGGCCGGATTGTTTCCACTTCCGAGGCCTTCGGACCAATCCCGTCGGGCGTTCCAGACAAGGCCGAACTTGCGTCCAACATTCCCTCTTGACCAACTCATAACTCACAGGCTATGAATCGAAATCATAACCGGGGAATTATGAATAGCCATGGAGCAACCGCACGACATCCTCTTCAGGACACTCGGTGACCCGACACGGCGCGCAATCTTTGAGCGGCTGTGCAGGGATGGCGAGCAGACGGTTGGGGCCCTGACTGCCCATGCAGGCGTCTCCCAGCCGGCCGTCTCGAAACATCTCGGTGTGCTGAAGGAGGCAGGGCTGGTGCAAAACCGCCAGGAAGGGCGTCAGACCCATTACAGCGCGAAGGCCGGGGCGCTGGCCCCTCTCGTCGACTGGACCGAGCGGATGAACGGTTTCTGGCATGCCCGCTTTGACGACCTGGAAGACCTGTTGAGAAGGATGGATCAATGACAGACACAGAGGCGGACACTCTTTCCGTTGTGGTCGAGCGAGAAATGGCCTTTCCGGCCGAAAAGATCTGGCGCGCCCTGACCCAACCGCACCTGATCGAGGAGTGGCTGATGAAAAGCGAATTCAAGCCTGTGATCGGCCACCAGTTCAACCTGAGCGCCGACTGGGGCACCGTGACCTGCGAGGTCCGCGAGGTCGAGCCCCACAAGGCACTCTCCTACACCTGGGATACCAAGGATCTCAGGAGCGTGGTGACATGGACGCTCACGCCGACGGAAAACGGCACGATCCTCAAGATGGAACAGCAGGGTTTCCAGCAGCACCAGCAGCCCTATTACAGGGGCGCCACCGCCGCCTGGCCGCGCTTTCTGGACGCGCTGGAGACCGTTCTGGCCGGCCTGGACTGAATTTCCACCTTTCACATTTCGCGAAACCGATCCGGATTTCATTTGAGACATGAAGACTGCACTTGAAACGGAACCTGCCCTGACCGGCAGGCACACCACGCTCACCCCTTCCTGCCCGATCGGCCAGCGCATCAGGGACCCGGGGGATTGGCGGGGCGAAACCCTCGCACTGGTTCGCAAGCCCGTCCGTCGGCCTGTTTCCGAGGCCATTGTCGCTGAACGGGCTGCAAAGAAGAAAACCCTTTCCGGCACAGTGGAGGTACCGTCATGAAGCCGAACGCATTTATCAGACAGATCCACCGCTGGCTGTCGCTGGGCTTCACCGTCGCGGTGGTGGCCAACATCGTTGCCATGATTACATTGGAACAGGGAAAGACGGCCTTGTGGATCGGGTTTATGGCTCTGGTGCCGCTCATCCCGCTGCTTGCGACGGGCCTTTACCTGTTCGTCCTGCCATATGTGTCGAATGGCCGGTCAGCCCGAAACACAGCGGCACAGGACCCTTCCTGAGCCGCGATCCTTTCCTCTCGAACCAAGGAAGATTTCAGTTCGCGGGAGCGTGCCACCCGGCCTTCGTCAGACCGTTGACCATTGCGTCCACGATCCTGTCTTTGGCCTGGTGACGGCGCAGGAACGCGGCCGGATCCCGGTTTATCGACGGGGACGCTTCCGCCATCTGGGCAAGGGCAGCACCTGCTGCTTCGCTGTTGCCGAGTTCCGACTGCGCAATCGCAATCAGCGCCCAACTGACGCCGGAATTGTCGGCCCCACCCTTTTTGGCAGCCGTCAGCATTTCCGCGTACCGGCCGTTCAACAGATGATCGATGGCAATCAGGTGGTAGTACCAACCGGGGGCATTTGCGGTGCGTTCGATTGCCTTCTGCAGAAACGGAATTCCCTCCTTGAAATTTCCTACCACCGCGAGCCGCCAGCCGAGCTGGGCAAGCGTGTCCGGATCATTGGGATTGACGGCAAGGGCTTGCCGGGCGAACCGCTCGCCTTCCCTGATGTTTCCCATATAGTGATTGGCAGATGACATCGCCTTGAGGGCGAGCACGTTGTTGCCCTCGAGTGTCAGGGCATGAGAGGCTGCCGTGAGTGCACGGTCAAACCCCAGTTCACGGTCGGCATCGGGGGCGAAGCCAAAGCGGGCGGCATCGAGATAGAGCCAGCCCAGCATTGCCCAGGCTTCCGCATAGGTCGGGTCGCGCTTGACCGCCTCTTCGAGGCAGCCCAATACCTGGGCATGCAATTGAGCCGAGAAATTCCGCCGGTAGACATACCCCCGCAACACGCAATCGAAACTGCTCGCATGAGGCTCGATTGCGGAAGGAAGCCGGTTTGCCAGTTCGGTCTTGATGATGCCGTAGGGCTGACCGATGATCGAGGCGATTTCGCCGGCAATGCCTTGTTCTATTTCCAGCAGCGAGGCCTGGCTTCTTTGGCGGTCGTAGTTCCCGGACCACAACACGCGTTTGGTCCCGGTTTCAACCAGCTTCGCATTGACCCGAACCTGCTCCCCGTCCGCAGCGACGGAACCTGCTATGAGATAGGAAACGCCCTCCTGTTTCCCGACCTTTACAGGATCCGGAGGAGGCTGTCCGGCTGCATTCGCAGGAGGCAAAAACAGCCCGATATCGGGAAACCGGCTCAAGGCGGTCATGATCTGATCGGAGATGCCGGTGGCAAGCAAGCGCTGGTCCGCGTTTGCTGTTTCGTCTTCGAACGGCAGAACCATGACGGATGGTTTGCCAAGAGCCCCACCGGCTTTCCCTACCGGCAATATTTCCGGAAACATCGATACGCCGGTCGCCAGAAGTGCCAGAACAGCTGAAGCTGCCGCGATCCCCCACGGCAACAACATACGCTTGTCAGATGCGTTCCCGACCGGTTCGATCGCAGCGCCTTCCGGCACCTCCTGCTCGCTCTCCGTCGCGGCACCGGCACTCGAGGCCTTTTTCTCCGGAAAGTGAAATCGAGCGGCGTACTGCCCCTTTGGGATGGAAATGCGCATCGCATTGTGAGCGCCTTCGGACACGTAATAGCTGTCCAGATCGTGCCGCAGACGCCTGGCTTCAAGCCGAACGATGGGATCGGACTGCGGGTCAAAGGTGTCGTCACGGTCGAAAACAGCAAGGCCGATAGCGTAGCCCTTCAACGTGTCACCCCGGCCTGCAAGGGTCTCCTCAACGATGAACGTCAGCATCTTGCGGCGCTTTTGCGTCGCACTGAACGTTGCGCTTCTCAGAACGCGGTCCACCTCATCCAAAACGGCTTCAGGTTCGAAACCATTCCTCTCGCCGTCAACTGCAACCTTTCGTTGCTTCCAAAAGGGCATTGCACCCGCCTCGAAAAAAATAAAAAAGTAAGTCAGAAAGAAGAGTACGCACTGTACGAAAAACGACAACCGCAGAAATTCTTTTAGTCGATACTTCCAGTTAAATCAAAGGGTTCCGGGTCCTGTTCGCTCCTGTTCGTACCTGTTCACACCTAGTCAGGGAACGGGAACTGCCAACTAATACCCGCTGCATCTAAAGATTGTTCCCATCCGGACTTTAACACCATGACGACGGCATTTCTGGTCATGCGCCGTTTCAACGTGGACGAACTCACCGTCCGGCGGCTGTTCAAATCGAATCCCGTCTTCCAGTCGCTTTGCGAAGATTACGCAACCGCCTGTTGCGCCCTGGAGCGCTGGCGCTCGGACGAGCGCAAGGCCGGGGATTACGTCGCTGTCATCGAAGAACTCGAACAAGGAATTTCGGACTTCCTACAGCGGAGTCTGAATAGCCGGGAGTACGTTTTGCTCCCCACTCAGTACGTTCCAAAAGGGAGCCATTAGGTATGTTTTCCAGAATAATGACCGGGCTGGTGGTTGCGGGGTTGGCCTGCACCGCTTTGCCCACAATCTCGATGGCACAGGATGCGAAGAAGCCGAACATCCTGTTCATCGTTTCCGACGATACCGGATACGGCGACACAGGACCGTATCTCGGCGGCGAGGCGCGCGGCATGCCGACACCGAATATCGACAAGCTGGCCGATGACGGCATGATGTTCACGCATTTTTACGCCCAGCCGAGCTGCACCCCGGGCCGCGCCGCCATGCAGACTGGCCGCATTCCGAACCGCTCTGGCATGACGACCGTGGCCTTCCAGGGCCAGGGCGGTGGACTTCCGGCCGCAGAATGGACGTTGGCTTCTGTCTTGAAGACGGCAGGCTATGACACCTATTTCACGGGCAAATGGCACCTCGGTGAAGACGATTACGCGTTGCCCAACGCCCAGGGCTACGACGTGATGAAATATGTCGGCCTCTATCACCTGAACGCCTATACCTACGCGGACCCGACCTGGTTCCCTGACATGCCGACAGAGCTGCGCGAGATGTTCGAAAAGGTCACCAAGGGCTCGCTCTCGGGCAAGGCCGGTGAAAAGGCCACAGAGGACTTCAAGATCAACGGTCAGTATGTCGACACGCCTGACAAGGGAGTGGTCGGCATCCCCTATTTCGACGGTTATGTCGAGAAGGCCGGCCTTGAATTCCTTGAAGAAGCCGCCAAGAAGCCGGATACCCCGTTCTTCATCAACGTCAACTTCATGAAGGTGCACCAGCCGAACCTGCCGGCGCCCGAATTTGAAGGCAAGTCGATTTCCAAGTCCAAATACGCGGATTCGGTTGTCGAATTGGATGCGCGCATCGGCAAACTGGTCGACAAGCTCGACGAACTCGGTCTTGCCGACAACACGATTGTCTTCTGGACCACGGACAATGGTGCCTGGCAGGACGTTTATCCGGATGCCGGCTACACACCGTTCCGCGGCACCAAGGGCACCGTAAGGGAAGGCGGCAACCGGGTTCCGGCAATCGTGCGCTGGCCGGGACATGTCAAGCCCGACAGCAAGAGCGCGGCCGTCGTCGGCGGTCTCGACCTGATGGCGACCTTCGCCTCCGTTGCCGGCATCAAGCTGCCAACCGAAGACCGCGAAGGCAAGCCAATCATCTTCGACAGCTACGACATGACCCGGGTCTGGGAAGGCACGGGCGAGTCCGGCCGCAAGGCCTGGTTCTACTTCACCGAAAATGAACTATCGCCGGGAGCAGTCCGCGTGGGCAACTACAAGGTCGTCTTCAACCTGCGCGGCGACGACGGTGCACAGACCGGCGGCCTTGCCGTCGACACAAACCTCGGTTGGAAAGGCGCAGAGAAGTACGTTGCCGCAGCGCCGCAGATCTTTGACCTGCTCGCCGATCCGCAGGAACGCTATGACATCTTCATGAACAACTTCACCGAAACGACTTGGTTCCTGCCGGTCGCCGGCGACGATGTGAAGGAACTCATGAAAACCTACGTCCAGCATCCGCCGCGTAAGCTGCAGAGCGACGTCTATACCGGGCCAGTCACGATCACCCAGTATGAGCGTTTCAAGTACGTCCAGGATGCCCTGGCAAAGGATGGCTTCTCCATCGGCATGCCGACAGGCAACTGATCCAACGGACCTGACAAAATCCGTCCCGCCGAAAGGCGGGGCGGACACTCTCGCTTCCGCAGCATTCAAAGAGATCGTCACATGTGCCACAAGTCATTTGCAAAAACGCTCATTGCCGGGCTGTTCGGACTGCTGATCCTCGCTACCGGCGCCTTTGCCCAGTCCGATCCTCTTCCCTCCTGGAACGATGGCGCGAGCAAGCAGGCAATCGTCGAGTTTGTCGAAGCGGTAACAAAGGAAGGCGGAGCCGATTTTGTTGCCCCGGGCGAGCGGATCGCGACCTTCGACAATGACGGCACGCTCTGGGTCGAGCATCCGATGTACACGCAGCTTGCCTTCGCGCTCGACCGGGTGAAGGCGATGGCGCCGGATCACCCGGAATGGAAGACAACGCAACCCTTCCAGGCCGTACTGGAGAATGACCTGGAGACCCTCGGCAAGGCGGGCGAAAAGGGCCTGATGGAAATTGTCGGGGCGACCCATGCCGGCATGAGCGCGGAGGATTTCAAAAAGGTCGTCTCCGAATGGATCGCGACCGCCAAACATCCGAAATTCGGCAAGTCCTACACCGGACTGGTTTATCAGCCGATGCTCGAGTTGTTGGAGTATCTGCGCGCCAACGGGTTCAAGACCTTCATCGTCTCCGGCGGCGGCATCGAGTTCATGCGCCCCTGGACCGAAAAGGTCTATGGCATTCCGCCGGAACAGGTCGTCGGCTCGTCGATTGTGAGCGAATACAAGGTCGTCGATGGCGTCCCGCAATTGATGCGGACACCCAAGATCGCCTTCATCGACGACAAGGACGGCAAACCCGTTGGGATCCTGACCCACATCGGCAAGCGCCCCATCGCCGCCTTCGGCAATTCCGACGGTGATTACCAGATGCTGCAGTATACGACAGCGGGCGAAGGCAAGCGCCTCGGCATGATCGTTCATCACGACGATGGAACCCGTGAATATGCCTATGACCGGAAAACACATTTCGGCAAACTGGACAAGGGTCTGGACGATGCTTCCATGCAGGGCTGGCACATCATCAGCATGAAAGAAGACTGGAAACGGATCTACTCTGACGAGTAGCATAACCCCATCGACCACTTAACTACCGGAAGGGTCTTCATGACGATCATCAGGTGCTTGACCGCACTCATCCTCAGTGTATGGGCAGGCACCGCCTTTGCCGAAAGCCGGCCACCGGACACAGTGCCGGACTACGTCGGTACGGCCGCATGCTCCGGCTGCCACGAGGCGGAAACAAAGGCCTGGCAGACCTCGCATCATGCCCGCGCCTGGATGGAGCCCGGCCTTGATACCGTCGACGGTGATTTCGGTAACGTCACTTTCACCCACAACGGCAAGACCAGCCGTTTCTTCACCAGGGAGGGCGGCTACTTCATCGAAACCACCGATGCTCCGGGGGATCAAAAGACCTTCAAAGTCGTCGGTGTCGACGGCATAACGCCGCTGCAGCAATATCTGGTGGAAACGGAACCGGGCAGACTGCAATCCTTTGACGTCGCCTGGGACCAGGAGAAAAAGCGCTGGTACCACATTTACGGCGACGGCGCCCCGCCCCCGAACGACGGGCTGCACTGGACAGGCCCCTACAAGACCTGGAACAGCCGCTGCGCCGAATGCCACGCTACCGGTTTTGAAAAGAACTACGATGCGGCAACACGCCGGTATTCCAGCCGACAGGCGGAAATCGGCGTCGGCTGCGAGGCCTGCCACGGGCCGGGAGAAGCCCATGCCGCCTGGGCCAGGGATCCTGCAAGCTATGCAAAAAGCCCCTTCCCCGGCGCCGGCGGCTCCGGATTGATGGTGGACTTTTCACGGGGACTCCAGAAACCTGAAGTCGAGCAATGCGCCGGCTGTCATTCGCGCCGGGAGGCTTTTCAGGATGGCAATCCCCTGCCCGGAACACCTTTCCACGACGCCTACAGGCTCTCACCGCTGAGCGAAGGGCTTTATCACGCGGATGGGCAGATCCTTGACGAGGTCTATGTCTATGGCTCCTTTCTGCAGTCGAAGATGGCAGCCAACGGCGTCCGCTGCTCGAACTGCCACGAGCCCCACAGCGGCCAGTTGAAGGCGGAAGGCAATGCGGTCTGCACGCAGTGCCACTCTCCGGCCGGCAACGACGCCTTCCCGGCCAGTGCCGCAGGGCTTTATGACGATCCCTCCCACCACTTCCACGAACCAGGAACGCCCGGGGCGGAATGCAAGTCCTGCCACATGATCGAGAGGACCTACATGGGCATCGACGGCAGGCGCGACCATTCCTTCCGCGTGCCGCGCCCGGACTTGTCGGTAAAGCTCGGAACGCCGAACGCCTGCAACGATTGCCACGCCGACAAAACCGCCTCCTGGGCCGCTGGCGAACTTGAAAAACGGTTCCCCGACAGCAGCCATCGCGGCCCGCATTACGGCGAAGTCTTCGCCGCGGCCCGCAAGGACACGAATGCGCTCGGCGGCGAGCTTATGGCCATCGCCAAACAGGACACCTTTCCCGGCATCGTCCGGGCGTCAGCACTCGACCTTCTCCAGACCCGTGCCACGCCTGAAATCGCGGCCGGTGCGGCTGCCCTGATCGGCGACCCTGAGCCGATGGTGCGGGCCGCCGCCGTGACACTGCAACAGCAGG
Organism: Roseibium sp.; assembly: GCA_050289605.1. Taxonomy (GTDB): domain Bacteria; phylum Pseudomonadota; class Alphaproteobacteria; order Rhizobiales; family Stappiaceae; genus Roseibium. The sequence goes on along the minus strand of JBNKGB010000003.1, from coordinate 107,703 downwards.
CGCCCCCTGCCGAGCGGCTGCAGCGGATCGTGCCTGCCCTCAGCGATCCCTCGAAATCCGTCCGCATTGCCGCCGCCCGGCTCCTGATTGGCGCGCCGATCGCCCATATGCCGGACAAGATGGCAAAGGCAGCGACCAGGGCCTCCGAGGAATGGCGGCAATCCCTTGAGAACAAGGCGGACTTTCCGGAAACCCAGCTGGTCAACGGGGGACTGGCCCTCGTCTTGCGCCAGCCGCAGGCGGCCGTCGCCGCCTTCGAGGAGGCAACACGTCTCGACCCGCAACTGGTCAACGCCTGGATCATGCAGGTCCGCATCAAAATGGCAGTCGGCGACATGGGCGGCGCGCAGCTGGCGCTGCAAAGGGCGCTGATGGCAAATCCCGGCGACGCAAACCTGGAGGCGTACAGACAGCAGCTTGCGCAGTAGGGAGACGTCAGGAGTGCCCCTAAATCTCGGTAACCGCCGTCCGTGCGCTGGAAGGCGTCTGAGGGTTGCAGGTACTCATGTTCCTGTCGGCTTGAAACCGTGAACCTTGGCGAAGCCGTCATAACCAACCGTCGAATGGAACGATGCGATGAAACAGCAATTTGCAGTTGGCGCCTTGTTGTTGGCAGTTCTTGGCAATCCGGCGGCCGCGGCGGACGCGGATCTTGCCAAGAAGCTCTCGAACCCGGTCGCCTCCCTGATCAGCGTTCCTTTCCAGTGGAACTATGACCAGGGTCTTGGTCCGCAAGACGGCGGCAAGGTGACACTGAATGTCCAGCCGGTCATTCCGGTTTCGCTGAACAAGGACTGGAACCTCATTTCCCGCACGATCCTTCCCGTGGTCTGGCAAGATGACATTGCCGGAAACTCAGGAACCCAGTTCGGATTGGGCGACACGACCCAAAGCCTGTTCTTCTCACCGAAAAACCCGACCGCCGGCGGACTTATCTGGGGTGTCGGCCCCGTAATCCTTCTTCCGACCGGAACGGAAGATCTGCTCAGCACGCGCAAGTGGGGAGCCGGCCCTACGGCAGTCGCCCTTCGCCAGCATGGTCCCTGGACCTATGGCGCCCTTGCCAATCATATCTGGTCATTTGCCGGCGACGACGACAGGAGCGATGTCAATTCGACCTTCCTGCAACCGTTCCTGTCCTATACCACCAAGGATGCCTGGACCTTCACCCTGAACTCGGAATCGACCTACGATTGGACCTCGAATGAATGGTCGGTTCCCATCAATGCCATGGTCTCCAAGCTCATAACCATCGACAAGCAGCCCATCAGCCTGCGGGCCGGTGTCCGCTATTACGCCGCAAGCTCGGATAGTGGTCCTGAGGGTTTTGGAGCTCGGGCTGCCGTGACGTTTCTTTTTCCGAAGTAGGCAAAAGTACGCCTGTTGCTGCTTTCGATAGCGGGCCTCTCGGCCACTGTTCACTTGATGATGCGGCTTCACGACCTGTCGGACGACCTTGGTGACGCAGGCGATCTGCCCGTTACGTGGCTCGCCTGCAGGAGCTGCCGTCAGGAGAAGCGGCTTGGCCAAGGGTCCGGTCGCCGTTCAATTCCACCACGCTGATCGCTATCCGGCTGTTCTTGCTCCCGTGAAAGATCCTCCCACGCAGCCATGTTTCCTGGGGACTCCAACCGCGTTCGATAATTGGCGCGTCGATCAGGACGGAACCACCATGCCGCACGGCGCGCTGCCGGCCCCGGATGGTGTCCGGCTGTTGCCCCATTTCCGGAAGTCGTTGACGGACCCGGCGTTCGGCGGGTCGATCGAACGAGCTATTCAAGCTCGATGCTTGGAATCGTTTCGTGCTAACCATCGGCAGAATCGTTTTTCCGAAGGATCCTTTTCATGAGCGCACCGTTCCCCTGGACCAGGACCACCGCAGAAAGCCGGCTTGAGACGTGCCTGCAAAGGGCTGGCTCCGACCCGGCAGCCGCGGACGTCTTCACCAAGTTCCTGGAGGGACGTGCGCGCCGTCAGGCAAAGGCGGCCACGGCAATTGAAAGTCCGCTGGCCGGCGCCCTCATCAGCGTGAAGGCGCTGTTCGATGTTGCCGGTGAGGTGACGACCTCGGCCACCATGGTCTTGCGGAACGACCCGCCCGCGATCGCCGACGCGCCGGCAATCGCCCGGCTCGACGCGGCCGGCGGCATTTTCCCCGGGCTCACCAACATGTCGGAGTTCGCCTATTCCGGCCTGGGTCTCAACCCGCACTACGGCACGCCGCAAAACCCGGTCTACCCGGGCTGTGCACCGGGCGGATCGACGAGCGGTGGCGCTGTCTCCGTCGCTCTTGGCCTTTGCGACATTGCCATCGGCAGCGACACCGGCGGTTCCCTGCGCATTCCGGCGGCCTTCACCGGCATCACCGGTTTCAAGCCGACGCAGGCCTCCGTGCCGATGGAAGGCGGCAAGCCGCTGTCCGACAGCCTCGACAGCTTCGGTCCAATGGCCAGATCCGTCGCCGCCTGTGAACTCGCCTGGCAGATCATGGCAGGCCGAGACTCTGTCCCCTCCGCGCCTGCGCGCGCGCGCCTCGTCATCCCGCGAAATTTCGGCTTCGACGAGATCGACCCGCGAGTTGCCGCTGGTTTCGAAGCTGTTCGCAATGTGCTTTCGAATGCCGGTTTCGAGATCATCGAGAGGGATCTCGCCTGCATCGATCTCTACAAGCATGTTCCGCCCTGGCAGATGACATCGGTGGAATCGCGGGCTTACTACGAGGACCACTTCCGGGCGACGCCCGGTCAATTCGACCCGCGCGTCCATGCCCGCATGGCCCGGGCCGATGAACTCAGCGCCGTCGCGTACCGGCAGACGCTCAACCGCCGCGCCGCTTTCATCGCGGCGTTCAGACAGGAACTGGGCGACGACATGCTGCTGCTACCGACAACGCCGATCCTGCCGCCGAAAATCGAGGATCTCGCCGACGACGACACCTTCAACCGGCTGAACCTTCTGGCGCTGCGCAACCCGTCGCTCGGCAATGTCGCCGACGCCTGCGGTATCGCGCTGCCGTTCGCCCACGAGGGCATCACCTTGAGTGCCATGCTGATCGCCACAGGTGGCCGAGACCAGACCCTGCTTGCCTGTGCAAAAGCAGTTGAAGAAGTCATTGGTGGTTTGAGCTAGGCTGACGGGAGCCAAGGAGGATCCAATTGCGTGCGATAACCTATGACCGGTTCGGCCCGGCCAAAGACGTTCTGACACTCGAGGACATCCCGGTGCCGGTTCCCGGTCCCGGGGAGGTTCTGGTTCGCCTCGTGACGTCCGGTGTCAACCCTTCCGACAATCGCGCGCGCGCCGGCGGCCGGCCGGGCGTCACCAAGCCGCCTTTCCCGAAGATCATCCCGCACAGCGACGGCGCCGGGATCATCGAAGCGGCCGGCGAAGGCGTGCCCTCGGAGCGTGTCGGCGAACGGGTCTGGATCTGGAACGGCCAGTGGCAGCGCGCCTTCGGAACCGCAGCGGAATATATCGCCCTGCCGTCCGGTCAGGCCGTCACGCTGGCAGACCATGTCTCCTTCGAGGAAGGTGCGGTTTTCGGCATTCCCGGCCTGACGGCCTGTCACGCCGTACTTGGTGGGGGAGCCGTGACGGACAAGCTGGTTCTGGTCAGCGGCGGGGCCGGGACCGTTGGACGTCTGGCCGTCCAGGTCGCGGCGGCTTCCGGCGCGCGGGTTCTGGCCACCGCGCGCGGCGAAGACGGCCTGAAGGCCGCGAAGGAGGCGGGGGCGGAGCAGGTCTTCGACTATTCCGAAGCGGACCTTGCCGGACAGATCCTCGACTGGACCGGGGGCAAGCTTGTCGAGCGCATCGTCGAGGTGGAGTTCGGCAAAAACGCCGACACAAACACGAAGGTCATTGCGGAGCGCGGAACCATTGCCACCTACGGCTCCGCAAAGGACATGACGCCGGTCATGCCGTTCTATCCCATGATGTTCAAGGCGATCACCATCGACCTCGTCCTGGTCTATCTCCTGTCCGCGTCCGAGCGCTCGCAAGCCGTCCGCAATCTCACGGATCTGACCGACCGCAAGGCGCTCGATTTCCGGATCTCCGAGGTCCTCCGGCTGGAAGACTGCGCAAGGGCGCACGACATCATCGCCGAGGGCAACAGGGCAGGATCGATCATCCTGAAGATCTGAAGCGCCTCGCCGGGCGCTTCCCTGCTGGCCGGACGATCAGAGACGCTCCCGCACTCCGACCGTCTCGACAAGCCGCTTCAGCACCACCCTGTTGCGGCTGGTGACCGTCGAGCGGTTCCAGCCGTACGTCCGGCAGACGTCGCTGAACCTGCCGCCCCCGGCCTTGCACATGACCTCGAACTGCAGCGCCCGGCGGGAGTCCGCATCGTCTATCTTCGAAAACCAGGTCAGGGCCTCTTCCGCCCGGCTGATCTCAGCCGGCTGGAACGTCCGGCGGCGGCGGGCGATCCGCCGCCTGAACTCCGGCCATGCGGTCAGCACATTGCGGGGCCCGTCACCCTTTCCCGTGGCGGCAATCACCTCGACTGCCTCGATCAGGCGGCTCATCACGTCTTCCGGTGTTTTTGGGATCAACCTTGAACTCCCGTAAAATTCCGCTGGAAAGCTGCTGGGACTGGGCGCGTCTCCAGGAAGGATTTGCCGGGAACCGCGCCCAGGGATCTCTGTCCATCCCGCCGGGAAGATCAAGCGGCTCTCTTCCCGGCGGCTTCCCTCATCAATCGGTCCAGTTCATAGGACAGCAGTACCGACAAGGTCAGCGTCGGCGCACCGGGGTTGATGGCCTTGGCTCTTTCCAGAAGCTCCTCCAGGTCCAGCCTGTCGAAACAATCCAGAAAGTCGACGCGTTCCACCCAGTCCGGTTTGGTTGACACCAGCCAGGACACCGCCGTCAGGCAGGGGGCCGACCAGTTGCCGCGGTTCTTCCCGGTATCGATCAGGCCGAAGACCAGACGCAGATGCCCGGCGCCGTGCTTTTTCAACAATGTCAGGCAGGTCCTGCGCGCCTTGGACTGGTGCCGGCCGTCGGCGCGCCTTGCGTGACTGACGAAATGCACACCGAACTCCGCCGCGATCCGGTCCACTTCTCCGCCTGATGCCATCAGCCGTTTCCTTTCTGTCCGAGTCCCAGCGTTTTCGCGCGCACGCTTCCCTGCAGTGAGGCAAAGGCAGCCTCGGCTCGCTCCCTGGCCGTACCGGATTTTTGTTCACTTTTTGTTCTTTTGACATCACGTCCGGTCCCTCGCCTTTTCGGCTCCCCGCCCGCATGTTCCGGCAAATGCGCTTCCACCGACTGTACACCGCTGCGCCTGACCTGGCGGAGTTCCAGGGTGAGCAGACGGTTCCTGGCTTTCTCCAGGGCAAACTCGTCCTCGAGGCGGGCGCTCGGGCGTTCCGCCCTGATCCGGCAATGAGCGACCCGTTCCCGGGCCTCCTCGATCTCGTCCTTCAGGTCACGCATCAGGCTTTCTCCTTGTGCCGATGGTGCAGCTGCCGCTTCCAACCGGCGCCCCCGATGCCGGGACAAACGGGCGGACAAGCTGTTCGGCAGCTTTATGGGCCCGTTTTTCAAGACACATCGCGTTTGTCATCCACTCTCCACCGTTACTGACTCTACACTTGCAATACGTACGCTTATTGCGTATGATTGTCAACGTAGAAATCGTACAACTCTTTCGATACTACGTATGCACGAACAGACGGACGGCTGACAAAACCATGGAAGAGACTACCCAATCCGATGTTTCCAGGCAGCTTTCGGAGCTGAAGGACCGCACAGGGCTTTCCATCCGTGCGATCGCACGGGCGATGGGCTATCAGAACGCTTCGTCGATCCAGCGTTATTTCAGCCAGGATTACGCCAAACCGGCACTACCGGCAGATTTCGTCGCCAAGCTCCTGCCTGTCCTCGTCGGCAAAGGCGAGATACCGGTGACGCGAGAGGAAGTGCTGGCCCTGGCACCGGACTCCATCACCGACCTGGACGCCTCGACGGCGCCCTCCCGCCCCGGCACCCCCCTGGAGATCAAGGGCCAGGTGGCTGCGGGCCTGTGGATGGAAACCGGTCTCTTTGCGAGCGAAGCCACGGCAAAAGCGACTTTTTCCGGAGATTTGCGCTACCCTGTCGAATTTCAGTATCTGCTGGAGATCAACGGCGAGAGCCTGAACCGCATCGCCCGCAACGGCGATTTTGTCCTCTGCCTCGACTATCTCGAGGCCGGCATCGAGATCAAGTCGGGTGACCTTGCGGTGGTGGAACGCTCACGGGACGGTGGCCACACGATCGAATGCACAGCCAAGCGCGTCATCCGCCACGAAGACCGTATCGAACTGCGCCCGGAATCCGACGACCCCCGCTTCCAGGAACCGATCGTCTTCAACGAGCACGACGAGGAAGCCACCGAGGTGCGCATCAGGGCCAAGATCCTGAGCGTCATCCGACAGATCGACTGACCTGCCCCCTCTGACCGTACTTTCATCAGCCTTCGTACGCAAACAACATACGATTATCGATCATCAAATTGACATATACGCATTTTGCGTATATTCTTTTTCGCGTATTTGAAGGGAGTATTTGATGAAGCCGAACCTCGACGCCTCGTTTTTCTCGGTCGTGTGCGAACTCCGGGGCGAGCTGTTCGTGCCGGAAACGGATTTGCAGGACATGACCCTGAAGCGGATCGTCGAGGATGTCCGCAGCGGCCAGTTCGAAAATGTGCGCGCGGTCATGGAATTCAATCCGGCGGAGGGCTGGTGCAACGATGTGACCGAGGATGTCTTGGCTGCCGCCTTTCCCGCGCCAGAAGAACCGGCCGATTTCGACCGGCCGGCGAATTGGTCCGACTACAGCTTCGAACGCCACGATGCCCGGCTGGCGGGCGTATCCGTAACGGTTGCCGCCTGAACCCGGGGATAGATGATCCGGCACGTCACCGGACTGTTTTCGACCCGCCGAACAAACCGCGCAACCGGAACAGGAACATCGGGAATACCATCCCGCACACGCCTCGCCTCCCTGCAATCTCGCGACCATCGCCTTAATCTGGTCCAACAAATAAGGAATAATATTCTCCCTGGAAAATCCTGCCAATTGGCGAAAAATCAATATAACATATTGATTATCATACATTATATACTTCTTTTCATTCCTTTTCACAGCGCCAGAAATCAGAAACTCAGACCATTGACTCCTTTTGAAAGTGTTATTAGGAAACTTCTGGTCCTACAAATAGGTGTTTTGGTGAACTTGAACGGGAGCCGGAATGACGACGGATTTGGTTGAAGTTTCAGGCAATTCCGGCCCTGCCGGAGAATCTGCCGTCGACACCGTCGTACAGCAGATCCGAGACCTGATCGCGAGTTCCAGGCTCACGGTCGGGGACAGCCTGCCGACGGAACGCGACCTTTGCGCCCAGTTCAACGCCAGCCGCAATACGGTGCGCGAGGCCATGCGCATCCTGAAGGCCTATGGCCTCGTGGAAGTGCGGCCGAAAGTCGGCGCCACGATCACCGACAACCGCATGTCGAGAGCCTTCGAGCTGTTTTCCTTCAACACGATGGAGCTCTCGCGCAAGGCCTTCTCCGACGTTCAGGCCCTTCGCAGCCTCTTCGAGGTCAGCCCCGCGGAAGACATCCTCGACCGGCTTCGGGAGAAGGACATCGACGACCTCAACGAGATCAACGCGAAACTGGCAGAAAACCACGACCTGAACGAGGCTTCCGAAATCGACTACGCCTTTCACCTGCGTCTGGTCTCGATCCTGGACAATGCCGCCATCCTCGATGTCTACGCCGTCATGAAGCCCGTGATCCTCCGGATCATGCAGAAGGGCAAAACCCGCAGGACCTTCATGACCGGCACCTTCAGCGAGCACCAGGGGGTCGTCGAGGCGCTCGCCACGCGCGACCGGCTGGCTTTCCAGTACCGGCTGCGCACGCACCTCATGTTCGGGTTCCGTTTCTTCAGCGAAGACCTGGAGGCGCCGAACTGACTTCCCGGGCAGTCGATGCCCGGAACATACGCGGAGGCAGGGCGCGCCGACCAGCCGAGAGGATCCGCGAATTGGCGCAGCAACGGGAGGAAATGCAATGAGTACCTTTTTGAAGCTGACGACATGCCTGTCGGCGCTTGTCGTCTCGGCCAATGTGGCCTTCGCCGGCCCGCAGATCGTTCCCGGCCCCGGCGTCGATCCGAGCTGTTTCGCGCCCTGGTCGCAGGACACCAAATTCTTCAAGTGGGACGCCAAACCCGGTCCCTACCGGGTTGCCGTGGTCAACGGCTTTGTCGGCAACACCTGGCGTATTCAGATGATCAAGACCGCGAAAGCCTTTGCCGAAGACCCGGCGATCAAGGACAAGATCAAGGAATTCAAGGTTGTCTCCACGGGCACGGATGCTCCCGCCCAGCTGGGCGCAATCGAGGATTTCATCAACCAGGGCTATGACGCCATCGTCACCATCGCGGTCTCACCCGACGGTTTCGACCGGGTGATCCGGCTTGCCGACAAGAACAATGTCGTGATCGTTCCCTTCGACAACGTGCTCGACACTGACAAGGTGATGCAGGTCAACGAGGATCAGCTCAAGATGGGCCGCATGTGGGCCGAATTCGCGGTCAAGGAACTGAAGGCCAAAGGCATCACGTCCGGCAAGATCCTGGAAGTCCGCGGCCTGCCCGGCAACTCCGTCGACCGTGACCGTTCCATCGGCATCAATCAGGTGCTCGACGAGTCCGGCGGCAACTGGGAGGTGATCCAGGTGGTCGGCAACTGGGATGACGGCACCACCCAGAAAGTGGTCGCCGACGCCATTGCCGTTCACGGTCAGTTCGTCGCCGTGGTCGGCCAGGGCGGCTCCAACGGCGTCATCCAGGCCCTCAAGGATGCCAACCATCCCTGGGTGCCGGTGGCCGGCGAATCCGAAAACGGCTTCCGCAAGGCGATTGCGCAGAACGCCGACGAAGGGCTCAAGGGAATTTCCATCGGCCAGTCGCCCGGCCTCGTCGCGATCGCCATGAAGGCGGCCGTCTCGGCCCTGGAAGGCAATGTCATGCCGCAGCTGATTTCGGTGCCTCTGCCGGTCGCGACCTACGACCAGCTGGAAGACGGCAAGAACTACTGGTCCGACCTGCCGGACAACTTCTTCACCGTCAACGAATTCCCGCCCTGCGGCGTGAACATCTCCGGTCCGGCCATCATGTCCAAGACCGAAGAAGACGTGAAATAACCTTCAAGACCATAACGATGCGGCCCCGGACTTGCTTTCGGGGCCGCACTCCAGAACGATGGGACCGGTACAACTGTCCGGTGAGCGCACACCTATGACCGAAGCGATTGTCGAATACCGCGGCATTTCCAAGTTTTTCGCCGGCATCCGCGCCCTGGAAGGGGTCGATTTCAAGTGCCGGCCCGGCTCCGTTCACGCGATCCTCGGGGAAAACGGCGCCGGCAAGTCCACCCTCATCAAGATCATGGCGGGCGTTCTGCAGCCCGACGAGGGCACGATCTACCTGAACGGTTCGCCCGCCACCTTTCCCGCGCCGCAGGCCGCCAGCGATGCCGGGATCGTCTGCATGTTTCAGGAGCTTTCCCTCGTCCCCGACCTGTCGGTCGCAGACAATATTTCCATTTCCCGCCCGCCCCGGCGCTTCGGGCTGATCGACAGGAAGGCGCAGGTCCGGCGGGCCGAAGAGCTGCTTGCGCGCGTCCGCTGCGAGGATGTCGACCCGAACGCGCTCGTGCGCGAACTGTCGCTGTCCCGCCGCCAGATGGTGGAGATCGCCAAGGCGCTCGGCCGCGATCCCAAGGTTCTCATTCTGGACGAGGCCACCTCCGCGCTCACGTCCCGCGATGTGCAGACGGTCTACGACCTCCTGGGCATGCTCAAGGACGAGGGCGTGGCGAGCCTGTTCATTTCCCACCGCATGCACGAGGTCGAGGCGCTCTGCGACACGCTGTCGGTGTTCCGCAACGGCCGTCACATCGAAACCTTCGCCAAGGGCGAGAAAAGCGAACGGGAGATCGTTCGCCTGATGATCGGCCGGGATGTTGAGGCCCAGTTCCCGCCGAAATCGCCGCCAAAGCCGGCAAGCGAGCGCGGCGCGCCTCTGCTCAGCGTGAAGGGTCTGAAATGGGGCAAGCGCCTCAATGGCATCGACCTGACACTCTCCCCCGGCGAGATCGTCGGCCTCGGCGGGCTGGACGGCCAGGGACAGAAGGAACTGCTGCTGGCGCTCTTTGGTGTCCTGCGTGATGTCGAGGGCGAAGTGGTTATTGCCGGTCGCAAGGGCATTCCCGCCTCCCCCGCCGCTGCGAAGTCTTCGAAATTGCGCATGGCGCTGGTACCGGAGGATCGCAAGACCGAGGGCCTGATGCTCGACATGTCGATTGCCGACAATCTGCTGGCGGCCAGCTACGCCAATATTTCCAGGGGACCTTTCATCGATCCTAACAAGGCCAAGTCGGAAATCAGCCAGGGCATCGCCAAACTGCAGATCAAGATCGGCTCGGACACGGATCCGGTCATGACCCTGTCGGGCGGCAATCAGCAGAAGGTGGTGATCGCCAAGTGGCTGATGAACGATCCCGACATCATCCTGCTCAATGACCCGACGCGCGGCATCGACGTCGGCACAAAGCAGGAAATCTACCGCCTCATGCGCGACCTGGCAGACGAGGGAAAGGCGATCCTGTTCTATTCGTCCGACTATGCCGAACTGATCGGTTGCTGCGACCGGGTGTCGGTTCTTTATGGCGGCAGGGTCGTCAGCGAACAGGAAGGCGATGCAATCAGCGAGGAGAGCCTGGTCTCCGCCTCTCTCAACATCTCTGTCGAGGCAGCATGACCCGGATGAACCCCATCAAGCGCTGGCTCTCCCAGAACACCGGATTTGCCGCAGCCGTCATGCTGCTGCTCGTCCTGTACCTGGTCTACAACATGTTGCACCCGCGCGGGTTTTCCTCCGCGGTCGCGATCCAGAACTCCAATGAGGCGGTTGCCATCGCCTTCGTGGCCATGGCCCAGACGCTGCCGGTTCTGCTCGGCGGGCTCGACCTTTCCGTCGGCGCGGTCATGACGCTCACCAACTGCGTTGCCTCGGAGGTCCTCAACGGGTCCCCTGCCGCGATCCTTCTCGGCGTCGTCCTGACCCTTGCCACCGGTACGCTTTTCGGGTTCCTGAACGGCTGCATCGTCGTCTACGGCCGCATCCAGCCGATCATCGCGACATTGGCCACCGGCGCGGTCGCCATCGGCCTTGCGCTGCTGATCCGACCGAAGCCCGGCGGCAACGTCGACGACGACCTGAGCTGGGCCTTTACCAATTCGGTGTGGGACCTTGCCGACACCTACGGCTTCGCGGACGGGGGCGAAGCCTGGTGGATCCGACCCTTCGCCGATATTCCCGTGCCGTTCCTGATCGTCGTTTTCGTCGCTCTCGCCGTCTGGGTGCCTTTCCGGCGCTCCGTCACGGGTCGCACCGTTTATGCCGTCGGGTCTGCCGAAGGCGCGGCCTATATGTCCGGCCTGCCGATCCACCGGGCCAAGATCGCCGCCTTCACGCTCGGCGGATTTCTGGCCGCCTGCGGTGGTCTTTATCTTGCCGTGCAGACCTCCTCGGGCAATGCGGACGTGCAGCAGGCCGGCGCCTATACGCTCAATTCCATTGCAGCCGTCGTTCTCGGCGGCACCTCGCTGCTCGGCGGTACGGGCAGCGCCATCGGCAGCCTTGTCGGCGCTATGATCCTGCGGGTGATCTCGTTCTATTTTCGCATCCTCGACATCGATCCGCTGCTGCAACCGCTCATCGAGGGCCTGGTCCTTCTGACCGCCGTCTCCTTCGGAGCCTTTCGAACCCTCAGGGTGAAGAACACCCTCGATCTCTTCAGGTAGCCTGGCCATGCAGATATCCCTTTCCAGTGAAAACCGGCCGATCGTCATTGCCTCGCTGTTCGTGGGCGTCATCCTGGTTGCCGGTACCGCCTATACGCTTTCGACAACGGGAACAGCACCGCTCCTGTCCGTGAACTATCTGCTGCAACAGTTGCAGACGGGATCGTTCCTCGGCATTTGCGCGGCCGGCATGATGATGGTGATCCTGCTTGGCCATATCGATCTCTCCCTGCCCTGGACCCTGACGGCTGCGGCGATGACCGCAACGGCCGTCGGCGGCGACATGGCCCTGCCTGTGGCCCTCGGCGTCGGGGTTGCCGTGGGCCTTCTCAACGGCTTCGGCGTCGCCTATCTCCGCATTCCCTCGATGATCTTCACGCTCGGTGTCGACACGGTCCTGCGCGGCCTCATGGTGGCGCAGACGGGAGGCTTCGCCCCTCAGGACACGGCGACACCGCTGATGCTCTTTCTTGCCAAGGAGAGGATCGCCGGCATCCCCTCGGCAATCTTCGTCTGGGGATTTGTCTCCCTCGTGATCGCGGTGATCCTGACCCGCACCGGCTTCGGGCGCTCGGTCTATGCCACCGGCTCGCGGGAGGGCGCGGCCTATCTTTCGGGCATCCGGACGCGCTCCGTCATTGTCGGTGCCTTCGTCCTCTCCGCCGTTTGCGCCTCCGTCGCCGGTGTGCTTCTGACGGGCTATTCCGCCAAGGCCTACCAGGGCATGGGCAATGCCTTCCTGCTGCCGGCCATTGCGGCGGTGGTCCTGGGCGGCACCCACATCCTTGGCGGCAAGGGCCGCTATCTCGGCACCCTGATCGGCGTCGTCCTGATCGTGCTGCTCAACTCGGTCCTGTCGATCATGCAGATGCCGGAGGCCGGCCGTCAGATCATTTACGGATCCGTGATAATCGGCATGTTGCTTGTCTATGGCCGCAACCAGCGCGTGACCTCGTGAAGGAGACAACATGGCCGCCCCGCATTACGACGTCCAGGACGAACGGTTCGCGAGGCTCGTCCACAAGAACGCGAAGATCGACACGCTCTGGACAGGCGGCCGCTGGACGGAGGGCCCGGCCTATTTTGCCGCCGGACGCTATCTCGTCTGGTCCGACATTCCTAACGACAGGATCATGCGCTGGGACGAGATGAACGGGGCCGTTGCCACCTTCGAGCAACCCTGCCGCAACCACAACGGCCACTGCGTCGACCGCGAGGGCCGGCTGATCGCCTGCGAACACCGGGGCCGCTGCGTCAGCCGGTACGAGATAGACGGCTCGAAGACCGTTCTGGCGGAGAGCTATGACGGCAAGCCTTTCAACTCGCCCAACGACGTCGTGGTCAAATCCGACGGGTCAATCTGGTTCACCGATCCGTCCTACGGCATCGACAGCGACTACGAGGGCGAAGCCGCGCCGATGGAGCAGAACGGCCGGCATGTCTACCGGATCGCGCCCGGCGGCGGCCTCACGCGCGTGATCGACGACATGAAGCAGCCAAATGGTCTGGCCTTCACGCCCAGCGAGGATTTCCTTTACGTCTCGGACACAGGCAGGAGCCACTTTCCGGACTGCACGCCGAAGATCCGGCGCTATCCCGTCGCGCCTGACGGGGCATGCGTCGGCAAGGGCGAGGATTTCGTTATCTGCGACAACGGCGTTTTCGACGGCTTTCGTGTCGATACCAACGGCAATCTCTGGTCGTCGGCGGGCGACGGCGTTCACTGTTTCGCACCGGACGGCACCCTGCTCGGCAAGATCCTGGTCGACGAGGTGGTCGCCAATGTCTGTTTCGGCGGTCCGAAGTGTAACCGGCTCTTCATCTGTTCGACGACGTCGCTGAGAGCAATCTACGTCAACGCCCGCGGGGCGGCGAATTAACGCTGCGGTCGCCCGCCGGCATCAGGACTTTGCTTCGTGCAGGACCTGCCGGGATCCCTGTCCATTGCGCGAACGGATGGCTGCGCGCTCAAGCATGTATTTCTCTGCCTCGATCATGTGTCCTCTCATGATCATCCGGCAAAGTTCGGCGTCTCCCGCCTTGATCGCCCTGAGCAGGCGCACCTGGTAATGCAGGCCGGTCTCGCGCAAGGCCGGGTTGGGTTCCTTGTAGATCGAGCGGCACACGGTCATGTCGCGCAGAAGCGAGAGCAGGAAGGTGCAGGTGAAGGCCAGGATCGGGTTGCCGCAGTGCCGGGCCAGTTCCTCGTGGAAGTCCAGCTCGGCGAGGCGCTGGGCGTATTCTTCCTCCGCCGTTTTTGGCTCGGCCTCATAGAGGCGGATGCAGGTCTGCAGCGCCTGAAAGGCGGCATCCGTCAGATTCCCGGCGAGCGACGCTGCCAGTTCCGGTTCCAGCTGCTTGCGCAGCGTATAGATGTCCGCGATGGTCGGCTGGTTGAACAGGAAGAGGTTGTCGAGCAGCCGGATCGCTTCGCCCGGTTCCACCGAGGCAACGAAAACGCCGCCGCCCGGCCCGCTCCTGGTTGAAATCAGCCCCTGATATTCCAGCACTTTCAAGGCTTCGCGCAGCGTGCCGCGAGACACCCTCACCGCCTCCGGCAGCAGCCATTCGTTCGGCACACGGTTTCCCGGCTGAAGTCCTGCTTCGATGATCTGCTCGCGGATCTGAAGCGCGACCAGATCGGTCCGCCGCAATCGCTTCCGGGTTTTGGGGTCGGTCGACCCTTCAGGTATCCTCATAGCCGGTTAATCTGCAAATCCTTCATTTCGCTCATCAATAGAATTTCCTATGCCTGTACCAGGGGATGATGGCAAGCCGCGAAGTGGGCTGCCTCCCTTCCCTGCGCCTCGTCCGGCGCCGGTCTTACAGACAGGCACTTGTCGGTCTTGTGCGGGCACCTTGCGGCAAAGGCGCAGCCGGCGGGCGGATTATAGGGATCGGGCAATTCCGCCGAAGCGTCCTCGGACATCAGTTCGTGGCGGCCGGGCGCCGGCGCGGAGCGCATCAAGAGCTCGGTGTAGGGATGAAGCGGCCGACGGAAGATCTCCTTTGCCGGTCCGAGCTCGGCCATGCGGCCGAAATACATGACCGCCACCCGATCGCTCACGCTTTCCACCACCGAAAGATCATGACTGATGAAGATGTAGGTAAGGCCGAACTGCTCCTTGAGGGCATCCAGGAGGTTCAGCACCTGCGCCTGGACCGAGACATCCAGTGCTGACACCGGTTCGTCGAGCACGATAAGCTCCGGCCCGGCGGCCAGCGCGCGGGCGATGCCGATCCGCTGGGCCTGACCGCCGGAAAACTCGTGCGGGTAACGCTCCAGGAATTCCGGCGCCAGATTGACCGCCTGCAGCAGTTCCATCAGACGTTTCTCGCGGCCTTTCGCATCCAGGTTGGTCAAATGCTTCAGGGGCGCTTCCAGAATGGTCCTGATCGTCTTGCGGGGATTAAGCGAGGCGACCGGGTCCTGAAAGACATATTGAACCTTGCGGGCGAGCGCATTCCGATCCTTGCGCGCCAATTCAGCCAGATCCTCGCCATCGAAAGTAATCGCGCCCGACGTCGGCAGATCGAGACCGACGACGAGCCGGGCGAGGGTCGACTTGCCGCAACCCGATTCCCCGACGACGCCGAGCGTTTCCCCTTTGCGCACGTTCAACGTCAGCCCCTGAACGGCGTGGACCGCGGGAGTACGGCCACCGAAGAGCTTGCGCTCGCCGCCGAAGATCCGCTCGACTTCGGATATGGTCAGAAGCGTACCTCCGTCTTCCGGATCCCAGCTCAACTCGTTCATGCGGTCCCTCCGGAGTTCAACGGGTAACGACAACGCACGCCGCGCTCGGGCGACGACATTACCAGTTCCAGATCGCCGGCGCGGCAGTCCGGTTTTGTATGCGGGCAGCGGTCGGCAAAGGCGCAGCCTTCAGGCAGATTGTCGACCAGCGGCGGTCGCCCCTCGATCGCGTCCAGCCGCCGTTCCGGCTCACCCAGAACCGGCACGCATTCGATCAGCTTTGCCGTATAGGGATGCTGCGGATTTTCGAGAACGTCGTCGGTCCTGCCGGTTTCGACGATCCGCCCGGCGTACATGACCGCAACCCGGTCGCAGAGCGCCGAGACGACGCCGAAGTCGTGAGTGATGAAGAGGATCGCAGCGTTTCGTTCCCGGCGCAGGCCGTTCATCAGCGTCAGAATCTGCGACTGCACTGTGACATCGAGCGCCGTGGTCGGCTCGTCGGCAATCAGCACCCTGGCATCATTGGCGAGCGCCATGGCGATGCAGACCCTCTGGCGCATGCCGCCGGAAAGCTCATGCGGATAGGCGGAAAGGCGTTCCTTCGGATTGGGAATGCGGACAAGTGACAGCAATTCGATGGCCTTTTCCCTCACCTGTGCCGCTGAAAGCGGCTGGTGCGTGCTGATGGCCTCCTTCAGCTGATCGCCGACGGTGAAGAGCGGGTGCAGGGTGGAGAGCGGATCCTGGAAGACATAGGCGACCGAGCCGCCGCGCAGATCGCGGATACGCCTGTCGTTGGCAGCGAAAAGGTCCTCGCCTTCAAGGTAGGCGGCCCCGCCCGAGATCCGGCCCGGCGGCGTCGGCACCAGACCCATGATCGACATGGCGGTGACCGACTTGCCCGAGCCGGACTCGCCGACAATTCCAAGGCATTCGCCCTGCTGCAGGTTGAGATCGACACCGCCGACGGCCTTGTAGACCGAGCCGCCGATCCGGAATTCCGTTCGCATCTGCCGAACATCCAGAACTCCGCCCCGTTCCGAGGGGCCCGGGACTGTGGAAGTGCCGCGTTCGACCGCAGTTCGGGCGACCGGACGGGTCAGCGAACCGGCTCTCAGGCGCGGGTCGAGCACGTCCCGCACGCCGTCGCCGAGGAGATTGATGCTCATTACAAGGGCGAAGATCATCAGGCCCGGAATGATTGAGACATGTGGCGCGGTGAAGAGGATCTTGCGCCCTTCCCCCAGCATTGAGCCGAGATCGGCCTGCGGCGGCTGCGCCCCGAGCCCGAGGAAGGAGAGACCCGCCGTTTCCAGGATCATCCAGCCGACCGTCGTCGACATGGTGATGACGATAACCGGTAGCACATTCGGCAGGATTTCCAGGAACAGGATCTGCGCCGGAGACTTGCCGGAAAGCCGTGCGGCATCGACGAATTCGCGCCGCGACAGGCCCAGCGTGATGCCCCTTATGTTGCGGGCAAAGAACGGAATATTGACGAGCGCGATGGCGTAGAGCGCGTTGAGCAGTCCCGGACCGAGCACGGCGACGATGGCGAGCGCCAGCAGGATGTAGGGGAACGCCATCACCATATCGATGCCGCGCATGATCACCGTGTCGACGCGGCCAGCCGCATATCCGGCGACAAGCCCCAGAAGCGAGCCGAAAAAGGCCGCGATCAGCGTGGCGGAAAGACCGACGGCAAGCGACACCCGCGTGCCCCAGATCAGGCGCGAGAGAATGTCCCGGCCGAGATGATCGGTGCCAAGAAGATGACCTTCGCTGAAGACAGGCAGCAGACGGTCAGCCGGCGCCGTGACGTCCGGGTCGGTGAGCGGCAGCAAAGGAGCCGCCAGGGCCAGCGCACAGATCAGCACCAGCACGACCAGCCCGCCCGTCGCAAGCGAATTGTTCAGAAGCAGCGCCAGGGCTCCCGGGCGCGCGGATTTCTGCCTGGCCTTCGGGGCCGTATCGAGAGCCGTATCCGTCATCAGCGCAACCTCGGGTCCAGAAGGGTCTGCGCCACGTCGGCAAGCAGATTGAAGAAGACGTAGGCTGCCGCCACCACCAGCACGCCCCCCTGCACCAGCAGGAGGTCACGGGTGGAAATGGCGGTCACCAGCATCGAGCCGATACCGGGCCACTGGAACACGGTCTCGATGTAGACCGCTCCGCCGATGACGAAACCGGCCTGAATGCCGATCACCGGCACGACGCTTACGAGGGCCGACTTGAAGGCGTGCTTGTAGATGACCTTGCGCTCCGACAGACCCTTGGCCCGGGCGGTGCGGATATAGTCTTGGCGCAGCACCTCGAGCATGGCGGTGCGCGTCAGCCGGGCAATGACCCCGGTTGCGACCACCGACAGCGTCAGGGCCGGCAATATCAGGTGATAGAGAAGATCCGGCAGATCGCCGCCGCCATAGATGGCGTACATGCCGGAGGCCGGAAAGAGACGCAGATCGACAGCGAAGATCAGGATCAGCAGCAGGCCGAGCCAGAAGGACGGCGTGGAAATGCCGATCAGCACGAGGAATGTGATGACCTTGTCCGCCCAGCCGTATTGGCGCACGGCGGAGACGATGCCGGCGAACAGGCCGAAGATCGAGCAAAGGACAAGGGACGTTCCGGCCAGGATGAGTGTCGCCGAAAAGCGCTCCAGTACCTCGTCCAGCACCGGCCGGTTGAGCGTATAGGACCTGCCGAGGTCGCCCTGGAACAGGTTGCCGATCCAGATGACGTATTGTTCAAGCAGGGACTTGTCGAGACCGAGATCCTTGTTGAGCCTGGCAACGTTTTCCGGCGTCGCATAAGACCCGAGAATGGCGGTTGCCGGGTCGCCTGGGATCATGGCCATGATCAGGAAAACGATGATGGTCAACCCGAACAGGACCGGTATGGCGGCCAGCAGACGCCTGGCGATATAGGCAGCCAATGGTCTCTCCCTCGTTGTCTGATTTTTCAGCGATCGATCGCGGCATTCATCCAGAACAGCAAGACTTCGCCTCTGTCAGAACCTCATCCTGAGGAGCGAGCCTGCTCGCGTCTCGGAGGATGGGCGGCACACTCCGGACAAGCGGCCCATCCTTCGAGACAGCGCTCACGCGCTTCCTCAGGATGAGGTCTTGTTGTGGCGGAGCGTACTTATTGGCTCCTCTTCTGAACGCTCCTGTCCAGAACCGGAAATCAGAATCCCGGCAGATCCTGAAACCTGCCGGGGCTGTGTTCATGCGCTACTGGGGCTTCTTGACGTCCTGAAGCATCAGGAAGAATGACGGTTGCAGCTTGAAGTTCTCAACCGATGCCTTGGTGACGGCATTCTGCTTCCAGTTGGCCACGAAGACCCAGGGCGCATCCTCCTGGACGATTTCCTGCATCTGCTTGTAAAGCCCGGCGCGTTCGGCCTGGTCGGTCACTTCGCGGGCCTTTTCAAGCAGCTCATCCACCTTCGGGTTGGAATAGTAGCCGGAATTGAAGCCGCCCTTGTCGGGCATGGCCTCGGTCCTGAGCGCCAGGAACGGCAGCGTGTCCGGATCGTTGGTCATCCAGGCCATTTCCGCCATGCCCGCCTTGCCTTCCAGGCCCGGGTTCACCTTGCCGAGGAAGGTGTTCCACTCGTAGGTCTCGATCTTGACGTTCATGCCGACCGCCTGAAGATCGGCCTGAATGGCCGTGCCCATGGCAACCGGATCGAGCATGCCGGAGCCGCCTTCGGTGACGTAGAAGGTGACTTCCTCGCCGTTGTAACCGGCTTCCTTCAACAGTTCCTTGGCCTTTTCCGGGTCATACGGATAGGGCTGCAAGCTGTCGTTGTACGCCCAGGCGAAGGCCGGAGGCGTCGGCCCGGCGGCGACTTCCGCGGTCCCCTGCAGGATGTTTTCAACCAACGCCTTCTTGTTGATGGCGTAGTTGGCGGCCTGACGGGCGGCCTTGTTGTCGAATGGGGCTTCCTTGGCGTTCAGGATCAGGAACCAGACATGGGGGCCGGCCTGTTCGAGCACACTGAAGCTGGCGTCGCTCTTGAACTGCTGCAAGCTGTCGGGCGGCACTTCGACCATGACGTCAAGACCACCGGAGAGCATTTCGGCAATCCGAGTGTTGGCATCGGT
Organism: Roseibium sp.; assembly: GCA_050289605.1. GTDB lineage: Bacteria > Pseudomonadota > Alphaproteobacteria > Rhizobiales > Stappiaceae > Roseibium. The sequence goes on along the minus strand of JBNKGB010000003.1, from coordinate 88,021 downwards.
GATCGGACGATAGATCACGGCTTCCAGCTCCGGCGCGCCGTCCCAGTAATCCACGTTCTTGACAGCGACGACCTTGGAGTTGGCCTCCCACTCGTCAAACCTGTAGGCCCCCGTGCCGGAGGGATTGCGGCCGAAGTCCTTGCCGAATTTCTTGACCGCTTCCGGCGACACGATCAGGCCGGTCGGATAGGCAAGGTTCGACAGGAACGGAGCGTATGGCGCGCTGAGCCTGAAGGTGACGGTGTGGTCGTCGTCCGCGGTTACCTTCTCGACGGTGGAGAAGAAGAACGACAGCGGGAACGGACCAGTATCGTGATAGGGGTGCTCCTCGTCCAGCATACGGTCGAAATTGAACTTCACCGCTTCCGCGTTGAAGAGCGAACCGTCGTGAAACTTCACGTCGTCGCGCAGCTTGAATGTATAGGTCTTGCCGTCGTCGGAGATGGTCCAGCTTTCGGCCAGGGACGGTTCGACCTCCAGGGTGCCGTCCTTGTAGCGGACCAGACCGTCGTAGAGGTTCACCAGAATTCGGAAATCATTGACAGCTGTGACCGCATGCGGATCGAGCGACTTTGGTTCCGCGATCTGGCCGACCACCAGCACATTGGGTGGTGTCTGCGCTTGCGCCTGTGGCCCAAAGGCGAGGAAAGCCGAGGCGAGCACCGCGGCGAGAATCTTTTTCATGATCATTCCCCTCGTTGTTGCTGAAGATAATTAATCATGATTAATTGAAATTCATCAACAATTATTTCATATTTAATTTCTCCTGGGGGTTGCAACTCCAGAGCAAGACCAACGCTTAAGCGCTGAAATAAGGGGAGAAATTCGGATGTCGCAGCCTGCCGCCAGGATCAATCCGGAACGCCTCAAATCTCTACTGAAGGGGGTCAACGGCTTCGGACACGATCCGGATACGGGCGGTTACCGCCGTCCGGGATTTTCGAAAGCCGATCTGGACTGCCGCGCCTGGTTCGCTGCCCGCATGCAGGAGGACGGCCTGACGGTTCACAACGATGGCGCGCTCAATGTCTTCGGCCGTTTCGGACCGGAGGCCGGACCCTGCATCATGGCAGGATCGCATCTGGATACGGTCATCGACGGCGGTGCCTTCGACGGCGCGTTGGGCGCCTGTGCCGCCCTGGAATGCGTTCGGGCGATGAAGGACGCCGGCATCATCCCCGGCCTTGCCATCGAAGTTGCGGCAACGTCGGAGGAAGAAGGCCGGTTCGGCGGCATGCTCGGCTCGCAGGCCATGACGGGCCAGCTCTCGCCGGACTGGATCGCCCGGGCCAAGGATGCCGACGGCATCTACCTGATGCAGGCCATGCGAGCGCAAGGTCTCGATCCGGCCGCCATCCTGGATGCCGCGCGGGAACCAGGCTCCATCGCCGCCTTTCTGGAACTGCACATCGAACAGGGACCGGTGCTGGAACGGGAGCGGATACCGGTCGGCATAGCCGACCGCATCTCCGGTGTCTGCTATCTGGAGCTGACCTTTTCCGGTGTCGCCAATCATTCCGGCACGACGCCGATGCGGCTTCGCGCCGATGCCTTTGCCGGCCTGGCGGACCTCGCCCACAAGGTGCCGGAGCTGATTGCAAATCATGGCACCGACCAAAGCCGGATCACCATCGGCCATGTCGCGCTGTCTCCCAACCACCCCCACACCATTCCCGGCAAGGCTGTCTTCTCGGTGATCATCCGCGACACGTCGGAAGAGGTCATGAAGATCCTGCGGGCAACCGTCGTGCAGCAGGCCGCCTTCGCAGCCGGTGCGCATGGACTCGACGTCGACTTCGTCGAGCGGAGCTGGCTCTCCCCGGTCGCGCTGGACACGAAGCTCGCCGATCTTCTGGATAGTCTGGCGCGCGAACACGGGCTGCCGGCCAAACGCATGCCCTCGGGAGCGGGCCACGATGCCCAGACCATGCAGGCATTCTGCCCGGCCGGACTGATCTTCGTGCCCAGCCGCAACGGCATCAGCCATGCGCCCGAAGAACACAGCGACTGGCCGGACATCGAACAGGGCGCCAATCTCCTGCTGCAAGCCCTGATAGCGCTGTCGAAAGACCTCCCGCCAAATTGACTTGTCGTGACTTTGCGCTAGCATTCCCCCGATACCTGCCCCGCAAAACCAAAGGGCTGGACAAGGCTCCATTGACATATCCGCACAGGCGTTTTCGAACGTGGCATCAAGGGAGATGCGACCGGCCCGGGAGCTTCGTATGACCAGAATTCTTCTTGCCCTCACGGCCGCTGCTGCCGCCTCGCTGTTGCTGCCACAGCCCCCTCTCCACGCCCAGTCGGATGCAAAGACCGGCGACGGCCCCGCTTTCGACTGCGGCAAGGCGGCAAGCCAGATTGAAGAGCTTGTCTGTCAGGATCCCGATCTCGCCGCGCTCGACCGGCTGATAAACACCCGTTTCGAGGCCGCCGTCGCCTCCGTCAGGAAGCTCGAAACCGGCGCGGAGGAAGCGGAAAACTCGTTGCGCGCCTACCAGCGCGGCTGGATCAAGGGCCGAAACGACTGCTGGAAAGCGGATGACCCGAGGGCCTGCACCGAACTGGAATACCAGCGCCGGGAAGGAGAGCTTGTCGCCCGGCACATGCTGGAGAAGCCCACGGGTACCGCCCGCTGGCAATGCGGCGGCAATCCGGCCAACGAGGTCTACACGTTCTTCTTCGACACCGAGCTGCCGAGTGTCCGCATCGAATACGGCGACACGGTCGACACGGGCTCCCTGACCCCGTCCGCGTCCGGAGCGAAATACGAGGCCAGCTTCGGCCGTTCCTTCTGGAGCAAAGGCAATGAAGCCCTCTACGACAACGGCGACGGCAACGAGCAGGCCTGCATGAAGGCGGAATAGATACGATACAGGGAGACCGCGGCTTGCGCGGTCTCCCTGCAATTCCGTCCGCTTTTACCGGCCGGTAATCCAGGGGGCGACGATCAGGATCGCGACGGCCAGTATCTGCATGGCGATGAAGGGCAGCAGCGACCGGAAGATCGTTGCGAGCGTGATGTCCTTGGGCGCGACGCTTTTCAGGTAGAAGGCGACCGGCCCGAAGAGCGGCGACAGGAACGACACCTGCATGTTCATGCAGAACAGCACCCCGAACCAGACCGGATCGTAGCCAAGGCTTTTGATGATCGGCACGAAGATCGGCATGGTCAGCAGGGCAATCCCGGCAAAGTGATCCTGGCGGCGGTTGAGCCGGTCCTCGATCAGGGCTTTCGGCCCGGCCAGGTGAACGAACACGCAGGACGGCAGATCGGCGCGAAGCCGGTCGCGACAGGTCCGGCGCAGCGCCGAGCAAGCGACGATGGCGCTGCCGCTGCTTTCCATCCGGCACCTTGCGGCCCGGGAACCGGAATCGAGCCACGGCAGCCGGTCAGTCTCGCCGAGCGCAATTCCGGCAGCCATCTTGCGCCGGTTTTCGGCGTTGTGAAATTCATCCGCCTCAACCATGCCGACCTTCAGGGCCTGCGAGAGCCTTCCCGCGAGAAGACTCTTTCCGACACCGCACACGCCCATCACGACGACAGCCACGCCTGTTGCGACATCTTGCTTCCGCACGCCCATTTGCCGCCCCGGTTCGTGCCTTGTTGGGCGACAGCATTATGGTAGCGCTAACATTTGTTAACTTTATTTATTTCGACTATTATTCGATGACACAAACCTCCAATATCAAGTATTTGTAATGTCTGGATAATTTGAGACCAACAATTTCGGATGTGGCCCGTATAGCCGGTGTTTGCGCTATGACAGTCTCCCGGTCACTGCGCAATCCTGACAAGGTGTTGCCCAAGACACTGGCGAAGATCCGGGAGGTGGTCGAAAAGCTTGGCTATGTGCCGGACCCGGCGGCAAGCGCCCTCGCGGCAGGGCGCACGAACGTCATCGGCGTGATCGTTCCGTCCGTCACCAACAACGTCTTTTCCGACGTCATGCGCGGCATCTACGAGCGGTCGGAAGGCTCGAAATGGCAGGTCCAGCTCGGCAACTCGCGCCATTCCCCGCTTGAGGAAGAACGGCTGGTCCGCACCTTCTTGAGCCAGAAGCCCGCCGGACTGATCGTCTCCGGCCTTGACCAGTCGGAAACGACCGCCGAACTTTTGACGGCCGCCAACTGCCGGATCGTGCAGATCATGGAATGCGGGCCCGACCCCTATGACGTGATGATCGGATTTTCCCATACCGAAGCATCGAAAGCGGCGACGCGGCATCTACTCGAGGCCGGTTACCGGCGACCTGCCTATATCGCGGCCCGGCTCGACCCGCGAAGCCCGCGCAGGTTGCAGGGCTTTCGGGACGCGGCCCAGGAAGCCGGTGTTTTCGATACGGCGCGCATCGTCACGACCCCCCGCCCCTCCACGGTCACGCTCGGCTGCGAACTTGTCGCAGACCTGCTGTCCAGGGCGCCCGACACGGATGCGATCCTGTGCAACAACGACGACCTTGCGCTGGGCGCCATGTTCGAATGCCAGCGCCGCGGTCTGAATATCCCCGACTACATCGGCATTTGCGGCTTCAACGACCTGGAAATGATGGCAGCTGCCCATCCCTCGATCACCAGCGTCAGAACCTACCGGCTGGAAATGGGGCGGCAGGCGATGCAGATGATGATTGGCGCCCTGTCGGGGGACGAGCCTGAAGAGGAAACGGTCGATCTGGGCTTCGAGGTCATTCCACGGGAAAGCACTAGGCGACTGACAGGCCTCTAGACGGTCTTTCCGCGGTCTTTCGATCCGTTTCAGCACGCGATTTCCGATTTCCCCGCATCGCCGGCACCGTCCGACGGCGCAGCGATTGGGGTGTTGACCCCATACAGGCGACGGCAAGCGTCTGGCACCTTTTCCTCGTTGGAGGGCCGAAACTCCCATTCCAAGAGAGGGCAGCAGAAAGGACCAGACCCATGAGACTTGTTTCCAGATCCGCGACCGCAGCGGCCTTCCTTGCCATGGCAGGCGTGGCCACGCTCGCAGCCGTTGCACCGGCGTCAGCCGGCTTCGACATCTGCAAGAAGGTCAGCATCACCGTGAAGAACAATACCGGCCAGCCGATCCAGCTCTTCGACCTGGACTACCGTGACCTCGGGTCCAACCGCTGGCGGTCGGAAAACATCAGCAACAAGGTTATCCCGAACGGCGGCTCGCACACGGAAGTCCGTAATCTGGAAGGCGTCAACAACGCCAGCACCTTTGTGCGTGTCCAGTTCCGCAAGCTGAAATCCAACGGTCGCTGGGATCACTCAAAATACTGGTACGCCGACAGCAACTCCGCCACCTGCAGCCGTGGCGCGAGCTATCGCATCGTGTTCCGGTAATCCGGACCGTTCCAAGAGCTGCCGTCCCGCCCGCCGGGGCGGCATTCGCCTCCCCGACCAAGGCAAGTGCCGAATTTTTTAAATGACAAACGTCCCGAAGAAATGGCTTCGGGCGCACAGGAGGACCTATCCCATGCTCAGCAAACATCTTCCCAAAGCCGTCCTGATCAGCTCGGCTTCTCTTGTGACGATCGCCTTCGTGGCGGTGGCCACGCAAACGGTCGACTGGCAAGAGCTGACCCGGACATTCGACCGCAATGCCCAGAGCGGTCAAACGCCGCTCCCCGTCACCGGTCAGGAGGAGATCCGTCCTGCCGAACGCCGGATTTCCGAAGACAAGTTGATCGCCGCGACCTCCGAAACGGATGCCCTGGCGAAAAACGAGCTGGTCCGGTCCGATATTCCGGCCCCTGCACCGGTGCCGGCACCGCAACAACATGCCGTCCCCATGCAGAAAAGCCTGGCCGATCGAACCACTGGCGGCTTGATGTCGCTTTCCTCGGGGACCGCTCCCCAGGGCGTGATGCGCATGAAGAATGCGGAAGCCCCGATTGCACCGGTGCTTGAGGAACCGGATCGGGAAAAATTCGCGTCCTTTGAGGCAAATCCGCTGAAGCGGACCAGCGCGGAACCGGTCTCCACCTTTTCCATCGACGTCGACACCGCCTCCTATTCCTATGTCCGCAGCACGCTTACAGAAGGCCGCCTGCCCAAGCCGGATGCGGTCCGGGTCGAGGAGATGATCAATTACTTCGACTACGACTATGCGGTTCCTGACACGAAGGACGTGCCGTTCGCCACCCATGTTTCCGTGGTCGAAACGCCCTGGAACAAGAATACGAAGCTGATGCAGGTCGGCATTCAGGGTTACAAGGTGCCGCTTGCCGAGCTGCCGCCCCAGAACCTGGTGTTCCTGATCGACACGTCGGGCTCCATGGCGGAGGCGAACAAGCTGCCGCTGCTCCAGCAGTCCTTCCGCCTGCTGCTGTCTTCGCTTCGCGACGAGGACGAGGTTGCCATCGTCACCTATGCGGGCGGTTCCGGCACGCTGCTTGAACCGACGAAAGTCGCCGACAAGGCGCTGATCCTTGAAAAGATCAACAGCCTCACTTCGGGTGGCTCGACGGCGGGGCACGCCGGCCTCAAGGGTGCCTATGCGCTGGCGGACAAGATGACCGGTGACGGCGAGCAGACCCGGATCATCCTGGCGACCGACGGCGACTTCAACGTCGGCCTTTCCGACACGGAGAGCCTCAAGCGCTATGTCGAGGAGCAGCGCAAGAAAGGCACTGCCCTCTCCGTCCTCGGCTTTGGCCGGGGAAACTACAACGACGAGCTGATGCAGGCCCTCGCCCAGAACGGCCAGGGGGTCGCCGCCTATATCGACACGCTGTCGGAGGCGCGCAAGGTGCTGGTGGACCAGGTGGTCAGCTCGATCTCTATGATCGCCCAGGACGTGAAGATCCAGGTGGAGTTCAATCCGGCCACCGTTTCCGAATACCGGCTGATCGGCTACGAGACCAGGGCGCTGCGGAATGAGGATTTCAAGAACGACAAGGTGGACGCCGGCGATATCGGCGCGGGCCACAATGTCACCGCGCTCTATGAAATCACTCCGGTCGGCTCGCCGGCTGAGAAGTTCTCCAACCTGCGCTACGACGAACGCTTCGAGGAGGTCAATCCGGTTCGGGGGCAATACTCCGGCGAACTCGCCTTCGTGAAGCTGCGCTACAAGACCCCGGGCGAGGAAACCAGCAAGCTGATCGAAACGCCGGTCACGGCCGAGACAAGCGACATTCCGCTGTCCGAAACGCGGTTTGCGGCCGCCGTCGCCTCCTTCGGGCAGATGCTGAAGGGCAGCGACTATCTCGGCGACTGGGATTTCGCGGCGGCGGAAAAGCTCGCCCGGGACAACATGGGCGCCGACAGTCTCGGCTACCGCGCCGAGTTCTTCACTCTCCTGCGCCTTGCCCAGGTGGCCCAGCGCTGAGGGTCCGACAGCTGATGCAATTCACCGGCAGGTCATTGATCTGCCGGTGTTTTTGTTGGAAATTTCAGGGTTCGATCAGCCTCGCCCCGCTATCGCACCTTCATCCAGGAGCTATTCAACCACTCTCCTCATCCTGAGGAAGCGCGTGAGCGCTGTCTCGAAGGATGGGCCGCCTGCTCGTAGTTTGTCGCCCATCCTTCGAGACGGGCTTGAGCCCTCCTCAGGATGAGGTGTCGGGAGGTTAGGGAAAGTATGAGTTTTTCTTTGGTCCGAACACCGAATTTACGGAGCTCTCACCTGTCTCTCAACCAGTCGAGGGACACCTGGGTCCCGTCAGCGTCATTCAGATCAAGCCGGCTGGAGAGGATGAGCGAGAGGTCCCCCCGCGCGTCCGTCTTCCAGAGATAAAGCGTGTGACGGGTGGGCTCGAAGCGGGCGCAGGCGGTCGCGCCGATCTCGGCGACGTAGCGCGGCGGTCCCGCCCGGCGGATATCGAAAGCCTTGGTACCGCTCGCTTCCTGCGGGTTGGACAGGCAAACGGTGACCAGACGGGCTTCGATGTCCTTGTCGAGGAGGGCCGGGGCAGGCGTTGGCGGTGCCTGAAGCGCGGAAGGCACTTGCGGTGCGATGACCTCGGCGGGAGCCGGAACGCTGTCGCTCAGGCTTTGAATATTCGGTTCCTGAACGACGGGAGGTGCGGGTTTCTGAACCGGTTCCGCTTCACCGGCCTGTTGCTGCGAAGGCGCAAAAGCCCGGTCCCGCGACGGCTTCACCTCGGACAGCAGCCTGCCAAGAGCGGCCTCGGGATCGACCCGCCGCTCGTTTTTTGTTTCCTCGGCCGTATCCGCTTCCAGCCGGTCCTCAAGCGTTATACCGGCCGATGACGCGTCGGTTTCTTCCGCTTCGAACTGCGGAACCTCGCCCCTCTGCAGCCTGATGAGATCGTTGCCTCCGCTTTCCAGGAAGGTCGGGGCCGGCTTGTCGGCCGCAAGGGCGGACAGCGGCGAAAGGCCACCGCTCAGGAGGAACGCTGCAATCAGGCAGGTGTTTGCACGGCGGCTGCTCATATTCGCGGAGATCTTTCCTTTCGCCTCGACCGGAGGACGCCGACAGGGATGCCCGAACGTCCGGATGCTGTTCGCTGTCATCTTTGCCTGCCTTCCGGCAGAACCTTATGGCCGCTTGGCGGGCCGGATCAAGAGAACCACCTTATTCATTTACGGAAATCTGCGCCGCCCCGCTCTCGCAGAGATCTCCCTCCGGAGTGCCTGAAGCTGCCTGGAGGGAGGCGGCAAGGTCGCCGCGGTAACCGGAACCGGCGGCGGTCTCCTGGGTGGAAATCAGGACGATCGCCATCAGGCTTCCGAATGCAAATCCTGCAATGCAATTCCGAGCGTGTTCCATGAAAACATGCATGACAGTCTCCTTCGTCGGGGTGCTGCCGGTATTCACGCATTTTCAGCCTTGCCTTGGCATGGGGCCGATCCCCCATTTGCCGGGTCGCGAAAGTTCCCGCCCTAAAGTTCCCTGGATGGGTCGATCATGCCCTCCTTGAGCGCCCTTGCCATGAGCTGGGGCACCGAGTGGACGTTGAGCTTCTGCATCAGGCTGGTCCGGTGCTTGTCGACCGTCTTGACGCTGATCCCCAGGCCCTCGGCGATCTCCCTGTTGGAGCGCCCGGCAACGATCATGTTCAGGGTCTGCCGCTCCCGGTCGGTCAGCACCGGCGGTCGCGGGGTTTCTTCGAGGATCTTCAGGAAGTAGCCGGAAATATGCCGTTGCCCGCGCAGGATACCCGGCAGTTTCCCGTAGAACTCGGCATTGTCCGAAGCCTTGGAAAATAGGCCGTCGACGCCCGCCTCGACCAGATCGGAAATGAGACCGACTGCGGAAATGCCGGTCAGCACGACGACCCTTGTCTCCTTCGACCAGCGCCTTGCCTCCACGAGCACTTCCACTCCGCCGGCCAGAGGCATCGAGACATCGAGAAGCAGAAGATCGGGCCGGAGCCTGCGAGTCTCGGCAATGGCGCTGAGCCCGTCTGCGGCTTCGGCTACCACCCTGATGCCCTCGGGCTCGATCAGCCCGGGTTTTTCCAGGGCGTCCTTGAGACCTGAACGGACAATTGCATGATCGTCTGCAATAATTGCATTGTATCTAGGTTCGTCCACGGCTCACCATCCGGCAGATGCAGTCCCGGCAAATCTGACATGCCATCGAGGAAATGACCAGAATTCCGCACCTGTGGCTCCCGCTTCTTGCCTTTCTCCTGCTTGCCGGGTTCGCCCGTGCCGGGACCGTGAGCCTTCTGCCGGGGCAAGGCATTCCCGATTTGAAGCCCCGCCTGGTCTATCTCTCCGACCCCTCTGCGTCCCTCGGCGATATCCTGAAGCGCTACAGGGAGGGCAAGACCACGCCCAACCTGACGGCGTCGATGCTGGACTGGAACTACGCGCCGGAGGCCTGGGCCGCGGTCGAGATCTTCAACGCGACGCTCGACGACGGCCGCGCGCCGGATCCCTTCGTGCTGACCGTCGATCTTCCGCTTGTGAGCGAGGTCGATGCCTATGTCATCCGAGGGAGCGGCTTTACCGAGAGCCTGATCAATTATTCGATCTTCGAGCCTTTCGAGCCGCTGGATCATTCGGTCACGCGACTCCGGACACCGGTTTTCGAAATCGCGCCCCAGGAGCGGATAACGCTTCTTGTCAATTTCAAGTTCGGACCGATCCAGTCCTTCGCCATGGCCCTGGAAACCCCGGCGGAACTCGAAGCCTCCGCCTTTGCCTCCGGCGTCATGCACACAGCCTTTTACGCCTTCACGATTTCCTGCCTGGTCTTTTTCTTCGGCTTTCACCTTGCCATGAAGAACTGGATCGGCCTTCTCTTTGCCGTCCAGTTCGGCGTCGCCCTTGCGCTGATCGCCTATATCGACGGGCTCTGGTTCCGCTTCTTCTTCCCTGACCGGCCGGACCTTCAGTCTCCGGCCGGTTTCTTCCTGCTCTTCGCCCTGTCCGGACTGGGCTTTGTCATTGCCGGGCGGTCGTTTGCGGAAAAAACCCGGAAAACGGGTCTTGCGCGCGCCCTGACGTCGCTTGCACTTCTGTCCGCCGGCGGCTTCCTGGCCTCGTTCTTTTCCCCTGGCCCCTATGCGGCGCTCTTCGGCTACGTGCTCATCGCCCTGATGTTCGTCGCGGTCTTCGCCGCTGGCAGAGACTGGCGCAATCGGGAAGGGCCGATCCATTTCGCCGGCCAGTTGATCTCGGCGCTGGGCGCTCTCCTGATCGTCGCCCTGATTGCCGTCATGGCTGCCGGCATCCGGGCGGAGGTCCTGCCCGTCGCGACCGCGGTCAAGGGCATCTTCTCCCTGCTGCTGATCGCCACGATGACCGGCCTGACCGCTCACATCATCAATCTGCGGCGCAGGCATGCCGCCGCCGTGCATGCGGAAATGGCGGCGCTGGAGGCGGAAGCGAAAACCAGCCGGGAGCTGCTCGTCGCCGAACGCAATTATTCCCGCGCCCGCGACCTTGCAAGCCTGCGGCAGCGCCAGTTGGCGACCGCTTCCCACGACCTGAAGCAGCCGATCGCCGCCCTGAGGATGAGTTTTGCAAATCTTGCCGGCCAGATGGAACCGGATGTCCGCAGGCGGCTGAGCGAGGCCTTCGACTACATGGAGGCTCTCTCCGCCAGCTATCTCGACAAACCCGCCGGCGATCCGGAGGAGGATCTGCCGGGTCTCCCGGAAGGAGCGGTTTCCGGGACAGCCACGAATGAAGAGGCGCCTGAGGCCTACGGCGTCTCGCTCGTGCTGGAGACGGTTCACCGCATGTTCAATGAGGAAGCGGTTTCCAAAGGGCTAGACCTGCGCCGCGTGGCCTCCAGCCGGAGGATCGACGTACCGCCGATCGTGATCATGCGGATCGTCAGCAACCTCGTTTCCAATGCGGTGAAATACACGGACAGCGGCAAGGTCCTTATCGGCGTCCGCAAGCGGGGACCCGTCCTGGAGCTGTGCGTTCTCGACACTGGACGCGGCATGGACGAAGCGGAAATCCGGGAGTTTTCCCGGCCCTACTCCAAGGGAGAGGCCTCGGACGGCCATGGGCTAGGCCTCTCCGCCTGCTACGACCTGGCGGACCAGAACGGTCTCGGACTGACCTGCCGCTCGGCCAAGTCACGCGGAACCGCCTTCTTCCTGACCGTTCCGCTGGCCTGCTGACCGGCCCGAAGGCCCCAAGGCCAACGTCAGGGATTTTGCAGAACCGCAGGCCGTTGCTGACTTGCGAAACTTTCCAGCAGCCGGTCCGTCAGGGCCGCCGACAGCCAGATGCCGGTCAAGGCGATCCAGGCGGTCAGGGCGAAGATCGAAGCTCCTGTTATCCCGGCGCCAACCGCACAGCCACCGGCCAGCATGCCGCCGAAACCCATGAGGGTGGCTCCGATCAGGTAACGGGCCATGGACCTGCCGCCCTCGAAGCCCTGGAGTTTCAATTCCCGCGTGAAGAAGGCTGCCAGGAACGAGCCGAGAAAGACGCCGGGGACGAGCCCGATATCAAAATCGAGGAACGTTCCGGGAGGGGAGAGAACCAGCATCAGCGTGTCCGCGGACGGACCGGTGAAAGTCACGCCTTCCACCTGCACCGGATCGAAGGCCTGGCGAGCCATCGCGGAGGTGAACCACCAAGCGAAGGGGATCGCCAGCCCCGCGCCGCAGGCCGCTGCCAGTTGCCAGACCGACTTGCGGACGCGCCAGGCAAAGAACAGGCCCGCCAGGAACCAGAGGACGGCAAAGGAGATGGTGATGGCCGGTGTCAGTCCCAATTGGGCGGTCAGGTCGTTGCCACCGGTATCGACCGTGGTCCACAGGCCTGCGATCCATTCTCTCAGGGGCGTCAGAAGACCGCGCAGGCTCGCCTGCGCGACAACCGCGAACACGAGACCGGACAGCAATGCCCTGAGGTTCCCGGTCGCGGACAGTACCAGGAGCCGGCTGGCGCATCCGCGCGCCAGCACCATGCCGGTGCCGAACATCAACCCGCCGAGAAGCGCTCCCGACACGCTTTGCGGCGAGGCGAGCTGCCGGGCCTCATTGGCCTGAACCTCGCCCAGGTACACAAGGACCTGCGTGCCGATCAGCGCGGCGGAGAAGGTCAGCAGCCAAACGGGCAGACGGTCGGCCGGCGTACTGCGCGAAAACTCCAGAGCGGCGGCGCGCAGGCAGAAGCGGCTTTGCTGCGCGAATGCTCCGAAAAGCACACCGACGGTCAGGCCGCCGAAAGTCAGAAGCCAGGGCTCCGAAACCCGGTCGAGAAAATAAGTCAGATCCATCGCAGTCTCCCGAACGTCCCGGCTTTCCTCGCGGGCACGGCATCAGCCTTGCCCCATTGGCGAGATTGTACATTGACCTTTCTCAAGGAAACATAGATAAATTCATAAGTTTGAATATGTGGAGTGAAAAATGCGCGGATCCGGCCCCTTTGACCTTTCGAGACGGAATGTGCTGCTGGGAGGGCTCGCCCTGTCGACGGCAGGCCTCGCTCTGTCCCCTCGCGTGGTTTCAGCGCAGGAAACCCTGTCTCTGGGGGACCATGAGATCACCGTGTTTTCAGATGGCTACCTGACGTTGCCGATGAACTTCATCGTGCCTGGCCAGAGCGAGGCGGACATCGCCGCGCTGCTGTCGCCTCACGGACTGGCCGCGAATGTGCTGACACCGGACTGCAACGTCACCCTGCTGCGCACGGGCGACCGGCTTGCCCTGTTCGATGCCGGCGCAGGCGGCAATTTTCAGTCGAGCGCCGGGGAATTGACGGCAAGGCTGGAGGAAGCCGGCATCGGCGCCGGCGACATTACCGACGTCATCCTGACCCACGCGCACCCCGATCACCTTTGGGGCATTCTCGACGAATTCGACGATCCGCTCTACCCGGAAGCCAATGTCTGGGTACCCCAGGCGGAATGGGACTACTGGCGCGCGGACGACACGCTTGCCAAGACGCCTGACGAACGCAAGAGCTTCGTCGTCGGCGCCCAGTCCCGCTTCGAAGTCATCGAGGACCGTGTGACCTGCTCAAGCCGGGCCAGGAAGTGCTGCCGGGTGTCGAGGCCGTCGGCACGCCGGGACATACGCCGGGGCACATGTCCTATGCGATCCACTCCGGCTCCGAAAGCGTCTTCGTTATCGGCGACGCCATCGCCTATTCGGTTATTTCCGTCGAAAGGCCGGACTGGCCGTCCGGATCGGACCAGGACCGGGATCTCGGGATCGCGACACGGAAGATGCTGCTGGACCGCCTTGCGGGCGAACGGTCGGCGGTCATCGGATATCACTTCCCCCATCCCGCCAACGGCCGGATCGAGAAGACGGCGTCCGGGTATCGGTTCGACGCAGCCTAGACAACTTATTCGGCAGCGCTTCCGCGTGCCCCTCCATGACGGCGGAAGGGCGCCAGGGCGGACCCTTCGACGAGCCACGAAAGGCCGACCCGCGCTCCGAGCGCCATGGACGCCATCGCCACGGGCGCTGATATGGCGAGCGCTGAAAAGGCCGTGATGCCCTGCCCCACCGTGCAGCCCATGGCAAAGACACCGCCGATCCCCATCAGGGTGCCGCCCATGAGATGGCGCCCGAGTTCCCGGGCATCGTCGCAGGCCTCCCAGCGGATGTCCCGCTTGATCAGGGCGGCGATCACCGCGCCGATCAGCGTGCCGACAACGAGGCCGACACCGTAGTCGGGCCAGGTTCCGGTATAGGCGATCAGTTTCATGATCGTGTCGCCGACAGGGACGACAAATGAACCGGCTTCGATCTGAACGGGGTTGAAAGATTTCTCGGCCGCAAAAGTGGTCGCCCACCAACCGAATGGAATCACGGAACCGATGACGATTGCCGAACCGATTTTGGAATACTGCCGACGAAAACCCCCGGATTTGAATATCCAGGCCAGTCCGATCAAGGCGATAGCCGCCGCCACGGCTTCCTGCAGCCTGATACCGGTCAGGTTGGACAGGATGTCACCCATGGACTGGCTGCCTGTCTCATCGAAAAAGATGGCCAGATTGTCGACCAGGAGAATGCGGATATTGCCGACGATGCCGCGCTGGGTCGCCAGCGCAGACAGGCCGATCACCGTCAGCACGACCAGCGCCCTCAGACTGCCGCCGCCGAGCCGCAGCACCGCGCCGAAACCGCAGGTGCCGACCAGCGCCATGCCGACGCCGAACATGAAGCCGCCGAGTATGGCTCCCGTCCAGGGAAATGCCGGCGACAGGTAGAAGGACGCGCCCGGATCGGCAAGATCGAATGCCACCAGGATCTGCGTGCCGATCAGGGCGGTAACCGACGCCAGGACCCAGACGCGCAACCGACTGCTGTCGCCTGCATACCAATGACGCTCAAGCGCCGAAAGGGTGCAAAAATGGGTCAGCCGGGCGACATAACCGAGCACACAGCCCGCAAGCACCCCCAGGAACGGTGCGAGCACCGCTGCATCAATGTCCAACAATCTCGCCATACCGTCTCCCCCCCTCTAAAGGGCCCAAAGAGCATTACCTCGAACCGTTCCAGGGCGACTTTCTTAAAAAAGTAACAGCAGGTTTTTCAGCGAGCAATCGAGGAAGATGCTGCGCCGCAATGTGTGGCCCCGATCAGGATCGCAGGCCGCAATACCTAGTCTCCGTCAGTACGGACATCCTTGCAGAACAGGTTATAGAGGCTCGAAATGATCGAGCTGACCTCGTCGTTCATGAGACTGTAGTAGATCATCCGGCCGTCGCGGCGGGACTGCACAAGCCCTTCCAGGCGCAGTCTTGCCAGCTGCTGGGACACGGCGGCTTGCGGCATCGTCAGGATTTCCTCGAGGTCGGATACGGACTTTTCGCCTTCCGACAACAGACACAGGATCACGAGACGCACTTCATGGGACAGCGCCTTCAAAAGGTCGCTCGCCTTCCTCGCCTGCCGCATCAGCTGGTCGAGATCGTCCTTGTCCATGTCCTTGTCAATGACCGGTAGGTTCATCAAAGGCTTAGGCCCCCGTCATTTGCCCCTTCGCGGTGCAACACATTCCTGACTTCCGATACATGCCCGAAGTCGCCCGGCGGATCAACTCCGTTAGTTTACCTCCTGAGGCAGTTTTTCCAGCATAGACGACAGCAGCGGCCAAAAGAAATTCTCCCCCGGGTAGCCGCGCAGCCGGTCGATCTCGACGCCGCCCTCCACCAGAACGAATGTCGGCGTCAGCCGCTCCTTCGCGATTCCGGTCAGGTCCTGCGGCCAGGGGCCGGTGATATCGACGCGTCGCAGTGGAGCCTGGTGGCCTTCCGTGGTTTTCGGATAGGCGACGCCGATCTCCTCGTTCCAGCGCTTGCACCACACGCACCCGGGCTGCTCCAGCATGATCAGCTCGGCCGCCCGTGGCGGCGTGGCCCAGACAAGTGCCGCCAGGACCGTCAGCCCGCCAAGCCGAAGTCGGGCATTTCCCAACATTTGCCGTCTCCTGAAATTCTTCGATTGCAATATATATGAATGTTTGAATATTTAAAAGGGAAACCTTGTCGGCGTTCTGGGAGGAAATGAATGCTCGATGTCTCGCTCGGCGCGGCCTTTCTGGCTGGCGTGCTGTCCTTCATATCTCCGTGCGTGCTGCCGATCGTGCCGCCCTATCTCTGTTTCCTCGCCGGCGTCAGCGTTGACGAACTGAAGGGAGGGCAGGTCGCCACGAACACCGGGCGGCGCGTTCTTCTTGCGGCGCTGGCCTTCGTCCTCGGCTTCTCTGCGGTCTTCGTCGCTCTGGGGGCGACCGCCAGCGTCATCGGCCAGTCGATTGCCCGCTACTACGATGTCCTCTCCTATATCGCCGGCGCCATCATCATCGTCATGGGCCTGCATTTCCTCGGAGTCTTTCGCATCGGCCTGCTGTTTCGCGAGGCCCGCATCCACGTCGAGCGCAAGCCCGCGGGCCTGGTCGGGGCCTTTCTCATGGGACTTGCCTTTGCCTTCGGCTGGACTCCCTGCGTCGGCCCGGTCCTTGCCGCCATCCTGTTCGTGGCCGGTTCCTCCGACACCGCGCTGCAGGGATCGAGCCTTCTTGCGGTCTATGCCGCCGGCATCGGCCTTCCCTTTCTCCTGGCGGCCGCCTTTGCCAGCCGCTTCCTGGTCTTTGCCAACCGTTTCCGCAAGCACATGGGCACGGTGGAAAAGATCATGGGCGGGTTGCTGGTCCTGACCGGCATCCTGTTCGTCACCGGTCAGATGTCGGCGATCGCCCTCTGGCTTCTCGAAACCTTTCCCGTTTTTTCGCAAATCGGCTGATGGCCGTGGAGGTTCACATGATGGAAAATTTCAAGGGGTTCGCCGTTGCCTTCGGCCTGTTGCTCGCCTCTCTCGGGACGGCGGGCGCCGCCACGCTCGGCGAGGACGGCCTCCACAAGGAGCCCTGGTTCACCGTGACCTTCCGCGACATGGCGGAGGATATTCAGACCGCGGCAACGGACGGCAAGCGGCTCGCGATCATCTTCGAGCAGAGGGGCTGCATCTACTGCCAAGCCATGCACGAAAAGCTTCTTTCCGACCCGGAAGTCTCCGACTACATCAAGGAGAATTTCATGGTCGTCCAGTACAACATGTTCGGCGACGAAGAGGTGACCGACCTGGACGGCGAAGAGCTGACGGAAAAGACGGCGGCCCGCAAATGGGGCTACCTGTTCACGCCCACGATCGTCTTTCTTCCCGAATCCTATTCCGGCGACGGCTCGGTTCCGGAAGTGGCGGTCGCAACCATGCCGGGCGCCTTCGGCAAGTGGACTTTCCTCAACATGTTCCGGTGGGTCCGGGAAAAAGGCTACGAAACAGACGAGCATTTCCAGAAGTATCACGCCCGTAAAATCAACGAGTTACGGGAGCAAGGCCGTCTCGGCGCGGAGTAAGCTCGAGGACCTGGAAAACACTGTTTCCTACCGGTTAAAAAAAGCCTGTTGCATAATACATGCAAAAAATCATATATTTTAATGTGAGGAGAACGGGCAGGTCGAAATCGCACCTGCCTGCAATCGGAACTCCGGACGACCGGGCAAGTTCCGCACTGAGGAGGAAAGCCGATACAATGAGAAAGGGCGCGAAACCAACAAGCCTGACCGCCGCTCTGGCGGGTCTGGCTGTCATGGCCGCAACCGCGGCAACCGCGGAGACGGTTGCCCCGGACAGTGTTCCGATCGTGGAAATGGCGCTGGCGCAGTCCCTGACCGGAACCGCGGGCGATCCCGCCGCCGGACGCGAGACCTTCGCCGACCGGAAGAAGGGCAACTGCCTGGCCTGTCACGTCAACGCGGACCTGAGCGACCAGCTGTTTCACGGCGAGATCGGCCCCGAGCTCAACGGCGTCGCCGACCGTTACGACGAAGGCCAGCTTCGCGCCATCGTGGTGAACAGCAAGGAGGTCTTCGGCGAAGGCACGATCATGCCCGGCTTCTACACGCTGCATGTCGGCGCCTACGTGATGGAGAAATTCGCCGGCCAAACAATCCTGAGCGCGCAGGAGGTGGAAGACGTCGTCGCCTATCTCCTCACGCTGAAAGACAACTGATCTCGACACTCAGGGAGCAAGAGATGACGATCACTCGACGCCAATTGTTCGGCCTGACGGCAGGTGCCGCAGCCGTTCTGGCCATCAACCCGCAATTCGCCTTCGCCTCGGCGGATGAAACCGAAGCCGCCATCATGGCGTTCACGGGAGGTGCAACGCCGACCGAGGGAACCGTTTCCCTCGACACCCCGGAAATCGCCGAGAACGGCAACACCGTTCCCGTCGGCGTGTCCGTCGACAGCCCGATGACCGCCGACAACTACGTCGAATCCGTTCTCATCCTGGCGGACGGCAACCCCAACCCGGCCGTTGCGACCTTCCACTTCACCGCCATGAGCGGCGTTGCGGATGCCAAGACCCGTATTCGCCTGGCAAAGACCCAGAACGTGATCGCAGTCGCAAAGATGAACGACGGATCCACCTTCATCGACCGCAAGGAAGTCAAGGTGACCATTGGCGGCTGCGGCGGTTAAGCGAACGGTTCAGGATCTAGAGGAACACAAAATGGCAAGTGCAAAACCCCGCGTGAAAGTGCCCAAGACGGCCTCTCAGGGTGAAGTCATCACCATCAAGACGCTGATCAGCCACCCGATGGAGTCCGGCCAGCGCAAGGACAGCAAGACGGGCGAAATCATCCCGCGTCAGATCATCAACAAGTTCACCTGCGAGTTCAACGGCCAGGTCGTCTTCAGCTGCGACATGGATCCGGCGGTCTCCGCGAACCCCTACGTGGAGTTCAATGCGAAGGTGAACGAGTCCGGTACCTTCAAGTTCACCTGGGTGGACGACGACGGCAGTGTCTACGAGACGGAAAACAAGATCGCGGTCAAATAAGGTCCGAGACCACTCGGACCATGCAAATCGGGAGGAGACGATTTGACAAGGATACCTCAATTTGGCCGGACGGCTGCCACCCTCGCTGTCGCAGGTGTGATGCTGTCATTCGCGGCTTTCCAGACGAAGGCCGATGAAGACGCCGAACTTGTCGTTGATGGCGAGGAAATCGTCACCAAGGCTGCGGCTCAGGAAGGAAATCCACTGGAGGAGGTGTTCTCCGGCTGGCGTTTCCGTTCGGAGGAAACCCAGGCCCTTCAGATGGATGATTTCGACAATCCTGCATTCGTGGCAGTCGACTACGGTGAAGAATTGTGGAACGCCGAAGCCGGAACGTCGGGCAAGTCCTGCGCGTCCTGTCACGGCGATGCCTCTGAAAGCATGAAGGGCCTGCGCGCATCGATGCCCAGGTGGAACGATGAAAAAGGCACCTTGATGACGCTGGAAGACCACATCAACTGGTCTCGTGAAGAGCATCAGGGCGCGGACCCGTGGAAATGGGAAAGCCCCGAGATGCTGGCCATGACGTCCTATATCGGCCTGCAGTCGCGTGGCATGCCGGTCGAGGTCAAGGTCGACGGTCCGGCCGCAGAGTGGTTCAACAAGGGCAAGGAGCTTTACTACACCCGTGTCGGGCAGCTCAATCTGTCCTGTTCGAACTGTCATGAAGACAATTGGGACAAGATGATCCGGGCCGATCACCTCAGCCAGGGGCAGATCAACGGGTTTCCGACCTATCGCCTGAAATGGTCGGGGGTCGGGTCCATTCATCGCCGCTTCAAGGGGTGCATGGAAAACGTCCGGGCCGAACCCTTCAAGCGTGGCTCCGACGAGTTCACGGCGCTGGAACTCTATCTGGCATGGCGCGGGTCGGGCCTTGGCGTCGAGTCCCCGTCGGTTCGAAACTAGGCCGTTGGCCCTCCCCTCCGGCGCGGTGGTTGCCGCCGCGCCGGACCTAGCTGCCGCCGGAGCGGCACACTAACGTAACCCCGCCTTCGACAAACAACGAAGGTGCACAAGTCTCGTGTGCGCCAACGGGAAGGGTTTGCCCGCGGACAGCGGCAAATGAAACGGCGGACAGGTCAAGATCTGGAGTGAATGGGAATGTTCTCAAGACGTGAATTCCTGATGGCGGCGACCGCAACCAGCGCGTTGCTGGGGTCGGGAATGGCAGGGTCGTGGTCCCGGCTGATGGCACAGCAGACGCTTACCGAAGACCTGCTCCTTGGCATGCAAGCGAAGGGCAAGCTGACCCTTGTGCACATCACCGACATCCACGCCCAGCTGAAGCCGCTCTATTTCCGCGAACCGTCGATCAACCTCGGCATCGGCGACGTGACCGGAAAGCCGCCTCACGTGACCGGCGCGGACTTCCTGAAGCTCTACAACATCCAGCCGGGCTCGCCGGATGCCTATGCGTTGACGTCAGAGGACTTCGTTTCCCTCGCGGCGACTTACGGCAAGATGGGCGGGCTCGACCGGGTCGCCACGATCATCAGGCGCATCCGGTCCGAGCGGGGCGACGACAACGTCCTCCTGCTCGATGGCGGAGATACCTGGCAGGGCAGCTACACCTCCAACGTCACCCAGGGCGAGGACATGATCATGGTCATGAACGCCTTGAAGCCCGACGCCATGACGGGCCACTGGGAATTCACCTATGGCACCGACCGGGTGAAGGAAGTGATCGAAAGCCTGCCCTTCTCCTTCCTCGGCTCCAACATCTACGACAACGAATGGGACGAGCCCGCCTTCGAGGCCTGGAAGATGTTCGAACGGGGCGGCGCCAAGGTCGCCGTGATCGGTCAGGCCTTCCCCTATACGCCGATCGCCAATCCGCGCTGGATGATCCCGGGCTGGTCCTTCGGCATCCGCGAAGAGGACATCGCCAAACACGTCGAGGAAGCCCGCGAGGAAGGAGCCGACCTCGTCGTCCTTCTTTCCCACAACGGTTTCGACGTCGACCGCAAGCTTGCCTCGCGGGTGGACGGGATCGACGTCGTCCTGACCGGCCACACCCACGACGCGCTGCCGGAACCCGTAATCGTCAACGACACGCTGGTGATCGCGTCCGGTTCCAACGGCAAATTCGTGTCGCGGGTCGATCTCGACATCCAGGACGGCAAGCTGGCGGGATATGCCTACAGGCTCATTCCGGTTTTCTCCGATGTCATCACACCGGATGCGGAAGTGGCGGCGCTGATCGACCAGGTCCGCGCGCCCTACGAGAAAGATCTCTCGCGCGTCCTCGGCAAGACCGAAAACCTGCTTTACCGGCGCGGCAACTTCAACGGCACGTTCGACGACCTGATCTGCCAGGCGCTTCTGGAAGAACGCGACGCCCAGATTGCGCTCTCTCCCGGCTTCAGGTGGGGCACGTCGCTGCTCCCCGGCCAGGACATCACCTTCGAGGACCTGCACAACGCCTGCGCCATGACCTATCCGGCCGCTTACCGCTCCGCCATGAGCGGCCAGATGCTGAAGGACATCCTTGAGGATGTCGGCGACAACCTCTTCAACAAGGATCCCTACTACCAGCAGGGCGGCGACATGGTCCGTGTCGGCGGCATGGGATACTCGATCGATCCGGACAAGGAGATCGGCGAGCGTATTTCGGGCATGATCCTGCTCTCCACGGGCGAGGCGATCGATCCGGCCAAGGATTACGTCGTCGCCGGCTGGGCTTCGGTCAACGAAGGCACCGAAGGCCCCGCAATCTGGGACGTTGTCGAAAACCACCTTTCCAAAAACCCCGTCGTCAGGCTGCCGGACAACCAGTCCGTGAAGCTTGCCGGCTGACGTCTTGAGCATGAGGACTTTTCATGAGTGACAAGACCCTTTCCCGGTCCCCCAGCCTGTCGCGCCGCGCGCTTCTCAAAGCCGGTCTTGCGACGGGTGTCGCCGCCGGCACTGCCAGTGCAGCCCGCGCAGCCGGCGACCCCGCAATAACCGAGATCCAGGACTGGAACCGGTATCTCGGTGACGGCGTGCAAGCGCGCCCCTATGGCACGCCGTCTGAATTCGAAGCCAATGTCGTGCGCCGGGACGTGTCCTGGCTGACCGCCTCCACGGAAAGTTCGGTCAGCTTCACCCCGCTGCATGAACTGGACGGCATCATCACGCCGAACGGGCTGTGCTTCGAGCGCCACCATGGCGGTGCCGCCAACATCGACCCGGCCGAACACCGGCTGATGATCAACGGCCTCGTCGACACCCCGCTCGTCTTCACCATGGAAGACCTGAAGCGCTTCCCGCGCGAAAACCGGATCTACTTCCTGGAATGCGCGGCCAATTCCGGCATGGAATGGCGCGGTTCCCAGCTCAACGGCTGCCAGTACACCCACGGCATGGTCCACTGCGTCATGTACACGGGTGTGCCGCTGAAGCTGATCCTGGAAGAGGCCGGCATCAAGACCAGTGCCAAATGGGTGATGCCGGAAGGGGCGGACGCCTCTGCCATGACGCGGTCCATCCCGCTTGAAAAGGCGCTGGACGACTGCCTTGTCGCCTTCAAGATGAACGGCGAGGCCCTTCGGCCCGAACAGGGCTATCCGTTGCGCCTGGTCGTGCCCGGCTGGGAAGGCAACATGTGGGTCAAGTGGCTGCGCCGCATCGAGGTCGGCGACCAGCCCTGGCAACAGCGCGAGGAAACGTCGAAATACACGGACCTCCTGGCGGGCGGCAAGGCGCGCCGCTTCACCTGGGTGATGGATCCGAAATCCGTCATCACCAGCCCGAGCCCGCAGATGCCGATTTCTCACGGCAAGGGCCCTCTGGTGATTTCAGGTCTTGCCTGGTCCGGCAATGGCCGCATCACCCGCGTCGACGTTTCGATCGACGGCGGCCGCAACTGGAAGACCGCGCGCATTGACGGGCCCAGCCTGCCGATGGCCCTGCACCGCTTCTATCTCGACATCGAATGGGACGGGTCGCCGCTGCTGCTCCAGTCCCGGGCGATGGACGACAAAGGCTTCTACCAGCCCACCAAGAACGAGCTCCGGGCCGCCCGCGGCGAGAACTCGATCTATCACAACAACGGAATCCAGACCTGGCATGTCAAAGCAGACGGGACGGTGGAAAATGTCGAAGTTTCTTAAAACCCTTGGCCTTGGAACCGCGTTGACCGTCCTGCCTGTTCTGGTGCTGAATGCCCAGGCAAGCGATGCCGACAAGGGCGCCAAGGTCTTCAAGAAATGCGCTGCCTGCCACGCTGTTGGAGAAGGTGCGAAGAACAAGGTCGGTCCCGAGCTCAACGACCTGATCGGCCGGACTGCCGGAACGGCCGCGGACTACAAGTACTCGAAGGCCATGATCGAAGCAGGCGACGGCGGACTCGTGTGGAACGAGGAAACGCTTTCCACCTATCTGCAAAAGCCGAAAGAGATGGTTGAAGGCACCAAGATGGCCTTTGCCGGTCTGAAGAAGGACGACGACGTGGAGAATGTGATCGCCTATCTGGCGACCTTCTCCAGTTCGGCGCCAAAAGCCGAGGAACAGGGCTCCGCGCAGCCGGTGCCTGAAGCGGCCGACACGCAAACCGCTGCCGTGGAAACGGCCCCGGCCGCGATGCCGGCTTCAGCCCTGCGCGAGGGCGGAGTGCTGGGTCTCGGCCGGGTAGCCACCCCGGACGAGGTCGCAGCCTGGGACATCGACGTCCGGCCGGACGGCACCGGTCTGCCGGAAGGGTCGGGTACCGTTGCGGAAGGCGAAGCGCTCTTCACCGATAACTGTGCCGTCTGCCACGGCGACTTCGGCGAGGGTGTCGGCCGCTGGCCCGTCCTTGCGGGTGGCCAGGATACTCTGACCGCCGAGCGGCCGGAAAAGACGATCGGCTCCTACTGGCCTTATCTTTCCACCGTTTACGACTATGTCCGCCGGGCCATGCCTTTCGGCAACGCACGCTCCCTGTCGGATGACGATGTCTACGCCCTCACCGCCTATCTGCTTTATCTGAACGATATCGTCGAGGACGAGGATTTTGAGCTTTCGAAGGACAATTTCGCGGACATCCATCTGCCGAACGAGGCAAATTTCATTGCCGACAACCGGGCGGAAGAGCCGCACTATGCAAAGGGAGGCGACCCCTGCATGAGCGACTGCAAGCCGGCTCCGGCGGAAATCAGCATGCGGGCCCGGATTCTCGATGTGACCCCGGGCTCGGTCGATAACGACGAGACCGAAGGCGCCGGGGGCGTCGACTGACATCGTTTGCGGCCAGGCCCAGGAAATCCGGAAAACCGGCAGGCGGCCTGGCCGCACAGAAGGCGCTGCGCGAAAGCGGCGCGGTTATGAGGAGGGAACGATGAAGGGAATTATCAGATTTGCAGCTGCCGTGTCGGCACTGCTGATGCTTGTCACGGCATCCGTTGCGGCCGAAGGCTCGCACAAGCTTGCCCTGCAGATCAGCGACAACGATCCGCAGAAAATGAACACTGTGCTCAACGTGGCCGCAAACGTTTCCCGGCACTATTCGGATCTGGCCGAGGAAATCGACATCAAGATCGTCGCCTTCAACGCAGGCCTGCACATGCTGCGCTCCGACACCTCGCCGGTCGCTGAACGCATGAAGTCCTTCACCCAGAGCATGCCCAACGTCAGCTTCGAGGCCTGCAACAACACGCGTGAGGCCATGGCGAAAAAGGAAGGCAAGGACATTCCGTTGCTCGACGGCGTGGAAGTCGTCCCGGCGGGGGTCGTCTCCCTGATTGAACTGGACGAAAACGGCTACACGGTCGTCCGGCCCTGAGACGCTCTCGGGGCCACTGCCTGCAGGATACCTGAACGAACGGCCGGTTTTCCGGCCGTTCTGTTTAAAAACACCTCAGCCGACGGTTTCTGCGTGGCGGACGCTTGTAGAGCCGAGAAACTCGCCAGCCCCTACCGAGATTCCGAGCTAAAATCTTCACGGACCTTTCACACCTTGCTGCTCTAGTGTGCAGGTTGCACCGCACCGGAAAACTCTTCTACCGGGAGATTGACCAGAACATTCGGTGACGCTTGTTGATTTTGGTTTGCGGGTTTTTTGCCGATGCGGAAGCTTTTTAAGGCACTCAGAAGGGAATTCCTGGATCTCACCTTTGCCACCGGAGGCTATCGGGTCGAAATCGTCGAGCGGCCAGGCAAATGGATTTCCTCCCTTCGGCTGGAGAAGCTTCAACGAGACCTTGAAACCGTCGCGGCGGCCACTGTCGATGCCGGGTCGCTCGATTACGGTGTCCTTTCGGGCGATCGCGAGCGTTTGGAAAATTCGATCATTACGCTCGTGCGCAGGCAGAGCGATGGCCGTCCGATAGCCTTCAATGCACTGGCACTCATGAACCTTCAGTTGGCACCCGCTGACACACGTGTCGTTCATCTCGGCCTTGTAATGGTCGATCCAGCGGAGCAGAGCCGAGGCCTGTCCTGGATTCTTTATGGATTGACCTGCCTTTTACTCTTCGTCCGACGCGGGTTAAAACCCCTGTACATATCGAATGTCACCCAGGTACCGGCAGTCGTCGGCATGGTGAGCGAAACATTTTCCGAAGTCGTTCCGAAACCCGATGCTCCCGAACCAAAGGATTTCAGGAAAGTGTTGATTGCACGGGAAATCATGAGGTGTCACCGGCACGTCTTTGGTGTTGGCGTCGAAGCCGACTTCGATGAAAAGCATTTCATCATCAAGAATGCCTATACCGGGGGCTCGGACAACCTCAAGAAAACATTCGACGAAGCCCCCGCTCACCGGGACCCATCGTACAACGAGTGGTGCCGCAAAGTTTTGGATTATCAGCGCGGAGACGACATTCTGCAGATTGGTCTACTCGATCTGACAGCCGCCCAAAAATACGTTGCCCGATCCATACCCAGACGATCGCTCCTTCAGATCGCAGCTCTTGCGATGCTTGTCTTCGCACGTCGCGCGGTGCTGCCTGCAATCCACTGGTTCGACACCGGATCCTCCTACGGCCTTCTGCGCGCAAGATGACCTTTTCCTATTCAGAATTCACGACCAGAAATGCGGGCTTCGTGACCGCACAGGAGCAGGAAAGGCTCCGCACGAGCAGCGTGTTCGTGTGCGGAACCGGCGGCATGGGCGGCGCTGCCGTTCAATCCATCATCCGTGCCGGCGTCGGTCACCTGATCCTCGCAGATCTAGATGCCTTCGAGGTTTCGAACCTGAACCGCCAGGTTTTTTCAAACCTCAACAATATTGGCCGCGACAAGGCCCAGGCGACCCGGGATCAGTGCCTTGAGATCAACCCGCAGGCTGAAATCGAGGTCTATGACCATTCCTGGACGCATAGGGTGCAGGATCTGGTTGCCAGGTCAGATGTCGTCATCAACGGAACCGATGATCTGGCGGCATCCCTGCTCTTGTACCGTTCCGCCAGGAAAGCCGGCCGCCCGGTCATAGATGCCTATGCCTCTCCCCTGCCCTCCGTCTTTGTGACGCGGCCCGGCCGGCCGATGCCGGAGGAACGTCTTGGCTATCCGACAATCGGAACGGATTGGAACGCACTTTCGCAGCAACAAAGGAGCGATGCCTTTCTGGCAGAGGCTCTCTACATCATGCTGAATTCCTCTTCCCGCCATCACATCGACCTCGAACTTGCGGGTGAGGTCGCTGCGGGCAAGCGCAGCCGTATGTCCTTTGCCCCGATGGTGATCAACACGGGAACGTTGATGGCCTACGAGACGCTAGGCCTGCTGATTGGTCGGCAGAGCCGGACCGACGAACAGGGCTGGTTTTTCAATCCCTACAAGGGACGCATCGAACGCCCGCTTCCCAAGACGGTTTCCGCACTGCTGAAGCCCTTCGTGCAACGCCAGCTCACCGGAATGATTGGCGCTGATGGTGAGTGACCCGCTGCTGACGACAAACCTTTCAGTGGCAGTTGCAGCTGTCGCGGGCCTTCTGCTCGTCCGCTTTCAGATCGATCCGTCTGGTGGCGGTCTCGCGAGACGATTTCGTTTTGCGCTCCTGGTGACCGCGGCATTCTATTTCGTGCGCGCGGCCGACTGGGTCTGGCCGACCGGTCCCTTCCGCTCGCTGACCATTATTGCCGCCGCCGCCATCCCCTTTGCCGCTCTCCTTCTGGCAGAAGGAGTGCTTCGCCGTCATGCCCCTCGTCCGCTGAAGGTTCTTGCCGCGACAGGTCTGGGGACTCTCGGCTGTCTCGCCCTGGTCACTCCCCTGACGTTCAGCACCCCGTTTATCCTGCTTTTGCTCACCTACCAGTTCTTTTTCTTTGCAAGTGTTCTCGTGCTCCTCGCCGGCCGCGACCGGGCGTCCCTGTCGGCAACGGAAAATGTTTTAGCGGGCCGCTGTGCACTGGCGATCCCTTTCATCATCATCCTGTTGATGTCGGACTACGATCTGCTGCCGGTCAACAGCCCGGCTTACCTTTCCGGTCTCGGCGCACTGACGGCTGCCTTTATCATTGTGACACTGGAAGCCCGGTTTGCCGAAACCCGCCGGCTTCTGTTCTCTCTTGCCGCAATCGCCGGCGTTTCGGGCCTGTCTGCGTGGCTCATCGGTCTTCAAGCCGGGCTCGACGGGTGGGCAATGTTTCACGCAGGTGCGATCATCGCAGCGCTCGTGCTGCTGCTGCTGCTTGCCCTGACCTCGATTGCCATCCGCCGGGACAGGCTTCAGTCTTCGCTGGTTGAAGCACTGCAGGAAACCGAAAATCTGGACGAATATCTGGATGCCTTGAGAAGGCTTGGCCTTACCGCCGGCTACTCGATCCTGCGTGCGAACGCGCTGACGGACTATGACGCGAGCGAGCTGATATCCATCTTTGGTCCTAACGGCGCGCTTCAAATGTCCGATCTTCCCCGGGATCTTACCCAGGATACGCTTGGACAAAGCCAGCTCAGAGAACTTTTGACCCGCGCCGGCGGCAGGGAAGCAATCCTCGTCTCCATCTCCCCTCTGGCGGTAGCCGTCGGCACACCGACCGGTATCGCCGCTGCTTCGGGAAGCGATCTTCGGTCGGCCTTCAGGCTTGCACGGGTCATTGCGGAACGGGATGCAGCCAGAAGGATCCAGTCATGCCCCTGAAGATCGAAACAGGTAATTTCGACACGTTCTTCGAAGCGCCCTTCGCGGCCTACGGCGCATCGAGCCCCTATGTTTCGCCACTACGATCCGACCTTGATCGTTTTGTCGATCCAGCACGGAACCCGCTGTTCGGTGGAAGGGATGACATTTCCATATTCACCGCCATGCGCGGAGACAGACCTGTAGGGCGGATCACCGCCCACGTTCACAGGGCATCAAATGCGCACTACGGCTGGCAGCGCGCTTATTTCGGCTATTTCGAGTGCGCCGACGACACCGAGGCCGCCGGAGCGTTGTTGGGAGCTGCGGAGGGCTGGGCCCGGCAACGGGGCTTCGATGAAATCATCGGCAATTTCAACCTGACGGCCATGCAACAGATCGGGATCGTGACCGAAGGTTTCGAAAAGTCGCCCTATACCGACCTGGTCTGGAATCCGCCGCACATTCCGCGATTGCTCGAAGAGCACGGTTATTCTCCCGAGTTTCCGATGACGACTTTCGAGGTCGACCTGCTTCAGAGCGAGGCGCCGGAAATCGGACCGAAGCAGCGCGCAATTCTGGATGATCCGGATTTCACTTTCGCCCCGATTTCCCGCTGGAACGTCAAGACACGGATGGAGGAAGCCCGGCAACTCCTCAACAGCGCCTTCGCGCAGAACCCGATGTTTGTCCCCGTTAGCGCTGAGGAATACGAGTTTCAGGCCAAGGATCTGGCCTGGATCATAGATCCCCGGATTTCCGCCCTGCTCAAGTGGCGCGGCGAGCCTGTTGCGGTGATCCTCTGCGTTCCGGACATCAATCCTTTCCTTCAGAAAACAAGATCGCGGACCGACTGGACCACGCCTTGGCATTTCATCCACCACAAGCTGAGCAACCGCCGTGCCGTTCTGATTTATTCGGCCGTCCGCCCCGATTTCCAGGGACGTGGGGTCAATCCTGTCGTACTCAGGCGGATCATCCTGGCGCTCAAGGCGGCAGGATACAGCACTTTGGGCAACACCTGGATTGCCGACGTGAACCCCGCAAGTCTTGCCCAGAAGAAAAAGGCAGGCGCGCGGAAACTGCATCGGGTGCACCTCTACCGGAAGGCGCTGACGTGAAGCCCGACCTTCTGCGCAAGATTGCGGAGGAAGCCAATCTGGCCCCTTCCGTGCACAACACCCAACCGGTCAGATGGACCCTGGACGGACCGGGTGCGATCCTGTTGTCGCTCGACAGAGCGCGCAAACTGCACGTTGGCGACCCGAGCGGAAACGACGCGCGTCTGAGTGGCGGGGCAGCGCTTCACGGCACGATCCAGGCGCTGGCCCGGCATGGAAAGGGTGTCCTTGGATGGGAACACGACGGGGATCGCATACGGGTTGCACTGGGCGGCGACCCCTTGCGCCCGCCTGAAATTGCACTCCTGCGCAAGCGGACGACCTACCGGGCGGGCTTCGCCGCCTCCGGCAGCGCGCACAGGAATTCGCTGGCCCTCATCAGCGGCGCACGCAGCGACACCACCCTGACGGTGGCCCCACAGGAGATTGCTGCTCTCTCGGAGCTGAACGACAGTGCCAGCCTCAGGGTCATGCGCAATTCCGCCTTTCGACGGGAATTGCTCGACTGGATGCGGCTTGACCGAAGGCACCCCAACTGGCTGCAGGACGGACTGTCGGCCGAGGCCCTTGCCTTGTCGCGAACCGAGGCGTTCGCGGCAGGAATTGCGCTGCGAAAACCCTTCTTCGAAGCTTTCGATGCGCTCGGCCTCAGCCGCATGATCGTATCGGAAGACCAGAAGACTCGCAGTGCCACCGGATTGCTCGCCTTCCACAGGCCCGGTGAGGAAGACCGCTGGACCAGTGGAACGCATTTCTACGATCTCTGGATCGCGCTGACGGAAGCCGGTTTTGCAGCCTGGCCGATGGCTGTTCTCGCAGATGACCCGGAGGCGAACGCCGAAGTTGCAAGGCGCATGAAGCTGCCGGAAGACCACACACTGATAACCGTTCTTCGCGTCGGGCCCCACCCGGGCAACCGCCAACCCGCTAAGGCTCGACTCGCACCGGAAGATCTGGTTACAACAGCTTGAGATATTCCAGCAGCGCGCGCTTCTGCTCGTCATCAAGGTTCCGGAATTCGGCTTCGTGTCCGGCATTTCCGAAGCCGTATCTTCTGGTGTCGATCTCAACCGGCAATGCCCAGGGTGTATAGTCTTCGGGCAGTAGCCAGGACCTCTCATCCCCTGAACGCCCGGCAATCCCGACTTTTTCCAGGTCCAGCGCGTGTCCACCCACGAAAAACCGGTCCGGACGCTCTTCCGGATGCATGAAGTGCCAAAGCGTCGGAACGCTGCCGTTGTGAAGGTAAGGCGCACTCGACCAGATCCCGGTCAAGGGCGGCGCGGAATATGTACTCGCGGGTTTCGCGTCGATGTATTGTCCGAACAGGCCTGAATTGACGGCGGTGGCGACACTCTCGTCCGTCAACTCAATGCGACGCCGGTCCGTTCCGACATCGCCTTCCCAATTCGGAAACGAAACGAGGGCGGGTGTCTCGAGATCGTCGTCGTATCGACCATGGCAATTGCTGCAGTTTTCTTCGAAGAGACGCTGCCCGCGGACCAAAAGCGTCCTGTCTGTTACGCCGGGAAAGGGTTGGGCCCTGTATTCTGACAGCCAGGTCAGCACGGCTTCCGCATCGCCGATATGGTCTTCGGCGACCGCCGCCGAAACCCCCATGCTCGGGACCGTGAAATAGGCGATGATTGCTGCCATCCGCTTCCGGTGGGTGCGGTCCAGATCCGTCGCATTTGTCGGGGCTCTCTGGTCGCCTCCGGGAGGAGCATAGGTCGCCGTATTGAGAAAGCTGCGGCGCCAGAGGCGCCCGCCGAGTTCGGGAACGGAATTGAAAACACTGTGTTCGACCCTTTTGTTTCCCTCGATCAGGCCAAGCCTGTTGCGCAAAGCGTCGAGACCGTTGGTAGCCCCCGGCACACCGGCGTCGAAAGGAAGCAATCGTCCGAAGCTTGCCTCCCGCGCTGTAATTTCCTTTCGCAGGACAGGCAAAAGGACAAAACGCAACGTCTGACGTTCGCTCCAGGACGTATCAGGAAAAAGGACCTGAACCGCCGCCAGCACCCGGTCGGTATCGCCGCCGAAATCCCTGAACGCGGTATAAAGAGCATCACTGTAGGCCTGGAGATTGATGGAACTGTTTGTTCCCCCCAACCAGACACGACTTGTGTCAGGAGTGCCGTCCGCCCGGTAAACCACGCTCGAATGGCAGGCGGCACAACCGGTATTGCCAATCGTGACCGCGACCGGCAGAACTCCGTTCTGCGCCAGCCCCGCATTGATACCGAGCGGTGTTCGGGCAGAAGATTGGGCAAGTGGTTGGGCAAGACCATCCGGCCAGTTTTCCAGCTTTTCCGGGCTGTGAAATCCAAAGCGTCTGAAAACGGCGGCAGTTTCGATGTTCGAAACTTCGTCGAGGCCGCCAATTGTTTCCTGTAGTGCAAGTACTGCTGCCGCCAGTTTCCACGGGGCTGCCGAAGTTTTCAGGGTGTCCGAGGTCAGGGCTCCGAAATCGCCAAATGCAAAAGTGGCGATCCCGCGCTCCAGGTCGTTTTGAAGCCCCGGTTCAATAGCCTTATATACCGACGAACGGGTCTGCAACTCGGTCGGCTTTGCAAGATAGACTGCAATTCCCAACGTACAGATGATTGCAAGCCCTGAAAACAGAAACCGCTTTGAAATCAACTTCTTCAAAACCAGATCCAGATCTGAAGACAACACCCCTCCGGGTGAAGCTTCTTGATATCAATGCCGTGTGATCTGGTCATATTTGAAAATGGTTGCAGCCTTCTTTCGGTAAAACCTAAAATTTCAGGCACCAGACTCCCCGGTTGGAATTGAGACGGCCTCTTCACCCGTCGCCTCATTGAAATCTCCCGCACACAAGTGTGTGCCTGTTTTGGTCAGAGCAGTTGTTTGTATTCGGCACCCGGATTTCCAATAAGCCTCAACGCGAACCAACTTCTTGATAAAATGGTATTTTACAGACACGGCGGCCGGTCAGGCCGTTGCGCCGCGCGTCTTCGTTTCGTGGATCTCGATCAGGCTCGGCCCGGCTTTCCCGGCCATTTCCCCGAGGGCCCCGGCCAGCTCCGAAACGTCTGCCAGCCGGCAGGAAGGCAAGCCGTAGGCTTCCGCGATCTTCAGAAAATCCGGAGCCGAAGGGGTGACACCCTCCGGCACAATGCCGCATTCCAGCATGTAGGTCCTGATCTCGCCGTAGCCGTCGTTGTTCCACACGAGGAAGATCACCCTGGCGCCGCAATCCATCGCCGATCCGATCTCGGAAAGGGAGAACTGGAATCCGCCGTCTCCGACGATACAGACCACAAGGGTTTCCGGCTGGCCGATGCTGGCGCCGATGGCTGCCGGAGGGCCGTAGCCAAGTGCGCCGAAGCCGGTTGCGGCATTGAACCAGCCGCTTGGCTGTCCGGGTTCGAAATAGAAATTGCCGGCATATATGGCCTGGGTGGAATCGCCGACAATGATGCAACCGGGCAAGGTCTCGCGGATGGTTTCCAGAACCCCGATTTCGGCCCTCATTTTGGGGCTGAGACCAGCAAGCACCGCTTCCCGGCACGCCTTTGCCCGCTCCGCACCGCCGGCCCTGCCGGAAAGATCTTCAAGCATCGGCAGAAGGTCGGTCAGAAGCTGGTCGACGGTCGAAAGGACCGGAAGGGTGGCCGCCGGACCGCGGGCGAGTTGGTCCGGATCGATGTCGACCCGCACCAGGTTTTCAAGCTCCGGAAAGCCGCCATCGGCGTACATGTCGTAGTCGGTCTGGCCCATCTGGGTGCCGAGCGCAATCACCAGATCGGAGGCAGCCAGAAGGTCGCGTACGTCCTTGAGAGTCGGGCTCGCGGGCACGGAGAGCGGGTGGCCGGAACAGATGCCACGGGCGTTGACGGTGGTGATCACCGGTGCGTCGAGCCGTTCGGCAAGTGTCCTTATCTGCCCTGCCGCCGAAATGGATCCACCGCCGCACAGGATCGCGGGCCGCTGCGCCTGGCGGCATTTTTCGGCCAGTGCCTCGACCTGCGAGCGCGCCGCCCGCGGGCCCTCGGCCCTGGTGGCCTCGATGGGGCCAAGCGCGATCATTTCCGACATCACGTCGGTCGGGATCTCGATGTGCACCGGTCCTGGCCGCCGTGAGCGGAGGATCGCAAACGCCCGGTCCAGGACCATCGGCAGGTCGGCGGGCTCCAGCAGCGTGTGCGACATCAAAGTAAGCGTTACCATCATCGCGTGCTGGTCCGGCAGCTCGTGCAGCCGGCCCTGTCCGTGCCCGAGGCTGGATCGGGCGTTGACGCCGGAAATGACCAGCATCGGCACGGAGTCCTGATAGGCCTGCGCCATCGCGGTGATGGTGTTGGTGAGCCCCGGCCCGGTGATCACCAGGGCTACGCCCGGTTTTCCGGTAACGCGGGCGTAACCGTCCGCCATGAAGCCTGCGCCCTGCTCGTGCCGCGGCGTTATGTGGCGGATCTTCGAGCCGGCAAGACCACGGTAGAGCTCGACCGTGTGAACGCCGGGGATGCCGAAGACGACCTCGACCCCGTTGGCTTCGAGCATGTCGATCAGGGCCTCACCGACCGTCTTCGTCGCTCCCTTCGTCACGATGCCCATTTCCGGCTCCCTTCACCCGCGTCAAGGCTGTCCGCAAATGCCGCAATCCGGTCCGTTGCCTCGGAAAGCTTCGCGTCCGCCACCGTCAGGGACAGCCGGACAAATCCGGCCGCCTGATCGCCGAAGGACGAGCCCGGCATCACCGCGACATGTTTTTCCTCCAGCAGCCGATCCGCGAAAGACGCCCCGTCCAATCCTGTGCCACTGACGTCGACGAGCAGGAACATGCCCGCCTCCGGACGCATCGGACGGACCGCAT
The DNA here is from genome assembly GCA_050289605.1 of Roseibium sp. GTDB lineage: Bacteria > Pseudomonadota > Alphaproteobacteria > Rhizobiales > Stappiaceae > Roseibium. The sequence continues at coordinate 54,297 of JBNKGB010000003.1, read as the reverse complement.
TGTGGCCGGCCAGACGGCCAATGATGAGGTCCGCGCGCCGCCGGTAGGTCTCGCGCATGCGCTCGGCCGTGTCGAATTCTCCGGAGACCGCCATCGCGGTCATGTCGGCGATAAAGGGCTGACCACCGAAAAGCATGGTCTCGGAAACCGCCAGCAACCTGTCGCAGAACTCTTCAGGGCCGACCGCCCACCCGGACCGGAAGCCGGGCGCCGCATGGGACTTGGAGATCGACGAGACGACGACAGTTCGCTCCGCCAGGGCAGGCAGATCGAATGGCGAGGCAAATGCGCCGTCGAAGATCAGCTTCTCGTAGACCTCGTCGCAGACGATCCACAGGTCGTGGCGCCTGCAGACCTTGCCGATGGCGGCGATTTCCTCTTCGCTGAGCGTCGCGCCGGTCGGATTGTGCGGCGTGTTCAGCAACAGGACGCGGCACTCGGGCGTGACGGCCCGCTCCAGGTCTTCCGCCTGCAGGTGAAAACCGTTTTCGGGCCGGAGCGGCACGGGAACCATGGACGCACCGGTTGCGGCGATGACGCCTTCGTAGGTGGCATAGAGCGGATCGCCCACAAGCACCGCGTCGGCTGCCTCCACCAGGCCGAGCATGACCGCGAACAATGCCGTCTGCGTTCCCGGGAAACACAGGATGTTACGCTCGCGGATCTCCGGCCGCCGTACCCGGTACTTTTCCGTCAGGGCCTTGACGACACTCGCCTCACCCCGGCCGCTGGAATAGCGGATGCGGCCCGCCCGCATGGACCGCTCGGCTTCGTCCAGCAAGGCGGGATCGGGCATGATGTCCGGTTCGCCGATCGTCAGCTCGATGACGGGGATGCCGGCCTCCGCCATCTCGCGCGCCTTGATGTGAACGGCCCATTTTCCCGACCCCAAATGGGCCAGACGGTCGGTAATCGACGCATAACGCATGTTCGGGTCTCTCAGTTCGGGTTTTCGTCGGCAGTCAGTCGAATTCCGCCAAGCAGCGCCTCAACGGAACGGATGGCAATGTCCGGCAGCGGTGTTTCGGCGAAAAGGTCTCCCACCAGCGTGCCTTCGATCCAGAGGCCGTCGATCACTGCGTTGATGGCGATCGCAAGCTTCTGGCACCGCAGGGGATCCGGCTTTTCTCCGGCCTCCGCCATCACATCGGCGACAAGCGCTTCGAGTGCGGAGCGGAAGGCGAGATAGCTTTCCCGGTGTATTTCGGCAAAGGCCGGATCGGCCCTGACGTGGCTGATGAAGGCCGCCCAGAAGGACAGCGTCCGCCCGTCCGCAACCGGCGGCGTCAGGTTTGCGACGATGAAGTCATGCAGCCGTGCCCGGGCGCTCTCCTGCCCGCGATTGCCTGCAGCCGCCACTGCACTGGTCATGCCGGTCATCACCTGGCGGTAGGCGTCCTGCAGCATCTGGTCCTTGCTCGAAAAGTAATGCCGGATGAGGCCCGGGGTCACATCGGCGCGGGCCGCGATCCGCCGTACCGTGGCGCCCTGCAGTCCGAATTCGGAAATGCAGTCGAGCGTCGCTTCCATGAGATCCTGCCGCCTCTCGGCTTCGCCGATGCGATGAAACGGACGACGGCTCATGCCCCGGTCCGATCTGCCGTGCGCCCGGCTCCCCAGCCCGACAGGCAAACGGGCGTCAAGCGCATCATTGCAGCCGACTTCCTCGCTCCCAGCGCCATGATTGGTCTCCTCCGCCCGGCATTGCGGCTGAATTTTCCGCCACCCGCATTTTTTAGTTATTATACGGTTGAATAATTACGTGACAAGTGCAAAGCTGGCGACATTCACCGGGCGGAGAGCCAGCGCTGCACCGGAAAACAAGGAAAGCTGGCGGGGAACGGCAACAACAGCAGCACCGGCATCGGCCGGGCATTGGCGGAGTGGATGGAACCAGTAGCGCCAGCGATCGAGGTGCGCGACCTCTTCAAACGTTTCGGCCCCCTGGAGGTGCTCAAGGGCGTCTCGATGACGGCCCGGAAAGGCGACGTGATCGCGATCATCGGCGGATCGGGTTCCGGCAAGTCCACGTTCCTCAGATGCATCAACATGCTGGAAATGCCCAGCGCCGGTTCCGTTACCGTCCATGGCGAAACCATCGCGCTGAAGAATGACGGCCACCACGGACTCAGGCCCGCCAACCGCAAGCAGATCGAGCGCATCCGCAGCCAGCTTGCCATGGTCTTCCAAAGCTTCAATCTCTGGCAGCACATGACGGTGCTGCAGAATGTCATCGAAGTGCCCATTCATGTTCTCGGCATGAAACGAGACGAGGCGGTCGAGATCGCCGAAACGCTGCTGCGCCGCGTTGGGCTCCATGAAAAGCAGGACACTTATCCGGCCTTTCTCTCCGGCGGGCAACAGCAGCGAGCGGCGATCGCCCGCGCGCTTGCCGTTCAGCCGCTTGCCATGCTGTTCGACGAACCGACCTCGGCACTCGACCCGGAACTGGTCGGCGAAGTTCTCAGCGTGATCGGAGATCTTGCACGGGAGCACCGGACGATGGTGCTCGTCACCCATGAAATGAAATTCGCGCGCGAAGTCGCAAGCCACGTCATCTTTCTGCACAACGGTGTCATCGAGGAACAGGGCCCGCCGGACCAGGTGTTCGGCGATCCGAAATCGGAGCGGCTGAAGAAATTCATCAGTTCGATCCACTAGATCGTCGAGGGTGACCGGGGAGGAACCAGGGCCAGCGCCGATCGCTTCCAAAGAGGGAATGTCCCACGCCTGGGCGCGGGCCGTTCCGGCCGGGATTTCCGGCAAACAAGTCGAAAAGACAGGGGAACAGCATGAAGCACATTTTGAAAACAGCTTTCGTGGCCGCTGCCATGAGCACCGCCGCCTTTACCGGTGCAATGGCGGAAGAGGTCAAGGTCGGCGTCGCCGCGGAACCCTACCCGCCCTTCACTTCGCCCGATGCCAGCGGCAAGTGGGTCGGCTGGGAGATCGAGTTCATGGAAGCGCTCTGCGCCGAGGCCAAGCTAGACTGCGTCATCACGCCGGTGGCCTGGGACGGCATCATCCCGGCGCTGACGTCGAACAAGATCGACATGATCGTCGGTTCCATGTCGATCACGGAAGACCGCCTCAAGACCATTGACTTCTCGGACAAATACTACAACACCCCGACGGGCATCATCGGCGCGAAAGGCGATGACTTCGACGCGACCCCGGAAGGTCTTTCCGGCAAGATCATCGGCGTTCAGGTCTCCACCGTTCACGCGGACTATGCCGACAAATACTTCGGTCCGACCGCTGCCGAGATCAAGCAATACCAGACCCAGGACGAAGCCAACCAGGACCTTGCCGCCGGCCGTCTCGACGCCGTCCAGGCGGATGCCATCGCGCTTGATGCGTTCCTGCAGTCCGACGCAGGCTCCTGCTGCGAACTTAAGGGCAACGTCATGGACGATCCGGCGATACTCGGAGCCGGTGTGGGCGTCGGCCTGCGCAAGGGCGACACCGAGTTGAAGGACAAGATCAACGCCGCGATCAAGGCGATCCGCGACAACGGCACCTATGACGCCTTCTCCAAGAAGTATTTCAACTTCGACATCTACGGCGGTTAAGCGGCCGGTTCACCTCAGACTGCCGACCCGCGCCTTCTGGCGCGGGCGGATCCATCCAAGCAAGGTTGACCGCTGCCGATGGCCGTCCAATCCGGATTTTTCAATCTCGACCTGCTCGCCCTGTCGCCACCCGGCTGGGGCGGGGTTCTTCTGGCGGGCTTCGCGGCCTCGCTGCAGCTCGCGATCGGCGGGTTCACGTTGGGACTTGTGATCGGGATCGGCGGCGCCTTCGGCAAGCTCTATGGCGGCCCGATCATTCGGGACCTGCTGGAGGTCTATACCACCGTCATCCGCGCGGTGCCTGAACTCGTCCTGATCCTGCTGCTCTATTATGCCGGAACCGACGCGGTAAACGCCCTTCTCGTTCTGGCAGGATTGCCGCGCATCGACATCAGCGGCCTTGCCGCCGGCATCTTCGTCATCGGCGTCGTCCAGGGCGCCTATTCGACCGAGGTGCTGCGCGGGGCGATCAAGGCCGTGCCGGCCGGCCAGATCGAGGCGGCGCGCGCCTACGGCATGTCGCCGGTCAAGACGCTCCGGCGCATCACCCTGCCGGCGATGCTGCCCTACGCCATTCCGGGTCTTTCCAATCTCTGGCTGATCGCCACCAAGGACACGGCGCTGCTCGCTGTCGTGGGCTTCAGCGAACTGACGCTCGTCACCCGCCAGGCGGCAGGGAGCACCAAGGCCTATATGCTGTTCTATTGCGCCGCGGGCCTGATGTACCTCACGCTGACGCTGGTCTCCAATCAGGTCATTTCCCGTATCGAACGGCGCTCAAGGCGTGGCATGGCAAGGCCGGTGTGACATGAGCGAAACCAAGATCACCATGCCCGCCTATGTTCCGCCGCCGCCGCGCCGGCTGCTGGAACCGCACCGGATCTTCCTGCTGTCGCTGTTCGCGGTCGTCGTATTCTGCGCCGTCTGGTTCCTGCGCTGGGACTGGCTGCCGAAATACCAGTTTCTCCTGATCGCCGGAGTCGGCAAGACCCAGCTCCTCCTGTTTTCGACCGCGGCTATCGGGTTTCTCCTTGCCGTGCCGCTCGGCCTCGTCCAGGTCACCGGGCCCTGGCCCCTGGCGATGGCGGCGCGCGGCTTCTGCACGCTGATCCGCGGCACGCCCCTGCTTCTGCAGCTGTGGCTGCTCTATTACGGCCTCGGCTCGGTCTTCGCGCAGTTTCCGGAAATCCGCCACTCAGTGCTCTGGCCCTATCTGCGTCAGGCCTGGCCCTACGGTTTCACGGCGCTGATGATCTCTTTCGCCGCCTATGAAGGCGAGGTGATGCGCGGCGCCTTTGCCGGCGTGCCCCGTGGCGAACTGGAAGCCGCACGCGCTTTCGGCATGACGCGTTTCACCATGTTCCGCCGCATCTGGCTGCCACGGGCGGTCTACCGTGCCCTGCCCACCTTGAGCGGTGAAACCGTGCTGCAGTTGAAATCGACGCCGCTGGTCGCAACCATCACGGTGGTGGATGTCTACGCGGTCATTTCGAAAGTCCGCCAGGACACCTATCTGACCTATGAACCGCTGTTGCTGCTGGCACTCATCTATATGTGCCTGACCGGAATTCTGGTATTGCTCTTCCGCTATCTGGAGAACCGGATCCCGAGCCGCGGTGCCTAGATTGCAAACGCCCGCCCGCGACCGGTCCGGTCTGGTCCGGATCAACCCGTTTAGACATCAGTATCCAAATGACCATCCAGACGCCGAATATCCTGCCCGACCTTATCGCCACCCGGCGCCATCTTCATCAGATCCCCGAGATCGGCCTGTCGGAATTCAAGACCTCGGACTATGTCGCCGGCGAACTTGGCAAATTGGGCTACGAGGTGGCCCGTGGTCTCGGGAAGACAGGCATCGTCGCAACGCTCCGCAACGGCACGTCTTCCAAGAGCATCGGCCTGCGCGCCGATTTCGACGCGCTTCCGATCCTGGAAGAAACCGGCGCGGAATACGCCAGCACGCATCCGGGCGTCATGCATGCCTGCGGCCATGACGGCCACACTGCCATGCTGCTCGGCGCGGCGAAGATCCTCGCCGAACGCAAACGCTTCGACGGCACGATCCACCTGATCTTCCAGCCGGCAGAGGAAAATTTCGGCGGCGCCCGGCTGATGATGGAAGACGGGTTGTTCGAACGTTTCCCATGCGATGCCGTCTTCGGCCTCCACAACGAACCTGCCCTGCCTTTCGGCCAGTTCGCCTTTATCGAAGGGCCGATGATGGCGGCCGCCGACGAGTGCAAGATCACGGTCATCGGCCATGGCGGACACGGCGCCGAACCGCAGGATGCTGCCGATCCAATCGTCTGCGGCGCCAGCATCATCATGGCGCTGCAGACCATCGCCTCGCGCAACATCCATCCACTGCAGGCGTCCGTGATCACGGTCGGCGCCTTCAACAGCGGCGTTGCCAGCAACGTCATCCCCGAGCGCGCCGTCATGAACATAACGGTTCGTGCCCTAGATCCGAACGTGCGCGACGAACAGGAACGCCGCATCCGCCTCATTGCCGAGGGCCAGGCCGCCAGTTACGGCATGCGGGTGGAAGTCGACTACGAGCGCGGCTATCCGCCGATGATCAATCACAAGGCGGAGACCGAATACGTGCGCGCGCTTGCCACCCGCTTTGCCGGCAAGGACAAGGTGACCGAGATGGCAAGGCCCATCATGGGCAGCGAGGACTTCTCCTATTTCCTGGAAGAGCGGCCCGGCTGCTATTTCCTGCTTGGAACGGCGAAGACCGACAACGATCCGCCGCTCCACCATCCCAAATACGATTTCAACGACGACATCCTGCCTGTCGGAGCAACCTTCTGGGTGGAACTCGCCGAGGACTTCCTGTCCGGAGCCTGACCGGGCAGAACCGTCAGTCGCGATCAAGCCGGGCTCTTGCGACCGGCCTTTCCCGCCACAAGCTGCGCCGCGACCTCGCGGCCCGCGCGGATTGCGCCTTCGACGAAACCGGGAAAGTTCCGGGCGGTTTCCGTGCTCGCGAAGACGATAAGGTCATAGCCCTGCCGGATCCGTGTTGTCAGCTCTCCGACTGCGCGCGCCGACCGGCAACGCGAAAGTTCGTCCCGGATGACCAGCAGGACCGCGCGCACCTGCCCTGTCCGGCTGGCAGGAAATTGCCGGTATTATCGAGCAGGAAGAGGCCCGCCTCGGGCCCGACATGATCATGACCACGGACTACCGTACGGCGTCCCTGCTGGCCTTCACGACCAAGCGTCTCGACATCCAGAAGATCGGGCTGCGGGGCGATCAGTATGACGTCTGGTTCCAGCCCGCCGAACACAAGGGCCAGAGCGCGCTCATCCTCGTCGACGATTTCCTCCCGGAAACGGAACTCATCACTACGGTATTCGCGAAGGTCACACCTGTACGGGACATCGAAATAACCAGTTTCGGCGAGCTGATCCATAAATACCGACTGGTCTGGGCGGAGGACTATTCCGGAGAAGGACCGTATTGACCCATCCGCGTCGCCGGAGCTGCCGGCAGGGCACAGTGTATGCGGTCCTTGAAAAGATTAGCTTTCCACGTCCATCGCCCTGCGCACCCATTGCTGGAACCGGTGAACCTCGAACTCCTGCGGCATCAGCTTGCCGCATTCGAATTTCTCCGACCTGAGGCCGCGCTGGTTCATTTCGCAGGCGTCCCCGTCCTGGCTCATGACGATGCCGGCGAAATTCACCACATTGCCCATGTCAAACCCGAGCCCGGCGAGCGTTTCGGGCAGAAACAGCCATTCGGCCTTGAGTTCCGTAAGTTCCGGTCCGAGCGGGCGCAGCGACACCGCGCGCACATAGTCGACATGGGCGACGACGAACATGGCCGGCAGCAGCGAGACAAAAGTCTGCCCTGCCTCCCGCTCTGCCTCCGTCAGGTTCGGGAATTCCGGTCCACAGGGCTGGCCGTTCATTGTCCAGCTCCGCGCACCGGCCTTCAGAACCGGATCATGCGGATCGGTTTCCGGCCGCCAGTCCGGCGCCTCGTTTGGCGCCATGTAGCCCTTGGAATAGATCGGAACCATGTCGGAAAGCTCGGGATGTATGCCCGGGCAGTGCAGGCATTCGTTGTAGTTTTCCCAGAAGATTTTCCAGTTGCAGGCAAGCTGCTTGACCCAGGTATGGCCGGTAACCAGCGCGCGCATCGGCCAATTGTCGAAGGCATGAGTGCCAAGATCGGGCACACCGGCAAAATCGGGCGGTGTGTCGGCAAGGCAGACGAACAGAAACCCGTTCCATTCCCTGACATGCACCCTGTAGAGGCCGAAATCTTCCCTTCGGAAATCCGGTGTGATCGAGACGAACGGCGTGCGGACGAGATCGCCCGAGAAGCTGTAGCTCCATTGATGGTAAGGGCAGGAGATCAGCTTCGACTTGAGACTCTTCTCCTCGCTTGTACAGAGCTCCGAACCACGGTGGCGGCAGGTGTTGTGAAAAGCCGTGACGGCGCCGTCCCGGTCCTTCACCAGAACGATGTTCTGGCCGCCGACCGCAACCCGGCGCATGGTCATTTCGGGAAGATCGTTGTCACGCCCGATATAGATCCAGTGCCGGCGCCAGATCGCTTTTTCCTCTGCCGCGTACCAGCCGGTATCGAGGTAGGAGCTCGAGGGGAGCGACGGCGGACAACGGTCGAGAAGAGGAGAGCCCATCGGATACGCAACCAACTCGCTCATTCCACCGCTCCTTTTCCTTCAAGAATTCAGGAACACACTGAAATATTGCACTAAAATGCATTCATATTGAATGAACTGTCAATCAATATAAGCGACCGCGCTGCGAAGACGGCGCCTTACCTTCCGGCCAAATCTCTGGAACATTTGGGGAGCGTGGCGCCCGAGACGTCGCGCGAAGGCGATACCATTAGCCTTTTGAGAACCCGCCGGACTCGCCTGCCACTCAATACGCACGGCCGGAATGTCACAGCGGAAGGAGCCCCCGCTCTTCTGCCACCAGGCTCAAAACCGCCAGGTGTTCTCGCGCGTCACAGTTCTGCACGGGTCGGTTGGCGCAGTCGCTTGGTCGAAATTAGACGAGCGATCGCAACAGATCACCCTACGCAACATGCTTCCAGAAATAGAATTCGCGGGTAATCGATTTTACAAATTTATCGAATGCCAAATGTCTTTGCGATGAGAAGCGCATTGTTTTGCGCCTTATCCGATACGGTGACCAGTTCAAGCCTGTCCTGTGTTATCACCCGTTCATGCAACTCATGCTCACCGCGAACGCGATATTGCGGCAGTTCGCTGGCAAGCGGCAGAAGCCTCGTAATGTGGAAAGTGTCGAGAGACATGGTGGCCTTGCCCGGATGGCGGCTCTTCATTCTGACAATTTGACCGACAGTGAACCGGTGTATCGCGTCTTCCGGATGTTTTCCGTTTAGATTTTGTATTCTGTTTAGATTACTGCTCACGTTCATATGATCCTTGTTGAGGGGGCGTTTAATCGGTGAATTGCGGTCTCGTGCGCCAAGAGGCTTCCTGGATCTCATATTGCCAAAAGCGGCATTCAAGGCGACGGGCGTGACAGGTCTCTGTCGCGGTGCGGCCAGATGTCGAGGAGGGTCAAGAATTTGGGCCGACACGCCGACCTTGCCTGTTGGGAAGCTCTTTAGCGGACGACATTCGTCGAGACGATACCAGTGCTGATCTCTATCAGTGATTTCGACTTTGGACGTACCTTGCTTCAGAAACGAAGCGGACGCCGAGACGTCACCATTTGTCCAAAACATATCGAATTTTGGTTATTTTTCGATTTAAGTCGGTAAAAACTCAGAATACCAACTAAACATCTCAGACGCCCCTCTAATATAGACGGGCATCAAAAATATACAATGCCAGAAATAAAGTATTTTTTTGAAAAAACTGAAAATAAATCTTGAAATTAGATCATTCGTCGCACCCCGAACACAATTTCTTGGTAGGAAGGGCAATCGACAGCATGAAAACAGGGCGCTGTCGGCAGGAGACAAAAAGCTTCGCCCCAATAAAGGTGGGCATCATGTCTTCCATTTTTCATTACACACGCCGAGATGACGATTTCGCTGGATCGGGTTTGAGCGCAGCCGGCTTGTCAATAACGCTGCTGAGTTTTGCAGCGGTTGCATACATCACACTTGAGGGGTTCTTGTGGTAACCCAACAGCGAGCGCTCCGCCATTCCCACCAATATGGATTGACCCAAGCCGATCGGGCTGACTGACCATGGTCCGCAGTCACGATGGTACTCGGTCACTCAATCGGAACTCCAAGGATCGTAGGGTTCGATACCGATCTGAACATCAACGTCCATGCCATAGTAAATGGTTCCGGGGCGTTGATCGTATGTCCCGCTGATGGGAATTGCCTGATACGGCGTTCGGGTGACGGCGACACGGATCAGGTTCGGACTGCCGATGATGCGGTTCGTCGGATCGAACTCTACCCAACCTTCATCCGGAAGGTACACTTCCGCCCAGGCATGGGTTGAGCCGCCGCCGGTCTGATTTCGCCCGTCTTCACCGGCATCGTTCAGATAGCCGGTGACAAATCTGGCGGCAAATCCTGACAGGCGTGCCGCCTCCATGAACAGAAAAGCGAAATCGCGACAGCTGCCAGTTCCCATTTCGATCGTCGCGGCGGCGGTCTGCGTGCCTGACCTTTCGCGGCGAATATAGGTCAGTCGGCCGTTGATCGTGTCGGACAGGTTGCGAAGAAAGGCGAGAACTTCATCAGACGTTCTGACGAGTTCTCTTTGTAGCCAAGCTTCCAACACGGGCCGTTCGTCAGGATTCTCAAGTCCGATAAACGGTGCCAGATCGATCAGATCTTCGTCCGCGTAAGTGAACGGATAGACGCTTCTGCTTCGGCCGGGAGAAACCAGATAGTCTTCGTGCGAGAACCTGCGTATCAGCAGCTCGCTTTGAAATGAAAGAACATCCGAAGGAACAGAAAACTCTGCCGTCGCGACAGAATTGCCGAACGTATCGAAGTGCCACCTTAGTCGGGGTTCGGGAGAAATGGCGATTGCCGAAGAGAGAAGCCGCATATCATGTCCGTCTCTCGGGCGCAGAAGAAGCCGGTGAGCGCCAAACGTTACCGGTTGGCTGTAGCTGTATCGAGTTGTGTGCAGAATGCGTATCGCGGTTGTCATGGGAACCTTGCCGCCGCCCCGTGCAGTTGCAGGTTGTTCTCGGCTCGGGAGGCGCTTCAGCTTGGACGCAATTCCACACGTAAACAAGGAAGATCACCATGCTCATTCGAATTGGCTTCGAAATAACCGTCACGTGCCCGGCTCCGGTCCCCATGTTGCTCGCGTTGTCCGTTCACAGTGATTTTCGCGGCAGAACGATCGGCTCCGATTACGTTCGAAATGCCAGAGCCCTCGATTTGAGTGAATACACCGACGGATACGGCAATCGCATAACGCGTGTGACGGCGCCTGCCGGAGTGTCCACCTTCTGGTCGGATTCCATCGTGGAAGTGGACGGGCTGCCGGATGTGATACAGCCGCAGGCAAGACAAACTGCCCTGCAGGATCTGCCAAGCGAAACGCTCACCTTTCTCCTGGCCAGCCGGTATTGCGAGTCTGACCTGATGGGGGAATTCGCCTGGAACCGGTTCGGTCAGACGGTCGAGGGGTGGCCAAGGGTCCAGGCGATCTGCGATTTCGTTCATGCCCACGTAACCTTCGGCTACAATTTTGGCCGACCCGACAAAACCGCCGGGAACGTGCTTTCCGAAGCGACGGGTGTGTGCCGGGATTTTGCGCATTTGGCGATTAGCCTGTGCCGGGCGATGGGAATACCGGCGCGTTACGCCAGCGGGTATCTCGGTGATATCGGCGTTCCCGACGCAGGTTTCGATGACTTCTGCGCCTGGTTCGAAGTGTTTCTGGACGGCAACTGGTACACGTTCGATGCCCGCTACAACGTACCGAGGATCGGCCGCGTGCTGATGGTCCGCGGGCACGATGCCTCGGATGTTGCCATGATGACTTCCTTCGGCGTCTACGAACTCACGGGTTTCCGTGTCTGGAGCCATGAACTGGCGGACCAGGATGACGACGCCCTTCTGCTTCAATCCCTGGAGACGAGACCACATCCCCAGCAACGTGGACTTGGCGGGCAGGTGAACGCGGCCGCCTGGGGTTTCAACGCTTGAGTGGCCCTATCCCGGATGTGATTCCTATGTGGGGTCGAGCCACGTTTTTGCTTTACTTGGCCTGGGAGTAGTTGCACCGCCCGGAGTTTTACCGGCCTTTTTCAAGAACGGATGTCCACCGCATGGAATGGGTGCCGAGATTATTCAGCTCCAGGCAGATCAATTGAAATCAATGATCCTTGGTCCAGGGCTAGCCGACATTGGCAGCTTCGAACCTGTTGCTAAAAATTCTCATCGAGAGGTGCCTGAAACACGGGCAGGAAATGGTCGTTCGCTGAGGTGTGAACAAACGGACCCCTGTCCAACAGTTGTTTCATCGCGCGAAAAACAAAACCCATGCACATGATCCCTGTTGCAGCCGAAGAACATTTTTCTTTTTTCTACGCAGACAGCAAAATGAAGAGCCCACTGAAGTATCTGGACAAATGCGCCCACCAGGCAGACAAAAAATGAACCTTCAAAATGCCCGTCTGTGCTGCCCGCCGGCTTGAGTTGTCGGAATTCGTTTTTATCATTTGGTCCGTGGCTGCGGTGGCGCTCATCCCTTCCATCCTGTCGCCGCCGATCGTTGCAGGCATGCCCGAAAAGACATGATAGATCGTCCAGGAGCCGTCAGCTTCGACACGCCTCCCGTATTCGCTGTGCATTGAATCGGGCCAGGGCGTGCTGCCTTCATTGTCCCGGTTTTCGAGCGCACTGGTCATTTGATCACGTCGGCTTGCCGAACCATCGCGTACCGGTTTCGGTTTTGCGGCAGGCGGTGGGCCATCCGGTATCGGCCAGCAGCTGCCGTAAGGCGCTACACCGGGCTCCGTCGTCAAGGCCTCGTCATCGACAGTGGTGCCAGATCGTTGCGGAACAATCTTGCGAGTGCCCGGAGAGGGGCGAATTCTGAGCGCATGAGTAGGCAGACGCTTGACTTTTTTCGGCATATCAGAGCCCTTGCAATTGCGTCGCAGGAGGGAAAAGTCGTATCGGATCAGAAAAGCACGCGACGGCAGTGCAGGTATCTGGTTGGCTTGGCTTCGTCCGCAGTACAGGCCAAAAGACCGGAGATGGTAGACCGATCGACCCTGTTAATTGGCGCTGGATGAGAGCCACCGTTTCACGCCCACCTTGGTCGATGTATGTAGCACTGCAATTGCGGTTTAATGGTGTCCAACCGAAGTGCCGCCGTCTGATAAAACAGTTCCTGATACTGAAAAATTCGCGGGAGAAACTATTGATTCCGACTGACAATTCCGGTCAAAACCGCGGCGACAGATTGGTCCGCTGCGGCACACCACATTTTCAAGGAATTACCGGGGCCATTCGTCCTGATTTCCTCTTCGTTGGTATCGTGCCGGATGAGATGCTGGCCATGCATGCAGCAAATTCTCAGGAAATGGCTGGCTTCGCCAAGTGGTCGCACTTCACATTTTGACACTGCATCAACCATTGAGACCGGCAGGATCATCGGTCTCGAGTGACCACTCTACTCTGCAATGCCGCGTCCAGGTTTGGCTGACCGCTGCCTGCTTTTGATACGCCGGCCTGCATTCCCTCCAGGAATTTGAAAAGATCGCTGTCCGTGGACAAAATGAGCGTCGTTCCGGTGGAAATCATGTCCTTGTAAGCCTGCATGGTTCGCGTGAACTCGAAGAACTCCGCGGCTTGAGGAGTGCTGTTGTAAGCCCGGGCGTAAATGTCGGCAGCGGCGGCATCGGCCACGCCACGGATTTCCTCCACCGCCCTGTAGGCTTCGGACTGGATCTTGTTCAGATCGCGCACACGGTTGCCGCGGATACGTGCCGCCTCGCCATTGCCTTCGGAGAGAAAACGTTCAGCAATCTGGCGCCGCTCCGATACCATCCGGTCGTAGATTTTCGGCCGAACGCTCTCATTGTAGTTGATGCGCTTGAAGCGGATGTCGAGAAGCGCAATTCCGAAAACGCGGACCTTTTCGGCGGCGGCATCGAATATTTCCTGCTCAACGAGTGCCCGCCCCTTCTGAATTGGAACCAGCGAACCGATATCCTGCGCAAGCTCCTCATCGGTCAAAAGCGAATCCCTCAAAGGGGTACGCCCCCGTGTTGTCCTGATGATCTCGATGAGTTCATGTTTGGCAACCGCGTTTCGCGTCTCGCTTCCAAGTATGTCATCAAGCCGGGATTGGGCACTGCGTTCGTCGCGCAAACGAAGAAAATATTGCAACGGATCCGTAATCTTCCAACGCGCGAAGAGATCGACAGAAATATAAAGCTTGTCCTTGGTAGGCATGTCCGAAGGATTGCCGTCCCACTCCAGAACCCTGCGGTCGATCCGATTGACTTCCTGAATGAACGGCAGTTTCAGCTTGAGGCCGGCTGTCGTCACCGGAGCCCCGACAGGCTTGCCGAACTGCGTGATGATTGCCTGTTCAACTTCGCCGACCGTGTAAACGGACGTGGAGGCCGCTGCAATTGCAATGGCAGCAATCCCCGCCAGAAGTCCCCATACGATCTTCATGGCCGGCTCTCCCTTTCGCGGTCGAGATTGAGAAGGGGTAAAATACTTCCGGTAGATCCCTCGACGATTATCTTGGACCGGATACCGGGCAGCACATCTTGAAGTGTTTCGATATAAATTCGCCGCCTGGTAACCTCGGGCGCTTTCACATATTCCTCCAGGAGTGCGATGAAACGCGCTGCATCTCCTTCAGCCTCATTGATCCGTTTCAACCGGTAGCCGTCGGCTTCGCGAACACGCTGGTCCTTTTCGCCTTCAGCCAGAGGGATAACCTTGTTGTATTCCCGGCGGGCTTCGTTGATCAGGCGCTCCTTTTCCTGCTGGGCCTGATTGACCTCGTTGAAGGAGGCCTGAACGGGTTCGGGCGGATTGATGTTTTTCAGCTGCACCTGGTCGATGCTGATGCCCATGGCGTATTTCGTGGACAGTGCCTGCATCTTCAGAAGTGCTTCGCTTTCGATTTCCTGCCGGCCAATTGTGATGACCTCATCGACCGTTCGGTCGCCGACCACCTCGCGCATCACGGATTCCGAGACATAGCGAAGGGTGGCGGCAGGTTCACGCACCTCGAACAGGAATTTGACCGGGTCGGAGATACGATACTGCACCACCCATTCGACCAGAGCGGCGTTCAGGTCGCCCGTGACCATTTCGGTTTCGCGGCGCCCGTCTGTCGGGCTCTGATAGGGATCGTTCGCCCCTGGCGTCGCAAAGCCGAACTCCTGCTTCAACTGACGTTTGACCGGCACGATGGTTGCGACATCGATGCCCAGCGGAAACTTGAAGTGCAGGCCCGGCGGAACTTCAGAGACATATTTCCCGAAACGCTGCACGACTGCGACCGAGTCGCTGGGGACCGTATAGTAGGAAGTCCATATGCCCAGGGCAGCTACTGCAATTGCAAGTGTCGCAAGAATCCCCCTGACAGGTGGCGAACCGCCCGGAAGCATGCCACCCAGACTTCGACGGCCCTGACGAAGAAAGGCCTCTATCTCGGAAGGACCGTCCTTCTTCTGTCCGGGACTCCAGGGGCCCGAGTTTTTGGGGCCGGTATTCCGGGAAGCCATGACATTTCCTCTCACAACAACGACGAGCGTCCAGGCGGGAATGGATTTGCTGCATCATCCCTTTGAAATCGAACTTCTTTTTGCGTCCAAGAACCTAGCCCGCCCGCGCGGGCATACCTTCGTTTTCCGCTGCTTGGATGGCGGATCTGTCTGTCAGACGGGTTCTCGTTCCTTCGCAACCTGGCTCTTGTACGGTCGGTGTTCCCTTCACCAGGGCACCACCGGATTCAGCTTTTTCCGTCACCGGCGGCGGGTTCGACTTTTCTATCAACATGATCGGGTTTGCTCGCGGTGAGTTCGGTTCAAGATTTGTCGAGTTCAAGCGCTGCCAGACAGGCCTGTGCCAAATCCCGGCTTGCGGTTTCAGAACCCGGCAAGGTAGCCCACCCCGCCTCCATGAGGACGCCTCGCCGTTGGTAAGAAGATGTCTCACGGATTTTCGACAGTTTGTCTGCACGGTTCGCATCGTTGAGGGACCTGTCTACACAGACCGGCACCAACGCGGCGATGACCTTGTCATGCGACATCGCTTTCGCCATCTTGTTTGCGGTTCCGCCGGTCACCCAGCCACCCCATGAAAATCCAACGACACCAACACCAATCGCGCCTATCGCAGCGCCAAGGATGACGGGTTTCAGCCATTCGGGAGTGTTCATTTCGTTTCCTCCAGCGGAGTAAGCGCCGCCTCGCTCTTTTGAATGTCTTCAGTGATGGCCTGATCCCGGCTGAGCACTGATTCCAGATCGTTTCTGGAGATCTCCCTCATTTCAGTCCTGCCCTTGCCAACCACGATCAGATACGTCGCCGTTTTTCGGTAGGCGAGAAAACTCAGCCCCTGAAGCTCTTCTTCTTCGACAAGAATTTCATAGTCTCCCGCAGGTAGGACTTCCGATTTCTCCCCCAGAGAGAACGGGTGGAAGAACGTCACCGTCGATCTGGTCGACCGGGTGTTCATCGTCACGTCCTCCGTTTTGGGTCGGCTGTGCTTCAGTCCGGCTCCCGGAAACGTCTTGGTCGATGAATTCAACCGGAGGCGCGATTATTCTTGAAAATCTTAGATAGATCCGACCGGTTATGTGCTGATCGAGGTTAGTCTCAATTGGAAATCTCGGTCCAAACCTCGAAGTTTCTTAAAGTATTTTCACCAAAGGTCTGCGTCAGCGGGACATCGGCTGCATCCCGCCCGCGGCCAACCAGAAACCGTGCGATACGGCGTTCGTTATTGCGCGGATCGAAGACCCACCATTGGTTGGCCAGGAAAACTTCCATCCAGGCCGCGAAATCTCCCGGGGGATGCGGTTCCGGCTCGCCGACATCACTCAGGTAACCTGTGCAATATCGGGCCGGGATGTTCATGCAACGGCAAAATGCGATCGCCAGATGTGTGAAGTCACGGCAAACTCCGCGTCCTTCAGCCAGGGTCTCCGACGCCGTGCGTGTCGCGCGCGCATGCTCATAGCCGAAAGTCACGTGATGGTGCACATAGTCACAGATAGCTTGAACCCTGGCCCAGCCAGTCTCTGATTTTCCGAACAGCCGCCAGGCTTCCTCCGACAGCAGATCAGTATCGCAATAGCGGCTCCCCAATAGAAACACGAGCGTGTCGAACGGAAGATCTTGGACAGCATGTTGATAGGCGGCAGGAAAAACCGGATCCTTCTTGCCGGAGTCAAAAAAGATGCCGTGCGTCGCCAGTGTGAAGGTGCCAGGCGGTGCTGTCAGCCTGGAACACCAGTTCCCGAAAGCATCCTTGTAGCTCTCGATCGGCACGCAAGGAGAAGTCGTCAAATAATCCAGCCGCTCAAGGTCGCAATAACGTGTTCCATCGACGTTGAGCATCGCAAGCATCGGTGTGGATTTCGGAAATTCGAAATCAAGACGGCAACCCAGACTTATCCGGAGAGCCCCTTTTCTTTCCCGTTTTGAGCATCCCAAACGGACATCCGACGGAAGATACTGTCTCATCTGAGTGAAAGCCTGGCCAGAGCAGCGGCTGCCCGAGCGAATTCCGGTTTCTGATAGTCGCCGAGAAAGGCGCCATCAACCCTTACCTCCCATATTCCATTTCTTTCCTGGACCCGCACGCGATCCAGCTCACCCCCCGGAAGAGGCAGATGCGCTATAGCGTGCGCCTGTTTCTTTATCGGACCCTTGGAAGCCGTTTCAGATTCCGAAACTTTCGATGCTGGAGGAGCGCAGGTTTCCCCGAGATTTATAACCGCGCGTATGAATTCCTCGGCATAGTCGTCAACGTCTCTGTAGTCCTGTTCCCGGCGTGCCATCGACATCGTATCGACAAAGCGTGTTTTGAGGTGCTCGACAAACCGGGGCTCAGAGCGGGACATGTAGGCGATGAGAGATTGCAGAATTCTCTCGTGCGCAAGAACCCGCCTCTCGAGATCAGTGGAATCCGGCATGGGTCCATCTCTCTTCGTTTTCGTTTCCATAGCCGCAGTGCTCCTTTGCATGCATGCGCGTGGATCGTTCAAAGTCTGCGGGAGCAACCTTCGGCAGGCAGGTTGGTACCCGAAATCAGGCCTGGCACTATTGAGGCCAAGTTCACCGCTTAACTAATTTGAGATAATTTTTGCCTTGCGGGGACAGGCATCGCGAGTCTGCTTGTCAAAGAGACATGCCGCTATTCCCTGTCTTTGTCGTAGCCTTGAAACGCAAGTCAAGAAATTGACCGAGAACCCGACCGTTCTGATGATTCTACATGGAGCCTTGGAGGAACATCCTGATCGAGGTTAGTCCTTGGTGTTTTTTCCGTTCCGATGCAGCCAAGATTGCGACCCGCGAATGTACTGTCTTGCGTACAGGCTGTTGATCGGGCCAAAAAAGATCAAGAAAAAGGCGGACAAGAACGGTGACGTCTTTAGCACCTTGTTCTTTTCGTTCGCATTCCAAAGAAATTGGTCGGCCAGAAACAGACACCGCGCAAGTATGAGTTTTACTTCAGCAGTGGCCCGGTTTGGTCGAGATATTCTGGATCGAACCCCGCAAATTCGACCAGGCGGTCACGATCATCGAACATCACCTTGCCGTTTCGAAACGTGACAAGCCCTTTTTCACGCAATTGTCGCAAAACGCGGTTGACGTGCACGGCGCTCAGTCCCAGAGCATCGGCGAGGTGATACTGTGTCAGCGGACAGTCATAGCCCGTTTGGTGGCCCATGCCGACCAGAGCCAACCTCGCGCCAAGTTCGAGCAGAAAGTGTGCCATGCGCCCATCGGCGTCACGCCGCCCGAGGTCGACGAGGTGTTCGACCACCATAGCTTCGTCCCGTGAGGCGGCCCATAATATCGCAGTCGCCAGTCGAGGAGACTTTGCAAACGCCTCCAGCAGGTCGCCAGCCTGTACTTCAACCGCTTGAACATCGGTGATCGGTTCGAAGCTGTGGTCCGAAGTGCGAAGCAGTACGCTGCGCAATCCCAAAAAGTCTCCCGGGATCTGGAAATCGACGATCTGGCGTGTCCCGTCAGGTTGGATCTTGTACGAGCAGACCCAGCCTTCCGAAAGAATGTAGGCAGCCTGATCCGACTGTCCCTGCTGTACGAGATCACGGCCGGCAACGAAGGATCGGCGGCGTTGGTGCAGATTTTGCAACTCTTCGAGCTCGCTCGCTGACAGGACAACGAAACTCGAAAGCTTGCGGGTAAGCGGACTTTTCTCGATAAAGTTCAAAGGCGTTTCTCCCAGGCAAACATGAGAATTCCGAGATGTCTGGGCCAAGACTGCTTTCGATCAGTACAGCATACTGATTTTCTGTCATTCTGGTGAAGTTTGTTGGGCTCAGACCCAAGCATGGGCTTCAATCCTTGAAAGGGGCAGCCAAGATGCCCGACCTCAGAGACTATTCAGGAATAGCGGCGCTCTCGATCTGCGAAGCACTTTTGCTGGCAATGAACGACCACAAAATTCTTCCCGAGCACGAGATCGTAGGCGTCTTGCGGGATGCCGCCGAAACTCACGAGAACGCTACCGGTCCGGAAGCAGATATGGAAACGCACCGGGCTGTCTCAGACCTGATCAAACGGATCATTGCTGGAGGAAACTCGGTAAGGCGACCGTAATCCAGTCGGTTCTCGCGGGTAACGGTTTTGCTTCCACCTTCTTCCAGAGGTATCAATCCGCTCCGCAGCAAATGGGTGTCGCATTTGCCATGGCTATCCAGAACAACACAGATCTGCCACACGGCATTGCCGACAGGTTCACGAAACCCGTTGCGAGATTTCTCAAGATCGAATCCGCGGCTGGCGGACTATTGCTCGTGGCTGTATTGCTGGCTCTCTTCCTGGCCAATTCAATTTGGGCGTCCGCTTTCCTTAGATTCTGGGAGACACCGGTCGGCCTGAATTTCGGGTCGCTGGAATTCACCCGCTCATTGCGGCACTGGATCAACGACGGCTTGATGACGTTCTTCTTCTTCGTGATTTCTCTCGAACTCAAGCGGGAACTTGTCCTGGGCGAATTGAGAAAACCCAAACAAGCGGCTTTGCCCCTGGCCGGGGCTCTCGGCGGGATGATCGTTCCAGTTGCTATCTATTTGGCGTTAATCGCCGGACAGTCTGGCGCGCAAGGATGGGGAACGGTCATGGCGACCGACACGGCATTCGCGATCGGGTGTCTTGCGCTCTTCGGTCAGCGAATTCCCAGCGTACTCCGGTTGTTCTTGTTATCGCTGGCGATTTTCGACGATGTGGGGGCAATACTGGTGGTGGCTGTCTTTTACGGTGAGCCGTTGAGCTGGGCCGCCACCGGACTTGCCATTCTCGGCCTTGGTTTGGTTGCAGGATTTGCCCGCCTCGGGATAAGAAGCATTCCGATATATTATCTGGCCGGCATCGCCATTTGGTTGTTCATCGACGCTTCAGGTATCCATGCAACGATTGCAGGGGTTGTTCTCGGACTGATGACGCCGACACAAGTCTGGGTGAGCGATACACGCCTGCGTGCAATCCTCGGCCGGGTGCTTGCCTATCCAGGAGGAGAGCACTGGAGCGGTGACACTCAGGACCGCCGTGACCTTCGCGCCGCTGGTCGAGCGGTTTCAGAATCCCTTTCCCCTGTCGAGAGGCTCGAGTTGACGCTGCATCCTTGGGTGGGATTTGTGGTGATGCCGGTTTTCGCACTTGCAAATGCGGGCGTTGCAATCGAAATGAACGACTTCGGTCAGGCTATTTCCATCGCCATTGTCGCCGGACTGGTGCTCGGCAAGCCTCTCGGCGTCCTCGGTTTCTGTTGGGGAGCCGTCCGATTGGGCCTGGCGGTGAGGCACCCTCATTTGTCGTGGCCGTTCTTGACAGCTGGAGCCTTTCTTGCCGGCATCGGCTTCACGATGTCACTGTTTATCGCGAATCTCGCATTTGATCCGCAGATGCTGGGTGCCGCAAAGCTCGGAATTCTTACGGGATCCGCAGTCTCTGCGATTATAGGTCTACTTGCGCTCTTGTGGCTGGTGACGCACTCTGACTTCCGACAAGGCGGTAAAATCGGGGAAGTGTGAAAAGACACAACACCAACAAAGCCTTTTCGACCGGTTGACTGAACTCAATCAGGTACAATTGGGTCTGGTTCGGCGTTGAAACTTGGTCACGGACACGTCCGATTGTCTGCCGACAGGGTTCAAGTCTCCTGGCAATAGCCTAAACACTCTTCCTCTGGACGAGATCGTCACGGACCTCTTGTTTCTGTTTGTCGTTGAGGGCTCTGTGGTGTCCGGGAACCATGTTTTCTGACTTGGTACATGGAGGTCGGAGGCGACCGTCTACATCAGCAAGCCCTCCGGGACGGCTCCGGTGGGGTTTACGGGGCACTGAAAGCCCCATCACCCATAACGGTAAACCGTTTCAGATACGGCCAAGCAGCACGAGTACGACGACGACGATCAGAACTGTACCAAGCAGACCGACCCCGGTATGGCCGAAGCCAAAACCATAGCCGCCGATACGTCCGCTGAATCCGCCCAATAGAATAATGACAAGCAGAATAATGAGGATTAAGCCGAGTGACATGGTAGTTTCTCCTAAAGAAAGGCGCTATCGCGTCTCACGATAAGCCCTGCTGATCTGAACCGCGGTGTCCGGACGGTTCAAAGGTTTTCGCAACGCTCCGGCTGCGCCATTTTGCTCATTTTCCTTCGATGGAAATGCCATTCTGGCCGATCTCGATATCGATCCCGCGCTGGCGCTCGTTGTAGTATAGGTAGCTTGCGCCAACCGCCACGACGGCAAGTACGCCGACAAGGATCAGAAGAAGGTTCCGGTTGATCATCTTGTTCCCCATTGATTGCCGATATTCAGAGGGCCGTAGATGCTGGGTGAAGAGGCAGCAGGTCCCTTCTAATTGCCGTGGGCTTGCAAGCCGACATAGGCCAGCAGCAAGCCAATGCCGACCAGCCAATAGATGGATGTTGCGGTCGGCCGGGGCGTAGAAGCATCCTTGCCGACGCGCGGAAGACAAGCGATCAGCCGCGAGACGGCCGTGGCTCGCGCCGGACCGGACAACGGTACATCGGTGAAGCGGCCCAGGAGCGCCTCCAGTCTTTGCTGTGCAGCCGCCTCCCTCAAATGAGTCAGGGTCGCCGCCTCAACCCAGGGATCGACACCAAGCCGGGCGAGCATCGAAAGCACGGTGACACTGGTTCCGCGAACATCGTCGCCGACGTGGGCTTGTAGAAAAAGGTCGTATTGCGGGTCCTGTCTAAGTCGGTTCGGTACGTATGCCATTTGGGGATCCTCGCGGGCTCTGTCCGTTTCGGCAGAATTCGCCGGGGACTTTGCTCCGATTGAAACGAAGCAGGTCTGGCCTATTTCTTCGGTGTCGTTCACCTTGACGGAAAGCATGCAATCCGGCACTAACCCAGATCAGTGGTTGGGGAACGAATAAGCCCGTGCCACGGTCCGGCGACGAACTCACTTCACGTCGATTGCGCTCGCGAAACCGGTACCCAGTTCAACGATCTCGGTGGTAAAATCTTCTGCCGGACACGGCGCAGCGTGCCACTGCGATCAAGATGTCACGGGTTCCGGTCAACAAAAGACTAGAGGTTTGCAAGACGTCTCCGGTGCTCTCCAGCAGCCGTTCGCCGAACGCTCCCGAACACCCCTCTTCGGCATGGAACAGAAGCAGTCCAGTCCTGCCTGCATCTGTTTCCGGCGAGACAGTACCGGAGGAAGCGGGCCAGATCGCCGAGACCCTTGTCCGCCTTGACTTGGTCATCCTCGACGAGCTGGGATACCTACCGTTCAGCGTCTCAGGCGGAGCATTATTCTTCCATCTATTGAGCAAGCTCTATGAACGGACCCGCGTCGCTAGCACCACCAACCTCGGCTTCAGCGAATGGGCTTCTGTCTTCGGCGACGCCAAAATGACCACGGCGCTCCTCGACCGCTTGACCCATCGATGCCATATCCTGGAGACCGGGAACGACAGCTTCAGGTTCAAAGCCAGCTCGGCCGCCGCGACACGGAAGAGAGGAGAAAAAGCCAATCCCTCGACCAAATCCTGATCAGAAAACAATACTCGGAGGTGGCTCACTTCTCGGTGGAAAAACCGGCTCAGTTCTGCGTGGAAATCAACACTGCGCCCAAGTGGAGAAATACTTGTTCACGATACGGGCTTTGACCTCCGACTGGTCAGTCCGCTCTTCGAAGAACTTCTGGCTCCCCATGACCTTGCATCACCCTTTTTGACAATCTTAACATGTATAGAACAAAAAGCGAACAGAAGCAAATTCAATGTCTTTTGAGATTTGGTAAGCCTTACATGCCTGCAATCGACATAAGCTGGTGGTGGTGTTTTGGTCGCCCTTCAAGCAGGAGAGACATTTCATCCTCCTACAACGCTCCCATGGGATAGTCGCTGCGGCGTCTTCGATTGACTATTACTTTCCAGCTCATCCCCGCAATAACCGCATAAGATGCCGTGTTAGGTTAAATTTCGGATTTTCGAGATTTAGGCTCGGACGTAGACTGTCCGCTTAGGCTTAATGCGATCATTGGTTTGCATCGCAGCAAACGTCCGCTCCCCGCCCTTGTTAGCCCTTCACTTAAGCTGCAAAGAATGACGGCTTTCGGGAAGAGGTCAAAACCCCGCGAACGTCCAACTTGGGGACGCCATGCCGCCGTTCAGCCCGACGCTGTATTTCTTGCGAGCATTTGGAATGAAAAAGCCGTTCTCGGTGTCGTAGAGCGTAATTGACCAGAACGCCTTTGCCGGCGGCTGGTCATCCGGCGACATGTGGCTGATGTAATCGTTCTTGGCATTCATCGGCTGGCCGTCGGCAGTGGCGATTGCCGGATAAAGGGCCTCGGTCGCCGGAAGGCCGATCGGGCCCAGGACCGATTGAATGGCCAGCAGTTCCTCGGAGATCTTCCCCTTGGTTCTGAACAGCTTCAGCATTTCAGGCAGGAAACCAGGGTCGGTCGCTCGCGCGAGTTCGTTACGGGCGAAGCGTTCGGCAACAACACGAATATCCTCGCCGTCGATATCGGCAACCGCGTCGGGATCGAACTCGCGTCCGGGCACCACGCCAAGCGGCTCGTAAGTTGCAAGGACAGCCTTGTCGACTGGATCTTCGGGGTCGAACGTCGTGTGATTGAAGACGAACTGCATGACCTCGAGCAGATTGTTCTCGAAGGTATCGAAGTCGTTCAAGCCGAATTCCGGGAAGGTCGCCTCGTTTTTCAGCCGGGACAATTTGCTCCGGATTCCGAGCGGGCTTTCCCAGGCAAGAAAGCGGCGCCCTGTGCCAGGCAGGCAGCCTGCCTGCGCGCAACGCCAGAAGCAGCTTCAGCGAGCAATGGGTTGACCTGATGATTGGCTTCAAGGGAAGGCTCCAGGCAGACACCCCATGGTATCTCACAGGTTGGGGCATGATCGGCGGGTTTGGCGTTTCCTCCGAATTCGCCTGGGATGCGTTCGGCGGTGTCGGCTATGAATTCAACAACGGAATCTCGCTGATCGCCGGATATCGCGGCCTGGGCGTCGACTACGAGAGCAGCGACCTGCTTTTCGATGTTGTCATGAACGGCCCCATCATCGGCGGGTCTTACAGATTCTGACGGCAAGCCGCGCTGTGTAACCTACGGACCAGCACACCGCCACGTCCCCAAATCATGGCAAGGGATCGGAGAAATCCTCCCGCTTGCCCGCTCTCGTTTCACCTTCTTCCGGCCTGACCAACTCTGTGGTGTCACCGGTCTCTTCTCGCGCCAGGAACACCCGTCCGAAAAATTTCTTGCTCAAATTTCCCCACCCTGTCGGAAATCCGAGACCTCGTCCGTCCTCTGACCACCTGGATCCCCAGGCCGACACTTCAGAGCAAGGAACGAAGACATGAGCAATCCGATGCAAACCCATGGGGCCTTCAGCTGGATGGAGCTGCATTCCGGCGACAACGCAAGGGCGAAGGAATTTTACAAAGGCCTGCTCGGCTGGAGCACGGAAGAGATGGAGATGCCCGGAGCGACCTACACCGTCATTGCCAATGGCGAGGACAAGATCGGTGGTTTTCCTCCATTCGGGACGGACACGCCGCGCTGGCTTCCCTATGTCACGGTCGATGACGTCGACGCCCGCGTCGAGACGGCCAGGTCTCTCGGAGCGACGATCCTGAGCGAACCCATGAGCGTGCCGGGCGTCGGCCGCATGGCAACGCTCGCCGATCCGGTCGGCGGCGTGATCGCACTGATCACCTACGAAAGCATGTCTGCCGAGTGACACGCGAAGAGGGGAGGATTGTGGTCTTTATAAGCAACAGAAACCCTCATGCCGATGATCTCCTCCCCCGCCTTTAGAGGACTTGGAAATGGACGTAATTTCGACCCTGCCGGTAACGGCTGTCTTCATCGCGATCTTCGCGCTTTTGCAGATCCCGATCACCGTGGCAGTCGGGCTCTACCGTGCGAAGACCGGCATCCAGTTCCTGGACGGCGGCGACCGGTCCCTGATGCAGCGCATGCGTGCCCACGCCAATTTCACCGAAACGGTGCCGATGAGCCTGCTGGCGATGGCAGCCGCCGAGCTCGGCCACGCGCCCCATGCGTTGCTGTGGTCGGTGGGCGCCGTCCTGCTTGCCGGGCGCGTGATGCACTACGTCACGCTCGTCACGTCGGGCTTCGGGCCGGGGCGTGCCATCGGAATGCTGATGACCATGGCGCCACTGCTGGTATTCCCGGGTTATGTCTTCCTTGTGCTCGGCGAAATCTGGGTCTGATCCCGGCCGGCCGGGACGAATGCGTCATCGTGCCGCCAGCGCGAACCGGGGACCGGTGCAATTGAACCCTTGCCAATCGGGCTCGTAGCGGATTGAACTGGGGCGTTTCAATGACAGCGGTTTTGTTGAGAGGCCTTTATGCTCGCACGGTTCTTCGGACTGGGAAAACGGGATTTTTCGTCCCTTTCCGAACAGGAAATCCTGGCACTCGCCATTTCGTCCGAAGAGGACGACGCCCGGATCTACAAGGCCTATGCGGACGGCCTGCGCGACCAGTTTCCCCAGTCGGCCAAGGTTTTCGACGACATGGCGGTGGAGGAGAACGAGCACAGGCAACAGCTGATCGACCAGCACCGCGCCCGTTTCGGCGATACCATCCCGCTCATCCGCCGCGAACATGTGCGCGGCTATTACGAGCGCAAGCCCGACTGGCTGGTACGCCCGCTCGGTCTCGACAAGGTTCGCAACATGGCCGAGGACATGGAGCGGCAGGCCTACCGCTATTACATCGAGGCCGCCAAGCGGACCACGGATGCAAGCACCCGAAAACTTCTGGGAGACCTTGCGGTCGCCGAGAAAGGGCACGAGAGCCTGGCGCAGCGTCTCGGCCTGGAACATACGCCCGAAAATGTCCGCGACGAAGAACAGCACACCGAACGCCGCCAGTTCATCCTGACCTATGTTCAACCCGGGCTCGCCGGACTGATGGACGGCTCCGTCTCGACGCTGGCACCGATCTTCGCCGCCGCTTTCGCGACCCAGGACACCTGGCAGACCTTCCTGGTCGGCCTGTCGGCATCGGTCGGCGCCGGCATCTCCATGGGCTTTACGGAAGCCGCCCACGATGACGGCGTTCTCTCCGGACGCGGCTCACCGGTGAAGCGCGGCCTGGCCTCCGGCATCATGACCGCCATCGGCGGCCTCGGCCACGCCCTGCCCTACCTGATCCCGCACTTCTGGACGGCGACATCCCTGGCGGCCGCAGTGGTGTTTGTCGAACTCTGGGCAATCGCCTGGATCCAGAACCGCTACATGGATACACCCTTCCTGCGCGCGGCCTTCCAGGTGGTGCTTGGAGGCGCCCTGGTGCTTGCAGCAGGCGTTCTGATCGGCAACGCCTAAGGCCAGAGGGTATCTCCTCAAAAAAATAGGCCCCTCGGAGAGGGGCCAGTCGAGAGGAGTCACAGGGAAAATCGGACCTATTCGGCCGCAACCGCCAGGTCCCGGTAGGACCGGCGCGCCCAAGGGCGGGTGCCTTCCGGAATTTCGTCCACGGTGCCGACCGGCTGCAGGTACTTGGTGACTTCCGGCCATTCGCCGGCCTTCAGTGCCTTCAGCACTTCCGGCTTGGAAATCTCGAAGGTGGTCACGCCGCAGCGGCGGGCCAGCGGCACCTGGTCGAGAATGTATTTGCCGACGGCGCGGATATCGCCCTTGTAGCCGATCTGCTCGCGCAGGATGCGGGCGGCGGAAAAGCCGCGACCATCGGCAAAGCTCGGGAAGTCGACAGCAACAAAGGCCAGCCGGGCGAGAAAAGGTTCGACCAGCTCCACGTCGTCACCGGCCTCAACCAGAACCGCCGTCCGACCGTCCCGGGCGAGAAACGCTTCCGGATCGCTCAGGAAAAGGGTCTGCGGCACCAATGCATCGCCATTGGCGGCGGTGCCGGTTTCCGCATCGATCCTGGTCCAGTTTTCCTCGACGAACGCGCCGTCCTTGTAAATCGTTGCCATTCCTTGCGTCCTCAAATTTGTTGATTGCGAGCGGTCAGATGCCGCTGCCGTCGACTTCCTTGCCATGGGTCGGCCAGTGAATGCCGCATTCCGTCTTGTCCTGCCCGCGCCAGCGCCCGGCGCGGGCATCTTCGCCCGGGGCCACCTTGCTGGTGCAGGGCAGGCAGCCGATCGACGGATAGCCCTGCGCGACCAGTGGGTGCGGCGGCAGGTCGTGCGAACGGGCATAGTCCAGGATATCCGTCGCCGTCCACTCGGCCAGCGGATTGACCTTCACCCGGCCGGCATCCGCCTCGAAGAATTCCAGGTTGGCGCGCGAGGCGCTCTGGAAGCGCTTGCGGCCCGATATCCAGGCGCCGAAGCCGTCGAGCGCCTGTTCCAGCGGCAGCACCTTGCGGATATGGCAGCAGGCGTCGGTGTCGCTCATCCAGAGCATGCCAGCCGGATCCTTGGCCGCGAGGTCGTCCCTGGCCGGCTTCTGGGTGCGCACGTCGCTCAAGCCCAGCTTTTCGACAAGCTCGTCCCGATAGGCAAGCGTTGCCGGAAACAGCTTCGCCGTGTCGACGAACAGCACCGGGGTCGACGGATCGACCTTTGCCACCATATGCAGGAGCACGGCCGAATCCGCGCCGAAGCTGGAGACCATGGCGATGTCGCCGGCATATTGATGCCGGATGGCTGCCGCCAGGACTTCCTGGGCGGTCGCCCCCTTGAACTGGGTGTTCAGGGCGGCAACCTCCGCCTGCAATCCCAGTTCAGGATCGACGCCTAGGCTGAATGTTTCATGCAGCGCCATAAAGGGCCTCCTTGAAGGGCGCCTCCCCGACCCGGCGGTATGCCTCCAGGAAGGTTTCCTCTTTGCCGGAACGCAGGCCGAGATAGGTATCGACCAGCTTCTCGATCGCATCGACCACTTCCTCCGAAGAGAAGCCGCGGCCGATGATTTCGCCGATGGACGCGTTTTCGTTGGCGGAACCGCCAAGCGTCACCTGATAGAATTCCTCGCCCTTCTTTTCGAGGCCGAGGATGCCGATGTGGCCGACGTGGTGATGGCCGCAAGCGTTGATGCAGCCGGAGATCTTGATCTTCAGCTCGCCTATTTCCGCCTGGCGTTCCGCCGCGCCGAAACGCTCGGAAATGCGCTGCGCAACCGGAATGGAACGGGCGGTCGCAAGAGCGCAGTAATCCATGCCCGGGCAGGCAATGATGTCGGTGATGAGACCGGAATTGCCTTCCGCGATGCCGGCCGCAACCAGTCGGTCGAAGAGCCTCGGCAGGTCGTCCAGCTTCACATGCGGCAGGATCACGTTCTGCTCATGGGAAATGCGCAGCTCGTCGTGACCGAACTCTTCCGCCAGATCCGCGATCACGTCCATCTGCGCATCCGAGGCATCGCCCGGAATGCCGCCGATCGGCTTCATGGAAAGCGTCACGGAGGTATAGCCCGGCACCCGGTGCGGGTTGAGGTTATGCGCCACGAACTGGGCAAAGGCCGCGTCGGTCGCCTTGCGGGCTTCGACCGCCGCGGAGGTTTCGGAGCCGACTTCCAGCGGAGGCGGCGCGAAATAGGCTTCGATTCGGCGCACTTCCTCGTCCGGCAGGCGCAGCACGCCGTAACGGATCTTTTCGAATTCGGCCTCGATATCCGCCTTCAGTTCTTCCAGGCCGGTTTCATGGACCAGGATCTTGATGCGGGCCTTGTACTTGTTGTCCCGGCGGCCGTAGCGGTTGTAGACGCGCAGGATCGCCTCGGAATAGGCCAGGAGGTCCTCTTCGGGGAGGAAGTCGCGCACCTTGCGGCCGATCATCGGCGTGCGGCCGAGACCGCCACCGACATAGACCACGAAGCCGATCTCGCCTTCGTCGTTCTTCGCCAGCTGCAGGCCGATGTCATGCACCTGCACGGCGGCACGGTCGTTCTGCGAGCCGGTGATGGCGATCTTGAACTTGCGCGGCAGGAACGAGAATTCCGGATGCAGCGACGACCACTGGCGCAGGATCTCCGCATAGGGACGCGGATCGGCGACTTCGTCGGCAGCCGCTCCCGCGAAATGATCCGAGGTCACGTTGCGAATGCAGTTGCCGGACGTCTGGATGGCATGCATCTCGACCTCGGCCAGCTCCTCAAGGATCCTCGGCGTGTCTTCCAGACGCGGCCAGTTGAACTGGATGTTCTGGCGCGTGGTGAAGTGGCCGTAGCCCTTGTCGTAGGTACGGGCGATATGGGCGAGCTTGCGCATCTGGCGGCCGTTCAGCGTGCCATAGGGAATGGCAACGCGCAGCATATAGGCGTGAAGCTGCAGGTAGAGGCCGTTCATCAGGCGCAGCGGCTTGAACTCGTCCTCGGTCAGCTCACCGGCAAGACGCCGGCGCACCTGGTCCTTGAACTGCTCGGTGCGCTGGTTGACAAAGCTGGCATCGAATTCGTCGTAACGGTACATGTCTGAACTTTCGTTGTCGGGCGCTGCCGGTGGCCTTTAAGGTGTCGGCGCTGCCTGTCCTGTTTTTCGGTTAGGCGGAAACGGCCCGGGCCTGCTTTCCGAACTGCGGATGGGTGGTCGGCCCGGTGGCGCGGATCCTTTCGCGCAGGCGCACAGGAAGGACAACGCCGTCCTCAAGCGCCACGTCCATCTCGTAGACGCCAACGACTTCCTGCCTGCTTTCGGCTTCCGCCCCCAGGGAGAGCCCTTCGGCGACGG
The DNA here is from genome assembly GCA_050289605.1 of Roseibium sp. Classification (GTDB taxonomy): domain Bacteria; phylum Pseudomonadota; class Alphaproteobacteria; order Rhizobiales; family Stappiaceae; genus Roseibium. Next base: position 24,365 of record JBNKGB010000003.1, on the reverse strand, counting down.
CATCCTTGCCTTCGAAGATGCGGGCAAGCGTGATGCGCTCGACCCAGGCTCCGTTTTCCCCGAGCCAGACGACATCGCCATTCAGAAGGCGGTTGGCGGTGATGACTTTCATTCTCGTCTTCTCTCTTCAAACTCAGGCGGCGGCGATCCGGGCCGCGTTTTGCGGCGCCAGCGGTTCGGCCTTGTCCAGGGCGGCATGGCCGACGGCCTCGCCGATCACGATCAGGACCGGGCCGTCGATCTCTGCGCGGTTCGACAGAACCGCCAGCTCTGACAGGGTCCCGGCAAATTGGCGTTCGTCCGGATGCGCGGCATTCTCGATGACGGCAACCGGGGTTTCGGGTTTGAGGCCCGCGCCGATCATTCTGTCGGCAACGGCGGCGGCGACGGTGCGGCCCATGTAGACGGCGACGGTCGCGCCTTTCAGGGCAAGGCCCGCCCAGTCGGGCAGGGTTTCGGATTTCGCATTGTGGCCGGTCGCAAAAACCAGGTTGGAGGCGACACCGCGCAACGTGAGCGGGATCTGTGCCGAAGCTGCCGCGGCGAAGGCTGCTGTGACGCCGGGAACAATTTCGAAACCGACGCCACCTTGCCGGAGCGCCTCCATTTCTTCTGCCGCCCGGCCGAAGATCATCGGATCTCCCGCCTTGAGGCGCACAACCTTCAAACCCTCTTTGCCCAGTTTCACCAGCAGCTCGCTGATCTCGGCCTGCGGTACGGAATGAGCGCCCTTGCGCTTGCCGACGGCAATGCGCTGCGCATCGCGGCGGCCCATGGCGACCACGTCGGCTGGCACCAGCGCGTCATGCACGATGACGTCGGCTTCCTGCAGAAGGCGCTGCGCACGCAGGGTCAGGAGATCTTCCGCGCCGGGACCGGCCCCGACCAGCCAGACGAACCCGGGCTCGCCGGACATGCTGTTGAGCAGACGCTGCGCTTCCGCACGGGCGGCACCGGATTTGCCGGCATAAAGATTGGCGGCGACGGAACCGGAAAAGAACCGTGCCCAGAAGGTCCGGCGTAGCGCGCCGTCCGCGATCACCCTTGTGGCGGCGTCGCGGAAGCTTTCCGCTAGGCGCGCCAGCTCCCCGGTCGCGCGCGGCAGCATGGCCTCGATGCGCGCGCGGATATGCCGGGAAAGAACGGGACCGACGCCGGTGGAGGTGATCGCGACAGCAATCGGCGCCCTGTTGACGAGGGCGCCGGTGTAGAAGTCGCAGAGGTCGGGCTTGTCGACCGCGTTGACCGGGATGCCGGCCGCCCGGGCGGCCTCGGCAACGGCCATGTCGAGATCTCGGTCTTCCCGGGCCGTAAAGACCAGGACAGCCCCTTCCAGGTGCGCGGGACGGAACTCCTCGGCGATGTGCTCGGCCTCGAACAGATCGATGGCCCTGGCGAGATCCGGCTCGACCTCGGCCGCGACGACCACGATCCGGGCGTTGGTTTCACCGAGCAGTCGGACCTTGGCAGCTGCCTCCGACCCGTGACCGACGACGACCACGCGCCGCCCGGCAATTTTCACGAACGCCGGAAACACGTCGAGCCGGTTTCCCGGCTCTTTCAGTGTCCTTGCAATGTCGTTGCGGCTGCCGGCCATCCGATAGGGTCTCCAATCCCAATTTGATGCACCTAATGTAGTCGGCAGCTCCTTTCGGCGCCGGGCACCGGATTTCAAAGCTCTCGGGCTAAGGGGAAAAGTTTTTTCTCTAGGGCCCGTTTGACCAATTCCAATTCCCGGCGGCCCGCGGGACCCGGCCAAAAGCCCGATTTCGGACGGCGGCGACTTCCTTGATGGCGCTTGCGAATTCGCTTAGCCTTTCCGTTCATCCCGCGCGGACCAGATGGAAGCGCCGGAGATTCGTGAGGCATCGGGGGAGCATTGATGCAATTAACGAAACTGCGGGCTCTGATCGGCCTCGCCGCGCTGGTCTGGGCCGCGCCCGCGCCGGCTGCGGTCGTCGAGAATTTCCACCTGGGCGGCTGGATCGGCAACGCCTATGTCGACGACGCCAGCGGGCGCTTCGACAGCTGCGTGGCCTCGGCCAGCTACCGCAGCGGGATTACACTCCATATCGAAGTCAGTGCGGCCTATAACTGGGCCATAGGCTTTTCCGCTCCCCACTGGGACATGAAGATCGGTTCGGACATTCCCCTCCAATACCGCATCGACCGCGGCCAGTGGCAAAGCGGCACCGCCAGGGCCACCGCCAAAAACCTCGCCCGCATGGAAATGCCCCAGGACGGCTACCTCATCACCCGCTTCCGACGGGGCCGGACCCTTTATGTCTATGACGGCGCCAACCAGTTCAATTTCCGCCTGACGGGAACCTCGAGGCTGATGGCGCGGCTGGCTCAATGCGTCAAGCGGCACACGGCCCGCTTCGGCGCGGCGCCCGGCACGGGGACGGCCGCCGCCCCGCCTTCCGGCGGGCTTGGATCGAGCGCGCCGGCAACCCCGGCAGCGCCCGCGGCAACGGCCGTCGATCCGCAGCTCGCGGTGGAAGCAACGCAGGCCCTCTTCAATCTGATGGGCAGCGCCGGAATTTCCGGCCTGAAACTCGTGCCGGAGGGTCAGCGATCCGAAGACCTCAAGGGCGTCCATGCGGTCGCCGCGGACGACACCCGTACGCTCGTCGCCCACATCTTTCCGGAAGGCAGCTACAAGAGTGAACAGGAGCTGATGTCGCTCATCGTGGCGGACAGCCAGAAGAACTGCGATGACGGCAGCTTCTCCTCCGGTACGGAACGCGCCACGGAAGGCGGCAAGCAGCTCTATACGAGCTATGCCAGGTGCACGATAGGCGACGACGAGCTGATCGAACGGGTCGCCATCCTCAAACGCAACGCCGGCGGTGTCTTCGTCTACGGTGTCTCGGACAACTATTCGGTTGGAGGCTCGGGTACGGAAACCGGCCCGCCGGAACTCACCGATCCGGATTTTTATGCGGCGGCTGCCGACGCGGCGGATTGAGACCGCCCTCTTCCCTTTGCCGCCCCGGCCTTGAGACGGGGCCTGCGACAAGCAGCTGGAAGGGTGGTCCGGATCAAGTCCGGGACGGCACAGGAGGATTTGGCTCGCGCCTTTCTTCCCCTTGTCATCTCCGTGAAAACGGAGGCCCAGGACTTTTCATCGATTGCCGTTCCCAAAAACAAGTTCCCTTGCGTCCTGGGCCTCCACTGCGTTCCGCCCGGAATGACAAAGTCAGAGCCGAAGCCCACTCGCTGTCGTCATGCCATGGCTCGACCATGGCATCCATGCCGTTCCCTCTCGCCTCGACATCTTTCGAAGAAGGCACCGTCGTGGCATGGATAGCCGGACCGAGTCCGGCAATGACGAAGAGGCTGTTGGACGTTCGCTAATTTTCAAACAGAGCTAATGACAGCCTTCGAGAAACAAAAAAGCCGGCGGAGACCGCCGGCTTTTTCAATCAGATTTTCGAAGCTTACTTCATCGCCTGCAGCACGGAGACATAGTTGGCGACCGCCGCGCCGCCCATGTTGAAGATGCCGCCGATTTCGGCGTCCCTGACCTGGATGTCGCCGGCGGTGCCCGTCAGCTGCATTGCGGTCAGCACATGCATGGAAACGCCGGTGGCGCCGATCGGGTGGCCCTTGGCCTTCAGGCCGCCGGAGGGGTTGACCGGCAGCTTGCCGTCCATCTCGGTCCAGCCTTCCAGGATGGCGCGGGCGCCTTCGCCTTCTGATGTAAGGCCCATGGCTTCATATTCGATCAGCTCGGCGATCGTGAAACAGTCGTGGGTCTCGACGAAGGAAAGATCCTCCAGCGCCAGATTGGCATCGCCGAGCGCCTGGCCCCAGGCCTTGGAACAGCCTTCGAACTTCAAAATGTCGCGCTTGGACATCGGCAGGAAGTCCTGGACATGGGCCATGCCGCGGAAGGCGACCGCCTTTTTCATGCCGAGCGCGGTCGCCGGATCGGTGAGCACGAGAGCTGCAGCGCCATCGGAGACGAGCGAGCAGTCGGTCCGCTTCAGGGGACCGGCCACGAAGGGGTTCTTTTCCGATTCCACCCGGCAGAATTCGAAGCCGAGGTCCTTGCGCATCTGGGCGTAAGGATTGCCGACACCGTTCCTGTGGTTCTTGGCGGCGATCTTCGCCAACGCGTCGGACTGGTCGCCGAACTTCTGGAAATAGGCATTGGCGATCTTGCCGAAGACCCCGGCAAAGCCTGCCGGAATGTCGCCCTCTTCCTTCAGATAGGAGGCCTTCAGAAGGTTCTTGCCGATTTCGGGTCCGGGAGTGGTGGTCATCTGTTCTACGCCGACGACGAGAACGAAGCGGGCGTCACCCGAGGCAATGGCGCGCACGCCCTGGTGAACGGCGGCGGAACCGGTTGCACAGGCGTTTTCAACGCGCGTTGCCGGCTTGAACCTCAGGCCCGGATTGGCTTGAAGCACGAGGGAGGCCGTGAAATCCTGTGCGGAGAAACCGGCGTTGAAATGACCGAGCAGGATCTCGTCCACGTCCTCGGGCGCAATGCCCGCGTCGTGAATGGCGTCGGCCGCCACCTTGACGATCATGCTCTCAACCGTTTCTTCCGAATGCTTGCCGAAGGGCATATGCGCCCAACCCACCATGGCTGCCGTCATGACATTTCCTCCAAATTCTCTCAGAGCTAAAGGTGGAGACCTCGAACGGATTGTCCAGCGGGAATGGTCTCCCGCACGCCACCTTGAAATCTTAGGCTCGGCAAAACAGTCCCAGCTTCCATGCTGCTTTGCAAGAAGAAACTGACCTAAACGTAATAACTTTCTATTTCTACTTTTATTTACAGTTAGTTATAAAATTTTTGCACCGCACCTGGCAAAGCCTGCTTCTTATTTTTCGAACGACGTGCAAATTTTTTCGAACTCTGACGATATTTCACGGCATTTTTTCACATCCTTGTCACGCTCCGCGTGTAGAAAGGAATCGTTCCAAACAAATTCTGTTTCGAAGCATTTCAGTAGCTCCACCGGTCCTGCTCAGCAGGGCCGGTTTTTGCTTTTCCGCCCATCGTAACCGATTCACCCGGCCGATTATCGGAATCACACGAAATTTTAGCCAAGGTCACTTGACCTTGCGATCCGCTGCATATAGCGATTCAAAGCGCTTTGAAAAGCGTGGGAAGTTTTGCGGACGGAGACCGGCGATGTTCGAAGAAGCCGAAACGGACAGCGGGGTGGAAATGCCCATGCACAGGAAAATGGACACGGACTGGTGGCGGGGAGCGGTGATCTACCAGATCTATCCGCGTTCCTTCAACGACACCAATGGCGACGGCATCGGCGATCTGAACGGCGTGACCGAGCGTATGGACTATATCGCCTCGCTCGGCGTCGACGCGATCTGGCTGTCGCCCTTCTTCACTTCGCCGATGGCCGATTTCGGCTACGACGTCTCCGATTACGAAGACGTCGACCCGATGTTCGGGACGCTCACCGATTTCGACCGGATGCTGGCCGCCGCCCATGAGCGCGGCTTGAAGGTCATGATCGATCTGGTGATCTCCCACACCTCCGACCAGCATCCCTGGTTCAGGGAAAGCCGGTCCTCAAAGGACAATGCCAAGGCGGACTGGTTCGTGTGGGCCGACGCCAAGCCGGACGGCAGCCCGCCAACCAACTGGCTGTCGATCTTCGGCGGCCCGGCATGGGAGTGGGACAGCCGCCGCTGCCAGTATTACATGCACAATTTCCTGACGAGCCAGCCGGACCTGAACTTTCACAATGAAGAGGTACAGGACGCGGTCCTGTCGGCGGCGAAGTTCTGGCTCGACCGCGGCGTCGACGGTTTTCGCCTCGACACGGTGAATTTCTATTTCCACGACACCGAGCTGCGGGACAATCCGCCCCTCGGTACCGAGGAGATGCCCTCGACCGTGGACCCGACCAATCCCTACGGCTACCAGAACCATCTCTACGACAAGACCCGGCCGGAAAACCTCGTTTTCCTCGAAAGACTTCGGAAACTGCTCGACCGCTATCCGGGAACCACCTCGGTCGGAGAGATTGGCGCGGACGGCCAGGCCGTGGAGCTGACGGCTTCCTACACCGAGGAAGGCCGGCGCATTCACATGGCCTACAGCTTCGACCTGCTGACGCCGCAGCACTCCGCGCGCTACATCCGCAGGATCGTTGAGGAGATGAACGAAGGCATCGGCTCGGGCTGGGCGAGTTGGGCTCTCTCCAACCACGACGTCAAGCGCGTCGCCAGCCGTTGGGGCGAGGGACTGGATGCGAAAAAATTCGCGCCTCTCGGAACGGCGCTCTGCGCCTCGCTGCGGGGCACGCCGTGCCTGTACCAGGGCGAGGAACTGGGCCTGTCGCAGGCCGACGTGCCTTTCGAGAAGCTGCAGGATCCCTACGGCATCCGCTTCTGGCCCGAATACAAGGGCCGCGACGGCTGCCGCACGCCGATGCCCTGGGTCAGGGACAACGCCCACGCCGGCTTCTCAGTTGCAGAGCCCTGGCTGCCGGTCGCGGCGGAGCATCTGGGACAGGCCGTTTCCGAGCAGGACAGGGAGGAGGCTTCGATCCTCAATCGAAACAGGGCTTTCTACGCCTGGCGGCAGAGCTACCTGCCCCTGAAAAAGGGTGACATGGTCTTCCTCGACAGCGACGGCGAAACGCTTGTCTTCACTCGTACCTACAGGAATGAAACGGTGCTTTGCGCGTTCAACCTGGGGACGGCACCGGCAACGGTTTCCCTGCCCGGTCTCGAGCTTGAAAACCTGAATGCGCCGGGCTTCTCCAGCCGGATCGATGGCTCCACGATTAGCCTTGAAGGACTGGATGCGGTCTTTGCCCGCGTAAAATCCTGATTTCTTCCCTTCAAAACCTCGGCCGGCGCGGCTAATACCAGTCTGGTATCTGCCGTGCCGGGCTTTCCGGCCTATTTCAAAATCGCCGGATTATTGATGACAAACCGCCTGCCCCTTTCCGCCTTCATCATCGCCAGGGACGAAGCCGACCGGATTTCCCGACCGATCGAAAGCGTGATCGGCTGGGTGGACGAAGTCATCGTCGTCGACAGCGGCTCCACGGACGGTACGGTTGAAGTCGCCGAACGCCTCGGCGCGCGGGTGATCCGCAACGACTGGCCCGGCTACGGCCCGCAGAAACGCTTCGGTGAAGACCAGTGCCGCAACGACTGGCTGCTGAACCTGGACGCCGACGAGGAAGTAACGCCGGAACTCGCCTCTGAAATCAGGTCGAAATTCGCCGACGGCAGCTATCAAACAGCCGACGGCTGGCGGATCATGATCCGGGACATGTATGCCCATGAAACCGTCCCCGCCCCGTGGGCCTACGGCTATCATCAGATCCGCCTCTACGACCGGCGCAAGGGCCGGTTTTCGGACTCCATCGTCCACGACACGGTGCGACCGGAAGAGGGATCGAAAATCTCCAATCTCTCCGGCATCATGGCCCATCGCTCGATCCGCTCGCTCGATTTTCAGGTCGGCAAGTACAACCGCTATTCGACCATGCAGGTGGAGGACATGCGCGCCCGCGGACGCAAACTGCCCCGCAGCCGCCTCCTGACCGAATTTCCCGTCAGCTTCTTCAAGGCCTATTTCGTGCGGCAATACCGCAAATACGGCTGGTGGGGTTTTATTCTCTCGATGAACTACGCCCACGCCCGCTTCCTGCGCGTCGCCAAGGCCTATGAGGCAGAGCTTCTGGACAAGACAGGAAAACGCTGAGGACACAGGCGTCCCGGCTTCTTCCCGTTTAAACCCCCACCCCACAAGAGGTTAGGGGTGGGGGTTCAGGGGAGAGGCTTTCCTGTCGAAGCCTGCCACGGCAACGGCTGAACCGCTTGTCCTCAAGCCGCCCCGGTCTGGGGCTCTTCCGCCACCTCGTGCCGCTCGACACGGATCGGCTGGCGCACGCCGGCTGTCTGGTGAAAATGTTCCAGGCGGCGGATCGTTGTCGGGGTCAGCAGGTGTCCGCGCGACAACACCAGTTCGCGACTGCTTTCCGTGAGGGCGTCGTCCACCAGGATATCGCCGGGCCGCAGCGAGCGGATGTAACACTCGGCAATCAGTTTCTTCTTGTCCTCGGGCACATCGTCCAGCAGCACTTCCTTGGCCAGAACCAGAAGCTTCGGATCGTATTTGCGCCGGTTGATGGTCAGGGCCTCGAAGGCGGCAGCATCCGGACCGCTTTCGGGGCTCGCATACCAAAGATCCGTCAGAAGCTTGAGAAGGCGCGAAATAAGCGGGAGATCGGTCCCCTTTGGGCCGTCCTTCGGAAATCCGGAGCCGTCGAAGCCGCGCGCGGACAGGTAAAGATAGTCCGAGACCTTTTCCAGCTGCGGAATGTTCTTCAACAGTTCCCTGGTCTGGCCGGGCGACCGGTTGAGAACGTCGCGTTCCTGCTCCGTAAGGCTCCGGGCGGCCCGGTACCGGGCCAGAATCTGCTTCGGCAGCAACGCCTCGCCGAGCGGCGACAGCATCACGGCCATCTCGAGCTCCCAGGTCTTTTCCATTTCAAGGCGCCTTGCCAGCTTGAGCGCCTGTTTGCGGACCGTGGCCGTGCGCCGGAAGGCCTCCGGGTGAAACAGGGTCATCATCTCGATGAGAAGCTTGACGGAGCCGGCGAGCGTGCGCTCCAGCAGGATCCTGTCCTTGGCAATCTGCCTGTGGTGAGACAGGGCCATCTCAACGGCACCGGCCAGGTCCTTCGGCAGGCACGGTTTTTCCAGGTATAGGAAGACATGTGCTTCGTTGAGCGCCTTCCGGATCGCCTCGGCGGAGGTTTCCCGCGTGAGCATCACCCTCGCCGCCTGGGGAACGATGTTTTCCGAAGCACGCAGGAATGCGGCTCCGCCAAGGCCGGGCAGGTTGTAGCAGGAGAACACGACCGCGACGCCATGGTTCTGCTTGAGGAATTGCAACGCCGGATCGGAGTGCGAGAAGCAGGCGACGGCAAGATGCTCGCCGAACAGACGCTTGAATGCAGCCTGAACGTTTTCGTCCGGGTCCGCGACAACGATCTGGTCCAACGTTTTTTCCATGACCACGCCTCTCTTCCCCTGAGGAAGGACGTAAAGCTACGTATATTCTCTCAGTCTTTAATAGATTTTCCCACAAATCACATAACAAACACTTGCACCAGCTCTCGAAACCCGTGGGTATTCGGGAACCTCACATTCATTGACGACGGTCGCCTCCCGGGTCCGTTCGCCAGCGGCCGGTCCCGTCACGCGGTGAACGATCAGCCGGCCCGGTCAAATGGGTTCCCATTCACGGCGGTTGGTATAAGAAGGCACCATGATTGATGTCCTGGTCATTGGAGCCGGCCCGGCCGGCCTTTACGCTGCGGAGCGCCTGTCGGAGCGTGGCCTCGGCGTTGCCGTCGCCGAGCGCATGCCGTCCCCCGCCCGCAAGTTCCTGATGGCGGGCCGCGGCGGGCTCAACCTTACCCACAGCGAAGACCTCGAGACCTTCCTCGGCCGCTATCGGGAAGCCGAACCGTTTCTGGCCCCCATGATCCGGGACTTCTCCCCCGCCGACCTTCGAGAATGGTGCCACGGCCTCGGCGAAGAAACCTTCGTCGGCTCCAGCGGACGGGTGTTTCCGAAGAAAATGAAAGCCTCTCCCCTGCTCAGGGCCTGGCTGAGGAAGCTGGACGCGAACGGCGTCCGTCTGTTGTCCCGACACCGGTTCACAGGGTTTTCGGAAGAAGGACAACCCCTTCTCCAGCCGGAAGGCGACGAGGCGCATTCTTTCGACGCCCGCGCGGTGCTGCTCGCCCTCGGCGGAGCGAGCTGGCCGAAACTCGGATCCGATGCGGCCTGGGTCAAGACGCTGGAAGACCGGGGGGTCCGGATCAACCGGTTTCAACCCGCCAATTGCGGATTTCTGGCAGACTGGAGTCCGTTCCTTAAAGAGCGGTTCGCGGGCGCGCCACTCAAGCGGATCGGCATCACCCATGGCGGAAAGTCTGTCCTGGGAGAAGCGGTGATCTCGGAAAATGGACTGGAAGGCGGCGCTGTCTATGCCCTGTCGGCCGAAATTCGCGAGACGATCAATGCGCAAGGGTCCGCAAGCCTTTCCATCGATCTTCGTCCGGCCTTGCCACTTGAGGACCTGACCTGCAAACTGGCCCGTCCGCGCGCAAAGCAGTCCGTGTCGACCTTCCTGAAAAAGACGTTGAAACTTCATCCGGTCGAGCAGGCGCTCTTGCGCGAAACCGGAGCGCTTCCGAACGACCCTGCCCTCCTTGCCGCCAGGATCAAATCCGTGCCGGTCACCTGCACCGCGCCTTACGCGATCGACCGGGCAATTTCCTCCGCCGGTGGCATTGCCCTGGATGAGGTCGACGAAAACCTCATGCTCCGGAAATTGCCCGGTATCTTCGCGGCCGGAGAGATGCTCGACTGGGATGCGCCCACGGGCGGCTATCTTCTGCAGGCCTGTTTTGCCATGGGGCACCGGGCTTCGGAGGGAATTTCAGCTTACCTGAAGAACGGAGACCGGCCGCGATGACCGTGCTTTACGTGGATGCGGACGCCTGCCCGGTGAAGGACGAAGCCGTTCGGGTCGGCGAGCGTCACAAGGTCGAGATCAAGTTCGTTTCCAACAGCTGGATGCGGCTGCCGGAAGGCGACCTGATCGAGCGTGTGATCGTCCCCGAGGGACCGGACGAGGCTGACAACTGGATCGCGGAACGGGCGCAGAAAGGCGATGTCGTCATAACCGCCGACGTTCCGCTTGCAGCCCGCTGCGTCAACACCGGCGCCCTTGTCCTCTCGCCGAACGGAAAACCCTTTAGCGAGGACGGCATCGGCATGCGCCTCGCCATGCGCGACCTCCGAACGCATTTGCGGGAAATCGGCGAAATCCGGGAAGGCGGACCGGCCTTCACCAAGGCCGACAGGTCGCGCTTTCTGAACCAGCTCGAAACGACGATGCGAGTGGCCAAACGACTGGCAGGCTAGGTCGGGAAAGTCACTCAACAGCAATCGGATGAGGCATGTTTTTTTCAAAATTTTCATCTTTCAGGAAATCCGGCGGACGCTCTTTGCAACCTTCCAATATATTGCGGTCCGTCTTAGCGGCATTGGTTTGGGCAGCGTGCCTTCCCATACCGGCGATGGCGCAGGACAGGCCCAAATGCACCAAGACGCAGAAACTGCATGGCGAGTTTTTGCTGATCTCCAAGAATACGGGCTGGTTCGTGAACCACGCGACCCTTCCGGAGAATTCGCTCTCGCTCTATTTCCGGATGTCGACAACGAGTTCGGACGCTCTGGGCCGGATCACAGCGGGACTTCAGGCCTATCCCCAATTAAACCCATCGGAAGCAAAGGCCGCCGGTGTAGGCAAGGACGTCACCATCCGCTTCGTCTTCGACGGCACCAGAGCTGTTGAGCTCCGTTCGACCCTGGAACTCAAACACACCAGCAAGACGGAATATTACTTCATGCGCTTCACTGCCGGGGCGAAGGAGGATGCCGACTTGTTCGAAGCCGCGAAAAAAAGTCACGAGGTCGACATTCAGGTGGTCGACAGCAACAGCGGCAAGATCTTGAGGCGAACGGTCCAGTCCATGGACGGCTTCACCGCAACCGTCAGGCAGGCGAAAGCCGAATATGAGCGGCTGGCCCGTACCCAGCCTCCGGGATCCTGCAGCATTTTTTGATCCGAAGGCGAAAGCCCAATAAAAAACTCCCTGCAAGGTTGGGGAGGAGACACCTTGCAGGGAGTTGCCGGATGATACCAGCGGAAGCTGATATGGGCCTTTTTCGGCCGATTGCGCCCCGGCTTACTGGCAGAAACGGTACTGGCCGGAATAGGACAGGAAGTAGCCCGTATTCGGGTTGAAGGACCGGTACCTGCGGCTGCAGTAGTCGTACCAGGCCGGCGACCAGGGAGCCGGGCGATAGACCGGTGCCGGCTGGTAGACCGGTGCCGGGTAATAGGCCGGAGCCGGATAATAGGCGGGCGGCGCGACATAGCGCGGCTGCGACAGGGCGGACCCCAGAATGGCGCCTGCGGCAAGCCCGCTGGCAACGCCGACCCCAACCTGCCAGCCTTTCGCGGCTTCCGCGGGCGTGCTCTGTGAGGTCAGGGTGACGGCGGCGACAAGCGCCAGCGCGGATGTGGTGATTGCGATCTTCTTGAACATGACGGTTCCCTTCCAGTTGGTGAGGCCCTGCTATCCGCCTCGGTTCATGAGGCGACAATAGCGGGTTTCACGCCCTGGCTCTGTGACAGGGGTCACAAGCCTTCGCTTTGGATCATGCCCCCAGATTCCACATACATTGCGGCGGCCTTTTGACCGGCTTGGGATCAATCGTGGCTGAAATGGTTCATCTTTCGCTTGCGGGAACATCCGGTCAGACATAGACTGCGGCCCATCGGCGCGCGTTGCACCGTACGGGACTGACGAAAGACCCGGTTAGACTGACTTCGGCGACGGCTTCATCAAGCGCCGCTCTGAAAACCCAAGCTTTCCGTTTCTTATTGACTTCTCGTTTATCCGTGCCTTGCCGGAAGCGGGAGGGCGCATCACCTAGCGGAAAGGTTTCACCATGCGTGAGAACGGCACCATCAAATTCTTCAACCACGACCGTGGCTTCGGCTTCATCACGCCGGACAACGGCTCCAAGGACGTGTTCGTTCACATCACGGCTTTTGAGCAGGCCGGCCTCGGCACGCCGGTTGAAGGTGCAAAGATTTCCTTCGTCGCTGAAGACGACCCGCGCGGCCGCGGCAAGCAGGCTGCCCAGCTCGAGCTGCTCTGAGCCAGAAATTCACGCGACGGCGGTCCGGACGCCGGCCGGCGCGAGAGCAAATGAAAACGGGGCCATTTGGCCCCGTTTTTTGTTCCGACAAAAAAGTCGCCAACTTCACACCTCATCTTGAGGTGCTGAGCGTAGCGAAGCCTCGAAAGATGGGCGGCAATCTCAGGAGTTGGAGGCCCGCCCTTCGAGACGGGCCTTTGGCCCTCCTCAGGGTGAGGTTGTTTGGTGGCTTTATCAGCAGTCAAAAACGGGGCCGAACGGCCCCGTTTTGTTTTCCGGCATTCTGCAAGGGACGGATGAACGGGCGTCCCCCTCACCGCATGCAGCCGAGCAGTTCCTTTTCGCCGATGACCCCGACGATTGCCCCGTCCTTCTGGACCACGATCGGGTCGGCGCTGGACGTTTTCATGAGAGCCACCTCGCGGATCGGCGTATTCGCATCGCAGGAAACACCGTTCGCCAGGGACCCGGCCAGGCTGCCCGGCGGTACCATGATGTCCTTTGCGCGCAGGACATTCAGCGGATTCATATGGCTGACGAAATCGGCCACATAATCATTGGCCGGGTTCTTGACGATTGCCTGCGGCGTGCCAAGCTGGATCACCCGCCCGCCTTCCATGATGGCGATGCGCGATCCGATCTTGGCCGCTTCATCGAGGTCGTGGCTGACGAAGATGATCGTCCGGTTGAGCTCCTTCTGCAGGTCGAGGAGATCGTCTTGCAGCTTGTCGCGGATCAGTGGATCGAGCGCGGAGAACGGTTCATCCATCAGGAGGATCGGTGCATCCGTGGCAAAGGCGCGCGCCAAACCGACACGCTGCTGCATGCCGCCGGACAGCTCGTGAACGTATTTTTCGCCCCAGCCGGTGAGCCCCACCAGCTTGAGCTGCTCTTCGACCTTGGCCGCCCTTTCACCTTTTGGCATTCCCGCCAGTTCCAGGCCGAAGCCGACATTGTCCGCAACCGTGCGCCAGGGCAGCAGGCCGAATTGCTGGAAGACCATGCCGATCCGGTGACGTCGCAGCTTGCGAAGATCGTTCGCGTGGCAGGTCTCCGGGTTGACGTAACGCGTGCCGTCATGAACCTGAACCTCGCCCCGGATGACCGGGTTGAGGCCGTTGACCGCGCGAAGGAGAGTCGACTTGCCGGAGCCCGAGAGGCCCATCATGACGATGACCTCGCCTTCGTAGATATCGAAGGTTGCTCCGGCGACGCCGAGGATCTGCCCGGTTTCCTTCTGGATCTCCTGCCGGGTCTTTCCGGCATCGATCAGCGGCAGGGCCGACTTTGGCTTGTCGCCAAAGACGATGTCGACGTTTTTGAAGGAGACAATCGGCGTGTGTTTTTCACTCATCACTTGCCTCCATCCTGTGAACGAAAGAACCGGTCAAGTACGATGGCAATCAGAACGATGCAGACACCGGCTTCAAATCCGAGCGCAACATTCGCCGTGTTCAGCGCGCGCAAGACCGGCACGCCAAGACCATCCGCCGCGACGAGGGCCGCAATCACCACCATCGACAAGGAGAGCATGATCGTCTGGGTCAGACCCGCCATAATCTGCGGCATGGCGTAAGGCAGTTCGATTTTCCAGAGGAGTTGTGACTTGGTCGCTCCAAAGGCCTCACCGGCCTCCAGAAGCGCCGTCGGCGTCGACGATACCCCAAGCTGCGTCAGCCGGATCGGAGCGGGAATTGCGAAAATCACGGTTGCGATAAGACCTGGCACCATACCCAGACCAAACAGGATCAGCGCCGGGATCAGATAGACGAAAGTCGGAAGGGTCTGCATTAGGTCAAGCATCGGACGCAGAACCGCATAAACTCCAGGTCGATGCGCTGCCAGAACCCCAACGGGAACACCAACCGCCATGCACACCACGGACGATGCGATCACAAGGGCAAGTGTCTGCGTCGTTTCTTCCCAATAGCCCTGATTGACAATGAGCAGAAGCGAGACCGCCACAAGAACGGCAAATCCGATGGTCCGATGAACCAGATAGGCCAGAGCGGTCACGACGACGACCATGATCAACGGATGTGGCGTCTGTAGAAGCCACAGGATCCCATCGATCATCGTTGAAAGAAAAGCAGAAATTCCGTCGAACAACCAATCAGCGTTGTCGGTCAGCCAATCGACGAGGCTCTTCGCCCACTTTCCGATCGGCAATTTGTTTTCCGTGAGCCAGTCCAACCTGCCGCCCCTTATTTTTTTCCAGCCAATGCAAAGACGCCGGCACAAGGGCCGGCGTCACTACATGCTTTCGACTTCAGAGTCCAAGAGCGCCTTTCACGGCGGCGAAACTGTCGCCGCCATCAATGGTCTTCACGCCGACGAGCCAGTTTTCGAAGGTCGCCGGATGCTCCTTGAGCCACGCAGCGGCCGCCTTGTTCGGATCTTCGCCGTCGATCAGGATCGCGCCCATGATCTCGTTCTCCATCGGCAGCGAGAACTCCAGGTTCTCCAGAAGCTTGCCGACGTTCGGGCACTCCTTGGTGTATCCGGCACGAACGTTGGTATAGACGGTTGCCCCGCCATAATTCGGACCGAAGATGTCGTCGCCACCCTCAAGATACGCCATCTCGAAATTGGCATTCATCGGATGCGGTTCCCAGCCGAGGAAGACAATGTCCTTGTCGCGTTTGGTGGCGCGGGCCACCTGCGCAAGCATGCCCTGCTCGGAAGATTCGACGATTTCGAAACCCTTCAGATCGAAGAGGTTTTCATCGATCATGCCGATGATCAGGCGGTTGCCGTCGTTGCCCGGCTCGATGCCGTAGATCTTGCCGTCCAGATCGTCCTTGAACTTGGCAATGTCGGCAAAGGACTTCAGGCCCTTGTCGAAGGTCGCCTTCGGCACGGCGAGGGTATATTTCGCACCTTCCAGGTTGGCACGCACGGTCTCGACGGATCCGTCTTCACGGTAATTCTTGATATCGCCTTCCATTGTGGGCATCCAGTTGCCGAGGAAGACATCGATGTCCTTGTTCTTCAGGGAAGCATAGGTGACCGGGACGGAGAGGAGCTTGACGTCCGGCTCGTAGCCGAGTGCCTTCAGAACCACCGAGGTTGCCGCCGTCGTCGCCGTGATGTCGGTCCAGCCGACGTCCGAGAAACGGACGGCCTTGCAGCTTTCCGGATCGTTCGCGAGCGCGGTTCCGGACAACATCATGCCGATTGCAAAAGCTCCAGCGAGTTTCGCTGCAATTTTCATATTGATACCTCCTATGGAAAGTTTGCTTATCTTTTTGTTGCAGGGTGAGACGATGCCTTATCGGCTTACCTGTCCCTATTTCCTCGCCAACAGCCTGCCTAACTCCAATCCAAACATCCACCGGAAAAATTTGCAAGTTTTCATTGATTGATTGATCAATTAAAAATAAGACCGATAGAGCGGGAGATCAAAATGCCCAAGGTCGGAATAGAAGAAGAGCGCCGGCGTAGCCTGATCGAGGCGACTGTCGATGCAATTCACGAGCGCGGTTACAGCGATGTCACGATGGCGCAGATCGCCAAGCGGGCAGGCGTGTCCGGTGGCTTGGTGCATCACTATTTCGGCTCGAAAGATCAACTGCTTGCCGCAACCATGCGCCATCTCCTGACAGAGCTCGGCCGGGCCATCAGCGACAATCTCGCCAAGGCGGAGACCCCTCGCGAACGCATCTCCGCAATCATCGCCGGCAACTTCGCCGTCGACCAGTTCAAGCCTGCCGTGATCGCCGCCTGGCTGGCGTTCTACGTTCAATCCCGCACCACGGACAGCAACCGGCGTCTTTTGCGAATCTACGCCGCCCGCCTTGCCTCCAACCTCACGCACAATCTGCGCGCCTTCATGTCCCAGGACGAAGCCCGCCGCATCGCTGAAGGCACCGCCTCGATGATCGACGGCGTCTGGATCCGCCAGGCCCTGCGCGACACCAAATCCGACCGGCAGGCCGCGATCGCCATGGTCGAGGACTATGTCGAAGCCCAGATCGCCGTGCACTCGTCCCGCAAGTCGGGCAACTAATCGATCCGACCGGAGCCCTCCATGACCGACCAGTTTGATTTCATTATTGCGGGCGCAGGTTCGGCCGGCTGTGCCATGGCCTCCCGGCTTTCGGAAGATCCGCGCAACAGGGTTCTGGTGCTGGAGTTCGGCGGCACGGATGCCGGCCCCTTCATCCAGATGCCGGCAGCCCTTTCCTATCCGATGAACATGCCGCTGTACGACTGGGGCTACGTGAGCGATCCCGAGCCGCATCTCGGCGGCCGCCGTCTTGCGACGCCGCGCGGCAAGGTCATCGGCGGCTCTTCCTCAATCAACGGCATGGTCTATGTGCGCGGTCACGCCTGCGACTTCGACACCTGGGAGGAAATGGGGGCCTCCGGCTGGGGCTACCGGCACGTGTTGCCCTATTTCAAGCGCCAGGAGCACAGTCATGGCGGCCAGGGCGGCTGGCGCGGCACCAACGGCCCGCTGCACGTCCAGCGCGGCACCAAGTGGAACCCGCTGTTCGACGCCTTCAAGGAAGCAGGCGAACAGGCCGGCTACGGCGTGACCGAAGACTACAACGGCGAACGCCAGGAAGGCTTCGGCGACATGGAGATGACGGTCTACAAGGGCCGCCGCTGGTCCGCCGCCAACGCCTACCTGAAACCGGCGCTCAGGCGCGGCAACCTGCAGCTCGTCAAGGGCGCGCTGGTGCGCAGGGTGCTGATCGAGGACGGCCGCGCCGTCGGCGTGGAATTCGAGACCGGCGGTGAGATCCGCGAGGCACGCGCCGCCCGCGAGGTCATCGTCTCGGCCTCGTCCATCAACTCTCCGAAGATCCTGATGCAGTCCGGCATCGGCGATGCCGGCCATCTCAACGAGATGGGCATCGAGGTCGTGGCCGACCGGCCCGGTGTCGGCGCCAACCTGCAGGACCATCTGGAGCTTTACCTGCAGCAGGCCTGCACCCAGCCGATCACGCTCTACAAGCACTGGAACCTGGTTTCCAAGGCCGTGATCGGAGCACAGTGGCTGTTCTTCAAGCAGGGGCTCGGCGCCTCGAACCAGTTCGAAAGCTGCGCCTTCATCCGCTCCAGGCCGGGCGTCAAATACCCGGACATCCAGTATCACTTCCTGCCCTTTGCCGTGCGCTACGACGGCCAGGCCGCCGCCGAAGGCCACGGTTTCCAGGCCCATGTCGGACCGATGCGCTCCAAATCACGCGGGCATGTCAGATTGACCTCGGGCGATCCGCGCGAAAAGCCGTCGATCCTCTTCAACTACATGTCCCACGAGGAAGACTGGCAAGATTTCCGCACCTGCATCCGCCTGACGCGCGAGATCTTCGGCCAGGAGGCATTCGCGCCCTATCGCGGCAAGGAGATCCAGCCCGGCGAGACGTTGCAGAGCGACGACGAGCTCGACGGCTTCATCCGCGAACATGTGGAAAGCGCCTTCCATCCCTGCGGCACCTGCCGGATGGGAGCCAAGGACGACCCGATGGCCGTAGTCGATCCCGAGTGCCGGGTCATCGGCGTCGAGGGCCTGCGCGTTGCGGACAGTTCCATCTTTCCGCAAATCACCAATGGCAATCTGAACGCGCCTTCGATTATGGTTGGAGAGAAGGCCTCTGATCATATCCTCGGCAAGGATCCGCTTCCCGCGTCCAACCAGGAACCGTGGATCCATCCCGCCTGGGAAACCACGCAGCGTTAATCGAAGTCCCGGCAACGCCGGTCAGGACAAGTCACGCAGGAGCCCATATCATGCGCGCCCAACCGCAAGCCTCGCACTATGTCGGCGGCTCTTATCTGGAAAGCAACGCCGGAACGCCCTTCGATTCGCTCTATCCGGCCACCGGTGAGGTGATCGCGCAGATCCGCTCGGCGGATGATGCCGTCATCAATGCCGCGATCAAGGCGGCAAAGGAAGGCCAGAAGATCTGGGCGGCAACACCGGCGGTGGAACGCGGACGGGTGTTGCGGATCGCGGCCAAGATCCTGCGCGAGAAGAACCACGAGCTGTCCGTTCTGGAAACGCTCGACACCGGCAAGCCCCTTCAGGAGACCTTGGTGGCGGATGCGGCCTCCGGTGCCGATTGCCTGGAATATTTCGGCGGCCTGGCGGCCACGCTGACCGGCGAATATATCGACCTCGGCGGCTCCTTCGCCTACACCAGGCGCGAACCGCTCGGTATCTGCTTCGGCATCGGTGC
This sequence comes from Roseibium sp., assembly GCA_050289605.1. Taxonomy (GTDB): domain Bacteria; phylum Pseudomonadota; class Alphaproteobacteria; order Rhizobiales; family Stappiaceae; genus Roseibium. The sequence goes on along the minus strand of JBNKGB010000003.1, from coordinate 5,418 downwards.
CTGGAACTACCCGATCCAGATCGCCTGCTGGAAGGCCGCGCCCGCGCTCGTGTGCGGCAATGCCATGATCTTCAAGCCCTCCGAAGTAACGCCGCTGAGCGCACTGAAGCTGGCCGAGGCTCTCACCGAGGCCGGGCTGCCGAACGGTGTCTTCAACGTCATCCAGGGCTTCGGCGATGTCGGCGCGAAACTGGTGTCCCATCCCGACATTTCCAAGGTGTCCCTGACCGGCTCCGTGCCGACGGGTGCCAAGGTCGCGGCCCTTGCCGGCGAACATCTCAAGAAGACCACGCTGGAACTCGGCGGCAAGTCGCCGCTGATTATCTTCGAGGATGCCGATATCGAGAATGCAGTCTCGGCGGCCATCAACGCCAATTTCTATTCCACCGGTCAGATCTGTTCCAATGGCACCCGTGTCTTCGTGCAGGATACGATCAAAGAGCGCTTCGTCGCCCGCCTCGCCGAGCGCACCGCCGGTGCCGTTCTCGGCGACCCGCTGGATGAGGCCACCAACATCGGCCCGCTCGTCTCCCGTCAGCAGTGGGACAAGGTGCTCCACTATATGGAAGTCGGCCAGGAGGAAGGCGCGCGCCTCGTCTGCGGTGGCGGCGCGGCAAACGTGCCGAGCTTCCCGGACGGCTATTTCGTGCAGCCGACCGTCTTCGCCGACGTTACCGACGACATGCGCATCGCCCGCGAGGAAATTTTCGGCCCCGTCCTCAGCGTGCTCGATTTCTCGGATGAGGACGAGGTGATTGCCCGTGCCAACGATAGCGAATTCGGCCTTGCCGCCGGTGTCTTCACGAAAGACATCCAGCGCGCCCACCGCGTGATCGATCGGCTTCAGGCCGGCACCTGCTGGATCAATACCTACAACCTGACCCCGATCGCGATGCCCTTCGGCGGCTACAAGAAGTCCGGCATCGGCCGCGAAAACGGACATGCGGCAATCGAGTACTACAGCCAGGTGAAAAGCGTCTACGTCGAGATGGGCGACGTCGAAGCCGCGTTCTAGGGTCTGAATCAAACCACCTCGGAACAAGTTGCCCATCCTTCGAGACGCCGCTTTCGCGGCTCCTCGGGATGAGGGAGAGCAAGTTGTTCCCTCAACAAGTATGCTTAAAAATCACCCTCATCCTGAGGAAGCGCATGGCGCTGTCTCGAAGGATGAGCTGCTCGTTCCGGGCAAGTACCCGGATCCCTTTCGTCTTTTCCGATTGAACTTTCCGGATTGAAGACCAGATTAGGGTCGACCCTTTTCAACGGTGATTTCATGAACAAGCATGTGCTCGATCCTGCACCGCGGACTTACGCGCCCCATGTCTACCTGATGAAGCGGTCCGGCCGGGGCCCGGTCTGTGCGCCCGAGACACTGACCCTGGACGAACTGCATTCCTGGCTCCTGCACGAGGCGACGCGGATCGACGACGTCATGCTGATGTTCGAGGAGTTCATGTGGCGCTGCAAGGCGGCCGGTCTCGGCGTCGACCGCTCGACGCTGCATATCGGCACGTTGCACCCGCGCGTGATCGGTTTTTCCTGGGTCTGGAACAGTCAGGACCGGTTCTGCGACGAGGTCGCCGCGGACGCGGACGCCCCGAGAACGGAGGCCTTCACCCGCAATCCTCTTTATCTCGTCATCAACGAGGGACAGACGATCAAGGTCGACCTTGAAAGCGAGGAAGGCGCCAATTCCGCCCCGCTGATGCGCGAACTGGCGGATGAGGGTTATACGACCTATGTTGCACTGCCACTCAGCTCTTCGCACGAAAAACGCAATGCGATGACCCTTGCCACGCGCCGGCCCGGAGGATTCCCGCCGGTGGAAAAGGACACCATCCGCGACCTGATCGATCTCCTGGCGCTGCACATCGAGCGCCATATCGTGCAGCGGATCGCCCGCAACGTCGCCGATACCTATCTCGGCCCGATTGCCGGCCGACGGGTGCTGGAAGGCGAAATCAAGCGCGGCGACGGTCAGGCCATCAGCGCGGTCGTCTTCATGTCCGACATGCGAGGCTTCACCCATCTCGCGGACCGGCTGAGTGGGCCGGAGGTTACCATGATCCTGAACGCCTATTTCGACCGCGTATCGGATGCGGTCCTGAGCCACGGAGGCGACATCCTGAAATTCATGGGGGATGGAATTCTGGCGGTTTTCGATCAGAAGGCGCTGGGCGCGACCGCCGCCGCCAATGCTGCGGTCAAGGCGGCCAGGGCGGCCCTCGCCGCCATCGACACCTTCAACGAAACCCCGCCCGACGGGTTTCCCGACCCTGGCCTCTGGCACCCCCTGAAGATCGGCATAGGTCTCCATCGCGGCGAGGTTTTCTTCGGCAATGTGGGCGGCGAGGAACGGCTCGACTTCACCGTGATCGGCCGGGCCGTGAACGAAACCAGCCGGGTAGAATCCCTGTGCAAGCCGCTTGGCCAGGAACTCCTCATCACCGAGCCGGTTCGCGAAGCGCTCTCCGGAGAGCTTCAGACAAGCCTCAACGCCATGGGCGAACACGCCCTGCGCGGTGTCGGCAAACCGGTCGCGATCTATTCGGCGTGAGGGATAGATAGGCCGCCCAAATCTCGGCTGTCATCAAGCACCATCTTTCCCTTTGCTCGAACAGAGACAACGGCCTGAGGGGTGCTAAAAACTCTCCACCGTCTTGCCATGGCTTGACCATGGCATCCATGCCGTTTCCTCTCCTTTCTTCTCGAAAACTTTCGGTCAGGCAAGGTCGCGGCATGGATTGCCGGATCAAGTCCGGCAATGACGGAGAGGATTGGGCGGCGTGTCGACGGTGGTAGCCGCCGGCCCCAATCACTTCGTCAGGATCAGTTTGCCCTGCTTGGTGATCGAAAGCCGGTAGGTTTCCGCGTTGTGATGGATCTGGATCTGGCGAAGGCCGCTGAAGAGGTCGCGGGTGTCGTAATCGGACCTCGGTTCAACTGGAGCCCTCGTCGCGACCGCCTCGCGGGCACGGCTGGCGGATCTGAGGGAGAGACGTTGCTTCTGGCTGTTGGCAATCGGTGTCATGGCGCGCAATCGGTCCTTGGCCTTCGGGTTTTGCTCTCCGCCGACACTGGCTTCGGCGTTTAGGCGAGAGCCCTTCGAGAGCGGAAAATCAAAGATGAGTTTAAAACTCAACTTTATACTTGACACTCATACTCAAGTTTTCCTATCAAGGCAATGCCTGATCGAAACACGCTGGAAATCGCGTCCTCCGGTTGCCTTTCGGCGGGCCCTCCGATCGTTCGGAGGAAACAAATGCCAGGCAAGCCAACCGCCCTCTCCTCTCCCTCAGCGGCCAGCCAGCCCGGCCTTTCCCGCCCTGCAAACGAAAAAAGGCGCCGACCGGATGGTGGCGCCTTGCAAATTCAGCGAAAGAACATCGTTATGCGTTCGCGGCAAGCGGCGGGTTGATCATGTCGATCTTCAGCAGGTCGCGCATGCCGAAGCGGTCCTCGGACAGATCGGCGATGGACTTGGTGTCCAGTACGCTCATGAAGGCTTCCAGCGCTTCATGCAGCAGACCGTTGAAGCCGCAGGACATGATCAGCGGGCAATCCTTGCGGCCGGAATCGAAGCATTCCGCCAGCAGGAAGCTTTCCTCCGCCGCGCGCACCACTTCCCCGACCGTGATGTCTTCGGCCGGACGCGCCAGCATGACGCCGCCGTTGCGACCGCGGATGGTCTTGATCAGGTTAGCGTCGACCAGCACCTTCATGATCTTGAAGAGATGGGTCTCGGACATGTCGAAACTGGCGGCGATATCCGCGACCTTGCTCGGCCTGTCCGGATTGACGGCGCAGTACATCAGCGCGCGTACGGCATAGTTTGTCTGTTGTGTCAAACGCATGCCATAGATATGCGTGCCCCTGCTTCAAAGGTCAATCTAAAAATTTGAATGTGAGAGACCACTTTTACGCAAAGTGACCTTTCGTCAGTCCCTTAGCCCCGAACACCCGCGTCAAACGGTCTCAGCGGCCAAGCCTGCGGCCGCCGGCTGTTCCGCCGCATCGTCTAGGTCCGAAACCTCCGGAAGGTTGTCCTTCAGGAACACATCGATGCCGATCCGCTCCTGGCCCTCGATGATCGGCACCCCGTCGCACAACGCCTTGAGCACGCGAATGGCGCTGCGGATCTCATGGCCCGGATCCTGCGCGATGATGGCATCGAGCACGTCCGCCTTCAGGGCCTCGCGCGTATAGGGCGTCAGTTCATGGCCGACAAAGACGATTTCTTTCGCGCGGCCGGACGCGGTCAGCGCTGTGATCGTGCCGCGATTGCCCGCGCCGATATTATAGAGCCCGGCAAGGTCCGGGTGTTCCGACAAGAGCTTTGCCACCAGATCCGCATTGCGCTTGTTGTCGTCCCGGCCTTCACGCACCTTCAAAAGCTCCAGATGCGGGAAATCCGCTTCGATCACCTGGCTGAGGCCCGCATAGCGGTCGGCATGGTCCCGGAGGCCGAGAGACCCTGCAATCAGGCCGATTTTCGCGGGCGCCTTCGGCAGGAAGCGGCCGAGCAGCCGCCCGGCGGTGCGTCCGGCGGCAATATTGTCGATGCCGACGAAATGTCTTCGCTCGGAAGCCGGATGATCGGAGACCAGCGTCACCACCGGCACGCCCCGGTCCTGCAGCCTGTCGATGGCGGCCCTGACTTCCGGAAAGGCGGGCGCGACCACCGCGACCCCGTCGCACACGCTCCGGTCCAGCACCGCCAGCGTGCCTGCCACCCGGTGGCCGTCGAAAGCATCGATCGGCTCGACATGCACAAGCATGCGCTCGCCGCTCATGGTCTCGGCATGGGACAGCGCCTCTCGCGTCAGGTCCTCCATGAAGGCGTTCGGACCATTGGGAACGAGGAAGTGCAGCCGGTACACCCGTTTTTTAGCAAGGCCCGCCGCGAAGACATCCGGCTTGTAGTTCAGCGTCTCGGCGGCCGTCTTCACCTTTTCGATGGTGATCTTGCGCACACCGGGGCGGCCGTTCAGCACACGGTCGACCGTCGCAAGGCTGACCCCGGCCGCCTCGGCCACGTCATGGATTGTCACACGCTTCATTCCGTTCCTCTGACTTGGAGCGATCGAAAGGATTTCTTTCAGAACGCGCCACGCCCCCCACCTCATCCTGAGGAGGACCGTCAGGTCCGCCTCGAAGGATGGGTCGCTTGTTCCGGGAAATGCCGCCCATCCTTCGAGACAGCGCTTCGCGCCTCCTCAGGATGAGGGAGAACAAGGTTTGGGCAACAGAGGACCACCTGAAGGAAGGCCTAGATTTCCGTCAGTATAGCGGTGAATGAGGAGCGGTCATCAAAAAATGCTGCGCTGCGTGACGGACATGCCGAAACGCCGCAGGATCAGCTCAGACGAACTGGCCGGCCGCATGGCCCGACGACCAGGCCCACTGGAAATTGAAACC
>JBNKGB010000002.1:0-124370 GCA_050289605.1 Roseibium sp. | reverse complement strand
CCATCAGGGCCGGCTGAGCATTGGCAGTCAGCGTGAGTGCATCCTCCGGACCGTTCCACATGATGTCCGAGAGTTTCTGCCCAAGGGCTTCGTCCACTTCGTCGAAGACCGCCTTCGCTTCCGCATAGGTGTCGGCAAGCAGCTTGCCCATTCCGACGCTCTGGCTCCCCTGTCCGGGAAAAGTGAATGCAATGGTCATCTGGAATGCGCCTCCGTGACACGTGTGCCGATCCCGGGCGGGCAGCCCTTGGATCTCCGGCATTGATGGAAAGCATGAAGCAGCCCGCAAGGGACTGCAGCCGAACTTGGCGCGAGGCTATGATACGCCCGCCCCCGAACTGTCAAGGCCCAGAGGCCAATCAATTGGCAAATTGGCCCGCTTTCGAGCGATTTCCTGTCTGAAGCAACGCACTGTGTTCGCCTTGCGGTCCGGCCCGGCGTCCGCCAGGGACGTCTTGCGGTCCGGTAACGTTCCCCGGGCGCGTTCCTTATGTTGCTTTTCGGACATCTTGCGGGGAATGTCCTTGCAATTTTGCCAGAAGGGAGTATAGAGCGCGCTTCATCCGGGGTATGGCCGGGGGCTGAACGGAAGGGCTTTGTGCCAGGACACGTCAAAAGGTCCGACTTCCCGTGTTCCCGCTCTCGTTAGAATTCTCGTGCCTTTCCGGGGCTACGAGGAGGCTTTGCGCCAATCCCGTGTTGTCAACCGAAGGAAAGGCTATTTCCATGCCTCTTTACGAGCACGTATTCCTGGCACGCCAGGACGTTTCGACCCAGCAGGTCGAACAGCTTGTCGAACAGTACAAGGGCCTCATCGAAGGCGCCGGCGGTTCTGTTGGCAAGGTCGAGAACTGGGGTCTGCGCTCCATTGCTTACCGCATCAAGAAGAACCGCAAGGCTCACTACACCCTCATGAACATCAACGCACCGCATGCAGCAGTTGCCGAGATGGAACGCCAGATGGGTCTCAACGAAGACGTCCTTCGCTTCATGACATTCCGCGTCGACGAACTGGACGAAGAGCCGTCCGCGATGATGCAGAAGCGCGACCGTGACGACCGCCGCGGCGGTGGCCGTGGTGAGCGTGGCGAACGCGGTGATCGTGGCGATCGTGGTGACCGTGGTGACCGCGGCGACCGTCCGGGTGGTCGCGCTCCGCGCCGGGCAGAAGGGGAGTAAGAGATAATGGTTGATATTGCACAGCTTCCGAGCCGCCGTCCGTTCTTCCGCCGCCGGAAGACCTGCCCGTTCTCCGGTTCCAACGCACCGAAGATCGATTACAAGGACATCCGCCTGCTGCAGCGCTACATTTCCGAGCGCGGCAAGATCGTTCCGAGCCGCATCACCGCGGTTTCCGCGAAGAAACAGCGCGAACTGGCCCGTGCGATCAAGCGCGCGCGCCTGCTCGGCCTGCTGCCATTCGTGATCAGCTAAACGTCTTCATCGCCTGAAGACGCTTCTCCCGGGTCCGCCCGGGAGACCCGAATTGGGGCCGCGGGCAAACGGCCTCTAACCGTCCGTGTGAGGGCGGGACAGTAGGAGAAATTAGATGCAAGTTATTCTTCTTGAGCGTATCGCCAAGCTCGGCCAGATGGGTGACACCGTTCGCGTTCGCGACGGTTATGCCCGCAATTTTCTGCTGCCGCAGGGCAAGGCTCTGCGCGCCAACAAGGCAAACCTGGAACGCTTCGAACGCGACCGCGCTCAGCTCGAAGCCCGTAACCTGGAACGCAAGAGCGAAGCGGAAGCCGTGGCTTCCAAGCTCGATGGCGAATCCCTGGTCATGATCCGGTCCGCTGGTGAAACCGGCCAGCTCTACGGTTCCGTGTCCACCCGCGACATCGCGGTCGGCCTCACCGACGCCGGCTTTACGATTTCCCGCAGCCAGGTCGAACTGCGCACCCCGATCAAGACGATCGGCCTGCACCACGTTCTGATCCAGCTGCATCCGGAAGTGGAAGTTTCCGTCAACGTCAACGTGGCCCGCTCCGAAGATGAAGCAGCCCGTCAGGCAGCCGGCGAAGACCTGTCCACCCCGGAACAGGACGTCTTCGAATTCGAAGAAGACGAAGAATCTGAAGGCGCCGAAGAAGGCACCGAAGCTGGTGACGTCCAGGAGGAAGAGGAAGCCTAAGGGGTTCCTGCTTCATCGCAAGACACAATTGAACGGCGCTGTCCTCAGCGCCGTTTTTTGTTTGCCGGCATTCCGGTCCGGACAGCCTCGCCGTGCCTAAAGCGGTGATTTCACAATCGCACTCAAGCGTTTGAAACTCCTCGAATATCCTTTAACCTTTTATTAAGCTTTCCAAAAATATCATTGAATTCAAAGACTAAGAGTCAGCTTCTTGAGTCTTCAATCTTGTTTGGAGTCAAGCGGGTTTCGAAACTTTCCCCGCTGATTTCGCTGTGCCGGTGGGAATCGGAAGCAACCGCTATTCAACCTTGTGACCGCCATCGTCACGGAGTATTCCGGGTGAACTTGGGTCATCGGGGGACGATATGAAGGGCACATTGCAGAAGGTCGAGACGGAAGAGGAAGTCCAACGTCTCGCGCCGCATAATGCGGAAGCGGAGCGCCAGCTTCTGGGCGCGATCCTGGTGAACAATGAAACGTTCTATCGGGTTTCCGACTTTCTGGAGCCACACCATTTCTTCGTCCCGCCCCACCAGGACATCTACGAGAAGATCAGCCATCTGATCCGGGCCGGCAAGACCGCCTCGCCCATCACGCTGAAAACCTTCTATCCTTCCGACGCCAAGATCGCCGACCTGTCCGCGACGCAATTCCTGCTGCGTCTTGCAGGCGATGCTGCCTCGATCATCAATGCGGAGGATTACGGCCGCTCTATCTATGACCTGGCGATCCGGCGGAATCTCATCCGCATCGGCGAGGACATGGTCAACATCGCCTATGATGCGCCGATCGATGTGCCGCCGACCCAGCAGATCGACGATGCCGAGCGCCGGCTGTTCGAACTGGCGGAAACCGGCCGCAGCGAGGGTGGGTTCGTCTCCTTCGGCGACGCCCTGAGCGAGACCATCGAGATGGCCCACGCGGCCTACAACCGCGAAGGCGCCCTTTCCGGCATTTCCACGGGCCTCAGAGAACTCGACCGCCTCATGGGCGGTCTCCAGCACTCCGACCTTATCGTTCTTGCCGGACGTCCCGCCATGGGCAAGACCTCGCTTGCCACCAACATCGCCTACAACATCGCGCAGGCCTACAAGTCGGAGGAACAGCCCGACGGCTCGATAAAGACCGTCAACGGCGGCGTCGTCGGCTTCTTCTCGCTGGAAATGTCGGCCGAACAGCTCGCCACGCGTATCATTTCCGAGCAGGCGGAGATCTCCTCCTCCAAGATCCGCCGCGGCGACATCACCGAAGCCGAGTTCGAAAAGCTGGCCGCCTGTGCGCAGACCATGCAGACCGTGCCGCTTCATGTGGACCAGACCGGTGGCATCTCCATCGCCTCGCTGGTGGCCAAAGCGCGCCGGCTGAAGCGTCAGCGCGGCCTCGACCTGCTGGTGGTGGACTATATCCAGCTTTTGTCGGGCTCCTCCAAGAATTCCGGCAACCGCGTCCAGGAAATTACCGAAATCACCACGGGCCTGAAAGCGCTCGCCAAGGAGCTGCAGGTGCCGATCATCGCCCTGTCGCAGCTCTCCCGTCAGGTGGAATCGCGCGACGACAAGCGCCCGATGATGTCGGACCTTCGCGAATCCGGATCCATCGAGCAGGACGCCGACGTCATTTTGTTCGTGTACCGCGAGGAATATTATCTTTCGAAAACCGAGCCGGAGATCGGCTCTCCGGAATACGCCACCTGGGAGGCCAAACACGAGGCTGCCAAGGGCAAGGCGGAAGTGATCATCGCCAAGCAGCGTCACGGCCCGACCGGTACCGCCAACCTGCACTTCGAAGGCCAATATACCCGCTTCTCGGACCTCGCGGAAGACGACCACCTGCCCCAGCGCTACGAGTAGCCGGCAGAGTGTCCGGCCCCTGCCTTCCGTCCGCCCTCACGGGGAACCGCAGTTGCGCGCGACCTGCAGGCAATTGTCATTGCATGCCATCCGGCGAACTGTAACCCGATAAAGTCGCCCGACATGTTCGGACCGGCTTTCGGCAAGCCGGAAGCTTCCCTCTTGTAGAGGGTCGAAGATCCGTTCCGGTCGGGTCCGAAGAATGGCAACCAAGGATTTTCTCAAAAATCGCTTCCGGTCTTAAACCCAAATTAAGCTTCTTTACGTACCTGTGGTTGCTGTTTTGAAGCCTGCCCAATTCTAATCAGAGAGCCGCTGCAAGTGTCATTGCCAACTCTCAAATTGCTGGAAGAAGTCCGCGATTTTCCGCGGAAGCGTTGCAAATGGTCCGGACTTTTCAAGCACGGCGGAACGCAGCGCCCCTGCGTGGTTGAAGACATCAGCGCCGGCGGATGCCGCGTCGCGGTCAAGTCGAAGGGGCTTGAACCGAAGGACCGGGTCATCATCGAGATTGAAAGCCGCAAGTTGAGGTTTCACGGCGAAATCCGCTGGATCCGCACCGACGAGGCCGGGGTCGAGTTCCTTTTCATGGACTAGACGGCAGCCCCTTATCCATCATTCCAATTGGCACTTTTCCTGTTCCATGGGCTAAACTTGGGACCGATTCCAATTCCTTTGGTCTGGCAGGAGCAACATCCGGGTCGTGTCCGTTTCCAATCCCCATCCGTCCGGTCTCTATGGCGGCCGCCTGACCATCGACCCGAAGGCGCTTGCCGCCAATTGGTCTTACCTCAACGGCACTCTCGGCGGCGGAACGGAATGCGCGGCGGCGATCAAGGCGAACGCCTATGGACTGGGCCAGGAAATGGCGGCGAAGACGCTCCATGCTGCCGGATGCCGGACCTTCTTCACCGCCGTGCCAACGGAGGCGATAGACCTGCGCCGAATCCTGCCGGATGCGGTGATTTACGTGCTCGACGGCCTGTTTCCCGAAACAGCCGGGCATTTCCTTCAACATGACCTCCGGCCAGTCCTGGGCTCGCTTGCCGAACTTGAGGAATGGGCCGCACTCTGCAAGTCCGACGGCGTGAGCCACAAGGCCGCCGTCCATGTGGACACGGGGATCCACCGGCTTGGCCTGCCGCCGGCGGAATTCTCCGCCGCCATGTCCGACACCGGTCTGCTCGGACCATTCGTGCCGACCCTGCTGATGAGCCACCTCGCCTGCGGATCCTCCCCGGATCACCCGAAGAACCGGCAACAACTGGATCTCTTCCGGAAGGTAACGGCGCCCTTTGCCGCCATTCCGCGGTCGCTGGCAAACTCCGCCGGGACCCTTATGGGGCCTGATTATCATTTCGATCTCGTCCGGCCGGGCATTTCCCTTTATGGCGGACAGGCCATCGAGACACAGGCCAACCCCATGCTGCCCGTGGTGAAGGTGGAGGCGCGCATCATGATCGTGCGCGATGTTCCCGCTGGCGATACGATCGGCTACGGCGCCCGCCTGACCGCGAAACGCCCCCTGAAGAATGCCGTTGTCGCCGCGGGATACGCGGACGGCATGATCCGCCGCGCCGGGTCCACCGACGACCGCCCCGGAGGCTTTGCCATGATCGGCGGCCACCGGGCACCAATCCTCGGCCGGATATCGATGGATATGATCACGCTCGACGTCACGGATGTGCCGGAAGGACTGCTCCGGCGCGGCGCCTTTGTGGAAATGCTTGGGCCCCATGTTGCGGCCGCCGACATTGCGGCTTATGCGGAGACCATCGACTACGAATATCTGACCAGCCTCGGCCGCCGCTTCGAACGGGTCTACGGTCCCCTTGCCTGATCAGACAAAAGCGGGAAGACGAACATCATGGCCCGGCGGTCCACCTCCTTCGTTTGCCAGTCCTGTGGGGCCGTTTCCGCCAAGTGGGCGGGGCGCTGCGAATCCTGCGGGGAATGGAACTCCATCGTCGAGGAGCAGACCGGTGGCGGCATCGGTGGCGGCCCCGGTCGGGCCGCACGCAGCAAAGGCAGGGTTATTCCACTGGTGGGCCTGTCCGGCGACGCCAAGGACGCCCCGCGCATCCAGACGAAGGTGGCCGAGCTCGATCGGGTGACCGGCGGCGGCTTCGTGCGCGGCTCCGCCCTGCTCGTTGGCGGCGACCCGGGTATCGGCAAATCGACGCTTCTGATCCAGGCGGCCGCCCAGCTCGCAAGCCTCGGTCACAAGACCGTCTATATCTCCGGAGAAGAGGCCATCGGCCAGGTGCGGCTCAGGGCGGAAAGGCTCGGCTTGTCACAGGCGCCGGTGGCGCTGGCGGCAGAAACCAGCGTCGAGGACATTCTGGCAACGCTGGAAGCGGACACGGCGCCTGCCCTGCTCATTCTCGATTCCGTGCAGACGCTGTGGACCGACCAGGTGGATTCGCCTCCGGGCACAGTGACGCAGGTGCGCGCCTCCGCCCAGGCCATGGTCCGCTACGCAAAGAAGAACGGCACCACGCTGGTCCTCGTCGGGCACGTGACCAAGGACGGGCAGATCGCCGGACCGCGCGTCGTCGAACACATGGTGGACGCGGTGCTCTATTTCGAGGGCGATGGCGCGCATCAATACCGCATCCTGCGCTCGGTCAAGAACCGCTTCGGCGCCACCGACGAGATCGGCGTCTTCGAAATGACCGGCAAGGGGCTGGTGGAAGTGTCAAACCCTTCCGCCCTGTTCCTCGGCGACCGCAACACCACGGCACCGGGCGCGGCCGTCTTTGCCGGCCTTGAAGGTTCCCGCCCGCTGCTGATCGAGATCCAGGCCCTGGTGGCGCAATCCTCGCTCGGCACGCCGCGCCGGGCGGTGATCGGCTGGGACAGCGCAAGGCTCTCCATGATCCTCGCGGTACTGGAAGCCCGGTGCGGCGTCCGCTTTTCGCAGCACGACGTCTATCTGAATGTCGCCGGCGGTCTGAAGATCAACGAACCGGGGGCAGATCTTGCCGTTGCGGCAGCTCTGGTGTCTTCACTCAGCGGGCTTGCCCTTCCGGCCAATTGCGTCTATTTCGGCGAAGTCAGCTTGTCCGGGGCGATCCGGCCGGTGGCCCAGGCCCAATCCAGGCTGAAGGAAGCGGAGAAACTCGGCTTCGATCAGGCTTATTGCCCCGAGGGCAACCTCAAGGACAGTGCGGCCTCGTCCTTCAAGACGACGGGACTGCCGGAACTTGGGGACTTTGTTGCCAAACTCTCGGCTGAGGCTAGTGCTTCAGGGGGCAATTGACGCATGATGGGCGCGGGTTTGAACTGAAGGTTTCAGAGCGTTTCAAGGACGCCAGACAGAGGATTTTTCAGGAACATGCCGATTACGCTGCTGGACGGAGTCCTCTTGGCCATCATGTTCATTTCGGCGATCCTAGCGATGATCCGCGGATTTGTCCGGGAAGTCCTCTCCATCGTTTCATGGGTTGCGGCAGCTGCGGCGGCGTTTTTGCTCTACGAGCGTGTCCTTCCCTACACGAAGCAATATATATCGCATGACCTGGTCGCCATGGGCGTCTCTGCCGCAGCCGTCTTTCTGGTCACGCTGATCGTGGTAAGCTATATCACCATGCGGATTTCCGATTTCGTGCTGGACAGCCGGATCGGTGCGCTTGACCGGACACTCGGCTTTGTCTTCGGCGCGGTGCGCGGGCTTCTTCTGGTCGTCGTGGCGATGATGTTCTTCAACTGGTTCGTCCAGCCCGAAAAACAGCCGGACTGGGTGCTGACGGCCAAGTCCCGCCCGATCCTCATGTCCATCGGCGAGCGCCTCGTGGCTGTTCTGCCGGAAGACCCGGAAAAGGCGATCCTGGAAAAGTTGCGTGACAAGAACCTGACCGGCGACAACGCCGGCGCCCCGGCGGAAGAGCCGGCCTATAGCGATTCCGAGCGTCAGGGGCTCCAGCAGCTGACGACTGACAGCAACTGACGCCGCGCGTCGGCATCAGCCCTGTCACAAGACCCGTTCCGCGTTGAGGTGAACGCGGGGATGCAGATCCAAAGACCAAGGCAGCCCCTTGAGGCCGGCCAGAACGGAAGGAGTGTTCGCCATGACTGGCGGAACCGAAGTGCACGAGCCGTTTGACATCAATGCGGACACCTTGCGGGAAGAATGCGGTGTTTTCGGCATCCTCGGCCACGAAGACGCAAGCGCCCTGACCGCCCTCGGCCTGCACGCCCTGCAGCACCGCGGACAGGAAGCGGCCGGCATTGTCACCTACGACAATGAACAGTTCCGCGCCGAACGCCATCTCGGCCTCGTCGGCGACCATTTCTCCGATGCCGACACGATCGGCCGGCTGACAGGCAAGGCCGCCGTCGGCCATGTGCGCTATTCCACGACCGGCGAGACGATCTTGCGGAACGTCCAGCCGCTGTTTGCCGAACTCGACGGCGGCGGCATCGCTGTCTGCCACAACGGCAACTTCACAAACGCCCTCACCCTGCGCCGGCAACTGATCCGCGACGGGGCAATCTGCCAGTCCACGTCGGACTCGGAAGTGGTGCTCCAGCTTGTCGCCCGCTCGCGCAAGTCCAAGATCGTCGACCGCTTCGTCGAGGCGATCACCCAGATGGAAGGCGCCTATTCGCTGGTGGCGCTGACGGCCAAGAAGCTCATCGGTGCACGCGACCCGCTGGGCATCCGGCCGCTGGTGCTCGGCGATCTCAACGGCGCGCCGATCCTGGCGTCGGAAACCTGCGCGCTCGACATCATCGGCGCGAAGTTCATCCGAGAAGTGGAAAACGGCGAAGTCATCGTCTGCTCCACCACGGGGATCGAATCCTTCTTCCCCTTCGGCAAGCGCCCGGCACGGCCGTGCATCTTCGAATACATCTATTTCTCCCGGCCCGACTCCATCGTCGGCGGCCGCAGCGTCTATGACGTGCGCCGGGAAATGGGCCGACAGCTGGCCAGGGAATCCCACTTGGACGCGGACGTGATCGTCCCGGTACCCGACAGCGGTGTTCCGGCCGCCATCGGCTACAGCCAGGAGAGCGGCGTTCCCTTCGAGCTCGGCATCATCCGCAACCACTATGTCGGCCGGACCTTCATCGAACCGACCCAGCAGATCCGCGCGCTCGGTGTGAAGATGAAGCACTCTGCCAACCGGGCGCAGATCGAAGGCAAGCGCGTGGTTCTCGTGGACGACAGCCTCGTGCGCGGCACCACCTCGGTCAAGATCGTGCAGATGATCCGCGAAGCCGGTGCCAAGGAAGTTCACTTCCGCCTCGCCAGCCCGCCGATCCGCTACTCCGACTATTACGGCATCGACACCCCGGTGCGGGAAAAGCTGCTGGCGGCGAAATACGGGCTTGAGGAAATGCGGGCCTATATCGGTGCGGACAGCCTGGCGTTCCTGTCGGTCGACGGCATCTACAAGGCCATGGGCTATGACGGCCGCGACGACGAAAACCCGCAGTTCACCGACCATTGCTTCACCGGCGACTATCCGACGCCGCTCACCGACCTTTCCGAGGACCAGGACTTCGTCAGCCCGCCGCGTCTCGTGGAAGTCGGCTAGGACGATCAGCATCGGCGCTTTTCCGCAGAGATGCGGGGAAGCGCGATGATCCAAGAGGAATTCATGCAGAAAGACTTCGAAGGCCGGGTCGCCCTCGTGACCGGCGCCTCCCGCGGCATTGGCTATCAGATCGCAAGACAGCTCGGAGAGCGCGGTGCGCATGTCATCGCACTGGCGCGCACGGTCGGCGGCCTCGAGGAGCTCGACGACGAGATCAAGGCGGCCGGCGGCCAGACGACGCTGGTTCCCCTCGACCTGACCGATTTCGACGCCCTGGACCGGCTTGGGGCTGCGATCTTCGAACGCTGGAAGAAACTCGACATTCTCATCGGCAACGCCGGCATGCTCGGCGTTCTCTCGCCGATCGGTCATATCGGCCCGAAGGATTTCGACAAGGTCATGGCCGTCAACGTGACGGCCAACTGGCGCCTGATCCGCTCCCTCGACCCGCTGCTGCGCCAGTCGGACGCAGGCCGCGCCCTGTTCCTGACCTCTCACCAGGCGCAGACCTGCACCGCCTTCTGGGGGCTGCAGTCGATCAGCAAGGCGGCGGTCGAGTCGATGGCAAGAACCTGGGCGCATGAAAGCCTGAAGACCGCCATGAAGATCAACCTGGCCGATCCCGGCCCCACCCGGACCGGCCTACGCGCCAAGGCGATGCCCGGCGAAGCTCCGGAAAACCTGCCATCGCCCGAACTGGTTGCCGGCGAACTTCTGGAACTGGTCAAGCCGGAGGTCCTGGAGACGGGCAAGCTCTACGACCGGGTCTGCCGCGAATGGATGACTTACTGAGAGCCCCCCTGCCCCCGGACCGGATGCCTATGACAATAAAAAGAGCCCCGCACTGGCGGGGCTCTTTTCGTTTCAGGCGTGCGGAGAAAGTCTACGCAGCCTCGAACGGAGCAAAGGAGCTCTCGGCGATTTCCTTCAGGTCCTTGAAGACGCCAGGAGCCCCGACAACAACGCGGGCCCCGTGGTAGAGTGCCCGGTTGATGTCCTGTTCCAGGACCATTCCGCCTGCTTCGCTGGTGATCAGCATGCCCGCCAGGCAATCCCAGGCGTTCATATGGGACTCCACATAGCCGATCAGTCGGCCTGAAGCCGCGTAGGCCAGCATCAAGCCGCCGGACGCGTTGCGGAAGAAGACCCCACCCTTGGAAACCAGAGCGCCGACGACATTGACCGCATCCGTGATCGCGGTCCGGCCGTTGAAGCCGACGCCGACGGAACCGTTGGAAAGGCTTTGGCTCGCCGAACACCTGATCGGCTTTCCGTTCAGGAAAGCGCCCTGGCCGGCCGCGGCGGTGAAAGTTTCGTTGGCAACGGGATCGTGAATGACGCCGACGATCACCTGGCCCTGATGGACGCAGGCGATGATGACGCACCATTGCGGAATGCCGGCGACGAAATTCGCTGTGCCGTCGATCGGATCGGTGACCCAGGTGAAGCCGGACGCGCCTTCCTCCATGCCATGTTCTTCGCCAAGAATACCGTCATCGGGATAGTGCTCGGCAAGTTCCTTGCGGATCAGCGTCTCCACATTGCGGTCAGCTTCCGAAACAAGGTCCTGATGTCCCTTCTGCGTCACCGTGAGGGTGTCCAGCTTGCGGAAATACTCCAGTCCGAGTTCGCCTGCCTTGCGGGCAAGGGCTACGGCAAAATCAAGCCGTTCTAGTGACATCGAAAACTCCTTCAAAGGTACTGGCGGACAATAGGATCCCCGCGGCGCGAGGACGCGCCCGGGAACGAGGAAAGCGGAACGGGCGCGGTTACTGGATCTTTCGCTTCTTCTTGGTCGCATAGGGGTTCTCCCCCTTGCGGTAGGACAGGCGAATGGGCGTGCCATGAATGTTGAACGTTTCGCGGAGGGAGTTGACCAGATAGCGCGTATAGCTTTCGGGCAACTGCTCCGGCCTGGAGGCGAAGGCCACAAAATGCGGCGGACGCGTCTTGGCCTGGGTCATGTAGCGCAGCCGCACGCGGCGCCCGGCCACGGCAGGCGGCGGATGGTTTACCGTCACCCGTTCCAGCCAGCGGTTCAGCTTGGCCGTTGAGACGCGCGCGTTCCATGCCTCATAGGCGGTGAAGACGCTCTCGACCAGCCGGTCGATGCCCTGCCCCTGAAGACCGGACAAGGTGGCAATCTGAACGCCGCGGATCTGATTGAAATAGCGCTCGTTGGCGTCCCGGATCTTCTTCCAGGCCGCTTCCCGGTCCTCGACCAGGTCCCACTTGTTGATCGCGATCACCAGGGCGCGGCCTTCGCGCGCGACGAGATCGATGATCTGCAGGTCCTGTTTCTCGAAAGACATGGTCGCGTCAAGCGTCACGACGACCACTTCGGCGAACTTGATCGCGCGCAGGGCATCGGCGACGGACAGCTTTTCCAGCTTTTCCTGGACGCGGGCCTTCTTGCGGATCCCGGCCGTGTCGAACAACTTGATGTGCCGGTCGCGCCAGGTCCAGTCAACGGAGATGGAATCGCGCGTGATGCCGGCCTCCGGGCCCGTCAGCATGCGGTCTTCGCCGAGCATGCGGTTGATCAGCGTGGACTTGCCGGCATTCGGACGGCCGACGATGGCGACGCGCAGGGGCCGCTCGCGCGTGCCGACCGGCTCGTCCTCCTCGACAATCTCGCCGTCCTCGTCGACGTCGATATTGGTGACCGCTTCCTCGCGTTTTGCCTCTTCTTCCGCGTTGATCTGGTCCACGTATGGTTTCAGCGCGTCATAAAGGTCGGCAAGGCCCTCGCCGTGCTCGGCGGAAATTGCAATCGGATCGCCAAGGCCGAGCGCATAGGACTCGTAAAGGCCGGATTCCCCTGCCCGGCCTTCCGCCTTGTTGGCCAGAAGGATCACCGGGCGGGTGGTCTTGCGGGCAACTTCCGCGAAATGCGCATCGAGCGGGGTCACGCCGGCCCGGGCATCGATCAGGAAGAGAACCGCGTCGGCAGTTTCGATGGCTTCCTCTGTCTGCCGGCGCATGCGCCCTTCCAGCGAATTCCTGTCGGCCTCTTCGAGACCCGCGGTGTCGACGATGGTGAAACGCAGATCGCCGAGGCGCGCGTCGCCCGGACGCCGGTCGCGGGTTACACCCGGGGTGTCGTCGACCAGCGCCAGGCGTTTGCCGACAAGGCGATTGAAAAGCGTGGACTTGCCGACATTCGGCCGTCCGATGATGGCGACTGTAGCGCCCACAGCAGTTACTCCTGACAGGCGGGCCTCTCCAGGGTCCACTGAGGATCCTGAGGCCCTTCCTTGAATGCCAGAACAACCGGCATCCAGGTTCTCACCTGAAGACCGGTTGCCCGAATTCTTAGTGTTGATGCGCCTCTTCCCGTTCCGGGAGACGCGCGTTTCTTAGTTGAACGCGGCGACCCCGTCATTGCCGCTGAGGACGACGACGCGTCCACCGGCGACGATCGGTGCCACATAGACATCCGTATTGGTCCGCTGCGTCAACATGATTTTCCCCGACGAGGCGTCAACCATGGCGATCTGACCGTCGCTCGAGAACGCAACCAGTGTCCCGTTCGCAAGAACAGGGCCGGCCCAGTTGCGGCGTTTCTTCTTCTTGTCCGGCCGGGGCAGCGAGGTCGCCCACAGCGTTTCGCCGGACTTCAGGCTGAGCGCGACCATGCGGTCGTCCAGGTCGACCATGAACAGCGCGCCACCGGAAACGACCGGTGTATGGACGCTGCCGAGGTCCTGTTCCCAATGGCGCTGGCCTGTGCGGATGTCCACGGCCACCGTGCGTCCGGCCACACCTGTTGCGTAAACTGTGTTGCCGGAAACGACAGGGCTCGCGGACACATCTGCAAGGCCCGACACCGCAAGGGTGCGGAAGCCGCGCGCAACGCCGTCTACCCAGGCCGGTTCGCCGGTCTTGATATCGATCGCCATGACTTCTCCCGAGGAGAACGGAACGATCACGCGATTGCCGGAAATGGCGGGATTGGCAGCCGACAGGAGACCCGCGGTCTCCTCGACGCCGGCATAGGTCCACGCCACGCTGCCGTCGGATTGAGACAGCGCATAGACTTCATTGGACTGCGACACCACGAAGATGTGCCCGGCGCCGGCGACCGGGGCGCCACGGGCGGGCGTGTCCAGGTCGGCCGTCCAGAGGATACGCCCTGACCCGGCTTCGAGTGCGGCCATCTGTCGGTAGCTGGTCGCGGCATAGACCACACCGTCCGCAACGGCGACACCGCCGCCCGGTCCGACGTCACGCTCGCCCTCGGGTCGCAGGTTCTGCGTCCAAAGGCGACCTCCGGCGGTCGACAGCGCGACCACTTCCCCGTTGGGCTTGTAGATGAAGATCCGGCTGCCGTCGCTGACCGGGCGCGCGGAGACCCGGAGCGCTGACGATGTCAGGCCGCGGCCGGAGGAGCCGACCTGCGAGCGCCAGGACTTGCTGCCGGATACGGAGATCGCGACGTTACCCGGATCGTTTGTCAGGCCGCCACCTGCGGTCGTCCAGGTCTGGCCGCCGGTGGCAGGACCGACCTTCGCGGCCTCGCCAAGCGCCAGCGCCGCCGGATCCGCACCGTCAAACACAGGTTGGCGTTCCCCGGGAAGGGTCTTTTCATGGCCGAACGGATTGACGCTCTCGGTAAATTCGCTCACCGAGCCGCATCCAGCCACCGCAAGCGACAGGACACAAGCGCCCAGCAATCCGCGCCGGCTCGAAAAAACGGTCGCTAATCTCACTTAGTTGTTTCCTTCGCTGTCCGCCGCAGGCGCCCCGTTGGCAGAGCGGATCACATCAGCCAGGAGCCCGGTGCGGCGGCTGACATCCGCCGGCGTTTCCGGATCTTCCTCAAGCGCAGCAAGCCACTTGCGCGCTTCTTCGACATCACCGCTTTTCCAGGCACTTAGAGCAAGAAGTTCACGTGCTGCTGCACGAAACGGGCCCGTATCCGCCGTCAACGGCTCGACCCTGTCGGCAACGGCGGAATAGCCTTCACTGTCCACGGCCAGGTAGCCGGCCCGGATCGATGCGACATCCCTCATGGCGTCCATCAGGTTGCTGTCGGCCGCGATCGCATCGAATTCGGCCAGGGCCTCCGCGGTCTTGCCGGCGTTCGCCAGGTCCGTAGCCTGCCGGAGCCTTGCAAGGGCCGGATACCCGCCGATCGCCGTCTCGAGCTCGCCGTAGAGCGCAGCGGCTTCCTGATAGTTTTCCGCCTCTGACAGCCTCACCGCTTCGAAGAACTTGTCACCGGCGCTCTGGGATTGCTTTTCCTGCAAATAGAGCCAACCGCGGTAGCCGCCCGTGCCGACAACAATCAAGACCGCAACGCCGATCACCCACGGACCCAGACGGTCCCAAAGCCGACGGTATTTTTCCTGGCGGATATCTTCATCGACTTCACGAAAAATATCAGACATGCGTGTCTTGTTCCTGCATTCACTCTGTCGGACCGGCCCAAACGCCGGGCCTCGCCCCTGATTGAGTGGCGCACATTATCCATTTGATCCGTTTCGGGCAATTCCCTGTTGGGGCTTTAAAACGCCCTTCGTGGCGCAAGTGGGGCAATCTGCGCCGAAAAGCCGTATTTCTGCAGGAAATTCTCGTCTTCCTGCCGGAAATCAAACCACCGGCACTCCGATCAGCAGCGGGTGCAGCTTCCAGACGAACAGTCCATAGACCAAAAGCCCGGCCAGAATCACGCCGATATCGGACATCGGCCCCGCCCTGCCGGTGACAAACGGCAGTTGCCCGGCTCCCGGCCCGCGGCGCTTCAGCGAGATCCGGTCCACGACCGCCCATATCAGAAAACCACCGAACAGGAGAACGGACGCCAGATCACCGTTCGCCAGCAAATGTGCAAGCGCCCAGGCCTTGATCGCCACGAGCATCGGATGCTTGAGAGCCGCCTTGATCCTGCAGGGTACATAGGCTGCGATCAGGAAAACGAATACCGGGAGCATCAGCAGCATGGTGACATGCCGCATCCAGACGGGAGGATCATAGAGCAGCGGCGAGCCGTCGGAGCGTGCGGCACCGTAGCCGTAGACGATCAGTGCGAAGCCGATGGCCGAGGCCACCGCGAACAGGCCCTTGTAGCCGCTTTCACCCAGTTTCGCCTTCAGCCCCGACCGGGTTGCCGGAACCATCGGCAGGCTGTGAATTCCAAAAAACAGGATCAGCCCGGCAATCAAATAGACCATGTCCGCCCTCCCTCAATCCGTTCAACGGACCATAAGCACAATTGTCCATGTTGTGAGCGGAACATAGGAGGCCTGAAGAGCGCCCGCAACGGCTATTGCCCGCGATGGATAAGAAAGGTCCGCGTTCTAGCTTGCGGTCATGCAGGTCTTGCAGGTTCCGCGCAATTCGATCGTCGTCCTGGAAAGATGAAACTGCTGTTTCTCAGTCCAGGCCTTCAGCAGGCCGATCGCCTCGTCCGGTGTGAATTCGGCGACGCAGCCGCAGGTCTCGCAGATCGCGAAGGCCGCCGAGCCGTGACCAGAGCAGTCCTTGTGCGAGCAGGCGACAAAGGCATTGAGGCTTTCGAGGCGGTGCACCATCCCGTATTCGACCAGCTTGTCGAGCGCCCGATAAACCTGGAGCGGCGCCCGGAACCCGCTGTCGCGCAGGAGATCCAGGATCGCGTAGGCCGTCAGCGGGCCGCCTGACTTTGAAAGAGAGCCGAAGACCAGCGCCTGGTTTTTCGTCAGCTCGGGATGTGCGTGTGAGATCATGGGCGGTCTCCTCTCGTTTTTGTCCTCCTCCGGCCGGCCAGGAGCCCTGCCGGAACGAGGCTGACGGAAAACAGGGCCATCGCGGCGACCACGATCGACGGCCCCGACGGCGTATCGTAATGGAGCGAAGCCTGCAGCCCGGCGACGACCGCAATCGCTCCCGCGATGGCTGCGATGACGGCCATCTGTTCAGGTGAAACGGCTAACCTGCGGGCGGTTGCAGCCGGAATGATCAACAACGCCGTAATCAGGAGGGCTCCGACAATCTTGAGGGAAATGGCGATCACGACGGCGGTCAGCAGTATGAAGACCAGTTCGGACCGGTCCGGCTGAAGTCCCTCGCCCGCCGCCAGGTCGGGACTGACCGTTGCCGCGAACAGCCGGCGCCAGATGACCGCAAGGACGGCGAGCACGAGCCCGCCGCCGCCATAGATCATGGCAATGTCGAGTTTCGTCACCGAGAGGATGTCGCCGAAGAGCAGTCCGAGCAGGTCGACACGCACCCAGCTCATGAAGGCAAGGCACACAAGCCCCAGGGCCAGCGCCGAATGGGACAGCAACCCCAACAGCGCATCGGACGACAGTGTCCCGCTGCGCCGCAACCCCACAAGCAGGATCGCCAGCAGGATGGAAACGCCGCCGACGGCCAGCGTCGTGTTGATATCCAGAAGCAGGGACATGGCCACGCCCAGGAGAGCCGCATGGGAAAGCGTGTCGCCGAAATAGGACATCCGGCGCCAGATGATGAAACAGCCGAGGGGGCCCGCCACCAGCGCGACCCCGACGCCGGCGATGAGCGCGCGCGTGAAGAAATCATCCAACATTGGTCAGACCGCCCTTTTCACCCGGCTCCGTAGCTATGATCTTTCCATGGTCATGGTCACGGTCATGGTCATGCCCGTGACGTTCGCCGGGACAGGCCTCGCAGACTGTACCGTCGGCGTGCCGGACCTTGCCGTCCGGCAGGTGGACGTGGTCGTGATGATGTTCGTAGACCGCCAGTGCCGTCTCGCCCCGCCGTCCGAACAGCGCATGGTAATTCTCGTTCGTGCTGAGTTCGGACGGGGTTCCCCGGCAACAGACATGGCCGTTCAGGCAGATCACCTGGTCGGCCGCGGCCATGACCACGTGAAGGTCATGGGAAATCATGAGGATACCGCATCCAAGCGTTCCCCGGATCGCGGAAATCAGGTCGTAGATCTCGATCTCTCCGGCGTAGTCGACGCCCTGAACCGGCTCGTCCAGCACCAGCAGGTCCGGGTTGCGGGCGATTGCCCGGGCCAGCATGACCCGCTGCAACTCGCCGCCGGAAAGGTTGCGCATCTCGGCGTGCAGCAGCCGTTCGGCCCCGGTCCGTGCCAGGGCCTTGCGGCTGTCGGCTTCCGTCAGGGGATTGGTCAGCCTGAGGAAGCGCTGGACGGTGAGCGGCAGTGTCCAGTCTATCGCCAGTTTCTGCGGCACGTAGCCGACCGTCAGGCCGGGGCGCCGGACAGCACTGCCTTCGCTCGGCTTCAGTATGCCGAGTGCCAGCTTCGCTGTCGTGGACTTGCCCGACCCGTTCGGGCCGATCAGGGTAACGATCTCACCGGGTGAAACCGTCAGGTCGACGCCGCGCACCAGCCAGTCGGCCCCTTTGCGAATACCGGCCTGCGTCAGCTGTACCAGCGGCGTTTGCGAATTTTTCATCAGTCCCCAGAGATGTTCGGCATGGCCGGAACGGCGACACCGGTGTTACGTTATTACATAATTAGACGTCAAGTCAGGTTCTTGCAACACACCTCGGCGATGTTTACGGTCCAGCCCGAAAGACAGGCCGACCGGACGCGGGATCCGGGCCTGAACCAAGGCAAAGACTTCAGGAAGAGCCCATGATTTTTCCATGCATCTTGTCCGGCGGTGTCGGAACGCGACTCTGGCCGCTGTCGCGGCCGGACCGGCCAAAGCAGTTTCTGCCGCTGTTCGGCGGCGAAAGCCTCTTTCAGAAGACCTGCAGGCGCGTGAACCGCGACGGGTTTTCCGCTCCGATCGTCATTGGCAGCAACAATCACCGGTTTCTCATCGGTGAACAGCTGTCCGAGCTTGGCATCGCGGCCAATTCGATCGTCCTGGAGCCGGTCGGACGCAACACGGCACCACCTGCGCTGATGGCGGCGATGATCGCCGCCGAAACCGATCCGGACGCACTCATCCTGCTACTCCCTTCCGACCATCTCATCCAGAAGGAAGAAGTGTTCATCGAGGCCGTCCTTTCAGCCCGGGATGCGGCGCGCGGGGGCGACATTGTCACCTTCGGGATCACGCCGACGGAACCGAACACAGGATACGGCTACATCAAGGTGGCCCCGGGTACGGACGCCGTGCGCCCTGTGGAAGCCTTTATCGAAAAGCCGGACCTGGCTCGCGCCGAAGCGTTTCTGAAGGATGGCGGCTATGTTTGGAACGCAGGCATCTTCCTTTATGCCGCGCAGACGATGATCGAGGCGTTCAAGCGCCATCAACCGGACATGTTCGAAGACGTTTCGGCGGTCATGCAAACGCGGCACAGCGATCTGGATTTCACCCGCCTCGACAAGGACAGCTTCGAAAAGCTCGCCAATATCTCGATCGACTACGCGATCATGGAAAAGGCGACCAACGTCGCCTGCGCGCCGGTGTCGCCGGACTGGGACGATCTCGGCTCCTGGTCCGCAATCTGGACCGTGCTGCCGAAGGACGGCGCCGGAAATTCCACTCTCGGCGACGCCCGCTTCCTTGACAGCAGGAATTGCCTGGCCCTGGCGGAACACGGGCTGGTGTCCGTCATCGGACTGGAGGACGTGATGGTGATCGCCACCACGGACAGCGTACTGGTGGCGCACAAGGACAAGGCCCAGGACGTCAAGACCGTGGTCGAGCAGCTCAAGGCCGAAAACCGGAAGGAAGCGGAACGGCATCCGCGCGCCTACCGGCCCTGGGGCTATACGGAGCGCATCAGTTCCGGCGACCGGTTTGCGGTCCAGTCGATGATGATCAAACCGGGCATGCAGCTCAGCCAGCAAAGTCACCTGCACCGGGCGGAACACTGGATCGTCGTGTCGGGAACGGTGGAGGTCACCATCGACGGCAAAACCAGCCTGCTGACGGAAAACCAGTCCGCCTATGTGCCGCTCGGCGCCCGGCACACCTTGCGCAATCCGGGCCGGATTCCGGTTCGCATGATCGAGGTGCAGTCGGGAACCTATCTCCAAGAAGACGACATCCTGCGCCACTCGGCCGCCGCAGGCACGCCCTGAGCGAGGCTTCTCTTCCGGTCGCAAGTTCTTGCCTCGACGGAGAAATCCGGCAACACTTCCGCAAATCGGCCGACGGTCTGGCCTGGCCGCTCGGCGGTAGACGAGCACGACCGGGGAAGAAGCCATGCACCACGTTTTCATCTGCGATTACGTCCGCACACCGATCGGGCGGTACGGCGGCATGCTCTCCTCGGTGCGTGCCGACGACCTGGGAGCGATCCCGATCGAAGCGCTGATGGAGCGCAATCCGGACACGGACTGGACAGCGGTCGATGACGTGTTTCTGGGATGCGCCAACCAGGCCGGTGAGGACAACCGCAACGTCGCCCGCATGTCCGCCCTCTTGGCCGGGCTTCCCGACACGGTTCCGGGACTGACGCTCAACCGGCTGTGTGGATCGGGCATGGACGCTGTCATGACCGCCGCCCGCGCCATTAAGGCCGGCGAAATGGATCTCGCAGTCGCGGGCGGCGTGGAAAGCATGTCCCGGGCTCCCTTCGTCATGCCCAAGGCCGAGTCCGCCTATTCGCGCGATGCCGAAATATTCGACACCACCATCGGCTGGCGCTTCGTCAATCCGCTGCTGAAAAGCCAGTACGGCATCGATTCCATGCCCGAAACCGCAGAGAATGTGGCGGAGGACTTCTCGATATCACGGCGGGACCAGGATGCTTTTGCGTTCCGCAGCCAGCAAAAAGCCGCCGGAGCACAGGAAAGCGGCCGGTTTGCCGAGGAAATCGTGCCGGTGATGATCCCGCAGCGAAGGGGCGACCCGATTCTGGTCGGCGCGGACGAACACCCGCGCCCGGACACCACCGCGGACTCGCTTGCAGGCCTCAAGGCGCCCTTCCGAGAGAACGGTACGGTGACCGCCGGCAACGCGTCCGGGGTGAATGACGGCGCCGCTGCCCTGCTGATTGCCTCCGAAGCCGCCGTTGAAAAACATGGCCTCAGGCCGATTGCCCGCGTCGTCGGTGGCGCGACCGCCGGGGTTCCACCGCGGATCATGGGGCTCGGACCTGCCCCGGCGACGCGCAAGCTATGCGCCCGTCACGGTATTGCCCTGGCAGAATTCGACGTGATCGAGTTGAACGAGGCCTTCGCCGCACAGGCGCTCGCCGTCCTGCGCGATCTCGGCCTTCCCGAGGACGGAGACCATGTGAACCCAAACGGCGGGGCAATCGCCCTCGGCCATCCGCTCGGCATGTCGGGCGCGCGCATCACCGGCACGGCAGCGCTGGAAATGAACCGGCGGGGTGGAAAACTGGCTCTCGCCACCATGTGCATCGGCGTGGGCCAGGGGATCGCGCTGGCCCTGGCTGCGGTCTGAGGCGAAGAGGATCGTCGCACGCCCCTGTTTCCCTCAGGAGGCGCGCCTGAAAATTCAGTTCAAGCTGACATTGAAAGGGGCATCCGAATGGACAACCCGGTGGTCCGGCACAGGCTGCCAGGTTCCTACCGGCGCCGTCAACCGGGCCTGCCTGCGTCTTGAAGCCTGCCTCGCGACCCTGTCAAGCTGATCGGCCAGCCGTTCGAACAGCATGCTCGGCATGCGCACCATCGCGACATAAATCGACTTGGCTTCATCGATCGCCGTACCGACATCCACCCGGCTGATCTCGCGGCCGCTTTCCTGCAAAAGATCCCGCAGCTCCACCGCATCGGCAACCACGGCCCGCATCAATCCCGTCGCCCTGTCGGGACCGGTCGCGACAGCGAGCCCCGCAAGGATCGAGATAAGAGAGAACACGAGGACGCTCCAGTTTCGAACGAAATAGCGCATAACAACCTTAGGTATTGGTTAACAATTTCTTAATCATTCTAAGGTCGTAAGCCAAGCAATCGTTCCCCGCAACCGGAGGGCTTCTGTTTCAAGGCAAATTTTAGGGATCATGGTTAACCCGTCGACGACATGGGTTTCTGGAAACCGCGGATTTCCGCCATCTTTCCGTTTCAGGGAAGGATCACACTCGCGCATAGCGGGTGCATGCCACTGTCAGTAATGCCAATGCATAAAATTTTATCGGTGATGTTACCGGGGCCTTAGAAACCACTCCCTATATCCGGCGAAACCGGCCGGGGGGCGGTGCGAACGAAAGGACAGGGAAATGAGGCTTTCGTCAGCAGGACTGCTGCTGATCCTGGTTGCCGCCGTCATGATCGTCTTCGCCGACTTCAAACACCGGACGACGGCCCCGGTCAAGGCACATGCGCCGACCGAAGTTCAGGGGCGTTGACTCATCACATTCCGACTGGAAAATACGGGACCTTCAGTGCCTGGTCCGCCTCTCGGGACGGACCGCCACAGGCACCCGGACCGGCTGCATCCGACTTGCAGGATATGATTCGCGGGACCTGTGCCCTCCACCTCCTGCCGGCGGCGGGGTGTCGCCAACCAGCATGATCGCCGAACCTATAACGACGGATCCGAGCGTGACGGCCAGACCACAGGCCAGCAGAACGACAGGAACAAACGGGTCGCTGGAAGTGGACACGAGGACGCGCAGGTTTCCGATATTGGTGAGGAAGATACCGGCAAGAACGAGGACGGTAATCGCCAGCCCCGCAAGGCCATTGACAATCAGCAACCGGAACAGGGGATCTGCCGGCAGGTTCAGACGGCGGAAAACCTTGTTGTTCCTGATAGCCCTGTCAAACCGGATCATGGGATTTCCTCCGCTCGCCGCGGTTGCGAAATTACTGGATCAGACTAACCCGCCTTGCCGGTGGGCAACAACCTGTCAATAAGAACGACACCCCTCATTCCTGGGTAAAAGGGATTCATCGTTCGCCGACAGCCAGAATTTGTGCGGCGCACTCTTGATTACAGCCCAGAAGACCTATATTTGTTCGATATATCTAACCAGCATATGGTAATTTTTACAGGTCTGCCTGCGCCAGGTTCGGCGTCGTCGCGGCGGGCCTGAAGACAGGTCGCCGAGCCGGGAGGACGCTCCCGCGCGTGGAGAAGACAATGAGCGTACGCAGCCTCTGCCTTGCGATCCTGTCCTTCGGAGATGCCACCGGATATGAAATCCGGAAGGAGTCCACCGAAGGGCGGTTCAGCTACTTCGATGATGCCAGTTTCGGTTCGATCTACCCTGCCCTGGCCCGGCTGGAGTCGGAAGGGATGGTCACCGTGCGGGAAGAACCTCAGTCGGGCAAGCCCGCCAAGAAGGTCTATTCCATCACCGAAGCCGGGCGGGAGGAGTTTATCAACTCGCTCTGTGAACCGCAGGCTCCGGATACTTTCAAATCCCCCTTCCTGCTGATCGCCCTGAATGCGGCCGAATTGCCCGCCGATGTCGTCCGCAGGGCGGTGGAACGCCGCAAGGCCCAGTTGCGCGAGGAACTCCGGCTTCTGAACGAAGCCATCAAGGAATGCACCTGCCCCCACCCGGGCTCCGCCTGGACCAACAATTATGGCCTTACCTGCCTGAATTTCACCCTCGCCTACCTGGAAGAACACGGCGAGGCCCTGATCAAGATTGCCGAAGACGCAGCCAAGCCCGTAGCGGCGGCGGCCGAGTAAGCAGGACGTTTTGGAGTAATTACATATGAACGTGAAGTTTTCCTACATTATGGCTGCTGGCCTCACGGCGGCAATCGGCGTGTGGATGTCCAGCGGCACCGTGGTCGTCGGCGGCGTGGGGACCGGTGAAAACGCGACGCCGGCTCCGTCCGAACGCATTGCCGAGGGAGCCAATGGCGTCTTCCGCGTGAAGGTCGTGCACCTGTCTGCCCAGGACCGCCAGGCCGTGCTTGAAGTCCGCGGGCGGACCGAAGCGGAAGCCAAGGTCGCCGTGCGGTCCGAAACCACCGACGACGTGGTGAAGCGCCCCGTTCGCGAGGGCGCGCACGTTTCCGCTGGCGACATTCTGTGCGAGCTGGATCGCGGCACCCGCGAAGCAAGCATCCTGGAAGCCAAGGCAGCCCTTGCACAGGCGAAACTGGACAACTCGGCAGCCTCGGAACTGGCCACCAAGGGTTTCACGGCGCAGACCAGGGCGGCGGCAACGCAGGCCCAGCTGGACGCCGCCCAGGCCCGGCTGAAAGAGGCCGAGCTCGAACTGGACCGCACGATCATCCGCTCGCCGATCGACGGCGTGATTGAAAGCCCGATGGCTGAAATCGGCGCGCAACTGAGCCAGGGCGACATCTGCGCGACCGTCGTGGACTCCAACCCGATGATTGCCATCGGTCAGGTCTCGGAGCTCAACATCGGACAGATCTCGCTCGACATGCCGGCGGAAGTCCGGCTCGTGACCGGCGAGACCCTGGAGGGGCACGTGCGCTACATCTCGCCGTCCGCCAATCCGGACACGCGCACGTTCCGCGTCGAGGTGGAACTGCCCAATCCCGACGGCAAGGCCCGTGACGGCGTCACGGCGGTCACCCGGTTGCCGCTGCCGAAGGAAAAGGCCCACAAGATCTCCCCGGCCATCCTCACACTGAATGACGCCGGCCAGGTCGGCATTCGCGCCGTGGATGGCGACAACAAGACCGTCTTCTACCCGGCCAGGGTCCTTGGCGGCGAAAAGGACGGGATCTGGGTCGGCGGGCTTCCGGAGGAAGTCTCGGTGATCGTCGTCGGCCAGGAATATGTCGGTGACGGCGAGACCGTGGAACCCGTTCTTGATACCGCGGAGGTCAGCCAATGATCGACATGCTCGAAGGCGTCCTCCGGCGCCCGAAAACGGTTTTTGTGCTGATGATAGCCCTGCTGATCGCGGGGATCGTCAGCTACATCAACATCCCGAAGGAAGACAGCCCGGACATCGACGTCCCGGTGTTCTACGTTTCCATCGCGCAGCAGGGCATCTCCCCCGAGGACGCCGAGCGGTTGCTCGTGCGTCCGATGGAGACGGAACTGCGCGGGCTGGACGGCCTCAAGGAGATCACCGCCGTCGCCTCGGAAGGCCACGCGGGGATCATCCTGGAGTTCGACATTTCCTTCGACAAGGACGAGGCCCTGGCGGACGTCCGCGACAAGGTCGACCAGGCCAAGGGCAAGCTGCCCGCCGAGGCCGAAGAGCCGACAATCGCCGAAACGAACTTCGCCCTGGTGCCGACCATCACCATCGCCCTTTCCGGCAATGTGCCCGAACGCACGCTCTACCAGCATGCGCGCCGGCTGAAAGATCAGGTCGAAGCCATCGACACGGTCCGTTCCGCCGACCTGAAGGGGCACCGGGAAGAACTTCTCGAAGTCCTGATCGATTCAGAAAAGCTGGAATCCTACGCGATCACGCAGCAGGAACTGCTGGCCTCGCTTTCCAACAACAACCAGCTCGTTCCGGCCGGCTACATCGACGGCGGACAGGGACGCTTCAACGTCAAGGTCCCGGGCCTGGTGGAAAACGCGCTCGACGTCTATTCCCTGCCGATCAAGCAGTCGGGTGAAGGCGTCGTCACGCTCGGGGATGTCGCCGAAATCCGGCGCACGTTCAAGGACGCGGATTCCTATACCCGCGTCAACGGCAAGCCGGCCATCGCGCTGGAAGTCACCAAACGCATCGGCACCAACATCATCGAAAACAATGCCGCCGTCCGGGCAGTGGTGGAAGAGGCCACCAAGGAATGGCCGGAGACCATCAAGGTCGACTACATGCTCGACATGTCCTCGAACATCTTCGAGGTTCTGGGATCGCTGCAATCCTCGATCATGACGGCGATCTTCCTCGTGATGATCCTGGTTCTGGCGGCCCTCGGCATGCGCTCGGCCCTTCTTGTCGGCCTTGCGATCCCGACCTCCTTCATGGTCGGCTTCCTGATCCTGTCGGGGCTCGGCTACACTGTGAACATCATGGTGATGTTCGGCCTCGTGCTGACGGTCGGGATGCTTGTCGACGGCGCGATCGTCATGGTCGAATATGCCGACCGCAAGGTCCACGAGGGCATGGCCGACCGCGAGGCTTACATTCGCGCCGCCCGGCTGATGTTCTGGCCGATCGTCTCCTCGACCGCGACCACGCTCGTCGCCTTCCTGCCGATGCTGCTGTGGCCGGGTGTTGCCGGCGAGTTCATGAGCTACCTGCCGATCATGGTCATCATCGTCCTGACGGCGGCCCTCATGACCGCGATGGTGTTCCTGCCGGTCACCGGCTTCATCTTCGCGGTGATCACG
Organism: Roseibium sp.; assembly: GCA_050289605.1. GTDB lineage: Bacteria > Pseudomonadota > Alphaproteobacteria > Rhizobiales > Stappiaceae > Roseibium. Next base: position 98,734 of record JBNKGB010000002.1, on the reverse strand, counting down.
CACTTCCTGGAGCGACATGCGGCTGGCGTGCTCGCAGCGATGTTCGCGCTCATCGCAGGCGTCGTCGCCCTGATCCTTTCCGGGATCGAGATAGGCTCGCCTGATGTCGCAATCCAGCTCGCCGCAGCTCCGTTTGCCATACCGCTTGCCGTTCTGACCTTCATCGTGGTGGGCGTCCTGTCGTTCCTGGTCCTGCGCCCGTTCGTGCGTTGGCGCAGACAGCGGGTGGCACAGCTTGAGGCCGACGAAACCGAAAAGCCGACCAAGAGCTATCGTCCGGTGACGTTCGTTTCGATCGCCTTCGAAGCGGTCGCGGTCGGATTTGCAGGCTACTTCGCCTATTTCCTGGCGGTCACCCGGCCAGCGTTGCTTACCAACACCGTCGAAAGCGTCTTCGTCTTCCTGTCCGGTCTCGCCGAGCCGCTTGCCGTGTTCGCGACCCCGGCCGGAATCGACACCGGCTTCTACCTCACGGTCATAGGTCTCGGCATTCTGGCGATCTGGGTCGCCTACAAGACCGTCTCGCCACTCGTGCATCTGCTGGAGCGGACGTTCGACGATGCGGGCAAAGCAATCGGCCTCCGGTCACAGACCGATGCTCAGGACAACGGCAAACCGGAAGAGCTCCGCTTCGATGCCGGCACGGTCAAGGGTCTTACCGGGCTCTATGTCCGTCACCTGAGACTGCTGGCGGGCAATCCGGTCGGCAACATTCTGACCATTGTGGCGGTTATCGGATCCTGTGCCGTAATCTTCTTCTCCTTTGCCTCCAACCCCACCGGCGTCGAGTTCTTCGTTGACGAGGAACCCGACCAGGCTGTGGTACTGGTCTCCGCGCGCGGCAACATGTCGGCGGCGGAGTCGCTTGAGATCGTCAGGCAGGTCGAAGGCGAAGTCCTTCAGGTCGCCGGCATCCAGAACGTCATCACTTCAGCCTTCCCTCCGGGCGGCGGAAGCGGTCCGCAATTCATCGGCGGCGTCCAGGACAAGCCGGACGACGTGATCGGTGAAATGTCGATGGAGCTTGCGAAATATTGCTGCCGGCGCAAGGCCGCGGAAATCTTCGCCGAGATCCGCGAGCGCACCAAGTCGATACCGGGCATCAAGGTCGAGACCCGCAAGATCGAGGGGGGGCCCCCGACCGGCAAGGACATCCAGCTGGAGGTCAAGTCGACGGACTATGACACGATGGTGGAACAGGTCGCGCGCATTCGCGAGCACCTGGACGGCATGGAGCACCTGCTCGACCAGGAGGACGGACGTCCCCTGCCCGGCATCGAGTGGCAGATCACCATCGACCGCGAGCAGGCCGGCCGCTATCAGGCGGGGATCGGTTCCGTCGGAAACATGGTGCAGCTGGTGACCAACGGCGTCCTGATCGGCAAGTACCGTCCGACCGACTCCGAAGACGAAGTCGACATCCGTGTCCGGCTTCCGGCCAGCGAACGCACGCTCGACCGGTTCGACCAGCTGCGCCTGCAGACGTCGCTCGGTCTCGTGCCGATTGCCAACTTCATCCATCGTGCGCCGGAACAGAAAGTGTCGGCGATCGTTCGCCGCGACGGCCTCTATTCGATGATGCTGAAGGCAACCGTCGACAAGGATGCCCTCGATGAGCACGGCAAACCGATCACGGTGGACGCCAAAGTCGAGGAACTGAGCAGCTGGCTCGACGCTCAGACCTTCCCGAACAACGTCTTCCTGCAGTTCCGCGGGGCCGACGAGGACCAGAAGGAGTCGGGCGAGTTCCTGATGAAGGCGATGATCGCGTCGCTGTTCCTGATGTTCATGATCCTGCTGACGCAGTTCAACTCGTTCTACCAGACGTTCCTGACGCTCTCGACGGTCGTGATGTCCGTCATGGGCGTGCTGCTGGGCATGATGCTGACGGGACAGAAGTTCTCGATCATCATGACGGGAACGGGTGTCGTGGCGCTGGCCGGGATCGTGGTCAACAATGCCATCGTCCTGATCGACACCTACAACCGCTTCAAGGAAGACGGTTTCGATCCGCTCGACGCGATCCTGAAGACCTCGGCGCAGCGGCTGCGTCCGATCCTGCTGACGACGGTGACGACGATCGTCGGTCTCGTGCCGATGGCAACCGCCGTCAACCTGGACTTTCTCTCCAAGACCATCGCGGTCGGCGGCATCACGGCGATCTGGTGGATCCAGCTGTCCACGGCGGTGATTTCGGGCCTTGCGTTCTCCACGATCCTGACGCTCGTGATGATCCCGGTCATGATCGCCCTGCCGAGCACGTGGCTAAGCTCGGGCAAGGCAATCTGGGCCTGGGCCGGGAATGCAAGATCCCTGAGGCAGGAAAAGCGTTCCGGCGGCAGCGAGATCGAACAGGCACCGGAGCAGGACGTGGACGCACCCGCACAGAACCCGGAAGAGCGGCGCCCCGCGGCAACCGTGGTCGCGATGCCGAAGCCTGTTCCGCCGAAGGAGCCTCCACAGGAAGAACAACCGCTTGCGGCGGAGTGATTCCAAAATTTCGACACGCCTGAAGGCCGCCGGTTTCCGGCGGCCTTTTCTTTTGCTTTCAAAACCTTACCGCCGTCATCCCGGCCAAGCGAAGCGCGAGCCGGGACCGGAGAGGCATGGGCCTTTTCCATTTGTTTCTCTCAGGCTTCCCTGATCCCGGATCTTCGCATTGCACCGTCCGGGATGACGATTTCAAGCAGATTTGATCTGTCAGGGTAGGCCCTTTTCCTGCAGTCACTCCTTTGCCCGGACACATGCCTCCAGTTCTTCCGGCCTACCCCCTTGCAACAAGCCAGCCTCGCGCATATAGTTGCATAATACAACTATATGGAATTCAACAATGACCTCTCCCTCCCCCGCCGTCGTCAATGAAATCCGGGCAGCGTCCCGGCAGCTTGTTCGCGAATTCGGTTTTCTCGACAAGACCATCGCCGGCACGGATCTCTCCGGTTCGGGCGTCCACGCCATTCTTGAAATCGGACTCACCCCGGGCCTGACGGCAAAGGAACTCGCGGCAAGGCTGAAGCTGGAGAAGTCGACGGTCAGCCGACTGCTCAAATCGCTGGAGGCGCGCGGTGAGATCAGCCAGACCCGGCTGGAACAGGACGGGCGCGCTTTCGGCCTCAGCCTCACAGAGGCCGGCAGGGAAACCTTTGCCGCGATCGATCGCTTCGGGAACGATCAGGCCACCGGCGCCCTGGCACGGATCAAGGGTGCTTCCGCGCAATCGGTCGCGGCCGCCCTGACGACCTACGCGGAGGCACTGTCGGCCCATGGAGGTTCACCGGAGGTCCCGGTGCCCGGCTACGAGATCGTCGAAGGCTATCAGACCGGCATGATCGGCGACATTGCGGGCATGCACGGGCGCACCCACGGTCATATCGTCGGCATGGGGCCAACCTTCGAAAGCGTCGTTGCCACGGCCATGGCGGAGTTCATGCCGAGGATCGGCAACCCGGTGAACAACAGCTGGTCCGTCGTCGACGACGGTGTGGTGATCGGATCGATCTCGATCGACGGCGAGGACCTCGGCGGCAACGTCGCCCATCTGCGCTGGTTCATCCTGTCGGAGCGCCTGCGCGGCAAGGGGCTCGGCAAGGAACTGCTTCTGAAGGCTCTTGCCCATTGCGACGCGCACGGTTTCGACGAAATCCACCTGTGGACCCTGAAGGGGCTTGAGGCTGCACGTGCGCTTTACGAGCGCTACGGCTTCGAGCTTGTCGAGGAATATGTCGGCAACCAGTGGGGCAAGGCAGTGACGGAACAGAAATTCATCCGCAGGCGGCCCGTTTAAGGGAAAGGCCACACCAAAAACCCCCGCCCGGAGGAAGCGTAATTCGGCGCTCCTCAGGACGGGGTTTCATCGTTACCGGCGGCGGTTACATCTTCGAAATCGAGTTGCCGCCGTCGCAGAGCATCGCGCTACCCGTGACAAAAGATCCCGCGTCGGAAAGCAGGAAGGCTGCCGCCTGGGCGATTTCTTCCGGTTCGGCCATTCTCTTGAGGGCGTGCAGTCCGGCGATGAAGCTGCGGAACTCGGGGTCGTCCGACACCATCTCCGTCTTGGTACCGCCCGGAAGGAGCGCGTTGACACGGATGTTGTCAGCGCCGCATTCCACCGCCAGGACCTGCGTCAGGCCAATAAGACCTGCCTTTGCCGCGGCATAGGCAGCCATGCCCGGCATTCCGATCGTGTGACCGACGAAGGAGGAGGTAAAGACGATCGACCCGCCTCCCCGAGCCTTCATGGCCGGGATCTGGTACTTGGCGGCCAGGAACGCGCTGTTGAGATTTGTGGCAAGCACCTGGTTCCAGGTTTCCAGGCTCATCTCCGGGACGGGCCCCATGTCGCCGAGCAGGCCGGCATTGTTGAAGGCACCGTCCAGCCCGCCGAAGGCGTCCAGCGTTGCCTTGACGGAGCTTTCGGAAAAGGTCGGATCGTTGACGTCGCCGACGAAGAGCGCGATACGGTCGGCTGCGCCCGGCAGCGACGACCGGACCTGATCCAGCCGGTCTTCCCGCCTTGCCGCCAGCATCAGGTTTGCTCCGGCCTCGGCAAGAAGGCGTGCCGCGGCCGCTCCAATGCCGCTGCTGGCACCGGTGATCAGGATCGTTTTTCCAGTCAACATGTTCAGTCTCCTCGAAGTGTTGAGGACACCCATTTGAACCACATCGACGCTAGACGAAACCCGATTTGCGAGACCCGAAACCAGAGCGGCAGGAGGGCGCTAGCCCTTGTCCCGGTCCCCTATATTGTCGAGGTCGGTGTCGCATTCGTCGCCGTCGCCATCCAGATCCAGACGCTCGTCCGCCTGGACGAGCTTGCGATGCGCGCGCCAGGAGAACGGGATCGACAGCAGATAGAGCACGGACACACCGGCCAGCATCCGGAACGGGTAGCTGGCTGTAAGCGCGACGATCAGAACCGCAACCAGGAACAGCGGCAACACGAAGTCGCGCCGGACGCGGGTGCCGAAGCTCTTGCCGGAATAGGTCGGCAGGCGGCTGATCAGCAGGAAACCGATCGCGATCGTATAGGCCGCGACGAATGCCTCGTCGGCAAACCAGTGCGGGAACAGTCCGAGGAAATCAAGGTAAAGAGGCAGCAAGACGGTCAGGGCGCCCGCCGGCGCCGGAACGCCGGTGAAGAAGCGCGACGCCCAGGCCGGCTTGTTCGGATCGTCCAGCGCCGCATTGAAGCGGGCCAGGCGCAAGGCCATGGAAATGGCAAATATCAGTGCCGCGATCCAGCCGAGGGATCCCGCGTCCTTCAGAATCCAGAGATACATCATCAGCGCCGGCGTGACGCCGAAATTGACGAAGTCGGCAAGGGAGTCCAGCTCCGCGCCGAACCGGGACGTGCCCTTCAGGAGGCGGGCGACGCGGCCGTCGAGGCCGTCGAGCACCGCCGCCAGGAGAATGGCGCCGACGGCAAATTCCCAGCGCCCCTCGTAGGCCATGCGCACGGCGGTCAAGCCGGAGCACAGCGCCAGGAGCGTGACCATGTTCGGCAGGATCAGCCGCATCGGGACCCGCCGGAACCTCGGCGTGCGCTGGGGCGTCATCTTGCTTGCTTTCGGAACCTCGGTCACGGTGCCCCTCAGCTCACACGGGTCACGGGCCGGGAGGAGGCCTGCGGCTGCGACAGGTCTGCGAGTATGGTCTCGCCGGCGATCATCGTCTGGCCGAGCGCGACCTTCGGCACGGTTCCGTCCGGAAAATAGACGTCAAGCCGCGAGCCGAAGCGGATCAGGCCGAAGCGGTCACCGGCGCCAAGCGTTTCGCCTTCCCGCACGAAGCAGACGATGCGGCGCGCCACGAGGCCCGCAATCTGCACCACGCCGATCTTCGTGTCGCCGACCTCGATCACCAGGCCGTTGCGTTCGTTGTCATCGCTTGCCTTGTCGAGTTCGGCGTTAAGGAACTTGCCGGCCCGGTAGGCCACCCGCAGTATCCTGCCGCCGACGGGCGCGCGGTTCACGTGGCAGTTGAACACGTTCATGAAGATCGATACGCGCATCATCGGTTCGGTGCCGAGCTCCAGTTCGACCGGAGGCCGTGCGGGGCCGACATGGCTGACCACGCCATCGGCGGGCGACACCACAATCCCCTCGCCGACCGGGGTCACACGTTTCGGATCGCGGAAGAAGTAGCAAACCCAGCCGGTGAAGAAGAGGCCGATCCAGAACAGAGGATCGATGAACCAGCCGACGACCAGCGTCGCCACCAGGGCAATGGCGATGAACGGCCAGCCTTCCCGGTGGATCGGAACCATGGCCTTGGTAACGGAGTCAACGATCGACATATGCACTTTCCGATTTTGAAACAGGCCGTCTCCAGTTCCTGGAGTTCACCCGCTTCCTGTTTCGGACACCGGCGAATGCACCTGTTGCGCTTCCTTTTGTTCCCCCGCTTCTAGAGCCTTTCGCGCGCAAAGAGAACAGGCTTTGTGCGAATTTCAGCGGCGCGGCAAGCCGCTTTCCCCCGACTTCGTGGACTTCGCCAGCCGGTAGTCGGTATCCCAGTAAGGCGTTCGGCCATATTTGGAAATCAGGAAATCGACAAAGGCGGTCACCTTGGGCGGTACGAACTGGCTGGGCGGGTAGACCGCCCAGATGGCGCCGGTCCGGCCAACCGGGAAGTCCTCCATCACCGCGACGAGCCTGCCGTCGCGCAGGTCCTCCCACACGTGGGCGAGTGATTTCACGCTGAGCCCCAGGCCCTGGATGGCGGCATCATAGGTCAGGTCACCGCTGTCCACCTTGATGACCGGGTTCCTGACTTCAAATGCGATTTCCCCTTCCGGTCCCTGAAAATACCAGACCGGCACGGAGGCCATCCTGATACAGTCGTGGTTTGCCAGGTCTTCCGGCGTCTTCGGCACGCCTTTGCGGGCGAGATAATCCGGCGCGGCGCAAAGTGCCCTCGGATTGCCGCCAAGCCGGCGGGCCAGCAGCGTGGAGTCGGACAGCGGGGCGCCCCGGATGGCCAGATCGTAGCCTTCCTCGATCACGTCGACGATCTTGTCGGACATGTCCATTTCCAGCCGGATGTCGGGATAGGTCTGCCGGAATTCCACCAGGTAGGGCAGAATGTGCTTGCGGCCGAAAAAGGTGTTGCAGGAGATTCTAAGAAAACCGCGCGGTGCGTCGTTGGCCGCCTCCAGGACAGATCTGGCCTGACCGATTTCCTGGAGCGCCGTGCGGGCATGCCGGAGCAGGACACGTCCCGCCTCCGTCAGTGTGACCCGGCGTGTGGTGCGGGCAAGTAGCTGCGCCCCGAAATCCGATTCAAGGTTGGTCAGGCGGGTGCTGGCCGCCGACGGCGACAGGCCGATTTCGCGGCCCGCGCCGGACATGCTGCCGAGTTCCGCAACCCTGACGAAAAACTGCAAGTCTTCCAGTCTCATTATTCTAATCTTTCGAAGAATATTTTCGAAATTAGCCCCATTCTTCGATTGTTCGCAACATGAGATAAAGCCTCATCAACAGTGAAGGAGACAGTCATGTTGCACACAGGAGATCATTATGAAACCCGTGCCCGTCTGGAGCGGCACCTGGAGCTGCGCCGCCTGACAAGACGACTGACCGGCTTTGTGTTTGGTGCAAGTGCACCGGAAACCCGCGCGAGGGCTGGCGGGCATGGCAAAGCCGGCTGCGCCAACGACCTCGGACACAAAACAAACCGCGCGGCCTGAAGGCCGCGCGGATTACCAAACGGAGCGTAACGCGAACGGGGGCCGTATCACTTCGCCGGGATGTAATCCGCCGTCTGGCCCCGGATGACGATGCCGAGATCGTCGTTTTCGCGGGCCGCCCGCAGCCGTTCTTCCGCCTCGTCCGCTTCGCGCTGACGCGCCCACATGGAGGCGTAGAGGCCGCCCTTGTCGAGCAGCTCCAGATGGGTGCCGCGCTCGGCGATCTCCCCCGCCTCCAGAACGATGATCTGGTCGGCATTGACCACGGTCGACAGGCGGTGGGCAATGACAAGCGTGGTCCGGTTCTGAGACACCTCGTCCAGTGCCGACTGGATTTCCCGTTCCGTGTGGGTGTCGAGCGCAGACGTCGCCTCGTCAAGGATCAGGATCGGCGGAGACTTCAGGATGGTACGGGCAATGGCGACGCGCTGTTTCTCGCCACCTGAAAGCTTCAACCCCCGCTCGCCGACTTCAGACTGATAGCCGTCGGGCAGCTTTTCGATGAAATCGTGGATCTGGGCCATGCGGGCAGCCGCACGCACTTCCTCCTCGCTCGCGTCGGGACGGCCGTAGCGGATGTTGTAGGCGATGGTGTCGTTGAAGAGCACCGTATCCTGCGGAACCATGCCGATGGCGTGGCGGACGCTAGCCTGGGTCACGTCGCGCACATCCTGTCCATCGATCTCGACCGCGCCGCCCGTCACGTCGTAGAAGCGGAACAGCAGCCTGGAGATGGTCGACTTGCCGGCACCGGACGGTCCGACGATGGCAATGGTCTTGCCTGCAGGCACCTCGAAATCGACCCCCTTCAGAATAGGCCGGTCGGCATCGTAGTGGAAACGCACGTCCTTGAAGGCGATCCTGCCCTCGACGGCCCTGAGCGGTTCGGCATCGGGCCTGTCCTCGATCTCGGTGGGCACCATCAGCAGGTCGAACATGGATTCGATATCTGCCAGCCCCTGCCGGATTTCGCGGTAGAGGAAACCGATGAAGTTCAACGGGATCGAGATCTGCATCAACAGTGCGTTGATCAGCACGAAGTCGCCGATGTTCTGTTCGCCCGCGAGCACGGCCTTGGCGGACAGCCCCATGCAGGCCGCCATGCCGACACCGAGAATGACCGCCTGTCCGAAATTGAGCCAGGCGAGCGACGTCCAGGTCTTGGTCGCGGCCCTCTCGTATTTCGCCATGGAAACGTCGAAACGCGCCGCCTCCATGTTCTCGTTGCCGAAATACTTGACCGTCTCGAAATTGAGCAGGCTGTCGATGGCCTTTGAATTGGCGTCGGTATCGCTCTCGTTCATCTCGCGGCGGATACCGATGCGCCAGTTTGAGGTTTTGATCGTGAACCAGACATAGGCGACGATCATCACCGCGACGATCACCACGTAGAGGAAGCCGAACTGATACCAGATGACCGCTGCCATGATGGCGAATTCCAGCACGGTCGGAATGCCGTTCAGGATCGTGAAGCGGACGATCGATTCGATACCCTTGACACCGCGCTCGATCACGCGGCTGAGACCTCCGGTCCGGCGCGCCAGATGAAAGCGCAGCGACAGCTGGTGCAAATGACGGAAGGTCAGGATCGCGAGCTGGCGCACCGCGTGCTGGCCCACACGGGCAAAGAGTGCATCGCGTAGCTGATTGAAACCGACGGCAAAGATCCTGGCGGCATTATAGGCCAGCACCAGCATGACCGGCGCCACGAGGAAGGCCGGCAGATCGGATCCCTCGCCCGTCAGGGCGTCCGTTGCCCAGGCGAAAAAATAGGGCGAAAGCACCGTGACGACCTTTGCCACGACAAGCGCGAAAATCGCCAGCAGGACCCGCTGCTTCAGATCCGGCCGCTCGGACGGCCAGATATAGGGCCACAGATTTGAAAGCGTGGTGAACGTATTGCCCTCGTCCGCACTGACGGCCTTGCGCTGCGCAGGCCGGGACGGCTTCCCTGCTGCCGCAGACGCCGGGTTTTGCGGCGAGGTGGCTGATTGATCTGTCACACGAATTCTCCGAGCCGCCGGTGGCAGCCGCTAGCATATTTCAAGTCGGGGAGACCGCGGTCTCATCCTTGCCCTGGAGGACCGGCCGCTCCGAATTGAGCCGAGCCCAGAAATCACTCGAGCAGCGTTCTGCCTGGGCGAGTTTTTCCCAGTTCAACAGATAGTGGCAATTGCGCCCGCGCGGATCGCTGATCAGAAGGCCGGCATCTTTCAGCACCTGCAGGTGCTGCGAAACGGTCGACTGGGCAAGCGGCAGGTGGCTGACGATGTCACCGCAGCAGGCATCGGTCTGGGTGGCGAGTTGCTTGACGATGGCAAGGCGCGCCGGATGGCCGAGAGCCCGGAAGATCGCCGCGAGTTCCTCGCAGCTCGACAGGCAGGTCTTCTTCCCCGTGCAATCGCCTTCAGACGGTGTGCCCGTCCCCTTCATCAGCAAGCTCCTTCAAATCACTGTAACGTGTCCCATCGGTGATATGCGATGAATCCGCCCGAAAACAAGGGGTAAAACCAAAAGAGCAGGAAACCTCGTCCGGTTTCCCGCTCCTTTTTCTTTATCAGTCCAGCCCGCCCTCAGCCGTTCCGGCCGTCGGTCCCGGCCGGTGTCTTCCAGTTCAGGTCGCCTTCCGGGGTCAGGAACACCTGGCCCGGGTAGATGAGATCAGGATTCCGGATCTGGTCCTGATTGGCCTGATAAATCGTGGTGTACCGGACACCGTCGCCATAAAGGCGCCGGGAAATACGCCAGAGATTGTCGCCCTTGCGGATGATGACGACAGGGAGCGATTTGCGCACTTCCGCGCCCTGCCCGTCCTGACCGCCGCTGGCACCGCTCGCCACCACCCTGGTGAGGACGATCTGCTGGTCCTGTTCCTTTTCGAACGTGACTGCAGCCCGCGCATCGACAGTATTTCCGTCCTGGCCGATGAGGTCCGCGCGCACTTCCACGTTGCCTTCGGACAGGGATTTGTCGCCCTCAACCAGCCACTTGCCGCTGGAATTGACCTTGGCCTCGCCCTGGTAATCGTCGCCGACATAGACCCTGACGGAGGAACCTGGCTCGCCGGTTCCGGCAACGAAGACCTTGTTCGGTTCGGATTCAACTGCCTCGACGGTCACCGTCGCGCCCGTATTTCCGGCCGTGGCTTCGCCCGTCTGCGCGCCTTCGGCAGGGGCTGCCGAGGAAACCTGTTCGGCACTCTTGCCGGAAGAACTGTCCTGCGCACCGCCCGTCGCCAACGCGGTAACGGTCGGAGCCGGAGTTTCGGCGGCCGTCTCGGAAGTTGCCGTTTGGGTGCCGGTCTGCTGTGCGCCTGCGGACAGCGTTCCATTCGCCTCGGCGACAGGAGCCGTCTCCTGAGCGCTGCCGGTCTTGTCCGCCGTGCCTGCCGCGGCGACCTGCGTTTCCTGACCGGCGGACGCTGCTCCTGTCTGGGCAACCTGGTCACCGGTTGCGGGTTTTTGCAGGATATCGGACGGACCGTCGGGCGTGTTGAGCACGACGAGCGGCTGTTCCTTGCCGTCGGCAGGCACAGACACCGCCAGATGCTGACCGGATTGTTCGATCACTTCGCCTTTTTCGTCGTGCACCTGCAGGCCGACGTCGTAGTCGCCGGGCTTCAGAGGCTCATCGAGAATGATTGTCCATTCGCCCGCTTCGTTGGCAATGCTCTTGCCGACAACCTCCCCGTTCGCGACCAGGGCCACGATCGCACCGGCTGCGGATCGCCCCGCCACGACGGTTTCGCCCGTGGGCTCGACACCGACCACGTCGAAGCTCGGACCCTTCAGCTGTGCATCGGAGCCGGTTTCCTCGCCGGCGGTCCGGGTTCCTGTTCCGGCTTCCTGCGAGGATGCCCCAGAGGCGGTTTCTGTCTGAACCTGCGGGCCGTCCGTGGAAGGGGTTCCGGTGGAAACCGTCTGGGACGGCTCCTGAAGCGGCAGGCCGCTCTTTCCGGTAAAGAAATAGCCGGCCACAAGTGCCGCCACGGCGACCGGAACGGCCACGATCAATGTCCAGATCAGTGTCTGTTTGTTCATTGCTTGTCCAACCGGAAAATCCAAAGTACAGGCCTAGGTTTTCCCGTGTCTTTCCCCTTTGTGCGCCTGAGCCGCAGACGCATGAATTCTTTTCAAGTTCATCCATAGCGGCCTTTTAACGGCGCGGCAAGAAATCCTGCTTGAGAACCAATGTCTTTCAAACAGAGTGCTTGCCTTTCCGCAATCACGATGCCACATCTTTGCGTCATGAATACGGTTTCGGAAAAACACCTCAAAAGCGTTTGCGTCTACTGCGGCTCCAGCTTCGGCTCGGACCCCTCCCACGAAGCGTCCGCCACACGGCTCGGCCAGCTTGTCGCCGAGGCGGGATTGCGGCTTGTCTACGGCGGCGGTTCGGTCGGGCTGATGGGCACCGTCGCCAATGCCGCCCTGGAGGCAGGTGGTCAGGTCACGGGAATCATTCCCCAGTTCCTTCAGAAGCGCGAAGTCATGCTGGACACCCTGGAAGACCTTGTGATCACCAAGGACATGCACGAGCGCAAACACCTGATGTTCCAGAAGTCGGATGCCTTCATTGCCCTTCCCGGAGGCATCGGCACGTTGGAAGAAGCCGTGGAGATGATGACCTGGGCGCAACTCGGCCAGCATCGCAAGCCGGTCGTTCTGGCCGATATCAACGGTTTCTGGTCGCCGCTGCTGGAACTGTTCGACCATATGCGCGCTCAGGGTTATATCCGCCCGGAGACCGAGGTTCCCTACCTGGTCGCCAAGAAAGTCGACGATATCGTGCCGATGCTTCGCGCCGCCGTCGAAGGACGCCCCGACGAGCCCCTTGGCGGCTTCGCCTCAGTCACCGATCTCTAGAGAAGTCCCCCGGGCAGCTTCTGCGGCCGGGCTACGTTGCGGCTCGTCCGGGCATCCTTCGCCTGCCCCTGATTGCCGTCGACGCGTCCTCGACCGTTTCCGGCCTCACGGGAAGGCCGGGCGGCACCTGGCCGATCATGTTCAAAAAAAGCTTGAACAAATTGAACTTAGCGACGTTGGATAGTACCGTTGCAGCGGGATATGATGAAAAGGCCTATCTATGCAGACAACCCTTCTCGTCGAAGATGCTTCTTTTTTCGAAAAGGCGATCGTCAAGAAGCTGCATGAAGTCGGACGCTATCAGATCATGGTTGCCCGCAGTTATGCGGAAGCCGAAAGCTGCCTTGACCTGCCCATCGAAGAACCGGACCTTGCCCTGGTCGACCTGACTCTCCCGGATGCACCGGACGGTGAGATCGTCGATCTATGCAGTTCCCGGAACATTCCGATCATCGTATTTACCAGCCGCTTCGACCCGAAAACACGCAGCAAGATGCTGGCCAAAGGCGTGATCGACTACGTTTTGAAGGATTCGCCCGGCAGTCTCGACTATGTCGCGGATCTGATCAGGAAACTGGCGAAAAACCCGAAGATCGGCATTCTGGTCCTGGACGACGCCACCGTCGAGAGAGAGAGCCTCGCCCAGATCGTCGCAAAACACCGGTACCAGGTCTTCCAGGCGTCCTCCACGGACGAGGCCTTGCAGCTTATGAAGGACCATCCCGAAATCAAGCTCGTCCTGACCGACTATTTCATGCCGGAAAAGGACGGTTTCGCTTTCCTGAAGACCGTTCGCAGGACCCGTACCGCAGAGCAGGTCAGCATCATCGGCATGTCGTCCTATGCCAGTTCGGAAAACCGCGTGAGATTCCTGAAATACGGCGCTGCGGACTTCGTGGACAAGAACTGTTCCCCGGAGGAATTGCTCCTCAGGATTTCCCAGAACCTGGATTACATCTATCGCATCGAAGAGCTCAACAACATGGCGATGCGGGATGCCCTGACAGGGCTCTATAACCGCCGGTATCTCTTCAACGAGGGCGCAAAGCAGGTCAAGGCGTGGTCTCCCTCGCCCGACCACATGAGCTGGATCGCCCTTCTGGATCTCGACTCGTTCAAGGAGGTCAACGACAGGCTGGGTCACGATTTCGGCGACGAGGTGCTGATCCGGTTTTCGCGGCTGCTTGAAAAAACCGCCGGCAAAAACGACTTCGTCGCCCGCCTCGGCGGCGACGAATTCTGCATCGTTTTCCGCGATCGCACGGAAGAAGAGGTTACCCGCAATCTGACCGATCTGCTTGAAACCATCAGCTCGACACCGGTGCGCCTCGACGGCGAGGAACACAAGATGCAGACCAGCATCGGCCTCGCGCCACTGACGGGGGGGAAGTTCGGAGAGGCCCTGAAAACGGCCGACATCAGGCTCTACAAGGCCAAACGCACCGGGCGGGGAAACCTCGTCTACTCAGACTGACCGCAACGCACCCCTGTAACGCCGCCAGCTGTCGTAGCTGAACACCACAAGCGCGCCCCAGATCATGACGAAGCCCGTGAGCCTGTTCTGGTCCAGCGGTTCCCCCCACAGATACACCGCCATCAGGAAGTGCATGGAGGGCGCCACATACTGCATCAGCCCCAGCATGAAGAGTGGCAGGCGGCGGGCAGCCGCAGAGAAACAGATCAGCGGCAGCGCGGTGATGATGCCGGTTCCGAGCAACGCGAAGAGTACCGGAGGATCGTTCAGGACGAGGGCGTCGATGCCCCAGCTGATGTTCAACCCGACATAGATGGCAGCCAGCGGAAACAGCAGCAAGGTTTCCACGAAAAGCCCCGGTGTCGCCTTCACCGGCGTGACCTTGCGCACGTAGCCGTAACCGGCGAAGGAAAAGGCGAGCACCAGCGACACCCAGGGCAGCCCGCCGGCAAGGACAGCCTGAAGGACAACCGCGCATGCCGCAATACCGATCGCGACGGCCTGTCCACCCGTGAGCTTTTCCCGCAGGATCACCAGGCCGACCAGGATGCTCACCAACGGATTGATGAAGTACCCGAGTGAGACGTCCAGCACCCGATTGTTGGAAATTGCCCAGACGAAGACCAGCCAGTTGATCGCGATGAAAGAGGCCGATGCCGTCAGTCCGAACAGCACCCTGGGCTGGCGGAAGACATCGCGCACCTCCTGCCAGCGGCCGCGAAGGAACAGAAACAGCCCGACGAAAAGCACGGACCAGAGTATCCGGTGGGACACGACGAGATCTGCCGGCACCGTGTCGGTCAGCTTGTAGTAGGCAGGAAAAAAGCCCCACATGACATAGGCAGATAGGCCGAACATCAAGCCTTGGCGGAACTCGGCATTCGCGTCGGCTTTCGTCACCGTCTGCGACATGGAGCAAACCTTTCAGGACGCGCGATCCCTCAGGCGATCTCCGCCTTCAGCAGCGCGAATGTAATGGAATCGACCAAAGCCTGGAACGAGGCGTCGACAATGTTGGAGGAGACACCGATCGTGAACCAGCGGCGGTGGGACTTGGTATCGTGGCTCTCGATCAGCACGCGCGTGACCGCGCCCGTGCCACCATTGAGGATACGGACCTTGTAGTCAATCAGTTCCAGGCCCTCGATGGCGGATTGATACTTGCCCAGATCCTTGCGCAGGGCCTTGTCGAGGGCGTTGACCGGGCCGTTACCCTCGCCCACCGACATCAACAGCTCGCCGTCGACCATCACCTTGACGGTGGCTTCGGACACGGTGATCAGGTCACCGATCGCGTTGAAGCGCCGTTCCACCATGACGCGGAACGAATCGACCGCGAAAAAGCGGGGCACCTCGCCCAGTTCCCGGCGGGCCAACAGCTCGAAGGACGCATCCGCCGCTTCGTAGGCGTAGCCTTCGGCCTCCCTCTCCTTCACCAGTGCCAGCAGCCGGTCGAGCTTCGGATCGGCCTTGTCGACCGAGATTCCGACCCGGGCAAGCTCGCCGAGCAGATTGCTTTTGCCCGCCTGGTCAGACACCAGAACGCGCCGCTGGTTGCCGACGCTTTCCGGCGTGACGTGCTCATAGGTCTGCGGATCCTTAAGGATCGCGGACGCGTGGATGCCGGCTTTCGTGGCAAAGGCGGTCTCGCCGACATAGGGCGCCTGGCGGTCGGGAGAGCGGTTCAGGATCTCGTCGAATGCATGCGAAATGGAGGTGATATTCTTCAGCTGCTCTTCACTGACGCCGATCTCGAAACGGTCCGCGAACGCGGCTTTCAGCTTCAATGTCGGGATGAGCGTGATCAGATTGGCATTGCCGCAACGCTCGCCGAGGCCGTTCAGAGTTCCCTGGACCTGCCGAACCCCGGCGTCGACCGCCGCCAGCGAATTGGCGACCGCGTGTCCGGTGTCGTCATGGGTGTGGATGCCCAGATGCGTTCCGGGTACAACTTCCTGGACCCGGGTGACGATGTCGTGGATTTCGTCCGGCAGGGTGCCGCCGTTGGTGTCGCACAGAACGATCCAGCGGGCACCGGCGAGGTAGGCCGTGCGGGCACAGTTCAGGGCATAATCCGGATTGGCCTTGTAACCGTCGAAGAAATGCTCGCAATCGATCATCGCCTCCTTGCCGGCGGCAACGGCGGCGGCGACGGTCTCCTCGATCGATTCCAGATTGTCCTCGTTGCTGCAGCCGAGCGCGACCCGGACATGGTAGTCCCATGCCTTGGCGACAAAACAGCAGGCGTCGGACTTCGCGGAAAGCACCTCCTGAAGACCGGGATCGTTGGCGGCGGACCGCCCTGCCCGCTTCGTCATGCCGAAGGCGGTAAAGGTCGCGCTTCTGGTGCGTTTTTCGGAAAAGAACTCCGTATCGGTCGGGTTCGCCCCCGGATATCCGCCTTCGACATAATCGACACCCAGCCGTTCCAGCAGCTCGGCAATAACGATCTTCTCATTGACCGAAAAATCGATGCCGCTGGTCTGCGCGCCGTCCCGCAGCGTCGTGTCGAAAAGATAGAGGCGTTCCTTGGTCATGGGTTCTTCCTGCCCGGCATTTCCGCCGATGGTTATGCGTTGTCGTTATCGCCGGTTCGTGCCGGCGGCCAGGTTTCCGTGTCGTGGTCCGGGTGCTGATTGGAGACAATGGAGGCCAGGAAAGCCAGGGCCTCGACATCCTCTTCCGTCTTCCTGGCCGGGAGACCGGCCAGGTGATCCGTGTAGGGCAGTTTGCCTTCCGCGCCGTATTGAATGCTTGGTGCGATCGCCTCCGGTTCGTCGAAGGCTCCGATGGCGATCGCAATCCCGTCCGGCGCTTCATAGGTCAGCGGGGTGCCGCATTTTTCGCAGAACCCGCGTGCTACCACGTTGGAGCTCTGAAAGTGCTGCGGTTCGCCGCGCGTCCAGGTGAGTTCGCTGTCTTCGGCGATACTGACCAGAGGTGCATAGAAACCACCGAAGGCCTTCTGGCACATGCGGCAATGGCAGATCGAGGCCTTGCCGAGTTTTCCGGACACCCGGAACCGCACCGCGCCGCACTGGCAGCCGCCTGTATGAACGTCCGTCATGAGTCCCTCCCCGGCCAGCTTTCCGTGTCATGATCGGGATGCTGGCAGTTTGTTGATGCAACGTCCTGGAGACCTCCGGGCAGATCTTCCCGGTTGGACTCCGTTTCCGTCAATCCGAACAACTGCGAGAAAAACGGCACTCGGCCTTCTACACCGGACTGTTCGACCGGCGTCACCGAAGCAACGTCATCGAGGCTGCCATGGGTGAAGGCGATATGGGGGCCGCCAACCGTATCGAAGGCAAGCGGCGTGCCGCAGTTGCTGCAAAAACCCCGCCGCACCGGCTTGGAGGAGTGAAACCAGGAAGGTTCCCCTCTGGTCCATTCGAAGTTCGTCTTTTCCGCTCCGATCAACGGCAGGAAAAAGTTTCCCGAGGCCTTCTGGCACATGCGGCAGTGGCACAGATGCGGGTAGCCGACCTCGCCGGCAACCCTGTAGCGCACCGCTCCGCACTGGCAGCCTCCGGTCAGAACTTTTTTCTCGGCCAGCGTCACCGCTTGAGCTCCCACGTGGTTACCCGTTCGCCGGTCTCAGAGTCTTTTGAATCCTTTAGCTGGATTCCCTGAGACGTCAGGTCAGCGCGGATCCGGTCCGCTTCCGCCCAGTCCCTGGCATTGAGCGCATGCAGCCGCGCTGCAATCGCCGCATCGATGGCCGCCGTGTCGAGACCGGTCAGATCCGCCTTGACCGGGCCGACCCCGAGCAGGGCCGCGGTTGCCGAATAGGTTTCAAGGAGGGACGGATCCTTTGCCGCCTCGACCGCCAGGGCATGCAGGGTCTGGATGGCTGCCGCCGTGTTGAGATCGTCGGAAAGCTGCACGACGACATCCATGTCCGCAGCCGCATTCGTTGCCACCGGATCGGGCCACCTTGCCAGGAGGTTCTCCGCTTCTTCCAGCTTGCGAACGGAGAAGTCGATCGGCTCGCGGTAGTTGGTCATGAGCATGGCAAGACGCAGCACTTCGCCCGGCCATTTGCGGCCGCCGAAGTTCTCAGTTTCCAGAAGCTCCTGGATGGTGAAGAAGTTGCCTTCGGACTTCGACATCTTCCGGCCTTCCACCTGCAGGAATCCGTTGTGCAGCCAGTAATTGGCCATGACCTCTGTGCCATGGGCGCAGCGCGACTGGGCGATCTCGTTTTCGTGGTGCGGGAAGATCAGGTCGAGCCCGCCGCCGTGAATGTCGAAGACCTTGCCAAGGTGATGTGCGCTCATGACCGAGCACTCGATGTGCCAGCCCGGACGGCCGCGGCCCCAGGGACTGTCCCAGCCGGGTTCTTCTTCGGAAGAGAGTTTCCAGAGGACGAAATCGCCCGGGTTCTTCTTGTGCGCCTCGACCGCGATCCGGGCACCGGCGAGTTGCTCGTCCAGCTTGCGCCTGGAGAGGCCGCCGTAGTCCGGCATCGACATCGTGTCGAACAGCACCTCGCCGCCCGCCTCATAGGCGTGGCCCTTGTCGATCAGTGCGCCGATCATCCCGATCATGCCGTCGATATGCTGGGTCGCCCTCGGCTCGAAACTCGGCTCCAGCACGCCCAGGGACCTGATGTCCTTGTGGAACTGGTCGGCCGTCTTCTTCGTCACCTTCGCGATGGCGTCGTTGAGCGGCAGCTCCGGGAAGTCCCGCAGGGCCCGGGCGTTGATCTTGTCGTCGACGTCGGTGATGTTGCGCACATAGGTCACGTGGTCGGCGCCGTAGAGATGCCGCAGCAGGCGGAACAGGACGTCGAAGACGATCACCGGTCGCGCGTTGCCGATATGGGCGAAATCGTAAACCGTCGGTCCGCAGACATAGAGACGCACGTTCTCATCGTCGATCGCCCGGAACTCTTCCTTCTGGCGGGTCAACGTGTTGGTGAGCTTCAAGCCCTTGAAAGTGCCGGATTTCGCTGTCTCAGCGGCGCTCATGTCAAACGGTCTCCTGGCCGGCTGGCCGGGCGGTCCGTCTCATAGGAATTTTTGCCAAGAGGGAACGGCCACAGCCAGCGGTGTCGCTAGCTGCAAATAATGGTGATCGAAATGATGTTCCGTGTGGCCGTCATCATGGCCGCTTTATGGACCGGAATGCGGAATGCGGTCAAGAAACAAATCCCCGGACGCAATGAACCCGCGATTGTGTGTCCGGGACAACTCACCCGATCCGAGGGTCGAAGCATGACTTGCGGTACCACCTTATGACGCTCTTGCCGCTCGCCTGCGGTAGCGGGAAAGTCGTGAAAAGTGGCCAATGGCGGAATTGCACGCTAAGCTTCGCCGACCGGGAATCAGAGGGGGTATTCCATGGGGCATTTCAGAATTGGCCATCAGCTCGCCGCCGGCATTCTGCTGACCTGCGCCTTCGCACTTCCTTGCTCAGTATCAATGGCCTTGGCCGAAGCGCAAAGCGGAACACCGCAGGAAACGGACCTCCAGCCGGTTTCGCCCCCGGTCTTCAAGGAACCGCAGACGCCGATCGCAAAGGCGATCCAGACAGCCATTTCCCCCGACATTCCCGATGGACTGGTTGCCTACTATGGTGAAAGGGGCTTTGCTCCCGTCTGGTTCGACGAAAACGGGCTCTCCGAAAACGCTCACCTGACCATCGCCGCCATGGCCTCGGCCAACGACCATGCGCTCGACCCGAACAACTACCATCCGATCGAGCTTGCCGACCTTTCCGAAACCGCGAAAACGCCGGAGGAATGGGCCCGGTTCGATCTGCAGCTCTCTCTCCAGTTCCTGCGCTATGCGACACATCTGTCGTCGGGCCGTGTCCAGCCCAACCGGATCAACAAGGCGCTCAATCTGTTCCCGGACCGGCCGGTGCCCAATGTGCTGTTCGACAACGCGGCAAAGGCAATCGACTTCAGCGCCTTTCTGGACAGCCTCGCACCGCAATCCGACAATTACGCCAGGCTCAAGAGGCGTCTTGCGCAATACCGGCAAAAGGCGGCTTCAGGCGGGTTTACGGTCGTGCCTGACGGCGACGTCCTGAAACCCGGCATGTCCGATCCGCGAGTTGAAACTCTCAGGACACGGCTACTGGAAGAGGACATTCCCGGAGCCGAGAACCATACCGGGGAGGTCTATGACGGTTCCCTCGTGGAAGCAGTGAAGACCTTCCAGGAATACAACGGCCTGGAGACCGACGGGGTGATCGGCAAGAACACGCTGGAGCGGCTCAATGTCTCGATGCAGGACAAGCTGATCCAGATGGAACTCAACATGGAACGCCGTCGCTGGATGCCGGACGATCCCGGCGACTTCTACATTTTCGTCAATCTCGCCGACCAGAACCTGAAGGTCGTCAAGAACGGCAAGACCATCCACACGGCCCGTGTCGTGGTCGGCAAACCCTACCACGCCACGCCGGTGTTTTCCGACCAGCTGGAATATGTCGAGATCAACCCCTATTGGAACGTGCCCTATTCCATCGCAACGAAGGAATATCTGCCGAAACTGAAACAGAACCCCGCGGCCCTCAGCGGAAAGAACATCAGGGTCTTTCAGAATGACCGCGAGATCGCACCGACGCAGGTTGCCTGGAACAGCTATTCCGGAGGCAACTTCCCGTTCCGGCTGCGTCAGGAACCGGGCAACGACAATGCGCTCGGCCGCGTCAAATTCATGTTCCCGAACCAGTTCAACATCTACATTCACGACACGCCGTCGAAATCACTGTTCTCCCGGTCCGAGCGCGCCTTCAGCCATGGCTGCATCCGGGTGTCCGATCCCTTTGACCTTGCCGACATTCTCCTGGAGAACGTCAACGACACGCCAGGACATTGGGAACAGATCCGCGACAGCGGCGAGCGGACCATCGTCAAGCCACAGGTTCCCATAAAGGTGCATCTCACCTACCTGACGGCCTGGATGAACAAGGACGGCTCGACGCATTTCAGAAATGACATCTACGGACGCGACAAGGTGCTTCTGGAGGCCCTTCGAACAGCCATGACGAAAAACCTTTACTAGCTTATCCTTCTGAAATAACTAGTATTTCTCCTTGTTCATACATCTGAACAGTAGCTGAACGCCCCACTCAGACCGGGTTCAAGGCCCACCGCCTATCCTCCTGGCAATCGATACGGATTGCCATCAGGAGCCCAAAATGCTGAACCGCCTTTTCGTCATCTTTTTCCTCGCCCTTGTTCTGGGTGGCCCTTTTGCTGCCATTATCGCCATTACAGATGGGACCAGGGCTTTCGGGCAGGAAGTGCAGCAGAAGGGCATGTGTTTCATGACCGGAACCGGTTGCGGCAACGGCAACATCATAGTAACGGTCGCCAGCCGTATTTAATTTGGAACGAAAGCTGCGGCCAAGCGGCGCGCTTGCAGTTTGAACGGATGTTTGGCAAGGTTTTCCAATGGACTACAAGGCACTCGAAGATAAAGCGGAAACTGCGGCGGAATTCTTGAAGATGATGGCATCCGCGCCGCGCCTTCTGCTTATGTGCCTCGTACTGGAGGACGAGCGCAGCGTCGGCGAACTTGCCGAAAAAACCGGAATGCGCATGCCGACCGTTTCCCAGCAGCTCGCCCTCCTGCGCGCCCAAGGTCTGGTTACGACACGGCGCGAAGGCACCACGATCTACTACAGGCTCTCCAGCGAGCCGGTGAAAGACATCATGGCGACGCTCTACAAGCATTTCTGCGCGGGAACCGAATTGCCGGTCGCCAAGCATCTTGAAATGCTGGACGCGGACTGAGCCGCGCCGGTCGCCGGGCCAACTCTCCTCAATCCTTCAGGTAGTCTACGCATTTCGGCGGCGATTGGTCTCCCCAGGGCATCAACGGCACCGTCGAGGTCGAGTTTTTCGGGCTGCCCTCGATCAGCTTGTCCGAATAGACCAGGTAGACCAGCACGTTCCGCTTGGCATCGCATCCGCGCACGATCTGCATTTTCTTGAACATCAGCGAGCGGCGCTGGCGGAACATTTCCTCGCCCTGCTCGAATTTTTCCTTGATGGCAACCGGACCAACCTGCCGGCAGGCGAGCGATACGTCGGAAACTTCCTCGGCAACGCCCAGCCAGCCGGAGACGCCGCCCTTTTCAGGCACCGTGAAATGACAGGCGACACCCTCGACGATCGGATCGTCGAGGGCATAGGTGGCCAGTTTGTGATCCGGCGTCAGGAACTTCCAGACCGTCGACTTCTTGAAAATGAGATCGGGTTCTTCCGCTGAAAAAGCCGCTCCGGCGCCCAGCAGGCAAACGGTCAGGGCAAGCGTGGCGGCAATGGAAAAACGCATGGGTGAACCTCCGGGTGTTTATCGCCAGACATGTGGGGTTCACCAGCACGTGATCAAGAAAAGCAGTCCAAAAACAAAGCGCGCACCCTGCAGTGCGCGCTTCATTCATTCCATTCGATCTGAAGGATCAATCCGTCAACGGGCTTCCTCAAGCACCTTTTCTTCCACCATGCCGTCGGCTTCCGCTGAAGTATTCTCTCCGGCTTCCCCGTCGGCATCGACAATGTCCTGCGCGCTGAGATCGAGCGTGCCGTCGTCGTCCTGATCCATTCCTTCGTCAGAGGCGAGCGCGAGGGAAGCGGCGAAGTCGCTGTCGGACACCAGGCCGGCACCAGCGTCAAGCACCGTGCCTTCGGTGGCCGGGTCTTCCCCGACCGGAGCCGCCACCGTTTCCGGTTCCGCATCGGCGGCAGCTTCCTCAACCGGTTGTCCGGCAACTGCCGTCCCGCTCAGTGCGTCCTGAAGATCGGCGCAGCGCTCCCGCGTCCAGCCCTGCGGCTGGTCCAGGCCGAGCGCCTCGTCATAGGCCCGAGCGACACCAAAAGGCAGATGAAACTCGAAACCCGTCCGGGACGAAAAATGCGGCGCCAGGGCTTCCGCCACGGCCAGGAAAGTGTCCTTCAGGCCAAGGCTCTGTTCGACACAGGCAGCCGCCCCGTCGCGCAGCGTGACGACAAAATCCCGCGTGGTTTCGATGGCGGTGGCAACCGCCTGTCCGCCGATGGCGGACCTTCCCGTACCCGGCACGAGGGCGTTCGGCCGGAAAGCGGTAATCCGGTCGAGTGCCCGGGGCCAGTCCGCAAGATGAGCGTCGCCGCAGTAGGGCGCGGCGGTCGTCTGGACAAGATCGCCCGCATACAGCACGCCGCTTGCCGGCACCCAGACCACAAGGTCGCCCATGGTGTGGCCGCGGCCAAGATGCATCAGGCGGACCTCAAGCCCTCCAAGATCGATCGACATTGAGGAGGCAATCGTCATCGTGGGGGCTGCGGCGGCCTGTGATGCGGCCCCGGCAAAAAGGGCCGGGTCAAGCTCGCGCGACACCCGGACCTCCTCGCGCCCGCGCGTGTCCAGCATGCGCCGGGTCAGATCGGAGGCGACGATTTCGCCCGGCTCAAAAGCCTGTGCGCCCAGAGTATGGGCGGCGTGATAATGGGTCAGCACGACCTGCTTGACGGGCTTGTCGGTAAGGGCACGAACTTTTTCCAGGACCTTTTCCGCCAGAGCCGGCGTTGCCTGGCCGTCGACGATCAGGACGCCGTTGCTGCCGACAATCACGCCCGTATTCGAACAGCCATCGGCGCTGTAGGCATAGCAGCCCCGGCCAAGTTCCTCGAACCGCTCGTTATCGCCCGGCACAGCTTCGGACTTGTTTTTCATGTCTATCATCGCGGCCTCGCTTTCCCGCCGGTTGCCTTGCGTTCCTTGCAACTTCGCAACCGGCCAAACGCCTTCTTCCTGTTGATCACAGCGTCTCAGTTTCCAGTCCTGATTCGCAAATTCCGGAGCGTCAATTTCCTAACTATTCCCTTCTTATCAACAGATAGGTCGGCTCATTTGGCCACTTTTCGACTATGAACACTCAAGCTCTCCGCCAATCTTGCTTGCCCCGGGCATAACTTATCGGGACCGGCCGGATTGTCTTTTTCCGGCTTTCCATTTGGATATACTTGCTAATGTCAGAAAATGGCCGGAACACGGCAGAGTTCATCTGGAGAGGGAACAGGCAATTGAAATTTTCCGAGCGGCTCAAAAGACATGTCTGACAAGGCAGTTCCATCCGTGCAGGAACCGGCAGACGCGGAACTCGATCGGCCGGTCCTGAGGCTGAGCCGCTTCCTGCCCTACCAGCTCAACCATATTGCCGAGACGGTCAGCCGCTCCTTCTCGAGGATCTACGCGGACAAATACGGCATCGGCATTCCGGAGTGGCGAGTGCTGGCAACGCTCGGAGAATACCGGACCCTGACCGCGCGCGACATCAGCCGGGCGACATCCATGCACAAGACCAAGGTCAGCCGGGCCGTCGCATCGCTGGAGCAGCGGGAGCTGATCATGCGTGTCCGGAACCCGGACGACCAGCGCGAGCAGACCCTGGAACTGACGGCGGAGGGAAGTAGGATGTACGTGGATCTCGTGCCCCAGGCGCTGGCCTATTCGGCTTCGCTTCAGGCCTCGCTGAGCAAGGAGGAACAGGCCCTTCTCGACGATATTTTCGCCAGGCTCCACAAGGCGGCGACAGAGCACGAAGAAGGCTGACCCTCCTCTCGCCGCCTTCGAGCCGTTAACTGAACGTGAGCGCTTATTTTGCTATGGATATGCTCAACTGCGATGATGACAGATGCGGCGTGGAAGTGACACGCTGCCGGGGATGAACATGCGGCTTTGCGGAAGACACAGGACCGTTCGCTACGTGCAGGCGCTTGCCACCTGCGCGGCCTTAGTCCTGTCCGCCGACACCGCAATGGCTGCCAGTTGCGCCAGCCTGACGGCGGAGCTGCGTCAGCTGGAATCGTCCTCCGGATCGCGCTCGCCGGAGGCTCAGAAATGGGTGACCGCGAAGCAGCAGCAGCAAAAGGCACTCACGGCAGCCGAACGGGATGCCGGTTTCTTCGGCTGCGCCACCTCCGCGGCGCCCAAGTGCTCCGGCCTGAACGGCAAGATCGAACGCATGAAGGCGAACCTTGCCGCCATAGAACGACAGCTGGCCAAATCAGGCGGCGGTTCAGCGGCAAACGCGAACCGGTTGCGCAAGGTCAGGGCCTCGCTTCAGAGCATGAACTGCAACGCGCCCGCGCGACAGGCCAGCGCTGATGACAGCACCGGCGAACAGCCGAAATCCTTACTGTCCCGGCTCTTCGGCTCCAGATCTCAGCAGGATGTGGAACTTGCCTCCGCCAAGACGGGCGACAGGGAAATTGCCGCCGTCAGGTCCCAGACCAGAAACGGCGACCCGCTCGTCCATCTGCCCACCGGCAGGACCTTCCGGACCCTTTGCGTGCGCACCTGCGACGGTTATTTCTTCCCGCTCAGCTTCAAGGCCGGCCACGACCAGCTTGCCTATGACGAGGCACGTTGCTCGGAAATTTGCCCCGCTTCTGAGACGG
The DNA here is from genome assembly GCA_050289605.1 of Roseibium sp. Taxonomy (GTDB): domain Bacteria; phylum Pseudomonadota; class Alphaproteobacteria; order Rhizobiales; family Stappiaceae; genus Roseibium. Next base: position 73,304 of record JBNKGB010000002.1, on the reverse strand, counting down.
AACTTTACGTCTATCGCAATCCGGGCGAAGACCAGTCGAAAATGACGTCGCTGGCAGGCGCGCCCTATGCCGACCAACCCTTCGCTTTCCGCTTCAGAAAGGAATACGTTCAGGGTTGCAGTTGCCGGGACGTACGGCAATCGCAGATGCATTCGTCCTGGAAAGAACTGACGGACGGTTCATCCGACAGGATCTTCTTTTCCGATATCAGCGCGGGCCTGCCGCAACGCAGCCTTCAGCCGAGTCGGGGCGATACTTACGCGGATGGCCCGAGCGCGCCTTCACCCCTGGCCAGAATTCCGCTCCGCCAGGCGCAACTGCCTGCCGGCGAGGATCCGGACACGCGTTTCAACATGCAAATGGGCTTTGACGTGTCGGTGCCCCTGTCGGAGACCGTCAAGCGGCTGAAGGGACAGCATCCCGCCGAGGACAACGGACCGACGGCCGAGGGCGACCTGCCACTTCTTTCCCTGCGCGTCCGGCAGGGAACGGAAACGGAAAATGCCGACGTCGTCGCCGCCTCGCCCGTGTTCAAGAAGCACGAGAACGGGTTCAGCCCCGCTCCCGATCCGAAGGCATCCGTCAGGGTAGTCGGTCCAGAATATTTTGTCGCCCAATGAGGGGCAGCAGATCCTTCATGTCCGGACCGTGGTCCATGCCGGTCAGCACCCGGCGCAGCGGCATGAACAGCCCCCTGCCCTTGCGGCCGGTCTCTGCCTTCAGCGCGGACGTCCAGTTGCCCCATGTTTCCGGCGTGACCTCGCCTTCCGGCAGAAGTGACCTGGCGCGGGCGACAAATTCCTCGTCTTCGTCCTCGACGCGGCATTCGACAGGCCCTGTGACGACGCTCCAGTAGCCGATCGCGTCGGCAACAACGGCGCAGTTGCCGCGCACCGCCGTCCAGAAAGCCTTGCCCCCGGTAATGCCTAGCCCCTCAAGCCTTTCCCGGACCGCCTCGAAGGGCAGGTCGTGGACCAGCTTGGCGTTGAGGGTCTTCAGCTCTTCCGGGTCGAACTTGGCGGCGGATTTCGAAACGCTGGCGAGATCGAATTTTTTCACCAGCGCGTCCATGGTCTGAACCGGCTCGACGGCCTGGCTGGTTCCGGTCAGGACAGCCAGCGAGGCCACCGCCATCGGTTCCAGCCCTTCTTCCCGGAGCGAGCCAAGCGACAGCGCGCCCTTGCGCTTGGAGAGCCCCTCGCCGTCCACCGTGGTCAGGAGGTTGTGATGGCCGAAGACCGGCGGTATTGCGCCCAGCGCCTCGAAGATCGCGATCTGGACACCGGTGTTGGAGACATGGTCCTCGCCGCGAATGATGTGCGTGACCGCCATGTCGATGTCGTCGACGATCGAGGTGAAAGTGTAGAGATAGGTGCCGTCGGCGCGCACGAGCACCGGATCGGACAGGGACGCCAGGTCGATGGACTGCTGGCCGCGGCACAGGTCGTTCCAGGTAACGTCCGTCCGTTTGGTCTGAAGCGGATCGCCGTCATGGTTGGGCAGCACGAAGCGCCAGTGCGGCTTGCGCCCCTCGGCCTCGAAGGCTGCCCTCTCCTCGTCGCTCAGCTTCAGCCCGGTACGGTCATAGACCGGCGGGCGGCCCAACGCGCGCTGACGCGAGCGGCGGCGTTCCAGCTCGTCCGGCGTCTCGTAGCACGGATAAAGCAGACCGGCGTCCTTGAGCTTCTGCGCTGCCGCGTCGTAGCTCGCGACCCGTTCGGATTGCCGCTCGATGCGGTCCGGCACCAGCCCAGCCAGCGCAGGTCCCGCTCGATGGAATCTGCATATTCGACCTTCGACCGCTCCAGATCGGTATCGTCGAAACGCAGGATGAACCTGCCCCCCATCTTCCTGGCGAAGAGCCAGTTGTAGAGAGCGGGACGGCTGTTGCCGATATGAATGTGGCCTGTCGGCGACGGCGCAAAACGAACAGTGACGGTCATGGCGATGAGTTACCCGCGGATCCGTCCGGCGGCAAGTCCTAAGGCGCCTCCACCCTCAAGATTGTTCGCTGGTCCGGTAGGCGCGCGAAACGAGGGTGAGGATGGCGGTGAGGACGAGGCAAACGGCGCCCATGGCGGCGACCTGCAGGTCGAAGGCGATGCCACGGTCGATCAGCCAGCCAACGAGCCCGGGACCGGCGGCCGAGGCGAAAACCATCACGGAAAAGGCGACGGAACGGATGGCGCCGATGTGGCGCGTACCATAGACCTCCGGCCAGAAGGCGCCGACCAGGGTGCTGTTGAAGCCGTTCGAAATACCGACGAGGCCCATGAAGACGAAGGCCGTTGCCGGGGCATCGAAACCGGCGAGAACGAAACAGGCGGCCGTCAGCGATACCAGGGAGAAGGGCAAAAGCCGCCTCGCCGAAAACCGGTCGATCAGCGGACCGGAGACCAGCGAGGCGCAGACGACACCCGAGGCCATGAGCAGAAAGGCGCTGGCAAAAAGTTCCAGCGACCAGCCGCGTAGCTCGACAAGGTAGACCTGGTGGAAAAAGATGGCGGTGCTGATGAAGGCCGGAGCGTTGATACCGCAATTAACCAGCCAGAAGCGCGGGTCCCGCAGGGCCTCCTTGCGCGTCCACTGGCGCCCTTCGGGCCGGCCCGAGGCCACCTCCAGCGCGGTCGGAATCCGGTCCCTTGCCAGCAATCCCAGCAGGACCGGCAGGGCGACAAGAATCAGAAGCAGCGCGGAAACCGTCCAGGCACCGCGCCAGCCCACGGCATGGCTGAGTGTGACGAAGCAGAGCGGGAACAGGGCTTCGGCCGTGGGAAAGCCGAGGACCGCGATCGACATCGCCCGCCCCCGCTGGGCGGAGAACCAGCGCCCGGCCGCCGTGAAAGAGGTATGGGTCATCATGCCCTGCCCGCACAGGCGCAGGCCGTAAAAGGCAAGTGCAACCGTCCAGACCGAAAAGGTGCCGGCCATGGCAAGGCAGAACAGCGCCAACCCGGGAATGACGGCGGCAGCGATCCAGCGCACGGGGAAATGGTCGAGACTGCGCCCGACATAGGGCAGCGTCAGCGCACTGCCGAGTGTCGCCAGCATGTAGAGCAAGCCGAGCTCGCCGTGGCTGAGCCCGAACTCGGCTCTCAGGTCACCGCCGGAAAGGGAAATGAAGGCGGTCTGGCCGAAGCCTGAAAAAACCGCGAGAAGATAGCTGGCGGCAAGCCAGCGGGCGTTCTCGCGCAGAAACGCGAAATAGGTCATCGGGACAAAGGTTTCTTTCAAATGGGAAGGCTCGCAATCTTCATGGTCGCCAAGCGTAAAAACAACCTCATCGGGAGGCTGCGCAAAGAGGCTGGAAAGTGCCGTTTGCGGATGTCGAAAGGCGGATCTTCCGTCCGCAGTCGAAGGTCTGGGTCATTCCGGCAGACCCGTCTTGGCGTAACCCTCCTTGATCTTTTCGGCATCAGCGGGGTTGGTGAACGGAAGCCGCCCGATATGTTCTGAGAATGAGTATTTGGGGTTTATTTCTTTCAGCTCTGCCGAGACGCGACGCGCCTCGTCGATCTCGCCCAGATGACCGAGCGCCGAAATCAGCAGCCCCCGCGACAAATCGGTTCCGGGAGACAACCGGATGCGCTCGCGAAACGCCTCGGCGGCTTTCTCATACTGTCCTGCAATGAGATAGGCCGACCCTGTGAAGTGCCAATTTTGGGTGTCCATCATCGGATCGAGCCGCATGGCATGTTCGAGGTCGGGGATGCCATCGAGCGGCGCGCCACCGTAAATTTTTCTGACGCCGCGCAATCCCATGGCCAGTGCGAAATTGGGATTGAGCGCCAGGGCAATATCTATCTCTCTAGCCATACCATGGAAATCGCGCTCCCAGAACTTCGTCAGGGCAGCTATGTAATGTGCGTAAGGCAGGTTGGGGCCCTTCTCGATCGCCAGCCTGCTGTAGTAGCCCGAGCGCTCCCGGCTGTCGGTCTGGCCGCTCCAGTGGTTCTGGAAATCGTGATTGTAGGCGTGGGCAAGACCGGCGTAGGGCTCGGCATAGGCCGGATCGAGATCGATCGCTCTGGTGAAGCAATCGACCGCCTGCTCGAACGTCTCCTTGGTTTTTCGAGCGCCAAGCAGCGCCTCGCGCCCGCGCAGGAACAGATCATGCGCCGCGATGTTTCGCGTCGGGGCATGCGTGATGAGGGCGGATTCCGCCGGCGTCAGGGTCACTTTCAATGCCTCTACGATCTGGCGTGTTACCTCGTCCTGCACCGCGAATATGTCGGTGAGTTCCCGGTCATAGCGATCGGCCCACAAATGCGCCCCTGTGGCAGCGTCAATGAGCTGTGCATTGATTCGCACCCTGTTGCCGGCGCGTCGGATCGATCCCTCAAGCACCGCAGCGACACCGAGTTCACGCCCTACCGTCCGGATGTCCACGCTCTTGCCCTTGTAGGTGAAGCTGGAGTTGCGGGCTATGACCAGAAGTCGCCCAACCTTCGAAAGGTCCGTGATGATGTCTTCGCTGATACCGTCGGAGAAATATTCCTGTTCGGGGTCGCCGGACATGTTGTCGAATGGCAATACAGCGATCGATGCCTGTTCGGGACGCGTCACAGCCGATTTGTCGATCTGCTTCAGGGGCGTTTCGGTAGCGTTTGCAACGCCGGGGTGCCATTTCCATACCCTGATCGGCCGGTCGATGTTCTTGACAGTCACCTCGCCGCCATCGCTGAAGGTGACATCGACCCGGCTTCCAACGCTCTCATTGACAATCGAGGAAAGGCAAATGCCGCCCGGTTCCGCCAGCGTCTCGAGCCTCGCCGCGACGTTGACACCATCACCATAGATGTCGTCGCCGTCGATAATGACGTCGCCGAGATTGATGCCGATCCTCAGGGAGATGCGCTTTTCGCTCGGCTGGGCTTGCGCATTGATTGCGCGCTGGATCACGAGAGCGCAATTGACGGCATCCACCACACTTCCGAATTCAACCAGGGCACCGTCACCGACGAGCTTCACCACGCGGCCATGATGGGCTGCGACCGCCGGATCGAACAGATGTTCGCGATGATGTTTCAGCGCCGTGAGCGTACCCGCCTCGTCGGCGCCCATCATGCGCGAATAGCCCACTACGTCGGCGGCCAGAATAGCCGCAAGACGGCGATTCGTTTGCTGTTCGGTCATGGCTCGAATTTATTGGAAATCGGCTGGCCAAGCCAGCTCTCTTTAGGGAAGACGATGCCTTCGAAAGGGTAGCGTCAAAGTCCGCAACTGGTCATTTCGCGGCCCTTCCGGCCGATCGAACTGACGGTGAAAGCGCACCCGGAACCGGACATACGGACGGGCACATTCCCGGTCATCGCTCAATCATGTTTCAAGCGCGAAGGAGCTTCGGTCCATGTGCCATGAACTCACTGGCGTTGAGCGGTCGATCAACTGTCCTGTCTTGCCTGCCTTCTCGCGCGCCGTTGCGCGCGTCGATAACCGCCATGTGTTGAACGGCATCTTCCGGATGTTGCGCTCAGGTGCGCCGTGACGCCATCTGGCCTAACGCTACGGCCCGTCTACGATCTGTTACAACGATTCAACCGATGGCGCGGGGCAGTCATAAGGGACAGCATCCTCGCTGCCATGACGGACACACATGATCAGGCCCGTCGCTTGATGCGGCACGACCAGACCGTCACCAGCCACCTTGTTGCCCGACCAGCCGCAAGGCGGTCACGTGTTGCCCGTCCATGCTGCCCAGCGTCACATCCGCTTCAAGACCGGTCGCGGAACCGGTTGGTGATGGGATAGCGGCGGTCCTTGCCGAAATTGCGTTCGGTGATCTTCACGCCCGGAGGCGCCTGCCGGCGCTTGTATTCGGCAATATAGAGAAGATGTTCGATCCGGTGGATCAACGCCCTGTCATGCCCGCGCTTTTCGATATCGCCAACCGACATTTCGTCCTCGACCAGGCACTCCAGAATGTCGTCAAGAACGTCGTAGGGCGGCAGAGAATCCTGGTCGGTCTGGTTCTCGCGCAGTTCGGCGGTCGGAACCTTGGTGATGATGTTGGCGGGGATCACCTCCCCCGCCGGGCCCAGGAGGCCGTCCGGCCTGTTGGCATTGCGCCACTCGGCCAGGTGATAGACCTGGGTCTTGTAGAGATCCTTGATCGGATTGTAGCCGCCGTTCATATCGCCGTAGAGCGTGGCGTAGCCGACGGACATCTCCGACTTGTTGCCGGTGGTCACGACCATGTGGCCGAACTTGTTGGAGACCGCCATGAGAATGACGCCGCGCGCCCGCGACTGCAGGTTCTCCTCGGTGGTGTCTTCCTTTGTGCCCTCAAACAGGTGGCTCAGCACACTGCGGAAGCCTTCGACCGGTTCTGCTATGGGAACCGTGTCATAGCGGATACCGAGTGCGGAGGCACATTGGGCGGCGTCGCGAATGCTTTCCTCCGAGGTATAGCGGTAGGGCAACATGATCGCGTGGACCTTGTCCGCGCCGAGTGCGTCCACCGCCATCGCCGCGCAAATCGCGGAATCGATCCCGCCGGACAGGCCGAGGACAACGCCGGGAAAGCCGTTTTTCCTAACATAGTCCCCAAGGCCCATGACACAGGCACGCCAATTGGCTTCGTCCAGGTCCGGAAGCTTCGCGACCTCGCCGTTTTCGCAGACCCAGGTCTCGCCCTCGCGTTTCCAGTCGCTGATCCCGAGCGCCGCCTGGAACTGCGGCATCTGGAAGGCCAGCGACCGGTCGGCATGAAGCGCAAAGGAGCCACCGTCGAAGACCAGTTCGTCCTGTCCGCCAAGCTGGTTGCAATAGATCAGCGGCAGGCTCGTCTGGACCACGCGCGACACAACGACCTGCAGGCGGTCGTCGGCGCGGTTTTCCCAATAGGGCGAGCCGTTGAGAACCAGAAGCAGTTCGGCGCCGGTCTCCTCGAGGCACTCGCAGACCTCGTCGTTCCAGATGTCCTCGCAGATCGGCAGGCCGATGCGTACGCCACGGAAGTCGACCGGTCCCGGCAACGGGCCGGCCGCGAAGACGCGCTTTTCGTCGAAGACGCTGTAATTCGGCAGGTCGTACTTGAAGCGGATCGCCCTGATCTCGCCCTTGTCGAGCAGGAGCGCCGCGTTAAAGACCCTGCCGTCGTCGCCCTTCCAGGGAGAACCGATCACCAGGGCGGGGCCGCCGTCCGCCGTTTCCTTTGCAAGCGTCTCTGCCGCTTCCATGCAGCGGCGCACAAAGGCCGGTTTCAGAACCAGGTCTTCCGGCAGGTAGCCGGCAAGCACCAGCTCGGAAGCCAGCATCAGGTCGGCGCCCTTTTCGGCGGCCTCGGCGCGGGCCTTGCGGACAAGGTCCGTGTTGCCGGCGACGTCGCCGACAGTCGGGTTAAGCTGCGCGACAGCCAGTCGAAAACGGTCAGTGATCATGGGAACGATAGCCAGGAAATGTCATTCCCCCTGATGTAACGGCATGGCTTGAGGGTTGCAATCACGCAATTCGGCCGGGCAGCAAAGAACAGCTCATATGGAAGTGGAATTCTGAAGGCCCGGACAGGTGCCTGCCGGGATCAAAGCAGTGCCAGACCGCCTTCCCGCAAAGCGTTCGTGGGAGGCACGCTTTCCCGGACTTCTCTCGCCTCGACTTCCTTGGCCTCGGTCTTGCGCGACGGGGCACAGAGAGAGGGTCCCATGATGCCCTTGGAGCGTCCGTAGATCTCCTGCCTGTCCAGGATCTCACCGATGTGACGGTAGAGGATGGCCGGGGCGATCGGCTTGGCGACAAAGCCGTGGATGCCGACTTCGATGGCTTCGAGGATGGTCGTGCGCTTGGCGTGCGCGGTTACCGCAAGGACCGGGGTCGTGCTGACCAGCGGATCCCTGTCGCCACGTAGAATGCGCAGGAATTCGGCGCCGTTGAAGGGGCTCATCACCCAGTCCAGAAGCACCACGTCCGGCTTGCGGTCAACGACCATTTCAAGGGCCTCAGCGCCGTCGCCGGCCTCGAATACCGTCCGCATTCCGAACCCGGTCAGAACGGAGCGCAGGATGCCGCGCATATGAGGATTGTCTTCTGCAATCAGGCAGGAAACTTTGGAAAGATCCCACTTATCGCGCAAAACATCACTCCCATCCCTCAGGGTCCCTTGGAAAGGTATGATCGCAGAGCGTTAAATGAGATTTACCGCTGACGTGCAAATTCGATCTATTGCGGGGAAAAATTGAAAAGGGCGGCAAAAGCCGCCCTTTCCGGTTAACGCCGTCTTGACCGGCTCGTCAGGCCCGGGCCGCGACCGGCTCCACCTGGCGTCCATCGCGTTCTTTCTTGAGGTTTTCCGCAATCAGGAAAGCGAGCTCGATCGCCTGGTCCGCGTTGAGACGCGGGTCGCAATGGGTATGGTAGCGGTCGCCGAGTTGATCGGCTGTCAGCGCATGGGCGCCGCCGGTGCATTCGGTCACATTGCGGCCGGTCATTTCCACATGCACGCCGCCGGCGTGGGTGCCTTCGGCCCGGTGGACCGCGAAGAAGGCCTCGACCTCCTTCAGGATACGGTCGAACGGACGGGTCTTGTAGCCGCCGGCGGTGATGGTGTTGCCGTGCATCGGGTCGCACGCCCACACGACCGGATGGCCGCTGTCCTTGACGGCGCGCAAGAGGGGTCGGATGCCCTCCTCGATGTGGTCTGCGCCCATGCGGCTGATCAGCGTCAGGCGACCGGGTTCGTTATCCGGGTTCAGGACGTCGATCAGTTCCAGAAGCCCGTCCGGCGTCAGCGACGGGCCGCACTTCAGGCCGATCGGGTTCTTGATGCCGCGGAAGAATTCCACGTGGGCGTGGTCGGGCTGACGGGTGCGGTCGCCGATCCACAGCATGTGGCCGGAGGTCGCGTACCAGTCGCCGGAGGTGGAATCGACGCGGGTGAACGCCTGCTCATAGCCCAGCAGCAATGCCTCGTGGCTGGTGAAGAAATCCGTCGAGCGAAGCTGCGGCACGCTTTCGGAATTGATGCCGCATGCCTTCATGAAGTTCAGCGCTTCCGTGATGCGGTCGGCCAGTTCCTTGTAACGGTGCCCCTGGGGACTGTCGGAAATGAAGCCGAGCATCCAGCGGTGAACCTGGTCCAGGTTGGCGAAACCGCCCTGCGCGAAGGCGCGCAGAAGGTTGAGCGTCGCCGCGGACTGACGATAGGCCATGGCCATGCGGGCCGGGTCCGGGATACGGCTTTCCGACGTGAAGTTGATGTCGTTGATGATGTCGCCGCGGTAGCTCGGCAGCTCGACGCCGTCCTTCGTCTCCATGTTGGAGGAACGCGGCTTGGCGAACTGACCGGCGATCCGGCCGACCTTGACCACCGGCTGGCTGGCCGCATAGGTCAGCACGACCGACATCTGCAGGAACACACGGAAGAAATCCCGGATGTGATCGGGATGATGCTCGGCAAAGCTTTCGGCGCAGTCGCCGCCCTGGAGCAGGAAACCCTTGCCGTGGGCGACGTTGGCGAGCTGGCTCTTCAGCGCACGCGCTTCACCTGCAAAAACGAGCGGCGGATAGGTCGACAGGCGCTGTTCAACATCCGCCAAAGCCGCTTCATCCGGGTATTCCGGCACCTGCAGGATCGGTTTCGATCTCCAGCTGTCCGGGCTCCACTTCTCCGCCATACTTCCTACTCCTCATTGGATGCGCCGGTAAATTTCCGATCTATTTGGCGCGATCCACGACATTTTCCTTCGTTTTCAGCCGCTCCGATGGAGCAAACGTGCGGCCTTATACACCCCGAAAGCTGCAAACACCACAGGGCATTCGGCCAAATATGCGCCGATATCCGACCCGTTTCGCGCCAGCACTGGCTACCGGTGCGTTGCCTGTTTGAGACGGATCATGGCGGCCCGCCACGTTTTGCCCGATCCTGACGCGAAATTTGACGGGAAATGACCATGGCGACACAGCAACTGGAACACAGCCACCGGCCCGGTGATATTGCCTCCCGGCTGGCCTCGGGGCCGAAGGCCAGTTACCTCCGGGACTGGATCTACGGCGGCATCGACGGCACCGTGACGACCTTTGCAGTCGTCGCCGGTTCGGTCGGTGCGGACCTGTCGGCAACCATCATCCTCATTCTGGGCGCAGCCAACCTGCTGGCGGACGGATTTTCCATGGCGGCAGCCAACTACAGCGGATCGAAGTCTGAAAACGAGGACTACGCCCGGCTTAGGGCCATAGAGGAAAAACACATCGCCATGGCGCCGGAGGGTGAACGGGAAGAAGTCCGGCAGATCTTTCTGGCCAAGGGATTTCACGGCGACGACCTTGAGACCATCGTCCGGCTCGTTTCCTCAAACAAGGCGATCTGGATCGAGACGATGATGCAGGCCGAGTACGGAATGACGGTAGCCGGACATACACCGCTGAAAGCCGCCGTATTCACCTTCGCGGCCTTCGTTTTCTTCGGCGCGCTCCCGCTTATGCCGTTTCTCGCCAACCTCCCGGCAAGCGCCGCCACGGCCACGGTCCTGACGGCCCTTGCCTTTTTCACGATCGGTTCGCTGCGCGCGCGATGGTCCCAAAGGTCGTGGATATCCTGCGGACTGGAGACTACCGCCATAGGCATGCTGGCGGCGAGCATCGCCTACCTGACGGGTTTCGGATTGCAGCGGCTTATCGGTTGATCCGTCCGTCCCGCCATTCGAACCCGACCGTTGTAGCAGCCGGAAAATATGGGATAGTTTTTCGTTACGCTCGCGACCGAGGCATGCAAGGGGACGGACATGATGACGGACGGCGGAGAATTCTACGGAACACCGGAAAGCGTGGCGGCGATGAAACGAAGTGCAGCGCTCAGGTCCCTGCTCCAAGCCGACCCGCGATTTGCCTACTACGGCAGGCTGGTTGCACTCAGCCGACCGGTCGAAAACACTGCCGCCGTGCTGCGTGCGCTCGCAAGGCTGCAGGGGGCCGGCGCCTGTTACTTTTATCCTAAGTCCGGAATGACCGGCCTTTTCCGGGAACTTGAGGAAAGCGGATTTTCGACCGACCGCCATGAGCACTTCCTTGGCGGTGAAACAGCCTATGCGGCCGCGAAGGACACCGTGAGCAGCCACAGCATGCCTGCCGACCTTTCCGTAAAGCGCCTGGACCCGGACACACCCGCGGCCATGGTCGAAGCCACTGTCGGGCTCATGGAGTCCTGCGGTGTCATGCCGGTTGCGGCCTCCTTCCTGCGCGGAGAAGAAGGCAACGGACTGTGTCTCATTGCCACCGGCGCCGACGGCAGCCCGGTTGCCGCGGCGGCCTCTTTCTTCTTGCACCCTGAAGGCGGTCCGCACGCGAAAACCGTGTTCTGGGGAATGCTGTCGACAAGACCGGACCGCCGGGGAGAAAAGATCGCGCTTCTTCTCGGGGCGATGGCGATCATCCACATGTGGGAGGAAGAAGGCGCACGGGCCTTCATGACGGGCGTGCGCAGCGACAACGCCTCGTCGACAGCCCTGTGCAACCGGCTCGGCATCACGGATTCCGACTGTGCCTATGCCGTCTGCATCGATACGCAGACCTTGGGGCGCAACAGCGTCACCAAGTAAGCCGCCCACCTGTCACCGCGTCCGCCGCCGGGGAGCGCGGCGTCAGTTCACGGCTTCCGGGTCCCCCGGTTTCCAGCTCTTGTCGAACCACGGCTCCAGCGGTCCGTAAAGGCGCAGCAGCACGTTGTAACCCTTGCCCGGCATGGTCTGAACCCAGTTCGCTTCCAGACCTTCCGGCGCTTCCGGACCGAACCAGACCGTGGCCGAGCCGTCGGCGCCGATCCTCAAGCCGGGCATGGTACTGTCGACACCGGCGAGTTTCTGGTCGGTTTCAAGAAGAGACCGCGTCTGGTTGTCGTAGACCGTAAAGGCCCAGAAATTCTTGGCCGGGATCGGGCCGGGCATGACGATCCTGTAGGTCTTGCCGCCATCCAGGTAATCGCCGTTGGAATCCCGGAAGATCCCCGCATAGGCCGACCCGGTCCCGGGCCTTGCCTCGGACATCGCGGGTGTGATGCCGGTGGCGTAGTAGAAGAACATCGCGCGGGCATCCAGCAGCCGTTCGGCGCCATCGAGGAACAGATAGCTTCCGCCGACGAACGGCGTCAGCCATTGCCGGTCCGGAAAAATCCGGGTGCGCGGATCGCGCGAGGCAAACAGGTTCGCACGGGCGATACCGTTTGCAACCGCGACCGCGTCGCTGAGGATGCCTTTCATCCTGTCGTTCGGGGAAAAGGGCTCTCCCTTCCTGATACCGATGGCGGCAAACAGGCCGACTGTGTCGGGGTCGACGAAATCCGCCGGCTCGTTCTGTACGACCGCGTTCAGTTCTTCATAAAACCGGAACGTATTGGAGCTGATGGTGTTGAATTTCATGCCGGAGGTGTCGACGAACGTCGTGGCCGGAGGATTTTCCGCGGACGCCAGTGGGAAGAGACGCGCGCCCGCCTTCACCCTGGCGACAGCAGCGGCGACGTCGCCCTTGTCCACGAAGGCACGGTAGAAGATCACCACCCTGTTTGTTCTTGGCTTGGCGACGAAATACCCCTCGGACGGAAAGCTGCCGCCATATCCCGGGGGAACGAAGAGATATTTTCCTCCCTTGCCCTTGTCGGGTCCGGTCAGCCCGACGTCCGTCACCCAGCGGAAAAAGCCGTCGTCGACTGGCCCAAGCACCCCGGGCGGAACCTCGACGACGACCGGGCCGTCCTTGAGGTCAAGACAGGAGAACACATAGACGGTCGTCGTGTTCGGCGTGAGAAAGAGTGAACGGGCATCCATCAGGTTTTCGGTGATGCCAATACCCTCGTTCAGCTTGATGCCGGCCTCGCCGAAACCGTCGCAAACCGCGTAGACTGAGGTCCCCGGCATTCCGCTCAGAAAGGCTTCGATGCCCCGGGAGAAGTCGAGCTGCTCATAAACCTTCCTGACGGTTTCCTCGTCAGGCGCACCGTCCTTGAACGTCAAGGTGCCAATTCGCGTCTCCACGCTGTCCGGCGTGGTGATGTAAGGCGGGATGTCGGCGGAGTATTCGACCTTGTCATTCTGAGCAATCTGGGCGAGTGCGGAACCTTGGGCGAACACTGCAATTCCGGCCAGGGCAACCGCGACGAGCTTTCCAGCTGTTCGTAATCCGGAATTCTTCGACACGCTCAAACTCCTCTACCGATAGCTGTCAATTGCTCCCATACTAACGCCACGTTGGATATACGTATGAAAACGAATGATCTGCGGACCGGCAGACGAGCGCCCGGTCAATTTCCCGACGATGTCAGGTAGCGGAGACCCAGCCTTGCCAGCTTCCGGTCGATCAGGTCCGCGAGTCCTTCCTCCAGCACGACGCTTCGCGGGTAATGCGGCGTTTCGCGATCCTTGAGTACCGGCACATGCCAGCCATCCGTAGTTTCGAGAAAATGGTCGATGCCGGCCTCGCCCCAATGGCGGAAATAGCCGGCGAGCACGCAGTCCAGGTAGCTTTGCAGGATCGGATGGGTTTCACTTCCCCATCGCTTGTGCTCCGGGGAAGCCTTGAACAGAAACAGATCGGCGGGCCCCGGTCTTCGCGCCACCTCGCAGCGGAAATCCGTTCCGATCGCCACGACTTTCCCATATCTTCGTTCACGGTGTTCGAGATCCTTCAGACGTGTTTTCGGTTCAACCGCCATGACACCCCAGATTTCGGTCTCTCCGCTTTCGCGCACGGACAGCGAACAACGGCCCTGCCCGTCCTCTCCTTCGCCGCACACACGCCATTCCCGGATCCATCCGCGCAACCTGCCGGGCGTGATGCCCGTCCCCTCAGGCACGGTGTCGGCGTTGACGAGAGAGCCGTAACCAAAATAAGTGATCATCATGTGGATCCGGTCTTGATTCTAAACGCTTCTGGAAAAGCGGGAGGTTGCCATGTTCGCCCCGTCATCGTCTCAGCCAACCTTGTCTCGAGAAGAGGTTCAGCGCCTGAGAGAGGAAACGCCCGGGACGAACGGGCTCATCCATTTTAACAATGCAGGAACGGGATTGGCACCCTCTGCGGTGCTGAATGCCGTGAAGGACCATCTGGATCTCGAAGCGCGCATCGGCGGATATGAGGCCGCGGCCGCGGCTGCCGACGCCATGGATGCCTTCTACACAGGTTTCGCCGCGCTCATCGGCAGCAAACCTCATGAGATCGCCTACGTGGAAAACGCCACGCGGGCCTGGGACATGGCCTTTTACGGCATCGACTTCCGGGAAGGCGACCGGATCGTCACCGGACGCGCCGAATACGTGTCCAATTATGTCGCCTTCCTGCAGATGAAGCGCCGCAAGGGCATCGAGATCGATCTTGTCGAGGACGATGCAAGCGGCCAGATCGACCTGAAAGCCCTCAAGGCAGCGATCACTTCCAGGACACGTCTGGTCGCGCTCACCCACATCCCGACCTTTTCCGGCCTGATCAATCCGGCCGAGGAAGTCGGAGAGATTGCGCGGTCGTCGGGATTGCTCTACCTGCTCGATGCCTGCCAGTCGGTCGGTCAGATCCCGTTGGACGTAACCAGGATCGGCTGCCACATGCTGTCGGGCACGGGCCGGAAATACCTGCGAGGGCCGCGCGGAACCGGGTTCCTCTATGTCAGCGACACGGTCCTGGATCAGGTCGAGCCACCATTCATCGACCTGCAGTCGGCAAACTGGCTCGACGACAACAGCTACGAACTCGTTCCGCATGCCCGGCGTTTCGAAACCTGGGAGCGATACGTCGCCGGCCAGATCGGACTGGGCGTGGCGGTGAATTATGCCATGGGCTTCGGCATGGAGCGGCTCGGCAACCGGACCTGCGCTCTTGGCGCACAGCTCCGGTCGGAACTTTCCAGGGTGACCGGCGTCACGCTGCAGGACAAGGGCGCACGCAAGGGCGGCATTGTTACCTTCACCCTGGATGGCGAATCTCCGGAGCAGACGAAAGCCCGGCTCTCACGGGCGTCGATCAACGTCTCCGTCAGCAATGCTGGTTCAGCCCGGATCGACCTGCCCCACCGAGGCCTCGACGCCGTGGTTCGCGCCTCGCTGCATGCCTTCAACACTGAAAACGAAATCGAACACTTTGTTAAGGCTCTCGTTAATTTTCCGTAGGAAAAGCCCGCAAGTCCTAGGCTCCAACCGCCTGTTGAGCTAGTTCTGCTACCGCTCCCTTCAGGATCAGGAACGAAGGTCTCCGAATTGAGGAACGGCAAGGCAACAGAAAGCGCGATCCAGTATCCTGGCCAGCCGGCACCTGCCGCCAGCCGTCGGATCACTGTCTGGGTCTACGGTCTCGCGGCTTTGCTGATCCTGCTCTCGACCGCGTCCCTCACGTTCGTCGCCCAAATCGCATGGCGTGAAGCGGACCGCAGGGCACTCGAAAGCGAGCAGTTGCGAATGACCCATACGCTGCAGGATCTGCATCGCCAGGTCGTGCGCAGCCAGATGGCTCTGGCGCAGTGGGACAAGTCCTTCCAGGCGCTTCAGCCGCCGGTGGACACGGACTTCATCGAAGAGGAGATGATCCCCGATCTCTGGGAGGATTTCGGACTGGACCGGACCTTCCTGATCGCCGGGGACGGCGAACTGATCGCACAGGCCACCGAGGGCAATGTCCGCTTCGGGAAAGCCGGTTTCGGCGGAAACACCCTCGTCCGGCAACTTGCAGACACGACGCGGCAGGCCATCGAGGCCAGGCGCAAACGCACCACCTCGGCCTTCAGCGGTTGGTCGCTGCCGCAATCGTCGTTGATCGATTTAGCAGCCTGGGCCTTCACTACGATCGACGGCAGACCGGCCTTTCTGAGCGCAGTTCCCGTCCTGCCGGACAGTGGTCGAATGAACGCATCCACGGAAAATCCGGCTATTCTCGTCAATGCCGTCTATCTCGAGGACGACTGGGTCGCCAATCTGAACCAGCGGCTCAATTTCAAGGACCTGCGATTTTTCCCGGGTGTGCCGGAACGCATGCATCCGACCAATCACGCGATTTACAACGTCGACGGATCGGTCTTCGGGTATTTCAGGTGGGATCACGCCAAACCGGGGCATGAAATCTGGCTCATGGCGCTGCCCATGATCGTTCTCCTCGCCACGCTTATCGCCGTCGTCGCCTTTTCGGCGGCAACCAGGATCAGCCGCCTCACTGCCTCGCTCGAGGAAAGCGAGCGCCGCAACCACCATTTCGCCAGGCACGATGCACTGACCGGCCTTCCAAACCGCCATCATTTTTCAGATTGCCTGGCCTATTTGCTGGACACACTCCCCGAAAGCGGGTTTGCAGTCCTGGCCTGCGATCTGGACCGGTTCAAGCCGGTGAACGACACTTACGGCCACGAGGTGGGCGACAGGGTTCTGTGCTGCGTCGCCCAAAAATTGCTCGCCCTTGTCGGGGACGACGGGTTTGTGAGCAGGGTCGGCGGTGACGAATTCATCATTCTGCTCTCGCGCATCGCCGACAAGCCGCGCCTGGCAACTATTGCGGACCGGATCAGGTCGGCAATTGAGGAGCCCATGGACCTCGGCAACGGGCAGAAGGCGATGATCGGCATCAGCATCGGAATTGCATGCGCGCCGGAATGCGGAACGACAGAAAAGGAGTTGTTCCGCATGGCGGACATGGCTCTCTACCGGGTCAAGGAAAGCGGCCGCAACGGTTTTGAATTCGCCTGTTCTCAATCCGATCGGGCGCAACGAACCGAAACAGCCGCGCAGTAATTTAAAGCAAAAATTGCACCAGAAAGACAAGCAACCAAAAACGAATAGTTTTTCTGGTGATTTTTGCCAATTTCTACTTCGTGCAGCTTTCCGCCCTCACATCCAACGGTAAAACCGGATAATATTATCAGCCGTAACTAGCCTTACGACGTGGAAATCCGCTGCCGGATGAACCAGCGAGCACATTCGGCATCCTCCAGCTGGGAACGAAGATTGACAGAGTTCCGGAGACGATACAGCGATCAGGCGGTCAAGGTCCCGCGGCAGCAGATATCGAGACTTGCCTTCCTTCTTGCCGGGCTGCTCATCGCCGTGACGTCCGCGTCTCTGGTCTTTGTCGGTTTCGTCGCCTCGCGAGCTTCCACCCAGCAGGCTTATGCGAACGAGATGCGGTTGTTCCGGAACGCTCTCTCCGGCCGCATGCGCGATCTCGTCCGCGAAGAGATCGGCATAGCCGCGTCCGACCAGTCGGTGGTAAAACTCGTCCATTCGCTGGACAAGGACTACGCGAGCCAGAGCTTCGCCTCGCTCTGGTCGAATTACCGGCACAACAAGATCCTGCTGATTTCCGCCAACGGGGAGATCGAGGCCGAGTCCGTTGAAAGCCAGACCTATTTTCTCAACCGGCCGCTCGACGACGTCCCCGGAACAATGGCCGTGTCCGACAAGCTCAAGGAACTTTACAAGCGAAACCGGGTCCGGATGGGTGACGGGTTCGGCTACCGTCCGCTGCAAGGAGTGGACCCAAGCGAATACGCTATCATGGGTTTCATTCGAATTGACGGGAAACCTGCCATGTTCGGCGCCATGCCGATCGTTCCGGATCAATACACCACCACGCTTCCGGACGAACCGCCGACCATCCTGCTGTCGGCGCTCCATATCGACGAAACCCTGCTCACACAGCTGAACTCACAGCTCAAATTTACCTCGTTCGCCTTCGTGGACGGCGAAACTTTGCCGCAGAAAGGTCCCTATCATCTGATTGCGGGCCAGAACGGCGCACCGATGGGCGTGTTCAAATGGGAAGGACAGACGGTCGGCGGCTCGATCTGGCCGACGATCGTTCCGGTGATCGCAGTCCTGAGCGTCGCGCTTGCCGCGCTGGCCTTCGGCATCGCCTGGAGGATCGGTCAGCTGACCTCCTCGCTTCAGGCGAGCGAGAAGCAGAACCGCTATCTCGCCCTGCATGACACTCTGACTGGTCTGGCCAACCGGCTGCAGTTCAACAGGGCGCTGGACGCGGCGATCGACACGCTTTCAAGCAGGCCGTTCGCGATGTTCCACTGCGACCTCGACCGGTTCAAGGCCGTCAACGACACCTTCGGCCATGGGGCGGGCGACGTCGTCCTCAAGGCAATGGCATCGCGTCTTCAGAAGGCGGTCGGAAAATCCGGCCTCGTCTGCCGCATCGGCGGCGACGAGTTCATGATCCTCTATCACGGACCGGTCGATCGAGAGAATCTCCAGATCCTGTGCGTGGCACTGGTGGATTCCGGCCGTTTTCCGGTTCCTTTGAGCGACGGTGACGTCGCCAAGGTCGGGCTGAGCATCGGCGTTTCGGTAGCGCCCGACGACGGTGAGACAGGCGAACAGATCGTCACCCGTGCGGACGCAGCCCTCTATGAAGCCAAAAACACCGGCCGCAACCGCTACGCCTTTTACGACGACATCAGCACCAGTGGTTCCGGCGCAGCCGGATCCCGGCAAGGCTCCGGCGGTCCGGTGGCCCTGTCACGTGCGGAACAGGCAGGCTGACACCGCGTCGTCTGCCTGCCGGCCGGACGAGAGTCCGGCACGCCGGGGTCGAGCCGCGTCAGCCGCGCAGTCGCTCCGTGGGTTCGCGCATGGTCACCAGCTCTTCGGCAGCAGTCGGGTGAACGGCGATGGTCCGGTCGAAATCCGCCTTCGTCGCCCCCATCTGAAGCGTCACGCCGAGAATCTGGGCCAATTCGCCGGCATCCGGTCCGACGACGTGCACGCCCAGCACCTTCTGCGTGTTGGCATCGACGATCATCTTCATCAGCATCTTTTCGTCCCGGCCCGACAGCGTGTGCTTCATCGGCCGGAAGCTTGAGGTGTAGATGTCGAGATCGGGCGTGCGCTTCAGGGCTTCCTCCTGGGTCAGACCGACGGTGCCCAGTTCCGGCTGAGAAAAGACCGCAGTCGCGATCAGGCTGTGGTCGACCGTCCAGGGATTTCCGCCGAAGACCGTATCGGCGAAGGCGTGACCTTCACGGATCGCCACCGGGGTCAGGTTCGCACGGTTCGTCACATCGCCGACGGCGTAGATGTTGTCGACATTCGTCCTTGAATCCGGGCTGACCTTGATTGCGCCTGTCGCATCCGTCTCGACACCGGCCTGCTCAAGACCGAGGCCGCGCGTGTGAGGGACGCGGCCGATCGCGAACATGATCCGGTCGGCGGCGAGGAGCTTGCCACCCCTGGTTTTGCCGATGAGCGATCCGTCCGGCATCTTGTCGATGCTTGCGAAGGTATCGTTGAGCAGGACCTTGATGCCCTTCTTCTCCATTTCCTCGCGAATTCTGGTTCGCACATCCATGTCGAAACCGCGCAGGATTTCCTCGCCCCGGTAGATCAAGGTGGTGTCGACGCCAAGGCCATTGAAGATCCCGGCGAATTCAACGGCAATATAGCCGCCACCTGCCACGACGATCTTTCCCGGAAGCTCGCTCATGTGAAAGGCTTCATTGGAGGTGATGACATGCTCGCCCCCGGGCAGGCCGTCATCCACGTTCGGGGACGCCCCGACGGCGATCAGGATGTATTTCGCGGTCACCGCCTGCCCTGTCGACAGCAGACGGACGGTGTGCGCGTCCTCAAGGATGGCCCGGCTGTCGTGAACCTCGACGTTGGTACGTTCCAGGTTGCGCCGGTAGATACCTTCAAGGCGCGTGATTTCCTGGTCTTTCGCCGCGACCAGCTTTTCCCACGAGAAGGTCCGCTCGCCAACCGACCATCCGAATCCTTCCGCATCCTCGAATTCTTCAGAGAACTTGGAGGCATAGACGAAAAGCTTTTTGGGAACGCATCCACGGATCACACAGGTTCCGCCGTAGCGATATTCCTCGGCGATCCCGACGCGTGCGCCGTGCGTTGCCGCAATCCGCGCGGCCCGGACGCCGCCGGAACCGCCGCCAATGACAAAAAGGTCGTAATCGTACTCGCTCATCAAAGCCTCAAATTCTCTTTTCCGTCCCGAAGCTTTCGTGCCCCGTGCGGGAAAGGCGTCTGCCGGCCGATCCGCCGGCCGCCATCCCGGTCGTGTCTTGAACCCGCTCCGCAGATAGGCCGATCACTGCGCCATACAAGGCCGGGGACCGCCGTTCCAGAGCAATTCACGCCTGCCCGACGGCTTCCGTGAAAAGAATCGGGCCGCTTCCGCGGCCCGCAAACCGGACTGTGCCCGGCTTCAATTCCTCGTGTTTCGCCCTCGGGGCAGCGTGAACAGCTGTCCCGTCAACGGAGACTTGCCTTACTGGGCCTGGTTTCGTTTGGCCAGTTCTTCCTGGACCAGCGTCACCATTTCCGTGGAGATCTTGTCCTGCCACTCGCGGGCGGCGCTGACGGAAAACACGGTGATGTTTGGGATCGACTTGGTCAGCTTCTGCCCCAGGTCAGTGCTGTAGAACTCGGTGAGCTGGTTCAGCTCGTCCTCGGTAAAGGTCTCAGCCCAGGCCTTGTAGATCTGGTTGTTGAGTTCGGTGCGCTTGGGAGCCAGTGCCAGAGCGACATTCTGAGTGATCTCGATGATTTCCTCGGCGCGTGTCGGATCCGACTGAATGAATGCCGTACGGGTCTGTTCCGCCAGCAGCGGCAGAATGTCGTCGAACGGTTCAAGAACCTTCGTGGCAGCGGCAACTTTCCTGGCGGCGGCCAAATGACTTTCGGAAATGGCGTCCTGGGCAAAAGCTGCCGTTGAAATAAGCCCCGTGGCGATCATGGCTGCGCCCATTACAGCGGCCCGCGGGAAAATGTTTACAAGCTTCATTGGTTTACTCCTAGGCGGCTTTCATCGATAGCCTGGAATGCATGATCCACACCATTAGATGGGCCAGACGGTCTTTACCCCATCTGCACCAGCCACGTAAGCTTTTGTTGCGAGTTTGATGAAAAGGCCGTGCTCGACTACGCCCGGAATCGCGACCAGCCGGTCCGCCAGGGTCTGCACGTCCGTGATTTTCTGGAGATGCGCATCAAGGATGAAATGACCGCCGTCCGTGACGTACGGCTGTTCTTCCCCGCCCCTCAGTTCGATCGCCTGCGGCAGGTCCAGATCCGCCAGCACTTTCACGATCGCGCGTTTTGTTGCCTGCAGGCCGAAAGGAACGACTTCGATCGGCAACGGAAACCGCCCGAGCGCGGGCACCTGCTTGCTCGCATCGGCAATGACGATCATCTGCCCGGATGCGGCCGCCACGATTTTCTCACGCAGCAAGGCACCGCCACCGCCCTTGATCAGGGCCAGGCCCGGATCCATCTCGTCCGCACCGTCCACGGTCAGGTCCAGTTCCGGCATTTCGTCCAATGTCGTCAGCCGGACACCGAGTTCGGTTGCAAGCCTTGCCGTTCTTTCCGAGGTCGGCACGCCGATGACGTCAAGACCGTCCTTGACCCGCCGTGCCAGCGCGTGAACGAAAAACTCGGCCGTCGAGCCGGTTCCAATTCCGAGGCGCATGCCGGAGGTTACGTCTTCCGCAGCACGTTCCGCTGCTTCCTTTTTGAACCGGTCGCTCATCCACGTTCCCCTGGCATTCTTCTGCCCTCATCGCCGACAACGGTGTTCCAAAGATGGCAATCCCGTGCTGGCCGCCGGGTGCTTAACATGGCCGGTGTCCGCCGGTCCAGTGACATTCCCTCTCATCAACGGGGAAACAGGCGCCAATTTCCAAATCGGTTGCGGCCGGAATTCAACGGACCGGAACCACCGGTCCCGGGCTCCGGGATCAGCCCCTTGTTCTAAAGTACAACAACATCCAGCCGCTTGCGCCGGCAGGCAGAATTACCCATTCGGAACCCCAAGACAAAACACCAGTATCCGAAAGAACAATATTTCCAGTTACTTAAACTCCGCCCTCGTTCTTATTCCGAAGGCCGGGCCGAGGCTGAACACAACCTGCGGCCTGCGAAATCATCACCAGTAATTAACCATCACTTTAGACTGAACACAGATAATGCCGGGATTCGTCTGGGGGATTGGAAAGCGCAGAATCACATGAACATTCTTCGACTTGGATTACGGCGGAAACAACAGGACGATTTAGCAAGCAATTCCGAACCTCTCTCTGAGGAACCGGAAGCTGGAGCGGACGCCTTTCCGGAAAGCCCGGAATCTTCCAGCCGGATGGGTTTCGTGCTGGACAGCCTGGAGGACGACCTCCGGGTTGCGGCGAAAAACATCAGTTCCGCCGCCGAAAAGGTTCAGGACCAGCTCGACAGCCAGATGGAAAAGCTGGAGAGGATCCGCAGCGACAGTCAGTCGCTCGTCGACCAGTCCGCCATCGCGGAGGAAAACGCCTCCGGACTGGCCGCCTCGCTGCATGAACTGTCGGCTTCCAGCGGCGAGATCGGCAACCAGGTCGGCGTGTCCAACAAACTTGCAGACGAGGCCCGCGACGTCGCCGACAAGGTGAACCAGGGCGTGATGGAGCTGAAAAGCGCCATCGACGATATCGCAAATGTGGTCGGCATGATCTCCGACATCGCCAAGCAAACCAATCTCCTGGCTCTCAACGCCACGATCGAGGCGGCCCGCGCCGGCGAGGCGGGCAAGGGTTTCTCGGTCGTTGCCAGCGAGGTCAAGGCTCTTTCGGTCGAAACCCAGTCGGCCACTGAACAGATTGTGGCCAACATCGAAAGGCTAAACCTGTCGGCGGAAAGCAGCCTCGCCTCCGTCAGTCAGATCATGGATGTGATCAGCCGGATCCGGCCCAGCTTTGCCGCCGTGGAAGACGCCGTGCAAACGCAGGTGGAGACGACCGACCGCATCGGCGAACAGGCCCAGCAGACGGCCAACTTCGTTCAGGAAGTCGTCCGCAAGGTCAACATGATCTCGACATCCGCCAACGAGGCGGAAGAAGGCGGCCTGCTTGCCCGTGACATGGGCTCGGACATGAGCACCGCCGCCCAGTCCCTCCAGTCACGCTTCACGATGATGGTCAGGCAGACCGAGATGGGTAACCGGCGACGGCACGACCGGCTGCCGGTGAAGATTGGCGGAACCGCGACCATCGGCTCCACCGCCACCCGCATCGAAACGCACGACATTTCCGAAGGCGGGGTGCTGTTCAAGCCGGAAAACCACAACCTCCTGAAGACCGGCAACTCGGGTAGTCTCGACCTTGCCGGCATCGGACGCACCGGGATCCTGGTCGTTGCGGTGACGGAGGCCGGGAGCCACTGCTCCTTCACCGATCCGGACGAGGCCTTCTGCGCGGCCCTGCAGTCGAAAATCTCCGCATTCCATGCCTCGCACGCGAAGGAGGTTGAAACCGCCCGCGACGGTGCCGCGCGCGTTGCCGCCGCCATGGAGCGCCTGCTTGACGGTGGTGCCCTGACGCAGGAAGACCTATTCGACACCAACTACAGGCCGATCGCCGGAACCGATCCCCTGCAGGTCTCCACACGCGCCCTCGCCCATCTCGAAAGGGTGCTGCCCGAAATCCAGGAGGAAATCCTGGCGGCCAACAACAGCCTGGCCTTCTGCGCCTCGGTCGACCGGAACGGCTACCTGCCCGTTCACAACCTGATCTATTCGAAGCCGCAAAAACCGGACGATCCGGCGTGGAATACGGCCAACTGCCGGAACAAGCGCATCTTCGACGACCGCGCGGGCCTCAGCGCGGCGCGTAACACACGGCCCGTCCTGATCCAGTCCTACGCCCGCGACATGGGCGGCGGCAATGTCGTCTGGATGAAGGAAATCGACGTGCCGATCATCGTCCAGGGACGTCACTGGGGCGGCTTCAGAACGGCCTACAAGCTATAGCCGGCAATCGGGACACCGGCGCAGCCGCAGCCGATGAACACCTGCCGGATTCGGTTTGATCGGACCGGCCAATCCGGTTAGACAGAAGCCGGTTTCAGCATTGCCGGAGGTTTCATGTCTGTTCTGGTGTTCGATCTGGACGGCACGCTCGTGTCATCCATGGAGGATCTGGTCGCCACGCTCAACGTGGTGATGACCGAGGCCGGACATGCCGCCATCCCCGAGGCACATGTCGCCAACATGGTCGGCCTGGGCGCAAGGGTCCTGATCCAGCGTGGACTGGAGTTCAACGGCGTTGCCTGGAGCGACGAGACGGTTGCCCCGCTCTTTGCCCGTTTCCTGGAGCATTACGCCGCGAACATCGCGGTCCACACCAGGCCCTATGACGGTGTCGTTGCCGCGCTGGAAGGCTTTCGGAGGCAGGGCTGGAAGCTGGCCGTGTGCACCAACAAGGCCGAACGGCTGACCCTGCCCCTGCTGGCAGAACTCGATCTCGCCAGATATTTCGACGCCGTGGTTGGTGGCGACACCTTCCCGGTCTCCAAGCCGGACGCGGAGCCGATCCATGGCGCCATCCTGCGCGCTGGCGGTGAAATCGCCGGTTCCATCATGATCGGCGACAGCGTCACCGACATTACTGCAGCCCGCAACGCCGGCATTCCGGTGATCGCCGTCGACTTCGGCTATACGCCGGTACCGGTCGCCGAACTCGGTCCCGACCGGGTGATTTCGCATTTCGACGAACTGGCCGCAGCCGTCGCGGAGCTTGCCAGAACGCCGGAAGGCCTCGCAAGCTAAGCCTTGGCGCCGCGACTTCGCCTCCCCGGTCAGAATGTCCTGATCGCCTCGCCGAGGGTCGAACGGATTTCATCCCTGCGCTCCTGCAGGGCAGCGAAGTCGAGGTCGATCTGTTCGATCCTCGTCTCCGAAACCGCCAGCTTGCGCGCGGAGCGCTTGTAAAGATCTGCCCCTGGTTCGACGGCGGCCAGATTGGCGCGGTGACGCTGCTGGTCCCGCGTTTCCTCGTCCTTCTGCGCCCGCAACTGCTCCATCTGCCGCTCCACCCGCGAGATTTCAGACCGCAACTTTGCCAGTTCGCGCAGTTTCTTCGCGGTGTCCGCATCCGGTGCGCGGGTTGCCAGGTTGAGCAGTCCCGGTTCGTCCGTCGACACCAGCGCATAGGTTTCCGACAGGGTTCTTTCGGCAAGGGCCGTCACCGTCTCAGTCTTGCCCATCGGCACTTCTACCTTCAGACGGTGATGGGTCGCGGTTGCGTCCATTTCCCGGGCTGAGGAAAACGTCCAGCCGGCCAGAATGGGGTGCTCGATGATGACCGTCCGGTCCGCATCCGGCGCGCCCCGGACCGCGTAGATCGTGGACATGTGCTGGCGAACCGAGGCCGTCAGAACGCCATCGGCCACCTTGACCGACGTGATCCGGTTTTCCGGTTTCACCTTCTGCGCAATCACGACTTTCCTGTCCGTCGCAAAACTTGCCATGCGGCTTTCACCGGAAGGCATTCCGTTGATGCGGGCATCGCCGACATAGCCTTCGCTGGCATCGTAGACCGTCAATATGCCCCCGGGCAGGCTGGTGTCGGTTTCGTTCCTGATCAGGATCGCGGCGATCGGATGCTGCAAGCCGCTTTCCGGCTGGAAGACCGAAACGGACTCAGCCGAAACCACCTTGTCCACGATCGGGGCGGACAGCGTTTGCCCGCTCTCCAGGCTGACCGGTCCGGGAAGCGAGAAGGACGCGGTGACGGCCCCTTCCACGACCTCACCCGTATTGGCCGATGCGAGGGGCGCAGGCGGCGATGCGGCGGCGACGGCTGCCAAGCCTCCCGCCCCCAACCGCCGACGCAGCGACCCATCGTCCTGCAATGCCTCGCTCTCGGCATATTCGAATTTGGGGGCAGCCCCCGTGTCCGTTGGCGGCACATAGCCCGCGGAAACATCGATCGGGACCTCCCGGCGCTGCTTCCAGTAAAGGTCGTGAAGACGCTGCTTCAAGGTCACCGGCGCACCGGAGGAGAGCGTCACCGCCACATCTTTCCAGTCCTCACCGCTGGCATTTTCCAGAACCGCCCAGGCCTGCAGACGCGCCTTGTTGTCCGGCAGCGTCACCACGCGGTAGGCCGTCTTCCAGATCGGCGCCGGCACCACGTAGGAGACGGCAACTTGCCGCTCGCCCTCGCCCGCAACCTTCAGCGAGACCAGCCTGGCCCCATCCGACTTGCCGTTGCCGACGGCGGCAAGGCCGCGCGCAACCTTCTGGCGGACGTCCTCGTCCAGGAAGGTGATTTCCGTATCCGCGCCGAGATCCATACTGACGATGCGGCCGTCGCTGAGGACGGAAACCGCCTGGACCTCGCCCCTGTCGCCGCGGTTCTCGGTTGAAACGCCAAGCACCGGCCCCTCGATCTTTGCCCCCGCCCGCTCCAGGCGCACGCGGGCGCCCTGCAAGGAGGACAAAAGGCTTGCGGGAGTGCGCAGGTCCTCGACGGAGAAAGGCAGGTTCTTGAAGGTTTCGTCCAGCGGATGCGGCCCCGGCAGCGTGATGCCTTCCACGACGCCCTTTTCGTCATAGACGACGATGCTCTTCAGGACGTCGTTCACCTGGTCGAGCGGCACGGTCATCTCGATCAGGCCCGAGCTGTCGAGCTCGGCCTTGCGGACGATTTCGGCAAGGCCGCCCGACGACAGCGTGATGCTGGTGATGGGCCCGTTTTCGGCCGCCCAGCCGGCTGCCTGAAAGCAAAGAACGAGAACTGCTGTAGAAGAAACACGGAAAAACATGAAACCACTCCTCGGAGCCTGGCGGAATGCCACCAGCGATAGGCAAGGATTGCGGCCACAGTGGGGATCGGCAGAGCGCCGGCACATCAAAAAAGCTCTTGCCAAGCCGCCCCGCATCCCTTAGACACCCGCCCATCGTTCAGATCTTCAATGAGATCCTGAAGGGCGATTAGCTCAGCGGGAGAGCGTTCCGTTCACACCGGAAAGGTCACTGGTTCAATCCCAGTATCGCCCACCATTTTCCCATTCAAGTTATTGTCAAAATCGCTTTCCGGCTTCCGTAATTTTCGAATTGGAGAGCTGCTGTCACGCTGATATTGCTCCGCGTTTTCACCGATCCACCAGTCTCCCGGGCAGGTATGATGTTCCAGTTGGCGTCAAAGAAGGGCCAGTTTTCCGGCCTTTCTGTCTGCTGGTCTCAACGAATCGGGGGCGCGTAAAGAATGCCGCCTTCCTTCCACAACGCATTAAGTCCCCGCTTGATAGCAAGAGGCGTGTCTTCCCCAACATTCCGCTCGAACATCTCGCCATAGTTTCCGACCGCTTGAATGATGTTTACGGTCCAGTCCTTTTCAAGTCCGATGGCGTTTCCAAATTCGCCTTCCGCTCCCAGTAAGCGTCTTACCCCCGGATTGTCGGAAGCCATCATCTGTTCGACATTTCCCTGAGAGACGCCGAGTTCTTCTGCATTTATCAAGGCGAACAGAGTCCATTTTGCGATGTTGAACCACTGATCGTCTCCCTGTCGGACCACGGGACCAAGTGGCTCCTTGGAAATGATTTCCGGGAGCACGATATGATCGTCCATATCACTCAGCTTTAGCCGGGAGCCATAAAGGCCGGATGCGTCTGTCGTAAGGACATCGCAGCGACCTGTCTCATAAGCCTGGATAACTTCGTCGGCCTTTTCAAAGGCGACAATTTCGTACTCCATGTTATTCGCACGAAAGTAGTCAGCGATGTTGAGTTCCGTCGTTGTGCCGGTTCCCGTGCAGACCGAGGCACCGCCAAGTTCCAGAGCTGAAGCAACGCCTAGATCTTTGCGGACCATCATGCCCTGTCCATCATAATAAAGAACGCCAGCAAAATTCAGTCCGAGAGCCGTATCCCGTGACATTGTCCAGGTCGTGTTGCGTGCCAGAATGTCAATTTCACCGGACTGTAGTGCGGTAAAACGTTCTTTGGCGGAAAGCGGAATGAATTTGACGGCGTCCTTATTCCCGAAGACCGCAGCGGCGACAGCGCGGCAATAGTCGGTATCCAGTCCGCTCCAATTGCCCTGTGTGTCAGGATTTGAAAATCCGGGAAGACCCTGACTTACGCCACATTGCAGATATCCGCGTTCTCGAACAGTGGAAAGCGTGTCAGCGCTGGCGGCAGAACTCGTCAGAGGCGTTAACAGGCATCCCGCAACCACCGACATTGCCGCTTTTGAAAATCTTCCCCGCTTTGTCAAAGCATGGCTCCTTTCGGTTTAGCCGACTGCTGACTGACCCGGGCCCCTGATCCGGGCCGTTCATGCGTAGGATCCGTTCACGTTTCTTTCTGATGTTTGGTTTGTGGTCAATGCCTGCTGAGCGGAGCCATTGCGTAGCTCAAACATTTGGTTTGGACGATGAACCCTATGGACTGGACAAACTTCAGCAACGGAAAATATCGGAAAGCCATATTCAATATGCCTATCCCCCATGGCAGTATCCCCCGCCCTTCCGCTTGATTGGAGAATTTCTTTGTCTTGTAGAAATTCAGGATCGCCAGTGTGTCGATTGCGTGTAATTTCTGCCGCAGCCACTGCATATCGCCCAACACCTTTTTCGAAAATGAATGGCAGTGAAATCAAGCGCTTTTCATAATCCGCTCAAACATGAATAGAAAGACGCCTTGTTTCTATTCAAATTCGATTTGAGATCCTCCCGGCCGTTATAGATCCCGTTAGGATGTTGCTCTTAAGATTTCTTAACAGAGCCATCGATTCGGCGCTTTTGCCACGTTTGAGAGCGTCTCCTCAAGTACGGCTCCGGGAGAACCGCCGGGGCACGGGAAGATGAACAGAACAGCACTCAGAACCGTAACCGCCTGCCTCCTCGCCATCGCGATTCTCGCGGGAACCGGAAGCGCGCCTCTCCATGCCCAGTCCCGGAACGCCCTGCAGGACCCTTATGCCGAGGCGGCACAGCAGCAGCAGCGGCAGCTGGAAATGCTCAAGGCGCAGGCCATGCAGATGCTGCGTCAGGACCAGGAGCAGGCCCAGCTGCAAAAGCTGGAACTGCAGGTGGAGCGCCAGCAGATCGAACAGGAACGGCAAAGGCTGGCGCAGCTTCGCCGACAGCAGCAGGTTCTTGTAAACAGATACCGGCAGCAACGCATTCGCCAGCAGCGGCTCAACCAGCAGCAAAGCCGGCAACAGACCAATCGTCAGCAGTTCCGCCCCCAGAACTACCAGCGGCAGCAATTCACCCATCAGCGGTACCGTCCAGACCAGTATGGAAACCAGTTCTACGGGCGGCAGCTGTACCGGGACCAACTGGCGGTCAAGGGCGCCTACGCGCGCCAGCAATATTCCTCGCAGCAGTTCCAGCGGCAATAGCGCCCGGTCGTCTCGCCTACGCGCTGCCATAACCGGCGGAGAAGCCCCTACCCCGCACGAAGAGCCACCGCCCGGCCGAAGCCTCCGGCCGGGCGTCAGATGCCGAGCTTTTCCTTCATCAGAAGTTCCACGACCTTGAAATCGAGTTCGGAATCGATGTCGTAGCACCTTTCCGGCGGCATCTCGCTCGGGAGAACGCGGCCGTCGAACAGGAAGCTCGCGGATTTAAGGTAGGACGGCGACAGGACGTAGATCAGGCCGTGCTCGTAGACGGTCGGCGCATGCTGACGCGCCACGACGGTCGTCCCGAGCGATTTAGAGACGCGCAGCGAGCCTTCCTCATTGACCTCCAACAGGTTGAAATAAGGGTTCTTGCGCGCTTCGCAGCAAGACATCACCATGTCGGGACGTTCGCTCAGGAACAGGTCCAAGGCCCTGTCGATGTCCTCCTGCTCCCGCAGCGGACAGGTGCAATCGACGTCGAGGAACACGTCCACCGGCCCCAGCAGCGCTTCGGCGGCCTGAAGCGAGTGCTGCCAAACATGCCACTTGGAGGCATGGTCCGTTGCCAGCTCCGCCGGCCGCACGCCGATCTCCAGGCATCCGCGGGAAACGGCGTGTTCATAAAGTTCAGCATCGTCGGTCGAGACGACGATCCGGTCGATGCGCGGGTTTTCGAGCAGCTGATCCAGGGACCAGTCGATGAGCGGCTTGCCGCACAGGGGCCGCACGTTCTTGCCCGGGACGCCCTTCGACCCTTTCCGCGCGCCGATATGACCGAGTATCATTCTGTTCAGGCCTCCATGCGCCCGCCATCCCGTGCCTGTTGAATCGCCCCCTTTCCGACGAGCTGGGCAGCCGGGTCCTTCGAGTCGCAGATCATAAAGACCTGAACGGCTCTCCCAGAAGCAAAATGACTGTCCAATTCAAAGAAAACTGCGGATAGCCTCGTGAAACTCCCGGCAAAACTGTTCACGTTTCTCCGGCACTGTTACTGTTTCACTCTCCAGACCAGCTCCCTGACTCGGTGGAATAGACGCCTTCATGACCGTGATGACTGCCCCCAATCCAACGATTGAAAAGCTGCACAGGGCTTTGGCCCTCCAAAAGGCCGGCGACTACGCAAAGGCGCAGAAGCTTTACAAGCAGGTGCTGAAGAAGATCCCGAACCATCCGGACGCCAATCATCTTCTGGGCGTGACCTACCGGCAGCTGGGCAATCCCATGAAGGCGATTGCCCAGATCCAGAAAGCGATCAACATCGCCAACGATCGTGCGCCCTACTATTCCAACCTTGCCAGGGCGATGTCCGACCTGCGCAACGCGGACAACGACAGCATCCTGGCCCTGACACGAAAGGCGCTCGATCTCGATCCGACGCTCATCGACGCGTGGAACCTCCATGCGATCGCGCTGTCCAGGATCGACATGAACGAGGAAGCTGCGCTGATCTTTCAGCGGCTGATCCAGAACTATCCCGAACACCCGGATGCCTACCGCAACTATGCGATCCTGTTTCGTGACCTGAAGCAGCACGACAAGGCGATCGTGTTCCTGAAGAAATGCATCCTGATGCAGCCGGACAATCCGGAGCTTTTCATTCTGCTTTCCAAATCCCTGCAGGACAACAACGAGATCGATATCGCGCGCGAGGTGACGGAGAAGGCCCTGACGCAGTTTCCCGACAACGACGGGCTGCACCACGAATTCGCGCGCGCCTGCTTCCGCCAGGGGAACGGGATCGACGGTCTTGAATCGGCGAGAATTGCCGAAGCGGCCCTGCCGAACAATCCGGACAGGCAGGTCACGCTCGGTGTCTGCGAACTTGCCCGCAATCATCACCACGCAGCCATCAAGGCGTTCAAGCGCAGCATGGAACTCGTCGGCGGCAACCATCCGACCGCCGAGTGGAACCTCAGCCTGGCCTATCTCGGCGCGGGCGACCTCAAGAATGGCTGGGCGCATCATCACGCGCGCCTTTCCGCCGACAATCTTCCGGTCATTCAACGCAAATTCAACAAGCCGGCCTGGAAAGGCGAAAGCCTCAAGGGCAAGACGATCATGGTCTACGCCGACCAGGGTGTCGGCGATGCCTTGCGGTCCAGCTCCATCCTTGCGGAAGTGATCGCGGACGCCGACAAGGTCATCATCGAGACCTCGCTGAAGCTGGTCGCGCCGTTTGAGTTCAGTTTCCCCGAGGCCGAGGTCCGGGTCGCGACTTTCGCGACGGGCACGATGGAGCCGACGGCGGACGATTACGACTGCCACGCCGCGCTGACCGACCTGTCCTGCTACTACCGGCCGACGATCGAGTCCTTCAAGAACGCCCGGTTCCCGTGCCTGAAGGCCGACCCGAAACGCGTGGCGGAGCTCTATGAGCGCATCCCCGATGCGGACGACAAGCCGGTGGTCGGCATTTCCTGGCGTTCGCGGAACCTCGCCAAGTTCCGGGTTCGGAACTATTTCTCGGTCACCGACTTCGCGCCGATCGTCGAGACGGAAGGCTTCATCTTCGTCAATCTGCAATATGACTGTCTCGACAAGGAGGACAGGTATCTGGAAGCCAAGTGCACGGGGAGCACCTACCTGCCCTTCGCGGACATCAACAAGCTGGACAACCTGATGGACGCCTGCGCGCTGACCGCGTGCTGCGACCTCGTGGTGACGGCGCCGACGAGCGTCAGCGATATGGCGGCATGCCTCAATGTTCCCTGCTGGAGCTTCGGCGACCCGCAGCCGCACTTCAAACTCGGCCAGGAAATCTCCCCCTGGTATCCCTCCATGGTCCACACGGCGATCACGCCTGAGCAGACGGTGGTCGATCTGGTCCCCGAAATCGTCGAACGGCTCGAAGCCTGGAAGCAGGATTTCTCGCCGGAGCCGCGTCTCAAGCGCATCAGGTCGTGAACATGTCCCCTGAGTGCTCCTGCGGCGGCCCGGTCCACCGGCAGCGACCAGACAGCGATTTCCGGCGGCCGGCAGCGGCTGACTGTCTGATCCCGGGCCGTTTTGCGACGGTTTTCGCCTCGCCAGTCCAAGGATGACGAACATGCAGATTGCGCACCGTCTCATCGGTCCCGACCAGCCGCCCCTTGTGATCGCGGAAATCGGCATCAACCACGACGGCAGCCTGGACACCGCCAAGTCCATGGTGGAGGCGGCCGCGCGCAGCGGCTGCGAAATGGTCAAGCACCAGACGCATTTCGTCGAGGACGAGATGACCGAGGAGGCCAAGTCGATCTTTCCGCCGAATGCGGATGTGTCGATCTACGAGGTCATGCGCCGATGCGCCCTGCCCGCCGAGGCGGAAAAGGAGCTGAAGCGGTTCGCCGAGGATCTCGGGCTCATCTACATCTCCACGCCGTTCTCGCGGGCCGCGGCCGATTTCCTGGCATCGATCGACGTGCCCGCCTTCAAGATCGGCAGCGGAGAATGCGACCACCTTCCGCTCATCCGCCACATCTCCCGCTTCGGCAAACCGGTCATCATGAGCACGGGCATGCAGACGCTGGAAAGCATCCGACCGTCGGTGGACATTCTCGACCGGGCCGGAATCGACTATGCCTTGCTGGAATGCACCAACCTCTACCCCTCGCCGCCGGAAATCGTTTCCCTGCAGGGCGTCAAGGATCTGCAGGACGCCTTTCCGAAGGCCGTCGTCGGGTTTTCCGATCACAGCATCGGACCGGAGATGGCGCTGGCCTCCGTTGCGCTCGGTGCCTGCATTCTGGAACGCCATTTCACCGATACGCGTTACCGCAAGGGGCCGGATATTTCCTGCTCCATGGATCCGGCCGAACTCAGGCACCTGATCGACCGGTCGCGGGAGATCCACACGGCCCTCCACAACCGGAAACAGCGCACCGCACCCGAAGAGGACGTCTACAGGTTTGCGCGCGGATCCGTCGTTGCCGACCTCGACCTGGAAGCGGGGCACGTCATCGCCGAAACCGATATCTGGGCCCGCAGGCCGGGCAACGGCGAAATTCCCGTCCATGACTTCGACAAGGTCGTCGGACGCGTCCTGAAGCGCGCCTGCAAACGCAACGAGCAATTGCGCTGGTCAGATTTCGAAGCATGAGACGGAGATCCATGCATGAAGAAACGCTCCCTCCTCTTTCTCACCGGAACCCGCGCTGACTTCGGAAAGCTCGAACCGCTGGCGATCGCGGCAAGGGACGCGGGCCATGACGTCACCTTCTTCGTGACCGGCATGCACATGCTGGAGCGCTACGGGGCAACACGCATCGAAGTGGAACGGGTCCAGGGCGTGCGACGGCAGGAATACATCAACCAGCGCATCGGCGACGCGCAGGACATCATCCTGTCGAAGACCATCATCGGCCTCTCGGACTGGCTGCACGAGAACCCGGCGGACCTGACCATCATTCATGGCGACAGGATAGAGGCACTCGCTGGAGCGCTGGTCTGCGCGACGAACTACCTGCGCTGCGCCCATATCGAGGGCGGCGAGGTTTCCGGCACCATCGACGAGGTCTACCGGCACTGCAACACCAAGCTGTGCACCTACCATTTCGTCAGTTCGCAGGACGCGCGCAACCGCGTCATCAGCCTCGGCGAGGACCCGGATACGGTTTTCACCATCGGCTCGCCGGAACTCGACATTCATCTTCAGGGAGAGAGCGTTCCGCTGGATCTCGTGCGCTCGCGCTACGAGATCCCCTTCGAGGAGTTCGGCATCGCCGTCTTTCATCCGGTGACCTCCGAGCGTGAGACCATCGGCGCGCAGGCCCAGAGTTTTTTCGGCAGCCTGAAGCAGAGCGGCCGGAGCTTCGTCGTCATCCTGCCGAACAACGATCCGGGCAGCGAGGACATTTTCCGCGAAATCGACGACCTTCCGGGAGAGCGATTCCGCTGCCTGCCGAGCATGCGCTTTTCCTATTTTTCCTCGCTCATGAAACATGCAAGCGTCATGGTCGGAAATTCGAGCGCAGGCGTTCGGGAAGCACCCTTTCTCGGCCTTCCCAGTCTCAATGTGGGAACGCGGCAACACCTGCGCTCACGCTCGGGCACCATCACGGACGTCAATGCATTCGACAGGGAAGCCATTGCCTGTTTCCTGGCCGAGAGGTGGGGCGAACGCCACGAAGCGGACAGGTCCTTCGGCACGGGAAACGCCGCCGCAAGGTTCGTCGAGGTTCTGGGCGAGGACAGTTTCTGGAACGTCAGCCAGCAGAAGTACTTCTTTCAGATCTAGGGTCAGGACCCATTAATTTGAACCCGCTTGCACCCGTCCGGGTTCAGTCCCAGCCGTCAATTTGCCTCGGGACGATTTGGTCTCCCGTGCCCTTGAAGAGAACGACGGGCATGTCCGCGATGTCGGGGTTGTTTTGCCTGACGCCAAAAAAGACCTTCGAATTGACGGGCTGAAACGGAAAGAAATTGTTCGGGATGATTGTTTCGCCCTGCTCCGGATCGAGGAGCAAAAACCCTGCCTTTGCGAAAACGCTGTCCTCCAGTCCGGCAACCATGACATCGGTGTGCACGCAGTCCTCTTGCCAAGCCTTGTGCTTCAGATAGGTCAGGACCAGGGGAAACGACTTCAGGTCTCCGAAAAAATCGTAGAGCCGCAGAATGCGTCCCATGGGCGTGGAAAAAGTCGCCGTCACGAAGGCGAAAACCTTCCCGTCCAGGCTTCCCCGAAAGACCTCGAAGGGTTGAGCCCGGTTGTCGAGATAGCTCTTCTTCAGGAACCAGAAGTCCTTGCGCGGCAAAAACCCGGGCGAGGGAAAGCTTGCTTCGAGTTCCGAAAAATCCGCTTGCCCGGAACAGACGCGGATGGATGAAATGTCCGCGCCAGAAGGCTCCGCGCCGCTTGCCTGAGTTTCCATCGAGGGTCGCCAGTAATACTGGCTGAAGCGGCCGCATTTGTGCTTCACCCGCTGGTAAAACGGGATCAGCCTTTCCAGAATGCCTGCCGTGTAGAAGCCTTCAGGTGCCAGGTCCTCCAGAAACTTCTTCATGAAGGACTGGCCGACGAACGGAATGTTATCCAGCGGTTTGAACAGGAACAGGCACCCGGCGGCGTCGGTTTTCCCTTCGTTGTAATAGAGGAACGGCCAGACACCGATCAGTTCGTCCCCCTGATAGGCGGCGTAAACATTCAGTCTGTCGCCGTCGGCGTAAAAATGCCGGGCCATTTCGGGATAGAGGACGTAGCTATGCTCGCGGCTGTAGTGGTCGCGAACGAAGGCGACGAAACGTTCCAGCTCATCGGCCGACAGGACCCGAAAGGACAGATCGTTCTTCACGTGCAGGCTCTTCAGGTTTGCGCCGGACTGGACGTTTCCCGGAACGACGTTTCTTGGGTCTGGATGGCCCTTCAGGACATCAGCGGCGGTCGCCTCACACGCCGAGCTCTGGAATCAGCCGGTTCAGCTCATGATAGTTGACTTTGCCGTTTTCCGTTCTCGGAATTCGGTCGATACGGACGAAGCGGAAATCGGCCGGCCGAAGTTTCAGCGGTCCGGCCAGTTCTTCCGATAGTCCGCCGACGTCCGCCCGTTCGGAATAAAAGACCACTATCTGCTCCTGGTCCGAGACGCAGGCATAGGTTCCGATCACCTCGTCCGCCAACTGCTTTTCGATGTCGTCGAGCGAAATGCTGTGTCCGTACAGCTTTACGAACCTCTTCTTCCTGCCGGTGATGTGGAGATAGCCGTCCGGATCGAAACGCCCGAGGTCACCCGTCGCCAGTTCGCCGTGCCATTCATCCCCCTTGGCAAGGTCATCGCTGCCGCTGGCGTAACCCATGCACACGTTAGGGCCATGGTAGACGATTTCCCCGGTGTCTCCGCCGCACGCGGCCTCGGTCTGGTCGCGCCTTATTTCCACGTTCCCTCCGCTCAGCGGCTTGCCGGCGCTGGCGATCTTGTCCGGATGGTCGCTCGCGCAAAAGCAGCTGATCCGCGTTGTCGCCTCCGCCTGACCGTACATGATGTAAAAGCGCTTTCCCGTGCTGTTGCACCAGTCGGTGAAATAGGTACCGATCTCGGCCGGAAGTTTTCCTCCGGCCTGCGCAAGGGCCTGAAGGTTGGGCAGGTCCTGCCGGTTGATCCTGAGTTTCTTCAGCATGTCGAACGTGAAGGGCACGCCATAAAGGATGCCCACCTGCTGGCTTCGCATCCGGTCCCAGAATTCCTTCTGGGCGATGGAATAGGACGTCAGGTGAACGCAGGAGCCGACTGAAAGGTGGGTATGGATGATCGACATGCCGAAGGTGTAGTTCACCGGAAGCGTCGTGATGGTGGAAAGCCCTTCGTGAAGACCGAGACTTTCAACGATGGCCCGGGTGTTTTCCAGAAGGTTCGACCGGCTTTGGCGGACCAGCTTGCGGCTTCCCGTCGACCCGGACGTGGTCGCAAGCACCGCCAGCTCCGGATGGATCGCGATCTCCGCTTCTTCGAGCCTCGTCAGCAGTTCGTAGTCATCCGCCGCCATTGCCTTCGAGAAGCCGGGAACATCGAGCCGAAGGGAGCGCGGCTTCCAGATGTAGC
Source organism: Roseibium sp. (assembly GCA_050289605.1). GTDB lineage: Bacteria > Pseudomonadota > Alphaproteobacteria > Rhizobiales > Stappiaceae > Roseibium. Next base: position 36,705 of record JBNKGB010000002.1, on the reverse strand, counting down.
GCGGCCGGTACTCGGCGATGTAGCCCTGGACGAAGGCCGGTTCGGTCTGGGCGCTCACCATGATCGGCACGACACCCCGGTCCAGAAAGGACAGATATCCGGAAATGCAGTCCACGCTGTTCTCGCACAGGCAGATGGCGACCGCCTTGCGCTCCCCGAGGTGGGCCGACACCCGGTTCATCGCCTCGATGAGATCGGAATAAAGAAGCAGCTCCCCTTTGTCTGTCCGAATGGCCGGTTTGCCGGCATTCAGATCCAGGCCGAATATCATCTCAGCGGTCCTGCCTTTCGAGTTGCGATCCACAACACCTGTTTGAAGCCTTCAGGTTCAGTTGCCGACATCCTCCGGCCCGATGACATCGCCTTGTGAGATGTCCCTGACCAGGACCTTTCCGAGAAAATCTCCGACCCTGTCCGGAGCTATGCCGGTTCCGGGCCTCTTGAAGACAATATCCTCGGCCCGCAGGCTTTCCCCCGCCGAGATGGTGCGAACGGCGACGGCGCTACGCCGCATCTGGCGGCGCTGCTTGATCTCGTCCTCCGACAGCACTCGCTCGAAGCTTCCAAGCGCCCTGGCGGTGTTCCGGCACATGGCAACCATCTGCGCGAAGTCGTCCGGCTCGGTCGCCATCTGGTTGTCCATGCCGATCTGACTGCTGTCGAGCGTGAAGTGTTTCTCGATCACGTTTGCGCCGAGCGCGATCGCGGCAACGGCGGCCTCCGGCCCCTTGGTGTGATCGGAATAGCCGATGTCGAACGCCGGGAAGCGGTCGCGCAACATCTGGATATTGTTCAGGTTGCTCAGTTCAACGGGACACGGGTAGACCGACACGCAGTGAAGCACGCAGAGTTTCGTATGCCCCGCCGCCTCGAACACCCCGACCGCCCGTTCGATTTCCTCCAGGCTGCCCATGCCGGTCGACAGGATGGTCGCAATCTGTTTTGCAGCGATGTGCTCCAGGAAGGGAATGTTGTTGAGGTCCATCGACGCAATCTTGATGAAGGCGGCGTCGCAATCCTCGACCAGGAAATCGACTTCCCCGTTGCTGTAGGGCGTTGAAGAAAAGCCGATGCCGATCGACCGGCAGAAGGCTGCAAGCTCCTTGAGCTCGTCCGGTCCCATCGAGTATTTCCTGAAGAACCGCCTGGCGATCGGGTTTTCCTTGTAAAAGGCATCCGCGTAGAGGCTGTCTTCCGTCCATGACTGGAACTTCACGCAGTCGACCCCGATCTCCCTGCATCTGGAGATCATCTCCCTGGCAACGTCGAGCTTGCCGAAGTGACTGGTATTCAACTCGGCGACGATGTAGGGGCTGTTGCTGAAAACGGGTCCGGTTGCGGTCTTCTGGCTCATGAGCGGACTTCCTTGCCTACTGGTCGATGACCGGGACAATCATCTCGCGCAAGAAAACCTCCCTGTCCATGAATGGAAACTGATCTTCCAGCGGTCTTCTGGCAAAGCGTCTTTCCTGCGTCTTGGCAAAGGCGACTTCCAGGTAGATCTGGTCTGCAAGTCCGTAGACTTCTATCAACATGGGTCCGGGCGCTGCCAGCAACTCGACCAGATCCGCCTGCATCGATCCCGGATCTTCCAGCCGCTCGTACCGCAGGCCGAACCCGGCCGCCAGCGTCGCGAATTCCGGCAGGCCGACGCCGTTTTCCCGGTCGGTGCCGATAGTGCGTTTGCGGAAGAGTTCCGTCTGACGGCGTTTGATGATCGCGTAGCCGCCGTTGTTGACGACGACGATCTTCACCGGCAGGTCGTTGTGAGCGATGGTCTGGAATTCCTGCAGGTTCATCATTACCGAGCCGTCGCCCACCACCGCGATGGTCGGGTTGCCCGTTGCAAGACATGCGCCCATGGCTGCCGGAACAGCGAACCCCATTGCCCCCTGGTAGACGGGATGAATGCATTTCTGGCCGTCAGAAAAGCGCATGTTGGTCGGCAGGATCACGTCGATGAAGCCGGAGTCGCAGATGAAATTCGCGTTGTTCGGCAGTGCCTCCGACAGCAGGCCGGCGAAGTTGTGCAGGTCGATCGCATTGCCGTCGTCCTGCCACTTGTCGAAGCCGCTGAAGAAACGTTTCCAGTGCCGGCATTTATCCAGCCAGCCGGCATCCTTTTTCAGATCGAACTCAAGAAGCGCGTCCAGAACCGGTCCCGGCCGGGCCGGTACGACCTTCGACAGGTAGTCCGCGTTCCTGGCGAACTCGGCCTCGTTTTCGTCGATGACGACGATTTCGGCCTCGCGTGCGAATTTGTCGACATCCGCCCCCGTCACCGAGGACGGCAGGCGGGATCCGAACACGAGGAGAAGGTCCGCGTTCTGAACCGTGAAGGCACCTGCCCTGGAACAGCCCATCACCCCGACGGATCCGATCGAATTGTCGTTCACGCTGCCATAGACATCCGCCGCCGCCGACGTATAGGTGACCGGCAGATTGTTGCGTTCCGCGAAGTCCTTCACCTTGCGCGCGGCGCCGTCCAGCTTGGTCCCCGCCCCGATCAGGATGGCAGGACGGCTGGCGCCTTCCAGTTTTTCCTTCAGGAAGCGGATGTCCCCGTCGAAACCACCGGCTACCGGTGCCCCTTCCGGCTGGTATCCCTTCAGGTCTTCCGGCTCGACCCGCATGTTCTGGACGTCCAGAGGAATATCGATCCAGACGGGACCCGGCCTGCCCTGTTGCGACAGGGCTGTCGCCTTTTCCAGCTCATGGCGGATTTCGGACGGGTCGCTGATGAAGGTCGCGTATTTGGTGATGGACGACACGATGCCGACGATGTCGGCTTCCTGCTGGCCGTAGGTCCGGATCGGTTCCCCCGTGGAGCGGGTGGTCTCGGCGCGGGTGTTCTGACCGGAGATGAAATAGCAGGGGATGCCGTCCTGCCAGGCGGTCAGCACGCCGGTGAGCGCATTGGTCGACGCACATCCGGTCGATGTCAGGCAGACGCCCGGAAGGTTCGAGGATTCCGCGTAGGCAACCGCCGCAAAGGCAGCCGCCTGTTCGTGATGGGTGCAGACCGAGTGCAGATGCCCGTTCTTTTCAACGGCGTCCGTCAGGAACAAAGCGCCGCGGCCGGTCACGAGAAACACATGCCGGGCCCCGAGCGAAACCAGATAGTCGAATACATAGTCAGCTACACGCATCGCCCGCACCGCTTCACATGTTCTTTTCGCGCATCTTCTTGAAGATGGCGTCCGTCGCACTCCTGATGGAGACGACGAAGTCCGCCGAACAGGCAAACTCCTCCCCGACGGTGGCCTCGGCAGTGCCCCGGGCAATGCCTCTTTTCAGGGACGCCAGGGTCGTCTTGACCGTCAGCGTGTCCCCGGGAACGATCTGCCGTCTGAAACTGGCGTTGTTCAGGTTCAGGAAGTTGGTCTTGCTGCCCTTGTATTCCGGCATCGTCAGGAAGGTCATGATGAAGGACTGGACCATCGTCTCGATGAGAATGAACCCGGGAACCGTCGGTTCGTCCTCATAGTGCGCGGGGAAGAACCACTCATTGTAGGAAAAGGCCTTGATGCCCGTGGCACATTTTCCCGGCGTGACGTCGACGACCTTGTCCAGGAACAGGATCGGATGCCTGTTCCGCTGGCATTCCTTGATGCCGTTGATATCGAAGCTGAGCGGGCCCTGATCTTGCATCAAAACCGGATTTCGTACCTGGAGAGCACTTCCTTGCCTTTCTGGAAATCGGAAATGTCGGTGATGTCATCGATTTCCATCTCGATACCGAATTCCTCTTCCAGCGCCGCGACCAGGTTCATGTGGCCGATGCTGTCCCACTCGGGAATGTCCTGATAACGCAGCGCGTCCAAGTCCGCCGGCTGGACCGGAAAGGCTTCCATGAAGCATTTTGCATACTTCTCGATATTTTCAGACATTTGGCAATTTCCCGTTGAACCTGATCCGGCCCGGAGCCGCTCTTCCGGATGCAGAACCAGGTGCCTTTCTCGTTTCACTGAATGACCAGACGTTTCGACATCTGGGTTATGAGGTCGTATCCGTCCCAGACTATCTCGAATGCTGTCGCATTTCCCGTTTTGACCAGCCGATCCGCACTGATTTTAGGTGGAAAACTCAACAAGAGAGGCGCGAGTTCGTCTTTTTCGAAGCCGAAATAGGTGACGGTCTGAAGTTTCCTGTCCCGCATGGCGGGCAGATCATCGAGCCGCTCCACGCCGGTCTGGAGAAAATATCCCCCGGCGCAAAAGCCGGACGAATCCGGCATATGGGCAGGATCCACCGTTACGACCACATTTCCGGTGCGCCGGCATCGCGACACACGGGGGGCATGGTTGCCGACCGCAAGGCCAGCGACCCGCATCAGCTTCTGGCTCGTCATCGAAGCCGGGCATCTGTACCCCTTTCCCACCATGTATTGCTGCAGTTCGTCCCAGAAACGGGCCTGGGCCCTTTCAGTGATCTCCCCGGGCCCAACCCAATAGACGCTCCTTGGCGATGAACAGGCATTCTGATCGAACACGAACGTGTCGTTGAAGAAGAACGCTGCGACGCTCTTCTTGTCGCTTTCTTCCAGATATGCCCCGCTTGAGATCAGGCTAATCGAATAGCGGTCCGGAAAGGTAATGTCGAAGGCATGCGGCTTCAGGGGCGCGCGGCGGATCGTGTCGATCGTCTCGTCTCCCCCCCACAGCACGCGGACATCGCTGATCGAGGCAAGATATGCGTTGTTTTCATCGCTCGGGGCACACCTGAACAGGTAGATCCGGTTTCGAACCTCTTTAAATTCCGGCCTGACCAGAACGGCTTCCAGTTTTTCAATGACCCTGTCTGCCTCGACCGAGGTCCTTTCCGAAAGGCGAACCGCACAAACGTTGCCGGCAAGCAGCCCGGCGATCATGCTGTAGCAGAAGTTCAGGGGAATATTGGAGGGCGTGTAATGCGCCGAGACGCCCCGGCCGATCCGGTTGCCGCCCGTATCCGCATGGGCCCGGGCCATCCGGGAAAGGCTGGCGGAACGGCAGAAAAACCCGAGGCTGACGACGTCGGGATAGGGCCTGAACTCGGGCTTCATCAACTCGGAGGAAAGAGCGGACAGCGCCTTGACGATTGTGTCCTCGAAAATACGTGCGGCTGCGGTCTCCAGAAGGACCTCCAGCCTGTCGGCGCCTGCAACGCGCGTATGGGGGAACGGATTACTGGTCAAAGCGTGTCGCTGCAGCCCCTGATCTCGGAACTCGTGGCGCGCCCCAGGACCTTGAAATACTTTCCCTTGCGTCCGCACGAACAATCGTCCTCGCCAAGGATCACGCCCATATCCTCGGTCAACAGCGAGTGCCCGGGATAGGAATGGGGGAAAATCGAAAAGGTCTGAATGAGCCCTTCCTCGCCCACTGCCCTGGATTCGAGCGTGCTCTTGTCCTTGATGAGGATGTCGTTGAAGGCGCTGCAATGCAGGTGGCCTTCCGCGCACTCCACGTAGATCGAGCCGGTCTGCTCGACCATTCCATAGTAGTCGTGCACCCGGCCGATCCCGAATTGCTGTTTCAGCCGGTCCTTGAAGACGGCGGACGAGACGGCCTTGTCGATGAGCTTCTTCCACCCTCCCCCGTGCAACAGGATCGCGTTGGACATGTCGATCGGCTCTTCCAGCCCGGCCAGCGCTTCGCACAGGGACGACCAGATCAGGAAAGTGAAGCCGAAGACGAAGACCGGCCTGTCCCGGTTCTGGTCGAAGAAACCGCGGATGACCTCGATGTCCGGATTGAGCTCGGCGTCGAGGGCGAAGACCGGATAGCGGCCGAACATCGAGAATCCGCGGATCGCAGCCCCGCGCGCCGAAAAACCGGTATTGGCGCCGAGCGCCTCCCGGCTGTCGATCACCAGCATCGGCAGGCGTTGACCGCCCAGGATCGAATTCATGGTCCGGGCGAGGCCCTTGGCCTGAAGGTTGGCGGTCTCCTTGTCGAGGATGATCTGCGAACGCTGCTGCCCCGTCGTGCCGGAGGATTGCATGTTCTTGAAAACGAGGTCGTCGGGAACGCTTTTCAACCTGTACTGCTTGAAGACCCCGACCGGCAGATACGGCAGGTCTTCAAGGCTATCCGCCTCGTTGAAGCCGTCGAACAGGGCATCGACGATCAACCGGTATTCGCTGCAGTTTTCATAATGGTGCCGCGTCAGATCATTGAGGCTTACCTGCAGGAACCGGGCCTTCTCCGGACGCGCCATCGAAAATGGAGGAATCCCGAAAATCTGGTCCATCATTTCTCGCCTTGTCCGGTTGGCGGCCAATAGGCTGCAGGGCTACATCTGTCGCATTCATTCAATCGGAACCCAATATAATCCCGTGTGGAAACACGAAATCCAGTTCTTCTCCAATATAAACAGATAAATTTTCGCCTTCACTTGCCTCCGGATACGTAACGGCCACAAGGTTTCACTTGATCCGGGAGACACACAATTGGGTGATTCTCCGATGCTGGCGATTACTTCACTCTCATACTGAAGGTGGAAATCTGGAACGATGAAGTTTGAGCGCCCCACCGGCCTGATGTTCCATCACTTCCACGATGACGTCCATCCTGAAGCACAGGGCAGCATCGACGCCGGCACGTTCGGAAAAATCCTCGACCATATCCAGAAGGAACACCGCATCCTGCCGGCACAGGACTGGTTCGAAAGCGCCGTCGCCGGCTCACTCACCGCGCAGGATGTCTGCATCACCTTCGACGACGCGCTTGCCTGCCAGTACGACGTTGCCGGCCCTGTTCTTGCCGAGCGTGGCCTGACCGCCTTCTGGTTCGTGTATACCTCCGTTCTTGAGGGAGGCATCGAGCCTCTGGAGATTTTCCGGCTATTCAGAACCACCCGTTTTTCCGGCGTCGAGGCCTTCTATGCACGGTTCTTCGGGCGGATCGAAGAAGATGATCGGGACCGCTACCGCGAGGCGCGAAGCCAATTCGACCCGGAAGAGTATCTCAAGAACGCGCCGTTCTATTCGCACGACGACCGCTGGTTCCGGTACCTGCGCGACAACACGCTTACGGCCGATGAATACGAGGCCGTCATGTTCGGGATGATGGACGACGCATCCTTTTCAATCGAGGACGCCCGCAAAAACCTCTGGCTGACCGCCGGGCGGGTCAAGGACCTGGCCAAGGATGGGCATGTCATCGGATTGCATTCCCATACGCATCCGACGACCATGGCCAAGCTGTCGCCCCAGCGCCAGCGGCAGGAGTACGAACGGAATTACTCGGCACTCACCGCGCTCCTTGGCAAGCGCCCGCTAACCGTGTCGCATCCCTGCAATTCCTACTCGCAAACGACGCTGGAAATACTCCGGTCTCTCGATATCGAGGTCGGCTTCCGGGCAGACAGCCAGGAAATCGACAACAGGTCCCTGCTCGAATTTTCCCGGGAAGACCATGCCAACATCTGCCGGCATCTGCGTGACATCGGAGAACTGGCCGCCTGAGGCAGCAGAGTTGGCCGAGGCAGGATACTGCGCCGTCAAAATCCAGGCGTTTCCGGCTGAACTTCCGAAAAACCCGGCCTGAAACAAAAAGACGGGGCGAGAGCCCCGTCGTTCATCGATTGCCTGCCGGGATCAGCCGACGAAGGCGCGCTCCACCACGAATTCGGCCGGCTTGTTGTTGGCCCCTTCGGTAAGGCCTGCTTCTTCCAGCAGGGCCTTGGTGTCGCGAAGCATGTCCATGGAGCCGCAGATCATGCCGCGGTCGACAGCCGGGTCGAGTGGCGGAACGCCAAGGTCCTCGAACAGCTTGCCGGACTTGATCAGGTCGGTGATCCGGCCCTTGCGCGGAAATTCCTCGCGAGTGACGGAGGTGTAGTGGATCAGTTTGTCCTTGGCGAATTCGCCGATCAGCGGATCGTTGATGGTTTCCTGCACCAGGTCCTCGCCGTATTTCAGCTCGGCAACCTCACGGCAGGTATGGGTCAGGATCACCTGGTCGAACTTTTCATAGGTGTCCGGATCGCGGATCAGGCTTGCAAAGGGCGCAATGCCCGTGCCGGTGGAGAACATGTAGACGCGCTTGCCGGGAACGAGCGCATCGTTCACGAGCGTTCCGGTCGGCTTCTTCTTCATGAGGACCGCGTCGCCCGGCTGGATCTTCTGAAGTTGCGAAGTCAGCGGGCCGTCCGGCACCTTGATGGAGAAGAATTCGAGTTCCTCGTCCCAGGCCGGGCTCGCAATCGAATAGGCGCGGTAAAGCGGCTTTCCGTCGATCATCAGGCCGATCATGACAAACTCGCCGGACCGGAAGCGGAAGCTCGCCGGGCGGGTCATGCGGAAGCGGAACAGGCGGTCCGTATAATGCTGGACGGTCTTCACTTCCTCAACGAAGACGCCGGCCGGCGCTGCGGCTTCCAGATCGGCGGGTTTGGCAAGTACGTTCATGTCAATCGAGGTCCGTAGGTCATCGCATGTTTCGAGTTCTTGCCCCATGTATCACTACTCGCGCCTTGACTTGAAGCAACTGCGATCCATGAAATCGTCTTTGCGCAAAAAAATCATTCTAAAAATGCACCGGTTTCGGGCGCGAAGACAATTTTGGCGCCAGAAACCGGGTGTCCGCCCGGTTCAGCCGGACCAGAGGGGCCGTCCGCCGACGGCAATCAGGTCAGGCTCACCACGTCAGTTACGGTTTCCCGGAAATAGTCGAGCTTTCCGTCCGTCTCGTGGCTTAGGATGAACGTAACGCTTTCGCAGCCGCGTTGCCGGACGCCGTAAAAGAACCGTTGATGAAAGCGGGTGACGAACCAGCCGTGCCCCAGGTCCAGAGACCTCAGTTCCAGGACGCGGGTGCCCTTTGGAAAGACCTCCACCGCCAATCTTTGCAGCACTGCCGCCATTTCCCCGATATCGGCCGCCGCCTGCCAGGAGACATCGACCTCGTCATGATAATGGTCGATGCGGAAATCCAGATTTTCAGCGAGATATCCGAACAAGTCCGGGCTTTGCTGCTCGAAAAGGTCGATCACGCGATGAATGACGATCGGTTCGGACCGGGCAAGGGGGAAGTCGCGGGTTAAGGTGAGGGTCATGGCTTTGCTCCTTTCGTGCCGCGGAATGCGGCGGTAGAGCATGGGTTGTGCAACGACCCTTGTTCTGAGTAAACTCCTATGCTTTATATATTTTACATAGGAATTACCTATGATTGAAATCATGCCGCTCAGATATTTCGTTGCCTCTTTCGAGCTTGGCACCATCAGCGCGGCCGCCGCCGCCCATGGCATCTCGCAACCATCGATGTCGCAGGCCCTGCAAAAGCTTGAGGATTCGCTCGGGGCGCCGCTGTTCCTGCGCACGCGGAAGGGCCTCAAGGCGACGTCGGAAGGGCGCGAACTCTATCAGCTCGCTCAATCGATCCTTGGAGCCGTGCAAAGGGCGGAAAGCCGGTTCCGCCAGCGGTCTCCCCTTCGCGCAAGCCTCCATGTCTCGCCCGATATCCTGCTGCCGCCTTTTCAGGGCCCGCTTCTGGCGGTGCGCCGGGCCTTTCCGGAGATCGAATTCCGTTTCGAAGCGGAAGCGGGCGACGCGGAACTGGCCCTCACGGACAGGACCTGTGCGCCCGCCGGGCACAGGTTCCACGAACTCTACCGGGAACCCTACGTGCTGGCCGTCGCGGACCGGCATCCCCTGGCCGGCCTGCCGGCGGTCTCCCTGGAGGAAATTCTTTCGCTCCCGATCATCGCCCGCCGTTATTGCCCCGCCTATGAGGAGCTGCTTCACACCCTCGCGATCGAAAACCTGTCGCTCAACGTCTGCGCCGAGGCGGTTCACGACCGCCAGGTCCTTGAGCTGGTCGTGCTGGGACTGGGCGCGGCACTGGTCCCCTCCGGGCATGCGCAGGCGGAAAAAGGCGTCTGCGGTGTCCCGCTCAGGCACGACACCCCCTTTGAGCGCAGCGTCGGGGTAGCAGTCAGGAAAACCGCGTTTGCCGAAGATCTGCTTCACTTCTGGATGCAGGGCTGGTCACCTTCCCCGCGATAATTGTAACATTTCAGGGAATATCATGATTTTGCTCGATTTTTATTTGACAGATAAATACAAATTGCAAAACTTACTGCCAGTGTAAGATAACACAAAATAATACCTTCCTCAGAGGCAAAGTAAATGTCCGGACGCACACACGAAGAAGCGGGCCAGTCGATAGCATTCATCTTGATGGACAGGTTCTCCATGATCGCTTTCGCAAGCGTCATCGAACCTCTTCGAATAGCAAACAGGCTTCTGGGAAAAAACTATTACGAGTGGACTACTTATTCTCTTGACGGGAATGCCGTGCAGGCAAGTAACGGCTGCGCTGTTTCGGTTGAGAAATCTGTTCGCGAACTTCATGAAGCCGATGTAACTCTTATCTGCACCGGCATCGACGTCGAACGCCTGCCACTCGATGCGGATCTGGGCAACAAGCTGCGCCGCCTGAACGCCATGGGACGGACCTTCGGCGCCATCTGCACCGGTGCCTATCTGCTGGCCCGCTACAATCTCCTGGATGGCCGCCGCTGCACGATCCATTGGGAAAACCTCAGGTCGCTGCGGGAAGAATTCCCGGATGTGGAGGTCACCTCCGACATATTCGCCATCGACCGCAACTGCATCACCTGCGCCGGTGGTATGGCCTCGCTCGACATGATGCTGCGGCTGATCGCCATTCAGCACGGCGCCTACCTTGCTCATGAAGTGGCGGAAGTCTCGCTCTACCAGAACATGCGTTCGGGCGAATCCGCGCAGCGTCACGATATCGAGGCACGCACAGGTATTTCCAATGCCAAGATCCTCGACGCGATCCGCATCATGGACCTGCACATCGAGGATCCGCTGAGCTGCCAGCAGCTCGCCATGACCGTGAACCTTTCGCCCCGCCAGTTGGAGCGCCTGTTCCGGCGCCACTTCAACTGCACGCCGGGCCAATACTACCTGCGCCTGCGCCTGGAAACGGCACGGGACCTGTTGCGCCGGACCAGCAGGCCCGTGCTGGATGTCGCGCTTGCCTGCGGCTTCGCCTCGACCTCGCATTTCACCAAATGCTACCGGGAACGTTTCCTGTGCACGCCGACGGAAGAGCGTCAGTCCTACCAGTGGGCCAACACGAAGACCAACTCGGGCGTGGGGTCGGCAACGCCCATGCGGCTGATTTCCAAATAGCCGCCGGCCCGATCGGACCATCCTCTCAAATGGCGCTGCTGACCGCGGCGCCATTTTTCATTGAACAAGGCGCCAGACGCCGAGCGGGATGAGATAGAGCCCCAGCATCAGGATCGCCGCCAGGATCAGCTTGCGGAAGGCCGCTTCCGAGACGCGCCTGCGGACCTTCTGGCCCAGCCAGACTCCGGCAAGCGACGGCGCCAGCAGCGCGAAAGACGCCAATGCCCCCCTGCCCGTCATCAGCCCGAAGCCTCCCAGGGACAGGCCGAGCGCAATTGTGGACAGCAGAAAAAGCAGTCCCATCGCCTGGACGAGTTCGTCCTTCCGCAGTCCCAGCGCCTGCAGGTACATTACGCCGGGTACGGTGTAGGACCCGGTCAGGCCCGAAAGCGTCCCGTTGACCAGACCGACGGCCACCCCAACCGGAACGACCCGGGTCTCCGGCACGGACAGCGTCACACCGGCGAGCGCGGGCACGGCGTAGATCACCATCAGCACACCCAGCAGAAGATCCGCAGCGCCTTCCGGCAGCCGGGTCAGAATGAAGGTTCCCGCCGCCAGCGTCAGCATTGCCGCGGTCAGGAACGGCCAGAGGCGGGCCACCAGCATTTTGAAATGACCACCGGACGCCGCCTGCCAGACATTGACGAGAAAGGCCGGCCACAGGATCAGGACCATCGCCTTCTCGACGCCGATGAAGACGGTCATAAGGCCGAGGCCGATCGTCGGCAGGCCAAGTCCCACCAGCCCCTTGACGAAGCCGGCGCAGACGAAAACCAGAATTGCCACGAAAATCAGCCACGCCTGCGCGTGTACAAGGTCCGTCACGCCCGGGATTCCACCTTTGTCACTTTCCGTTCAGGGCTTCTATGGAGGCATTGATGAGGGTTTGCAATTCACCGGACACAATAAGCCTGTCCAGCTCCCTGTTGAATTCCCCAAAGAGCCGAGCGCAGGGGGAGGACCTGGAGAACATGAAATGAAGGGTGTTGTCCGACGCCGGCCAGGGCAGGATTTCGACAAGGTCACCAGCCTCAAGTTCCGCGATCATCCGCTTTCCTTCGCGTATCGTCTCGATGAGGTAATCGGCCTTCTCATCGGCCAGCAGCTGCATGTTCATTGCAAAATCATCAAAACTCTGCCGCTGGATGGTCAGCTTTTCGGCGGCGAATTCGTCGAATTTTTCACCGAAGGAAGCGCCGAAAGGCGCGAGCCCTCTCAAACCGACCAGGCCTTCGAGCGATCCAGGCCGCCCCGGCAGGCTCTTGCGGATGAAAACGGCAGCCTGTTCCTTCATCACAGGACTGCTGACGTCGTATATCTGCTCCCGCGCGGGTGTCAGATAAGCGCCTGCCAGAACGTCGAGTTTTCCGTTTTCCAGGAGAACCTGCAAACGCTTCCACGGCAGGCTGCCGCCGATTTCAACCGGTACGTTCAGGCGTTTGAAGATCTCCCTGGCCACGTCCGGAAAGACACCGCGAAGCTCGCCGACGCCGCCTTTCCGCAGGGACACCGGATACCAGACGCTGGAACCGTTTACCCTGACGACGGAACAAACGCCCTCCTCCGCACGCCCTTCGATCATGGAAAGCGGCGCGCCGGCAAGGAGGACAAGCACCACCATGCCTGCTCCGGACAGGTACCTCGGAAACATCTGAGCCCAGCCCCGGAAAAGAGAGTTCTGAATTCCATCATCGGCCCCAAGTCCAACACCCGTCAACATAAAATGCCTGTAGGGGCCAGTCCGCGGCGCGGTGGTCTTGCGTCCGCGGGGTACAACTCGCCGCGATCCGGCAGGAACTGTCAGGACACTCACGGGAAGTGGACGGCCGGATCCGGACGGCCTTGATCGCCGGGTTCCCCTGCCCCACATGGAACAAGATTGTTGTTTCCCGCCAGCCGTAAGCATCCTACCCTTTCCCCATGACATCCTCCCCGCCTCAAAAACTGGAAAATTTCGACGCCAGACGCCTCTTTCTCGACAGGCACGGCCTTTGCGCCACGCCCAAGGGCAGCGGCAAGGGAGAGGATCTCGCTGCACTGATCGACAGCCTCGGGTTCGTTCAGGTCGACAGCATCAATACGGTCGCGCGGGCGCATCACATGATCGTCGCCGCCCGCCGGCCGGCCTACAAGGAAAAAAACCTCAAGCTGCTCATGGAGCGGGACCGGCATCTGTTCGAACACTGGACGCATGATGCCGCCGTCATTCCGACCGCCTTTTTCCCGCACTGGCGCCTGCGCTTCGGGCGGGACAGGGAGACGCTCGCCGAGCGCTGGCGCAACTGGCAACGGACGGGCTTCGAAGGGAAATTCGACGACATCCTCAAGCGGATCAGCGACAACGGGCCGGTCACCTCGGCGACAGTCGGCGAAGACGAACAGCGCAGCAACGGCGGCTGGTGGGAATGGCATCCCTCGAAGGCGGCCCTGGAGTATCTCTGGCGCACGGGAGAACTCTCGGTCTGCGCGCGCAATGGTTTTCAGAAGGTCTACGACCTGACCGAAAGGGTCATTCCGCAGGAGCACCTCAACGCCTCATTCGATCCGGAGGAAACCGTCGACTGGGCCGCTAGGTCCGCGCTCGAACGCCTGGGCTTTGCGACGTCCGGCGAGATTGCCGCCTTCTGGGACCTGATAACGCCCCAGGAAGCCAAGGACTGGTGCCAGAAGGCCCTGAACGAGGGCAGGCTCATTGAAATCGAGATCGAATGCGCGAACGGTTCGGCAAGGAAGGTTTTCGCTGACCCATCGTTGACGGACACGCTGGCAGACATTCCAGAGCCGCCGTCCCGGGTGCGAATCCTGTCGCCTTTCGACCCGGCGCTCAGGGACCGGAAGCGGGCGGAGCGCCTGTTCGGCTTTCATTACCGGATCGAGATCTTCGTTCCCGAACCCAAACGCAAATACGGCTACTACGTGTTCCCCGTTCTGGAACGGGACCGGCTGATCGGCCGGATCGACATGAAGTCGTTTCGGGACGAAGACTGCTTGCGCGTGCGTGCCTTTTGGCCGGAAAAGGGCGTGCGCATGAGCAAGGGCCGGCTGGCCCGGCTCGAGGCCGAGCTCGACCGGATGGCGAGATTCTCAGGTGTTTCGAATGTCAGCTTCGAAGACGGCTGGCTGAGAGCCGTCTAGGCCTCACACGCCCGGTAGAACCCCGGAATTGGCCACGATCACGGCAAACGCGCCCGCAAGCGTTCCGGCGATATGCGCGTCATGCGCCACGTTGCCGAACTGCGCCCTGGCCGCCCAGGATGACCAGGCGAGGAAAAGAACCGCGTAGACGATCGCCGGAATTCCGATCGGGATGAACATCACATAGATCTTCTCGAAGGGGAAGAGAACGCAGAAAGCGCCGAGAACGCCGCTGACGGCATCGGAGGCGCCGACGGCGCTGTACTGCAACTGCTTTCGGCGCAATGCCAGCACCGCGAGGTCGGCGGCGACTGCACAGAAGATATAGAAGCAGACGAAATTGACCGGTCCGTAGATGTATTCAAGCGTCGGACCGAAGAAATAGAGCGTCAGCATGTTCATCATCAGGTGGCCTGCATCGACATGCAGGAAGGAAGAGGTCAGCAGACGCTCCGCCTGCCCCCGCCGCATGATCGGCCCGACCTGAAACGCCAGCCGGTCGAAAAATGCCCGGTCCTTGAAGCCCGACAGCGAAACGGCGACCGTGGTGGCCATCAGAAGATAGGTGGCTATGGGAAATTCGTACATTCTGGTAGCTACTTCCAAAAACCGCGATGCGCATCGAAAAAACTCAAGACATGAAACAGTCCGGCCCGACGTTGCCGTCGAGCCGGATTCTTGTTTCACAGACACCGGAAAAGATCAATCAGTCCGTGCCTTATTCATCCCCTCAACCGAAGGATGGTTAAGGAAATCCTCCAGGCCGTTCCGGGCGCACTGGCGGACCTGATCGAAACTCCACTCCTTCACCAGTTCACCGTTTCGGTAGACGACTTCCAGGCGGTCTTCCTGCCCTGAGAGTTCGTCCAGCCGCCGTGCGGCAAGACGGCCGTTTTCCATCACGACGGCCTGGCGGCCGGCTTTCGAGGCCTTGCCGGGGTCTGTTGCCGGCATCTTGAAGACGTCTTTCCAGGACCCGTCCGCGGCTTTCATGGCATTGGCCTTCAGGGCAAAGCGCATGGTGTCCCTGTTGACATGCTGCAGCAGTCCGCCGCCCATGCCGAAAGCGATATTGTCGATCGACCAACCACGCGCCACCAGTTTGTCCACCAGTTGACTGATCGTTGCGAGCGTCATGCCGTCGCCCTGGATGACGCGAATGGCAGGGTTGAGCACCTTCGCACCCTTGCCGTTGACGGTTCCGCCGTAATGCCTCCAAAGCGTTTCCAGCACCTTGAGGGGCGTTTCCACCGGATCCCCGGAATCGGGCCGGATGACGAGCGTTGCGCCGCTTTCCAGCACCTTCTCCTTCAGACGGCCGCACCACAGGTTTTCGACCGCGTTGTCGAGATCGTAGCTGTCGGAGACGACCGCCACGAGTTTTCCCGGTCCGGCAAACTGGTCGAGCATATTGGCGAAGGCTTCCTGTTCCCTGTCGCGGCCCCAGCTCGTCATCGTGGAGTGCTCGGCCGCCGGAATGGAGAACCCGGCCATGTCCGCACCATAGAACGCCGTTGCGGCTTCCAGGGCTTCCATCGTGTCGGTGCCGGCAAAGTTTACGAGATGCGCCATGCCACCCAGGGCAGCGCTTTCGGCAGAGGAAACGCCCCGTGCGCCGAAATCGTGCAGCTTGAAAGGGATCTGGGCGTCCGGATCGTCGGAAGTTGCCAGAAGCCCCTGGTAGATTGCCTGCTTGCACTTGAAGGACATGGTGGCAACAGTCGTCGGGTACCAGAGTGCGCGGAGCAAGCCCGTCTCCACCCAGGTCGTCAGCCAGGGCATGCGCTCATCGGTGTTTTCCACCTGGACCAGCGGCACCCCGCTCGGCACCAGGGTACCCTCGGGCAGCGCCTTGATCTCCAGCGGCAGCAACCCGCCGTAATCCTTCAGGATCTGCTGCCAGCCTTCCCTGTTGAAGGGAACGCCATGAGCGACGCAGATCTTTTCAGCCTGATCTATGTGCGCCGCCGTGATCGGACTCAGCAGCGTTTTCTTCAAATAGGCCTGAAGTCCGAAGAACAG
This sequence comes from Roseibium sp., assembly GCA_050289605.1. Classification (GTDB taxonomy): domain Bacteria; phylum Pseudomonadota; class Alphaproteobacteria; order Rhizobiales; family Stappiaceae; genus Roseibium. Next base: position 20,396 of record JBNKGB010000002.1, on the reverse strand, counting down.
GACATCGTCAGAGAAGCTGTTCGGGCGTGCTTCCGCATAGGCCGAAATGATCCGTGCCTCAGGCGGATACTGCTTGAAATGCGATTGCTTGTAGCTGTCGGTAGCCAGAAGTGGATTTGTCATTGTGAACTCCTCACGTGACAGAAGACTTGTCTGCAGGCCTCCCCTGCAGCCGTGTCATGGGTTGGAAACTAGAGATCCGCCATCAGATCGATGATGGACCAGTGATCTTCGAAAAACTGCTCGGGCGACAGATCGCCGAGACGGTACCAGTTGGCTGCCCTGGCATCATCCCCGCCGGTGACGGAAAACAGTTCGCGCCGCTCCGGCAGGCGGAACAGGAAAGCGTGGGTGATGATCCGCCCCCTGAGCGAACGATCCGGATGGTCGAACACGCGGGTTTTCGTCCCGTCGATGAAGGAAGCGAGCATGGCCGGCGGAATTTCGCCCTTGTGGTCGCTGATCGCGGTTTCTTCCTTCAGCTCGCGAATGACCGCGTCACGGATGCTTTCCGCGGGATCCAGAAAACCGCCCGGCAGCGCAAGCAGTCCCCTGCCCGGCGCCTGGCCGCGCTCGACAAGAAGGATATTGCCGGACTGGATGACAACCGCGTCGACTGTCACGAATGGGCCCCTGCCCCATTGTTTGGGGTAGGCATCCAGATATTCGGCTTCCACAAGAAGATCCCTGAAGGTGTCCCCCAGAGAAAAGGCGGTGAGCCAGTCAGCGACTTCGGGCGACAGTACCGAACTTGCGACAACCGGTATGCGCTGGAAGAGCTGCTTGCGGACATCGGTTGAGGAAAAGGTGCCGTATTGGCTGGCGAGCTGGACATTGCCCCACTCCGGGAACAGCTTCAGATAGTAGCTCGTGCGATCCTTGCCGTAACCGGCCAGGGCGATCCTGATGTCCTGAAGGCCATGCAGATGTACACCGCCCTTGTTGTAATGGTCGAGTACGGTTTCGTTGACGACCCGCTGAACCTCGGCACACCAGGCCGTGTCCGAATAGGGATGGTCCGCAACCGGTTTCAGGATCAGCCGGCCGGTCGCAAGCTCATGCTTGAAGACATGAGCGAACATGTCTTCGCGTTCGCGATAGGTGAAGGGATTGCGCGGGTCTCTCGCCTGGGCGGCGGATCCGATCAACACGATCAGGGTGTCGACCTTCTCCAGCGCCGCACGGACGACGGCTTCGTGCCCGGCGTGAAGCGGCTGAAAGCGGCCGATGAAGACGCCATAGTGAAATCTGGACATTCGAGACTCCCTCGAATTGCAAAGGTTGCAGCCGAACTCCTCGGCTGACTTCGACACTAATGCTCATTTTGAGTATTTTCAAGCGATAAATGCTCAAAATGAGCAATAGTTGGTTTTATGGTTATCGCCCTTCACGGAAAGCAGCGTTTTCCGGGCTGGAGAAATGGAAATGGCTGAAAGGGCCTTCAGCCGAGGACGGCCTGCCGGAAAAAGTTTCCGTTGGCGGAACTCCGCAAAGCTTCGAAGAAGCGTTCGATCACCGGTTCGGAGACCTTTATCGGCGACGGACCGTAGGACTCGTATTTCTCCGAAAGCGCCTTGTTGACCGCATTCGAGAAATTGACGAAGTCGATATGCTCCTTCGGGAACGCCGCCATGACCTTCCTGAGGACCTCCTGAATGGTCTTGTCGCCTGCTATCGTGACCGCCGTGATCGTGTTGCCATGGGTCTTTGCAAGCTTGCGGTAGGCCTTGGACAGGGAATCCACGAATTCGGCATCCGCGGTACGGCAGATATAGCCGCTAAAGGCATGCAGGAACTCCATTTCCCATGCACCGTCCGCGCGCTTCATCTGCGCGTCGAACACCTTGCGCAGCACATCAAATGAGAGAAACCGCAGCACGGATACGGCAAAGAAATCCTTGTTGGCCCCGACGAAGGGCTGCTTCTTGTGGATGCGACCGCAGGCCTCGTAGTTGGAGCGGTAGATCTCGAACATTTCCTGGGAAGCGGCGACGAGATCGAAGACCGCGGATATTTCGGTATCGCTCAGCTTGCCGCCACGCATTTCGGCAGCGCTGTGCAGGCTCTTGCGCGCAAAATCCAACGCCTGTTGCCCCGCCCCCATACAGATATGCGGGCCGCTGAGCCTGGGCCAGTTTACCGTTGTTTTCTTTTCCGCAGGGCGCATTGCGAACCTCGACTGTACGGGATCAACAATGCATGCATTTGGTTGTGAAAAATTTAAGTTTCCGGAACAGCTCAACTCCTGAGCCGGCAACAAAAAGGTGATTGTGGCTCGGCGCGGCTGCTCGACGTCAGGCAAAAATCGACGATCTGGCAATTTCCGTTGAGGCAGTTCATAATTTCCGAGTTTCGCAACCAGTAACATTCAGGAGCCAAAGATGACCGTCGAAAGAGCCATCCTTCTCGTGGTCGGCACACTGGTCGTGGTGTCGGTGCTGCTCGCCGTTTACGTCAACCTCAACTGGCTGTGGCTAACAGGCCTTCTCGGCGCCCACCTGATCCAGGCCTCCTTCACCGGGATGTGCCCGGTGGTCATGGTCCTCAAGAAGATGGGACTGCCGCAAAAATCGGGCTTTGCATAAGGGTTCCCGGCACGCCGGGGCTACGCCAACGACTAAGCCTCGCACGCTTATATCGGCCGCGACATGATCGCACCAAGAAGCATTGCGAGGCTCAGCGTGCCGCTTCGCCCGACGAAAGGCGTGACGAACAATCAGGTCCAGCTCAGAACGACCTTGCCGGACTCGCCCGATTTCATCGCGGCGAAGCCTTCCCTGAAGTCGTCGACGCTGAACCGGTGGGTGATCACGTTGCGAACGTCGAGGCCATTCTGAAGCATGGCGATCATCTTGTACCAGGTCTCGAAGATCTCGCGGCCGTAGACGCCCTTGATGGTGATGGCCTTGAACACGATGCGCGACCAGTCGACCGGGGACTTGCCGGGTGGAATGCCAAGCAGCGCGATCCGGCCGCCCATCACGAGGTTCTCCACCATCTGATCGAGGGCCGCCTGATTGCCGGACATTTCCAGCCCGACATCGAAACCCTCTTTCATGCGGAGCTTCTGTTCGATGCCTTTCAGGTCTTCCCTGGCGACATTGACCGGCACGACATCGGCGACCCTGGTTGCCAGGTCGAGACGGGCCTGGTTGACGTCGGTGATGACGACGTTGCGGGCACCCACATGGCGGGCGACTGCGGCGGCCATGATGCCGATCGGTCCGGCTCCGGTGATCAATACGTCCTCGCCGACCAGATCGAAGCTGAGAGCCGTATGCACCGCGTTGCCGAGCGGATCGAGGATCGCGCCGATCTCGTCGTCGATCTCGTCAGGCAGCGGAACCACGTTGAAGGCCGGCAGACGCAGGTATTCGGCGAACGCCCCCTGCTCGTTGACGCCGATGCCTCGGGTTTCAGGGTCGAGATGAAACTTGCCCGCGCGCGACTGGCGCGAATGGCCACCGATCAGATGGCCCTCGCCCGAGCAGCGCTGGCCGATTTCCAGATCCGTGACGTTGCGTCCGAGTTCTACGATTTCCCCGGCAAATTCATGCCCCGTAATCATCGGCACGGGCACGGTCTTCGAAGCCCAGTCGTCCCAGTTCCAGATGTGGATGTCGGTGCCGCAGATCCCGGTCTTGCGGATGCGGATCAGCACGTCGTCCGGCCCGATCTCCGGCACCGGGCGGTGCTCCATCCAGAGCCCGACCTCGGGCTTCGCCTTTGCCAGTGCCTTCATGTCGTTGCGCATCAGATCGCCCCCACTGCCTTGCCCGCGCCCCGGAAGGCGTCGAGTGCAAAATCCAGATCAGCCTTCGTCAGTTTCGCATTCATCTGCGTGCGGATGCGTGCCTGACCTTTCGGCACGACCGGGAAAAAGAAGCCCGAGACATAGACGCCTTCCTCGAACAATCTGCTCGCCATAGCCTGCGCCAGTTTCGCTTCGCCCAGCATCACCGGGATGATCGGGTGCTCGCCCGGCAGCAGCGTGAAGCCTAGATTTTCCAGCCCCGCACGCCAGTATCTTGCGTTCTCGAAAAGGTTTCGCCTCAGTTCGTCGCCTTCTTCGACCAGTCGGATTGCTTCCAGTCCGCTCATGACAACTGCCGGCGGCAGGGAGTTGGAGAATAGATAGGGCCGCGCGCGCTGACGGAGAAGGTCGATCACCGGCTGAGGGCCTGCGATATATCCACCGATCCCGCCGCCCAGCGCCTTGCCGAGCGTTCCGGTGAGAATGTCGACCTCCACGCCGAAATGCGCCGGGGTGCCTTCGCCCTTCGGTCCCATGAAACCGGTCGCGTGACAGTCGTCGACCATGACCACGGCATCATACCGCCTGGCGAGCGCCGTGATTTCAGGAAGTTTCGCCAGATAGCCGTCCATGGAAAACACCCCGTCGGTGGCGACCATGATGTGGCGGACGCCGGCTGCGCGCGCCTCCTTCAGCTTCGCCTCCAGGTCCGCCATGTCGGAGTTGGCATAGCGGAAGCGCTGGGCCTTGCAGAGCCGGATGCCGTCGATGATCGAGGCATGATTGAGCGCGTCCGATATGATCGCATCCTCGGGCCCGAGCAACGGCTCGAAGAGGCCTCCATTTGCATCGAAGCAGGCTGCGAAAAGGATGCTGTCGTCCTTGCCGAGGAAGCGCGCGATGCGCTGCTCGAGTTGCCGGTGAATGTCCTGCGTGCCGCAGATGAAACGGACGGACGCCATTCCGTAGCCCTTCGGCCCCAGTGCTTGCCTGGCCGCCTCCTCGAGGGCCGGGTGATCCGCCAGGCCGAGGTAATTGTTGGCGCAAAGGTTGATCACTTCGCGTCCGCCGACCGTGATACGCCCGCCCTGGGGCGACGTGATCAGCCGCTCGCGCTTGTAGAGCCCTTCGGCCTCGATCTCTTTCAGGGTCTCGGAAATGTGGGACAGGAACGCATCGGACACGGGGCTTCCTCCGGCAAGCTGGATATTTCATCCACTATGCCGGATTTTCGTTCGCAATAAAAGATGAAATTTCCGATATGACGGATTTTCGACAAATCGACCATAGCGGCAAAGGCCTGAACCTCAGTCCGCCTGAATCCTGTAACACGACTGTTTCATCCTAACGCGTAATCGAGACACTGGCCATGCGGAAGCCAGCGTAAAGCAGCGCCAGTCCAGCGCTCTTGTTCACCAGTGTCACCAGCCGTTTCCGCACGCTGCCGCGTGTCAGCCGATCGCCGAGAAAGGCATAGGCCGTGTAGGACGTCAGGTCGATCAGGTAGGTCGTTGCTCCCATGAGCAGGATCTGCGGCAGGATGGCCGAGTGCACATCGAGAAACTGCGGCAGGATCGCAGCGAAATAGAGCAATGCCTTGGGGTTGGCAAATTCGACAATGAAACCTTGCGCAAACAGAGCCGACACGCTGGACTGCGCCTGCCCCGGCTTGACCCGGATTGCGCCGGACCGGGTTAAAAGCGATGTCAGACCGAGCCATACCAGATAGCCGACGCCAACCCATTTGATGGCCGAGAACACCAGATTGGAAGTCAGGATCAGCGAGGCAATACCGGTGGCAGAAAGCGCAAAATAGACCGCATTGGCCGTCGCTATGCCGAACACACCGCCCAGCGCCCGCCGGCCGCCGTTTGCCGCTCCCTGGGAAGCAATGGCGATGGCCGCCGCCCCCGGAGAGAAGACGACCACGGCTGTTGTCACGAGAAAAACCAGATAAGTTTCAAGTTGCATACCAGCCTCCAGGGCGTGCGACTGCGTCTGTCGCTTCAGGCCAAAGCGATGATTTCGATTTCAACGAGCCAATCCCGCATCAAAGTTTCGACAACGATGGCGGTTGTCGGAACGCGCCGGTTCCCGAGAGCCTTCAAACGGGCATCCTGGTTCTTTTCCGCATACTCGGCCCTGGTCAGGTAACTGGTGACGCGGACGATGTTGTCAGTCGACATCTCGGCCTCGGCGAGGATCCGGCGCAGGTTGTCCCAGATCAGTTCCAGCTGATCGTCCACCCGTGCCGATGCCTTGCCCCTTTCATCCAGTCCCATGGTGCCGCTGACAAAAAGCTGCCTGGAGGCGCCCCGAACTTCCAGGCCATGAATATAGTCGGGTGTCGCCCGATAAATGTTGTCAACGGGGTTGATTGTCCGCTCGATCACACTGATGATCCTCATCTGAAGATTGTTCCGCAAACAAACTTTAGGTCGAACAAGGTTCCGAGCAACAAGGAAATGACTGAATGAAATCAGATAAAGATGACGTTCAGAAAAACAGGGGACCCAATCGCCCCTTGGACGATTTCGACCGAAAGATATTAGGCGAACTGGTAGGAAATGCCCGCCAGACCTACGCGGAAATCGGCGCCAAGGTCAGCCTCTCCGCACCCGCCGTCCACGACCGCGTCAAGCGCATGACCGCTTCCGGAACGATCTCGGCTACATCCGTTGCCATCGACCCGATGGCGGTCGGCAAACCCTTCCTCGCCTTTGTCCATGTCGATGCCAGTGGCTGGGGCAAGAGCGAGCGCATGATGAAACTGCGCGACTTTCCGGAGGTTGAGGAATTGCATTCGGTGACCGGCGACTGCTGCGTCATCCTGAAGGTGCGAACCGCCAATGCCGACGCCATGGAACGGTTTCTCGCCCAGGTTTACGCGCTGCCGGGCGTGCGGGCGACCCGATCCTATGTGGTGCTGACCACCTATCTCGACCGGCCCGTCCAGGCACAGATCACCGAGTCATGGCCGGAAACACCAATGCCGGCGGAGTGAGAGAGTTTTGGCGCTGGCAGCTCGGCGCCCCCCCCCCAAGTGATGGAAAGTACCTTATCAGGTGGATCGCTAGAACTTCACCACCATCAGGATCGCCCGGGCCGGTCCGCCGATAGCCTTGATGCAATGGGGCACGTCGGCGGCGTAGCGAGCCGTGTCGCCTTTGCTGATGATACCCATGGCAACGCCGGAGGTGACTTCCAGCTGGCCGTCCTCGGCGATCAGCTGTTCCCGCGTGCCGCGCTCGTGCGGCTTGCTCTCGAGCCTGCCGCCTTCGGCGAAGATCAGCTCGTAGATCTCGAACCGGCCAGTGTCCTGCGGCGGCGATAGAATCCGGATCTTGCAGCCGTCGCCCGCCCGGTCAAACGTCGGGGTCTGGTGTTGGTGCACGATCTCGACTCGGTCCTCGGCCGCCTCCTCGCCGAGCAGACCGGCAAAATCGACCTTCAGCGCCCTCGTAAGGTTGAGAAGCGTTGCGACGGTCGGGTTGGATTCGCCCCGTTCGATCTGGCTCACCATCGACCTCGACACTCCAGAGAGCTTTTCGACGGCCTCAAGGGAAAGGCCCTGCGCCCTGCGGGCCTTTTTCAGTCTTTCGGGAAGGCGGGAAAGAATATCTGCATCTGTCATGACGGAACTAAAATCCGTTCAAGCTGAAAATGCAATTCTCTTTTCGTTAAACCGGAAGCGCGAATCAATGCTAATTTTCGCGCGACGCAGCGTTACAAAACCAGCGCGCGTCTTTCAGGAGGGGGAATTCATGCCAGCAATATCACGCTTATACTTTGCGACCGGTGCCGTCTTCGTTCTCATCGGCATGGCCTGGGGCATACACATGTCGATCACCCAGGATTTCGCCATGGCGCCCGCCCATGCGCATCTCAATCTGATCGGTTTCGTGATCATGTCCATCTTCGGAACCTACTATGCGCTTGTTCCGGCCGCCGCCGCCAAGGCTCTGGCCAAAATCCATTACGCCCTCACTGTCCTGACGGTTGTCGTCATGATCCCGGGTGTCTACCTGGCAATCAACCAGCAAGGCGAAACGCTTGCCAAGATCGGATCCCTTCTGGCGGTCCTCACCATGCTTGTGTTCCTCTTCACCGTTCTCAGAAACAAGAGTGCGGAAGTCTGACCGGCTGGAAGGCCAATCCTGCAAAAAACCGTGCCGATAAAATCGCCCAAGCGAACCTGAATGTGGAGAGGACGCTGGCAACCGCCCTCTCCTCCATTTCCATTGACCGGAAAAACGAAGGCCCGAGCCGGCCACTCCGACCTGGCCAGCCCCGAATAGGCTCTGCTCGGTAAGCCTATCCCTCTCCCTGTGCGGAGAGCAGTTCCCTGATTTGGTCTTCCAGAATTTTCATTTACCAGACGTCGTGCCGCAATATCCGTTGCCGCGAAAGACGCTGGTTTGGCTTTCGATACGACGGGTGGAAACGGGTCGCCGGAAGGAAAAAGACACGCCCTCAAATACGCTCGCGCATATCGGTCGCAAATCGTCTTTTGAAAGTCGCTTTCGGGACAACTGCGATACCTCACTTGCCCCTAGCGTCTTGGCAACGATCAGTGCGATCCGAAATCGCAGGATTCATTGACTTTCAGGAAACGCTCACGGAGAGACCCTAATGGCAAGCGATATTGAAATTGCCCGCGCAGCCAAGATGAAACCGATCCAGGAAATCGGGGCGAGACTCGACATTCCCGAGGAAAGTTTGCTGCCCTACGGCCGGACCAAGGCGAAGATTTCGGGTGAGTTCCTGAAGGGCCTGAACGGCCGCTCGAACGGCAAGCTGATCCTCGTCACCGCCATCAACCCGACGCCGGCCGGCGAAGGCAAGACCACGACCACGGTCGGTCTCGGAGACGGCCTCAACCGGATCGGCAAGAACGCCATGATCTGCCTGCGCGAGCCCTCGCTCGGCCCCTGCTTCGGCATGAAGGGCGGCGCGGCCGGCGGCGGTTATGCGCAGGTCGTACCCATGGAAGACATCAACCTGCATTTCACCGGCGACTTCCACGCCATCACCTCCGCCCACAATCTTCTCTCCGCACTGATCGAGAACCACATCTACTGGGGCAACGAACTGGGCATCGACCAGCGCCGGGTCACCTGGCGCCGCGTGCTCGACATGAACGACCGGGCGCTCCGCGAGATCGTCTGCTCGCTCGGCGGCGTCGCCAACGGCTTCCCGCGCGAAGCAGGCTTCGACATCACCGTTGCCTCCGAAATCATGGCGATCCTCTGCCTGGCGACGGACCTTGAAGACCTCCAACGTCGGCTCGGCGACATCATCGTCGCCTACCGCCGCGACCGCACGGCAATCACCGCCCGTGAGCTGGAAGCAGACGGCGCCATGACCGTGCTCTTGAAGGAGGCCATTCAGCCGAACCTGGTCCAGACCCTGGAAAACAACCCGGCCTTCATCCATGGCGGTCCCTTCGCCAACATCGCCCATGGCTGCAACTCGGTCGTCGCCACCCAGACGGCTTTGAAGCTGGCCGACTATGTGGTCACGGAAGCAGGCTTCGGCGCGGATCTCGGCGCCGAGAAGTTCTTCGACATCAAGTGCCGCAAGGCAGGACTCACCCCGGATGCGGTCGTCATCGTCGCCACCATCAAGGCGCTGAAGATGAACGGCGGCGTTGCCAAGGACGATCTCGGCGTCGAAAACGTGGAAGCCGTGAAGAAGGGCTGCGCCAACCTCGGCCGCCACATCGAGAACGTCAAGCAGTTCGGCGTTCCGGCGGTCGTGGCGATCAACCACTTCACCGCCGACACGGAAGCGGAAATCCAGGCTGTGAAGGATTACTGCGCCGAATACCGCGTCGACGCCATTCTGGCAACGCACTGGGCAAACGGGTCCGCGGGCACGGAAGAGCTGGCGAGCCGCGTCGCAGCGCTTGCCGAGAGTGGTGCAGCCCAGTTCGCACCGCTCTATGACGACAATCTGTCCCTGTTCGAGAAGATCGAGACGATTGCCAAGCGGATCTACCGGGCGGACGAAGTGCTCGCGGACAAGTCCGTTCGTGATCAGCTGAAGCACTGGGAAGCCGACGGCTTCGGCCATCTGCCGGTCTGCATGGCCAAGACCCAGTATTCCTTCACCACCGACCCGCAGCGCCGCGGCGCACCCACCGGCCACAGCCTGCCGGTGCGTGAAGTCAGGCTCTCCGCCGGCGCTGGTTTCATCGTGGTGATCTGCGGGGAAATCATGACCATGCCGGGTCTGCCGAGGGTTCCTTCCGCCAACCATATCCGTCTGGACGAAAACGGACAGATCGAAGGCCTGTTCTGATCCGACCGGACCGGATCGGCAAATTCAAGGGCGGGTCGTCAGATCCGCCCTTTTCATTGCCCGTTGTTCCGCCTCGGATTACCCTGCCGGCAGGCGGATGGCCTCGAAAGAGCCATCCCTCGTAAGTTTATACAACCACTTCCATTTCCCGCCCCACCCCGAACGCACTGCAAAACGGGCGCGTTGCGATCCCTGTCGCGTAAACGACTAGCCGTGTCGCATTGAGAATATCGGCGAATCCGGCTTGAGGCATAAGGTTTTTCGATGAACTGATGGCCTTCGTGTGCCTTGCTGGAGCTGCCCATGTCCGATGAAGACGATATCGATCTCGCCTCCCTGTCCGACGACGAACTTGTCGAGCAGATGCATGACGACCTCTATGACGGTCTTCAGGAAGAAATAGTTGAAAGCGTCAACATCCTGCTGGAACGGGGCTGGGTGCCTTATGACATCCTGACGAAAGCCCTGGTCGAAGGCATGCGCATCGTCGGCGTCGATTTTCGTGACGGCATCCTGTTCGTCCCGGAAGTGCTGCTGTCCGCGAACGCCATGAAGGCCGGCATGGGCATCCTGCGTCCGCTGCTCGCCGAAACCGGCGCGCCGAAGGTCGGCAAGATGGTGATCGGCACCGTCAAGGGCGACATCCACGACATCGGCAAGAACCTGGTCTCCATGATGATGGAAGGCGCAGGCTTCGAGGTTATCGACATCGGTATCAACAATCCGGTCGAGAACTACCTGGCTGCGATCGAGGAGCACCAGCCCGACATCGTGGGCATGTCCGCCCTTCTGACCACGACGATGCCCTACATGAAGGTCGTCATCGACGAGATGAAGGCGAAGGGTATTCGCGACAATTACATCGTGCTCGTGGGCGGCGCGCCGCTGAACGAGGAATTCGGCGAGGCTGTCGGTGCCGACGGTTACTGCCGCGACGCGGCCGTCGCGGTGGAAATGGCCAAGGACCTGATTGCCCGGCGCCATAACCAGCTGGCCAACAAAGGCTGACAGGGATGTACGAGGAGGCCGCCGACATGCGCAGGGGTGAGCCTCTTTTCCCGACGGAAACGGATGAAGGCGCGGCCCGGAAAATCGGCCGCGTCCTCGTCATTGCCTGCGGTGCCCTGGCGCGCGAGATCGTCGCCATCCGCGAGCAGAACAAGCTCGATCATATCGATCTAACCTGCCTTCCCGCCAAGCTGCACAACACTCCGGAAAAGATCCCGAACGAAATCCGCCGCGCGATCCTGATGAACCGGGATGTCTATTCCGAAATACTGGTCGCCTACGGAGACTGCGGCACTGGCGGCCTGCTGGACAAGGTTCTGGCCGAGACAGGGGCAAAGCGGATCGAAGGAGCGCACTGCTACGCGTTCTTTTCCGGCATCGACGCCTTCGACCGGATGGAAGAAGACCAGCTCGGTACCTTCTATCTGACCGACTTTCTCGCAAGACACTTTCAGACGATGGTCATCGAGCCGCTCGGCCTCGACTGGCATCCTCATCTGCGGGACATGTATTTCGGTCACTATACCCGGGTCCTCTACCTTGCCCAGACCGACGATCCGGCCCTTGAGGCAGCCGCCCGAAAAGCCGCTGACCGCCTCGGGCTTGCCTTCGAAATGCAGCGCACGGGCTATGGTCTCCTGGACCCGTTCCTGAAGAGCGGCCGCGCGCTCTAGACCCTTCATACAAACGACATTGGACAAGTCGGTTTTTCACGCGCTGATGCCGCTATCAGGCGACCTGAAATTCCAGGCATCCTGCAAAGATATTTCTTGAGAGGAACAAGAGACAATGGCGCAGAAGATCATCGTTTACTGGCGGGACATCCCGGCGCAGATCCTGGTGAAACAGGGACGGAAATCCGCCCGACGGGAAATGCCGGCCGTGTTCATGGAAGCGATCGATGCCTGCGCCATGCGGATTGGGGCGAAGGACAGTGACGCCTACATGGCCGAATGGCGCCGTGCCGATCCGGTTGAGGTCTCCGACGACCTTGAAGGAGAAGCGGACACGGCCTTGAACGACCTGCTCGCCGCCTATCCGAAAGAGAGATTGAAGACCCTGCTTGCACGTGGAGGCACAGAGAATGACTGATCAGCGCCTGTTGGCAAATGGGCGGCTTGCCGCCTCTACCGAAATGTCGCCGAAGCAGGTGGTTGAAAAGACCGAACTGCTGGCACATATCCCCGCAGGCACGCAGGTTTATGTCACCGATCTGGGCAATGCCTCGGAAGACATGATCGTCGATGCCGCCCGCACGCTGCGCGACAACAACCTGATCGCAGTGCCGCATATGGCAGCGCGCCGCTATCCTTCTTTCGAGGCCTTCGAGCGCCGCATCACGCGCCTTACCCAGGAAGCAGGCGTGACCGAGGTGCTGGCGATTGCCGGTGAAGCGGAAAAAGCAGGCCCCCTCACCTCCTCGGTCGCCATGCTGGAGTCCGGCCTGTTCGACAAGCTGGGCATCAGGAAGATCGCCGTTGCAGGACACCCGGAAGGCGCCCCGGACATCAAGCCGGAAGTGATCGAAGCCTTTCTGAAGCGCAAGCACGAACTCGCCGGCGAAAGCGACGCGGAGTTCCGGATCGTTACCCAGTTCGGCTTCGACCCGCACCGGGTCAGCCTGTGGCTTGACGAACTGCGCGAATGGGGCAACGAATTCCCGGTCCACATCGGCGTTGCCGGTCCGGCCAAGATGACGACGCTGCTGAAATACGCCGCCTTTGCCGGGGTCGAAAACTCGCTGAACTTCCTGAAGAAGCGCGGCGGAGCTGTGGTCTCCATGTTGTCGGGTTATAATCCGGACACCATGGTGGAGCCGCTTGAAAACCGCGTCCTGAGCCAGCCGCAGTGCCAGCTTACCCAGATCCATGTCTACCCGTTCGGAGGCATCGAGAAGACGGCCACCTGGCTGCACGGCCGAGGGAGCTGGTCTTTTCGCACGTCCTCCTCATCCCTGACCGCTAACGAGAGCGCATAAATGACCCGCACCGTAGTCGCCTCCGCCACCAAGGAAATCGTCATCGGCTTCGACCAGCCGTTCTGCGTCATTGGCGAGCGGATCAACCCGACCGGCCGCAAGAAGCTGGCCGCAGAAATGAACGAAGGCAACTTCGAGACCGTCAAGGCCGACGCCCTGGCACAGGTTGCCGCCGGCGCCACGATGCTGGACGTCAACGCCGGCGTGACCGCGGTCAACCCGAACGAGACCGAACCGCCGCTTCTGGTCAAAACAATCGAGATTGTTCAAGGGCTTGTCGACGTTCCCTTGTCCATCGATTCATCCGTGACCGCAGCCATCAAGGCCGGTCTGGAAGTTGCCAAGGGCCGTCCGCTGGTGAATTCCGTCACGGGCGAAGAGGAAAAGCTCGAAGCGATCCTGCCGCTGATCAAGAAATACAATGTCCCGGTGGTGGCGATCTCCAACGACGAAACCGGCATTTCCGAGGACCCGGACGTGCGTTTCGCAGTCGCCAAGAAAATCGTCGAGCGCGCCGCCGATTACGGTATTCCCGCGCATGACATCGTCGTCGACCCGCTGGTCATGCCGATCGGCGCCATGGGCACGGCCGGCAAACAGGTTTTCCAGCTGCTTCGCCGTCTGCGGGAAGAGCTGAAGGTCAACACCACCTGTGGCCTGTCCAACATTTCCTTCGGCCTGCCGCATCGCCACGGCATCAATGCCGGCTTCATTCCGATGGTCATCGGCGCCGGCATGACGTCGGCGATCATGAACCCGTGCCGCCCGCAGGAAATGGAAGCGGTGCGCGCGGCCAACGTCCTGAACGGCACCGACCCGAACTGCCAGGAATGGATCATGACCTACAGGGATCATCAGCCCGCCGCAGCCGGAGCCGTTGCGGCCCCGGCCGAGGGCGGCGCGGCCGGTGGCGGCCGACGCCGGGACGGCCGGGCGGCCCGGCGGGCCGCAGGCTGAGACCGGACCTTTTGCGGCCGCGGTTTCTCCCTTCCGCGGCCGGGTGAAGGACCACCATATTTCGATGGGACTTCCACCCTATCCCCTCCCCGCCAGGGGGAGGGGTTTTGCGCGTCGAGGGGCACGTTTCTGATCGCAGGGTTGGAAGTTGCCTCTAGGACGACTTCGCTGAAGCAGGTAAAGACGAAAATCGCCTCCTCGTGTGGGAGGGAGCAGGTGCAGGAAGCAGGCCTGCGCCACTTGGGACAAGACAGACAGATTCGAAACGGCAACCATGACCGAAACAACCAAACACGCCAAAGTCGTCTTTCAGCCAAGCGGCCGCCGGGGCACTTTCCCGGTCGGGACACCGCTGCTCGATGCCGCGCGCTCTCTCGGCGTCTACGTTGAATCGGTCTGTGGCGGGCGCGGCATTTGCGGGCGCTGCCAGATTTCCGTGTCCGAGGGAACCTTTGCCAAGGAAAACCTGACCAGCGCGGCGGAAAACCTGGAAGGGGCGACGGAAGCCGAAACCCGCTACGCCACCTTACGCAAACTGCCGGCCGACCGGCGCCTCTCCTGCCAGGCAAAGATCCTGGGCGATCTTGTCGTGGACGTTCCGACCGATGCGCAGACCAACCGTCAGGTGGTGCGCAAGCGTGCCGAGGCGCGCCACATCGAGCCGGACAGCGCGATTTCGCTCATCACCCTCTCGATCGAGGAACCCAGCATGGAAACCCCGCGCGGCGACACCGATCGCTTGCGCGAGGCCCTGATCGCGGAGACAGGCCTTGCGGATCTCACAGTCGATCCGTTCCTGCTGCCTCTTGTCCAGTCCATCCTGCGCAAGGGCCAGTGGCAGGTGACGGCTGCCATCCACAAGGATCGGGGCGTGCTGCCGACGCTGGTGGCGCTCTGGCCGGGTGAGAAAAAAGCTGTCTACGGTCTCGCCGTCGATATCGGCTCCACCACCATCGCCGCCCATCTTTGCAACCTCCAGAACGGACGCACGGTGTCTTCCGCCGGCACGTCCAACCCGCAGATCCGCTTCGGCGAGGATCTGATGTCGCGCGTTTCCTATGTGCAGATGAACCCGTCGAAACTTCCGGACCTGACCAAGGCCGTCCGGGACGCGATCAATTCCCTGATCGGCAAGCTGACGGGCGATGTCGGCGCCGAGCGATCCGACATTCTCGACGCGACCTTTGTCGGCAACCCGGTGATGCATCACCTGTTCCTCGGCATCGACCCCATCGAACTCGGCGGCGCGCCCTTCGCGCTGGCGGCATCCGACGCGATGGTGCTCAACGCCCGTGACCTGGACCTGGAGCTCAACCCGGGTGCCCGTGTCTACATGCTGCCCTGCATCGCCGGTCATGTCGGCGCGGATGCGGCTGCCGCCACGCTGGCCGAAAGCCCCTACAGCCAGGATGCCATCACGCTGCTGGTCGATGTCGGCACCAATGCGGAAATCGTCCTCGGCAACAAAGACCGTCTGCTGGCGGCCTCTTCGCCCACCGGTCCGGCCTTTGAAGGCGCGGAAATTTCTTCCGGCCAGCGCGCGGCGCCCGGCGCCATCGAGCGCATCCGCATCGACAAGGACACGCTTGAGCCCCGCTTCAAGGTCATCGGCGTCGACGAATGGTCGGACGAAGAAGGCTTTGCCGAAAAGGTCGACAGCGTCGGCGTCACCGGCATCTGCGGCTCAGGCATCATCGAGGCCGTTGCGGAAATGTATCTGGCCGGCCTTATCACAGAAGATGGCGTGATCGACGGCTCCATGGCGGAACGGACGTCCCGCGTGCAGTCCCGTGGCCGGACGTTCTCCTATCTGATCGCCAACGAAGATGTCGAGATATCCGTTTTGCAGACGGACATCCGGGCAATTCAGCTTGCCAAGGGTGCGCTCTACGCAGGCGTGAAGCTGTTGCAGGACAAGCTCGGCACCTACCAGCTCGACCGCATCCGCCTTGCGGGTGCCTTCGGCAGCTATATCGATCCCAAATACGCGATGATCCTGGGCCTTATTCCCGATTGCCCCCTGGACGGCGTTTCGGGCGTCGGCAACGCAGCAGGCACCGGTGCGCGCATGGCGCTGCTCAACCGGGGCCACCGGCGCGAGATCGAACAGACCGTGCGGGACATCGAAAAGATCGAAACGGCGCTTGAGCCGAAGTTCCAGGAGCATTTCGTCAACGCGATGGCCCTGCCCAACAAGGTCGATCCGTTCCCGAACCTTCGGGCGGCTGTCGAGTTGCCGGAGCGAAAAGCCACGGATGCAGGCGAAGCAGCGGGCGGAGACAGAAGGCGGCGGCGGCGCAGGGGTTAAGTTGCCAGCGCCGCATGCCTGATCCGGACCTCCTCCGGACAACAAGAGCGCAACCTCCTGCCAATATCCCGCCCGAGCACGGCACCGTTTCTTCCCACGACCATGCTGAGGTGATCGCCACGGGTGTCGACCCATTCCGCTTCGGGCAGATAGCGCGACCAGATTTGACGCGCGTCACAGCGAAGCTCATGTCCGCTCGTCGCGCGGTAAAATACAAGCTCACCGTGGTAGCAATGCGGTCGGTAAAGCCCTCTCATCCGCAGCAATTGCCCACCCACCCGCTTGTAGGCCGGCGTGTGACTATCGCACCATTCCGGGGCGAGTTCCGGATAGAAACTTGAAGTAGGATCGCAATAGCGAAAAAAGTAACGCTTCAAGCGACGGCTGATCGGGCGTCGTTGGCTCTGAAGCACTTGTGGTCCCTGGCCGCCGACTTCCTGCCGCCTCTTCGCAAGGAACCTCGCTCCAACGCCCCGCAGCTTGTGCGCCATGCGATTGAGGAGATGGCGAAACCACACGGGCCAAGGCCAGGTATGTTCGTTATGCAAGGTATCGATCAACGCCAGAAATCGGATTTCCCCCCCGGTTTCCCGCAATCGCCTCGCGAGTTCGAGTGCGAAAATTCCTCCAATCGAGTAGCCGATCAGGTTGAAAGGTCCACGAATGCCCTGCTCGGTGAGGGCGGCGCAACAGCTTTCTATTTCGTCGGCTACCGTCGCCGGATTGGATTTGGGACGCTCGAAGTCCGTTGCGCACATCCCATAGATGACGCCCTCGTATTCCAGCCCCGCAATCAAACTCTTGAGAGCCAGAAAGCAACTCGCACCACCAGCAAAAACAATCAAGGGGTTCGATCCATCCCCATCCTGGAGTGTCAAGAGTTTGGGAACCTTGTTCTGAACATTGCTTTCGACCGCATCAGCAAGTTCAGGAATTGTCTTGTAGTAAAACGAGCTGTTAACACTCAGCTCAACGTCATGCCTCCGATAAACATTCTGCATGAACGTGAAATATCTGTTTATGTTAAATTCCTGATATAGTTTATCTTTTTTCCCTATTTTCCGATGTGCGGCCTCGGAAGCCTCCTCCAGCAATAACCTTTCCATGTTTCGGGACATTTCGCTCTCCTGAAACGAAAATCATTCGATTGAAGCGCTGACATACCTACAACCGCCTCAGGAAAACCTTTATCAAAAACGAACTTCCCAAAAGTTAGCTTCTTCATTCCGCTGAAACTACGGTTAACTTTGAATTACCCAATTGAAGAAAGCATAGGGTGCCCGTCCCCACTCTACTGATCCCAGAAATACTGCTCCCTCATCTGACGCCAGATCTTCTCGCCGATCAGGCAGTCATAAGGTTCCTCCGGAGTAAATTGCGCCTTGATCACCAACGGCTCAGCCGGTGCGACACCGCCAATTTCAAGAACCAGCTTGCGCCGGACGGCTTCCGGAAACTGAGCCCAGTCGTTGACCGGGATCACGAAACTGGCGGGACCACCTGTGACACAGCGGCGGTAATACTCGTCGAGATCCTTGATGTTGAACTGAAACCCCGCCCCGCCGGTCGTCATCAACGGTAAGCCGTTGATCACCAGACCGTTCTCGATGGCCGCATCGCGGGCAAGGGTTACGGGCGTGCCGTGGTTGTTCGGCCCGTCTCCGGAAATGTCGATCACGCGCCTGTCCGCCTCGAACGGAAGATCCTCCAGAAACGCGGCGGCATGCCGGATCGCACCGGAAATGGACGTGCGGCGCTGGCCGTAGGTGCTGTCCGCCAGCACCTTTTCGGCAAACTCCCTGGCGCTGGCAGGATCATCGACGATCGTCCAGTCGACGATCACGCGAACATGGGTGTCGTTGGCCCATTCGAACATCATCAGCCCGATGCGGCCGTGGCCGCCAAGCTCGATGGCCCTGACGACTTCAGGGCTTGAAATCGCCGCGGCATAGCCCTTGCGCTGGACCTGCAGTTCGTCGGGGGACATGGAGCGGGAAACATCGACCGCCAGCACCAGCGCGACGTCGACCTGCTCCCCGGCTTCGGCGATAGCCGGGGCGGCACATGCGCCCAGCAGTGCGCAGACCAGACGTTGAAACCGGACAAACCTGCACATCGCGCAAGGATAGCTGAACGGCGGCGAACTGCCAGCAGCTTGCGCCCGCGGCCGGATAAACGAATTGTGATCGATCCGGCAGGAAAAGGTCATCGACCTATCGCACGGTGGAAATGTTCGGTTATAAAGACCTCAACGAGTTCAGTTCAGGAAGTCCCATGTCCGATACCGCCGCTAACGACGACATCCAGAAACCCCTGCTTGCCACGCTGCTGCACGAAGGCGTCTACCGGATCGTGATGCAGCGGCCGGACCGCATGAATTCGCTGTCGACAGCCATGATGACCGCCCTTTCGGAAGAACTCGCCAGGGCCGCGGCAGACCCGAAGGTGCGGGTCGTGCTGCTGGGCGCGGAAGGCAAGGTTTTCTGCGCGGGCCACGATCTGAAGGAACTGACGGCCGCGCGGGCGGAAGCCGATGGCGGCCGGGCGACCTATGAACGGATCATGCGCCAGTGCTCCGACCTGATGCAGCAGATCGTGCGTCACCCGAAGCCCGTCATTGCGGTCGTGACCGGTGTTGCAACCGCGGCAGGCTGCCAGCTCGTCGCCTCCTGCGATCTTGCCATTGCCACGGATACGGCGACCTTCTGCACGCCCGGCGTCAACATCGGTCTGTTCTGTTCGACGCCCATGGTCGCCCTGTCGCGCAACGTTGCGCCAAAGCAGGCCATGGAAATGCTGCTGACCGGCGAGAGCATCGACGCCTCGACCGCCAAGGATTTCGGTCTCATCAACCGCATCGTGCCGCGGGACTACCTTGAGCAGGTGGTTCAGAAATACGCCGAGGTGATTGCGTCAAAATCCGCCAAGACCGTCAAGATGGGCAAGGAAGCCTTCTACCGCCAGCTCGAGATGCCGCTGTCGGAGGCCTATGAGTTCGCCGCCCAGACCATGGTGGAGAACATGATGGCAAGGGATGCGGAAGAAGGCATTTCCGCCTTCCTGCAGAAGCGGAAGCCGGAATGGACTGACAGCTGACGCAGGTGCGGGCGGCAACCGCCCGCGCCGCCTTCAGCGTTCGACGACGGCAATCCCTTCGGCGATGCGGTCGCTCGGATAGAGCACGACCTGCTGCCCTTCCGTCAAACCGCTGACGATTTCGACCTCCAGGCTGTTCTGTTCCCCGATCTCGACCGGACGCAGGTGCGCCAGCCCATCTTTGACCGCGAACACAGCCCACCCGCCGCCCTGGCGGAACAGAGCCCCGCGCGGCAGTTTCGGAACGTCGGCCTCGAACAGGATCACCTTGACGTCGACCCGGTAGCCATGGCTCAGGCGGCTCCAGTTTTCGGGTGGATCGGTCAGGTCCAGGATCACGTTGACCCGTTGCTCCTCGATGCCGAGAGCAGACACCTTGGTCTCACCGAAGGGTTCGATGAGGCGAACCACCGCATTGAGATCGGGTCCGCCCCAGCCGGTAATCACGGCCTTGTCGCCGCCATTTATCCTGACGGCATCCTCCGACAGCAGGTCGACCACCACTTCCAGGTTGCCGGGATCGCCGATTTCCAGGAGCGGAGCGTCCGCGGAGACGACGCCCGCGCTTCTGCGAACCACGCGCAGCACCCGTCCGCTGACAGGCGCGGTGATGTCGATGCATTCGCAGTCCTCGTCCCTGTTTTCCAGTTCCTGCCGCGACAGCAGCCGGGACTTGGCCTGCTTCAACTGGAATTCACGCACGTTCAGGGCCGCCTTGGCAGAGGCGAGCTTGGCCTCGGCGACGCGATGGGCCCGCTCGGCATTATCGAGCGTCCTTTGCGAGATCGTGCCGGAGCTGACGAGGCGCCGGGAGCGGTCGCGCTCGCTGATGGCGAACGAAAGGTCGGCTTGGGCACTGTCAAGCTCCGACATGGCCAGCTTCCGGGCTGCTTCCGCCGCCTCGATGGCCGCCTGCTGTTCGGCTTCAGTGCGCACGTCGAGAAATTCCGGCGGTGCCGGTTCGATCGACGCCAGCTTCGTCTGCCCGGCTT
>JBNKGB010000001.1:0-138029 GCA_050289605.1 Roseibium sp. | reverse complement strand
TTCACCATGCGGTCCCTGGCGGACCAGCCAGCGGCGCAGTTCCTCCGGCTCGGCGACGGTCGCCGACAGACCGATGGTCCTGAGGTTCGGGGCAAGACGCCGCAGCCGCGCCAGGCCGAGAGCCAGCAGGTCCCCCCGCTTGGAGGTCACCAGCGCGTGCAATTCGTCCAGGATGACGGTCTTGAGCGAGGCGAACAGGCGGGCGGAAGCCGGGTCCGACAGCAGCAGAGCGATCTGTTCCGGCGTGGTCAGAAGAATATCCGGCGGATTGAGCTTCTGGCGCTGGCGCTTGTGCGAGGGCGTGTCTCCGGTGCGCGTTTCCAGTCTGACCGGCAACCCCATTTCGCTGACCGGGGCTTCGAGGTTGCGCGCAATGTCGACGGCGAGTGCCTTCAGAGGCGAAACATAGAGCGTGTGGATGCCCTCGAAGGCCACACCCGGTTTGCGCTTGCCCCTTCTTTCCAGCTCCACCAGGCTCGGCAGGAACCCCGCGAGCGTCTTGCCGGCGCCGGTCGGCGCAATCAGCAGCGTGGAGTGTCCTAGGCTAAGATGATCGATGAGCTGCAACTGGTGCGGACGCGCAGCCCAGCCTCTTGAGGCGAACCAGTTTTGAAACCGATTGGGTAAAAGCGCTGCATCCATGGGCCTTTTTTAAGATAGGACCCGGAAAAAGGCGAGAGGGATGGCTCGAGAATGTTCACTTTGTGTTCTTTTTGGTAAATCCAGTATGCAACCGGCGCTTTTGCTGCTTTCCTTGCAAGCCCAATCAATAAAACGTGGCAAAGTGGCCGCGATATCCCAAATAGATTTCGATGTCCGATCTCCTCACGCTCACGCCGGAAGGCCTTTTCTGTCCGCAAGCCGGTTTGCATATCGATCCGGTGCGGCCGGTCGCAAAAGCCGTGATTACCCACGGGCACGCCGATCATGCCCGTGCGGGCCACGGAGCGGTGCTGGCGACACGGCAAACGCTGGACATCATGGCAATCCGCTATGGCAAAGGGTTTTGTGGAACCGCGCAGGCGCTTGCCTATGGCGAGGTGCTGAAGGTCGGCGATGCCGACATTTCGCTTCATCCGGCGGGACATGTTCTGGGCTCCGCCCAGGTTCTGCTGCGCGCGGACGGCAAGCGGACCGTCGTCTCCGGCGACTACAAGCGGCAGGCGGATCCGACCTGTGCTCCATTCGAGCTGGTTGCCTGTGACACTTTCGTGACAGAGGCGACGTTCGGCCTGCCTGTCTTCCGCCATCCGCCGGCGCGGCAAGAGATCGAGAAGCTGCTCAGGTCGCTGGAGCTCTTCGGCGAACAGACTCACCTTGTCGGCGCTTACTCTCTCGGCAAGGCGCAGCGGGTGATCGCGGAATTGCGCGCCGCCGGCTACGGAAAGACGATCTATCTTCACGGGGCTCTGGAAAAGCTGACAGCCTACTATCAGGCGCAAGGCATCGACCTGGGGGACGTGGAACCTGTCGGTGAGCGCGGCAGGTCGCTTCAGGGCGGGATCGTGATCTGCCCACCGGGCCAGCTCTCGGACCGCTGGGCGCGGCGCTTCGGCGATCCGGTCACCGCGATGGCTTCCGGCTGGATGCGCGTGCGGGCAAGGGCGCGCCAGCGCGGGGCGGAACTGCCGCTGATCCTCTCCGATCACGCCGACTGGGACGATCTCTGCCGAACGATTATCGAGACCGGTGCGGAGCGGATCTGGGTGACCCATGGCGCCGAGGAGGCACTTGTCCACTGGTGCGAAATGAATGGACGAAAGGCCCGTCCTCTCAATATGATAGGCTACGACGATGGTGAGGATGCGGACCATGCGGCGGTTGCCGAAACCTAGCAGGTTCCAAGGTCTTCAAGGAGGCGGCCATGGCGGATGACGGTGGAATTGCCAGGACAGGCAACGGCAGGGAAAACGGCGCCGGAGCGGGCCCGAACGGCGATGCCGAGGAGGCGATCGCCCAGCTCTTCGACGATTACCAGTCCGGCTTCGACGACTACGATATCGAACAGATCTGCGATTGTTTCGCCTTGCCGGCCGTCATCTGGCAGCACGACAAGGGCCATGTCTTCAACGACGAGGACGAATTGGTCGAGAACATCGAGGCGCTTCTGAACGCCCTGGAAAAGGAGGGCGTGACCCATTCCGAATTCCAGGTCGTCTCCTCTCATGTTTCCGGATCTGCGGCGCTGGTGACGCTCGACTGGGTGCAGGCAACGGATACCGGCGAACCGGTTCTTGAATTCACCTGCCACTACCAGCTCATTCAGGACGGCGCGGAATGGCTTATTGCCGGCGTCATAAACGAATAGCGGAGGTTCGCCTCGACGGCTGATGCCGCAGGTGGTCGGGCCGGGAACGTTTCCCGGCCAGACCCGGTTCGTCAGGTCTTTGGGGCAACCGGCTACTTGGTGTGATGGTCGCAGGTCACTGCAGGATTGAACGGCATCATGTCGCCGGACGGATTTTTGCGGAAAATCCAGAAGTGCTGGTCGAAGTGAGGCATGAAGCCGTGGGCTTCGTCCGCGTCGGTTGCGGGATCATCGGCCATGCGGTCCCAGGGACGGCCGTTCAGCACCGGCGGCCCGTCATGACCGGCTGCAAGCCATGCCTTTTCGAAGACCAGGTTTTCGATGGCGACCAGTTCCATTGAACCGTCCGCCTGAGGCTCGTACAGCAGGATCGCCGGTTTCATGAAGTCGGTATGGGTGCTTTCGCCATCGACCCGGCCCGACGGCGGCGCAAGCTTCAGGAGATCCGGCCTGAGATAGTGTATGCCCATCCCGCCCCATTCCGCCGGCAAACCTTCCGCCGCGGAGGTGATGCAATGCCCGGAGGGATCCTGGATGAACCCTTCCGCAAGCGCGACGTTCACGTCCTTGTATTTCTCGGTTGCCGCGCGAAGCGCGTCCGGATCGTAATCGTCCGCAAACGCACTCGTGACTGCTGCGGCACCAAGCACAAATGCGACTGTCAGCGTGCAAAGACTTTTCATGGCGTTTTCCTCCCTGGCCGTTATACGGTCGTCGAAACGACGCCTACCGGCCATTGTGACCCGGTTACCCTAGCATGCCGGTGCTAGGTTCCCCAACGGAAGTCATTGCGGGCGACCTGTCCTTCGCCCGCCTGTTTCGGCGCAGACTCGCGCCGCAGTGCCACCGGCTTCCGGATGGCGGAACGCCCGTTCACACAAGCGTGGCTCCGGCCATGAGCCAAAGACCAAGCCCGACAAGACCGGTGCCGGCACCTTTCGAGATCAGTTCGCTGCGGGGCATGACCTTTTCGAGCAGGACATAGGCGGTGATCGCGACGATCCAGGCGGTGTTCATCACGCCGACGGCAAAGAGGACCCCCATCAGCGCCCAGCAGCAGCCGACGCAATAGACGCCGTGGCTCAAGCCCATCCGGAATGCGCCGAGCGGGCCGTTGCGCCACCGCGTCAGCAGGAAACTCATCGGCGATCGGCACAGCCGCAGGCAGGATTGCTTCCAGGGGGTGAACTGGTATAGGCCGACGGCGATCAGAATGGCCGCCGAGACCGGAGCCGTTGCCTTCATCATCATGGGCGACATCAGGGCGAGGCTGGTCAGCACAGCTTGCAGTGCGGCGGCACCGATGCTGAAGCCGCTCCAGACGACCACATATCCCGCGCAGAAGGTCGCGACCGGAAGCCAGCTCCGGCCTTGCATCCGGTTGCCACCTTCCATCCGGGCGAAGGCGATGACCATTGGCGTGGCCGTCGGAAGCATCATCGCGGCCATCATGACGGCCCACATGACGAAGAGGCCGAAGACCATTCCGGGCGTGA
The DNA here is from genome assembly GCA_050289605.1 of Roseibium sp. Lineage (GTDB taxonomy): Bacteria > Pseudomonadota > Alphaproteobacteria > Rhizobiales > Stappiaceae > Roseibium. The sequence continues at coordinate 134,225 of JBNKGB010000001.1, read as the reverse complement.
TCAGGCGAGGGGACATCATCATGGATGCCATGCCGGGGATGTTGGACATGTCCCCGATCATCAGGCCGAGCCATGCCCATGACCCGATAGCCGCCATCACGGGCACGGCGACAAGCAGCGAGAGCCGGGCCGGCCGGAGAGGCTCCAGACGGCCCGGCAGGAATCCGGTGGTCCTCATCACATCCGGTCCGAATATTCGAACGGCGAGAAAAAGCCGGTCTTGTCGGTCAGGGACCATGACATGCCATGATCCGAAAATGTCAGATGGCTGCTTTTCGAAACCGTCCCGGGAAAGCCCGGCGCGATGCAAAGAGGATGCCCCTGCAAGGTGACCGGACCGTCACCCTGACCCGTGATCGGCTCGATTTCGACATCGGCGATTTCCGGGATCTCCAGACGGTGCCGGCCGCCGTCGACCGTAAACCTGATCGGGACGGACCGCACCCCGGCGATGGCGCCGATATGCGTGGCCAGCCGCGCCGGATGGCCTCCCGCCTGGCCACCGAAGATTTGCATCAGCGCTGCATTCTGCGCTTCGTTCGCACGTTCGTCGACATAGACGCAAACCGTCCATTTCGTCGTGGCCATGTGGCCTTCCGAATGAACCGCCAGCGCGACGTTCAGGCCGGCGAGCGGGACACCGTCGTGTTCGCCCTCGGCGATGTGCCATCCGACAAGCGCGGTGCATTCGTCCTGGGTCGGCGGACTCAGGAACAGGCAAGGGCAGACAACATCGCAGTTGCAGCTTTCGAAATAGGTTCCGGCAAGTGACCAGGTCATCTGATATCTCCTCATCTTCAGGATGCTCACTGTCACCGACGTTAGTTCTGTCTCGACATTGCCGCTTGTCGCCCGCATGCTGAAAGCCTTCGGGTTTCATCCTTTTTCGGTCACGGAACGGACGAACGCTTGCAATGATCTACACATTCGGACCGTTCACGGCCAATTCCGACCTGTTTGAGCTGAGCCGGGACGGCGAGGCGGTGACCGTTGAACCCCTGGTGTTCAACATTCTTCTCTGCCTGCTTGAGAACCATGACAGGATCGTCACGCGCGACGATCTTGTCGACGCCGTCTGGCAGGGGCGCGCGGTGGCCGACACGACGATCAGCAGCCGCATATTCGCGTTGCGCCAGGCGCTCGGCGACAGCGGCTCCGAACAGTCCTATGTACGGACGGTTCCGCGCCGCGGTTTCCGGTTCGCGGCGGAAGTCACCCGCAGCGAAGGAGAGGGGAGCCCCGGCGAGGCCAGCGCGGCTATGGCGGAACCGGCGCTGACATCCGGTTCGGCAGACGCGCTCGTCGCCCGTCCTCCCAAGTTGCTGGTGCTTCCGTTCAAGCCGGCCAGCGGTAACACCGATACATATCTCTGCGAGGGTATGACCGGGGACGTGATTGCCAACCTGACCCGGTTTCGCGAGCTTCGGGTGATTGCCGGCGGCACGTCATTTCATTTCAGTTCCAGCGATATGTCTCCTCTGGACATCGCCCGGACCCTTGATGCCGACTTCATCGTGACGGGGAGCATCTGGAGCGATGCGAGACGCCTGAGGATCACGGTCCAATTGATCGACGCGGCTTCCGGCGTCGTCATCTGGGCGGGGCGCTACGACAGGCAGGCGGCGGATTTCTTCGCCGTGCAGGACGAGATGACCCGCATGGTCGCCGCGTCCCTCGGCATCCAGGTCCAGGACACCACACTGTCGCGGGCCCTGCAGAAGAGCTGGCCGGAATTCGACGCCTATGACTGTCTTCTGAGAGCCCGCCGATACACCAGCACGCTGGACGACAGCGTTCATGCCGAGGCCCGTGATCTCCTGGAACGAGCGATCATGCTGGATCCGGGCTATGCGGAAGCCCATGCGTTGCTGGCGAATGTCTATCTTGCTGAATACCGCTTCGGAGCCAATCCGCGTCCGGATCCGCTCGGCCGGGCGCTCACGACTGCGTTGCAGGCAACCGAACTCGATCCGCAAAGCGCCTATGCGCGCTGCTGGCTGGCGATCACGCATTTCTTCCGGAAGGACAACGACAAGTTCCAGGCCGAAATGCAGCGGGCACTCGATCTTAATCCGAACGATCCCGAGATCCTGGCCGAGGCCGGTCACTACCTGTCTTTCATGGGCGACTACGATCGCGGCGTGGAGCTGTCGCGCCGGGCAAAGCAACTAAACCCGCTGCATCCCGGCTGGTATCATTTCAGCGCCGCGCGCTATCACTACAATCAGTGCGAATACGAAAGCGTTCTTGTCGACGTCGCGCGGATCGGCATGCCGGCTTTCTACTGGGTCCACATTCTGAGTGCTGCCGCCCTCGGACAGCTCGGTCGGCCGGAAGCCGCGGTCTCGCTGGCGCGAATCGGCAGCCTGAAATGCGGGTTGTCGCCGGTCGAGGAAATGCGGAAATGGAACGTTTCCGACCACGACTTTGCGCATCTGCTGGAAGGCCTGCGCATGGCCGGTCTGGAGGAAAAGGCGGAAAACCCCTGAGACACAGCGGTAAACGTCCGCACGGGTCCCGTGAGCCTCGCAGCCGTTTCAAGAAAAAAGCCGGTGGCACCTGCCACCGGCTTCTTGTTTATTTATTTGCTTTCGCTGCCTTGCGCTCCGAGCGGGAAGGCTTGTTCTTCTTGAAGACCTTCTTTTTTGCCGGCGAGGGCTTCGCCCCGGCATGCTTGCGCGGCCTGCGCTCTTCTCCCTCTTCGTGACGGTCGGCACTCCGTCCCTTGCGCGGGGCCGCGCGCTCGTTACTGTCCGGGTCCCGGGCGAGCGCCCGCATGTCGAGCGGTTCATAGGCCGGATGGTGCGGGGCGGCCTCGTCGTCGCCGAAGCGGCGCTTTTTCTTGCCCCGCGGTGCGTCGAAGTCCTTTTTGGGGCCGCGCTTCGGGCGGTCCTGCTTGAGGGTGTCTTCGGGCCCGAGGTTCTCATAGTCCGGAGCATCGCCCTTACCGAAGCGGCGTTTGGGCGGAGCACCCCGGTCACGCCGAACGAAGTCCTCCTTCGGCGGGGCCGGTACCTTGCCGCCGCGCGCATCCAGCAATTCGATTACGACGTTGTCCTCGCCGGTTCCTTCCCGCTTGACGACTTCGGAAAAACGCTGGCCATGGCTGCCGGCGATTTCGAAATAGAGCTGGTTCTGGAAGATCTTGATCGCGCCGACTTCCTTCTTGGTCACGTGACCGGCACGGCAGATGAGCGGCAGGATCCAACGCGGTTCGGCACGCTGACGGTGGCCGAGCGAGAGGGAAAACCAGATGCCGTCCTCGAACTTGCCGGTGATCTCGGCCCCGCGTCCGCCGCGCGACCCCGCGTCCCGGCCCTTCAGCGAGGTGTCGTCGAGATCGGAGACATCTTCGGGAGCCGGCAGGCGGGACTGGCGCAGCTTCACGAAGGCGGATGCCAGCTGCTCGGGGCTGTGAAGCGCCAGCAGCTCCAGAGCGATCGCCTTGTCCTCTTCTTCCAGTTCCACGGTGAGCGCCGGGTCGGCCAAAAGACGTTCCTTGTCCTTTGCCCGGATGTCGTCGGCGGTCGGGGCACCTTTCCAGGTTGCCGTGATGCCGGCGAAATGCAGCACCCGCTCGGCCTGACGGCGGCGCGGGAAGGGAACCATCAGCACGCAGGTGCCCTTGCGCCCTGCGCGGCCGGTGCGGCCGGAGCGGTGCAGAAGGGCAGCCTTGCCGGTCGGCAGGTCCGCGTGGATGACGAGGTCCAGGTTGGGGAGGTCGATACCGCGCGCGGCAACGTCGGTGGCAACGCAGACCCGTGCCCTGCCGTCCTTCATGGCCGCAAGCGCGCTGGAGCGCTGTTCCTGGCTGAGTTCGCCGGACAGAGACACGATGGAAAAGCCCCGGTTGGCAAGACGTGCGGTCAGGCGACTGACGGCTTCGCGGGTGGAGCAGAAAACGATCGCCTTTTCCGCTTCGTGCAGGCGCAGAACGTTGATGATGGCGTTTTCGCGCTCATTCGGAGCAACGGGATGGGCGACGTAGTCGATGTCGCCGTGCTGCTCGCGGGCGTTGATCGTGGAAAGACGCACGGCGTCCTTCTGGAAACGCTTGGCGAGCTCGGCGATCGGCTTCGGAACGGTGGCCGAGAACATCAGCGTGCGGCGGTCCTGCGGGGCGGCATCCAGAATGAATTCCAGATCCTCGCGGAAGCCCATGTCGAGCATCTCGTCGGCTTCGTCGAGCACGACCGCACGCAGCTCGGAAAGGTCGAGCGCGCCGCGTTCGATATGATCGCGCAGACGGCCGGGCGTGCCGACGACGATATGCGCTCCGCGTTCCAGCGTGCGCCGCTCGGTGCGTGGATCCATACCGCCGACGCAGGAGGCGGTGACCGCACCGGCTTCCTCGTAAAGCCAGGTCAGTTCTTCCTTCACCTGAAGGGCAAGTTCGCGTGTGGGGGCAATGGCAAGGGCAATGGGCGCCGAGGCCCTGCCCAGCGTTTCTTCGCCGCGCAGCAGGGTCGGCGCAAGCGCCAGGCCGAAGGCAACGGTCTTGCCGGAACCGGTTTGCGCGGAAACGAGAAGGTCGGCTTCTGCGGGAGCATCGTTCAGGACGCTTTCCTGAACGGGAGTGAGGCTTTCATAGCCCCGTTTCGCCAGCGCGGCCGACAAGGCCGGGGCGACGGACATCAAATCAGTCATAGGAATCTTTCAACTGCTCCGGATCATCTGCATGCCAGTCAGCAGTCTACCGGATCGGGCCATCCATTCATCGGCCCAAGGATGGCCGCGGCTTATACAGGCAAAAGGCGGTCGCGTCCATCCCAGTCGTTGCAAACGGTTGCAAGCGGACGGTGAACGAACCTTTCGTTTTAAAAAACATCCTTGGAAAAGATGTCTAGGACTTTATACCTAGAGTAGTTGTTTGCCTAAAATTTCATCTTCCGGTTAATGATTTTGTTAACTGTCCCGAACGCAAGTATTGTCCGGATTTGTCCTTCGGGAGGAAGTAAGTTGAAGTCGATTCGGATGCAGATTGCGCTGCTAGCGATCATCCCTTTATTTGCTTTTGTGGTCACAGGTCTGCTTGCGTTGAACAAGGCCTATGAGGAAAGCCGGCTGGCTCTTGATATTCCACCCATGACGGTGGTCGCGGAGAAGTCCGAAGCCGTCTTGAGCGAGTTGCAGAAGGAACGCGGGCGGACCGCGGTGATGCTGGCGTCAGGGTATGCGGACACACCGCGCGAATTGATGGAGGCCCAACGCCGCGACACGGACATGGCGCTGGCCGACTTGAAGGCCACGGTTGCCGCGTTCAATATCGGCAACAAGCAGCTTCTTGAAAAGGTCCGGACAACGGTTGAGGGGCTTTCGGCCCTTGCCGGACACAGGACCGGCATCGACCGGAAAACCGTCAAGGGTGCTGAAAACCTCGCGTTTTATTCAGGCATGGTTCACGACCTTATCCGGATCGTACAGGTAACCGCGCAGGCAAGTCCTGACAATGAATACGCTGCCGACATGAATCCCTTCCTCGCTCTGACCGAAGCAATCGAGGCCGGCGGCCTGGAACGTGCCATTGGCGGGCAGTTGTTCACCCTCGTTGGCGAAACCGGTGACGTCCCGGTGGAGAAGTTCCTGGCATATTTTGACCGCCTTTCGGTCGAGGCCGCATTCTTGAAGAACTTTGAGCAGATGGCTTCCGCTGATCAGCTGGCCTCGTTCAACAGGGAAGTCGCAGGGCCGTCGGTTGATCAGGTGGTTGAATGGCGCCAGGTTTTGAGGACTCTTCCGGAGAGCAAAAACGGGCAGGGGGTTGACGGATCCGTGTGGTTCGGCAAGGCGACCGACCGGTTGAATCTCATCCGCGGAGTTTCATTGCAGATGCTGCAGGCCGCCAAGGCGAGGGCTGAAGAACTTGCAAGCGCAGCCGGCAGCCACCTGGCGTTTGTCTTCGCGGCAACCTGTGCGGTCATTCTGGTCACGCTTGGAGTTTGCGTTTGGCAAATCCGCGCAGTGAACGGGCTCCTGTCGGGCCTGACGCACAATCTTGTCAGAGTGTCCACCGGCGACATTGACTTCCGGATGCCATTCACGGAACGGAACGACGCGATCGGCGACCTTGCGCGCGCCGGCGGAGTTTTCCAGGAAAACGCCAGGGTCCGTCAGGCGCTCGAGCTTGAAGCCGTGGCCGAACGCGATCGCGAAATACTCCGCCAGAACCATGTCGAGGGTCTTATCGGCAAGTTCAGGGATCTATTGGAAAGCGTGTCGGGGGAGGTTTCCGAGAAAACCTCCATCATGGCCGACATTGCCGCCCGCGTGCGTTCGATTTCGCATGATGCCTCCGAAGCCGCGGGAGAAGCGAAAAACGCCTCCAGTTCATCGGCGGAAAACGTTCAGACAGTAGCTGCCGCCGCAGAGGAAATGTCGACGGCGATCCAGGAAATTCTGAACCAGGCCGACCGGGCCAACAGCGTGATCGGCGAAGCGACAGATGTCGCCCAGCGCACCGACACCAACGTCACCAGTCTGGCTGACGCGGTTGAGAAAATCGGCACTGTGGTGGAGATAATCCGGGCAATTGCCGAACAAACCAACCTTCTTGCCCTCAATGCCACGATCGAGGCTGCGAGAGCAGGTGAGGCGGGTAAGGGCTTTGCCGTCGTCGCAGCCGAGGTGAAGGAACTCTCGACCCAAACGGCGAAGGCCACCGAGGAGATCTCGAATCAGATTTCATCGGTGCAGGGACTTACCGGTGAGGCTGTCAGTTCCATCCGCCAGATCTCGAGTTCGATTGAAATGATCACCGAGGTTACCAACGCCATCACCACGGCCGTCGGCGAACAAAGCGTCGCAACGCAGGAAATCTCGCAAAGCATCGTCATGGCGGCGCGTGGAACGAGCAGTGCGGTCGACAACGCCGAAACCGTGGATCAGGCGATCCAGGCAACGGCTGGAGAAGCGGAGACCGTCGATCGTGTTGCCGGTGAGGTGAAGCGGGTCGCAGACGAGATGGCTCAAAGCATCGAAGGGTTCCTGGAAGAAATGACGCAGGACGTGGAAGAAAGGCGAAAGGCCGTCAGAAAGCAGGAACTCGGTCAGAAGATCAAACTGATCACCCCGCAGGGCCGGCAAATCGAGACGAGTCTCATCAACAGCTCCGAGGGCGGGTTCGGTGTGGAGGCATTCGACGGCGCTCATGAAGGAATGCTGCTTTCCTATGAAGACACGGTCGGCAAGCGGTTCCCGATGGAAGTCAAATGGGTTCTGGAGGATGCCATCGGATTGCAATATTGCGTGTCCGAAGGGCGCAAGAACATTGCTGCCTGACCGAAGACGCTTGAAAAACGCCAATTGAAACACATGTGACCGGGGAAGACTTGAAGGCAAAGTCTTTCCCGGTTTCACAGGTTCTGATCCCGTTTCATGCGCGCCTTTTCTCAATTGCTGGACCGACTCTCCCTTGAGCCCCGGCGTCTTGCCAAGGAAAAGCTCCTGGTTCGGTATTTTCAGGAAGTTCCGGATCCTGACCGGGGCTACGCATTGGCCGCGCTCACTGGTGAGCTGGTCTTCAGACATGCCAAACCGGCCCTTCTGAGGTCGTTGATCAGTGAGCGCGCGGACCCTCGTCTTTTTGAACTCTCATACGATTTCGTCGGAGACCTCTCGGAGACGATTGCGCTGATGTGGCCACAGACGCGAGAAAGGGCGGGAGAGACGGGCGAGCCATCTCCAGACTTGTCCCGGGTGGTGAACCAGCTTGAAAACGCCGGAAAGACCGACGTGCCGCGCCTGTTGGCCGGATGGCTGGACAGGATGGACGAAAGCGGGCGATGGGCGCTCTTGAAACTGGTGACAGGCGGGTTGCGTGTAGGTGTCTCCGAGCGTCTCGCCAAGTCGGCGGTGGCGCGAATGGGCGCCCTCCAAGTGACGGAGGTTGAAGAAGTCTGGCACGGCTTGAATGCACCCTATGAAGAGCTGTTTGCATGGGCCGAGGGGCGGTCAGGGCCCCCTGAAAGCGATGATCCTGCCCCTTTCCGTCCGGTGATGCTGGCTCATCCGCTGGAGGAGGACAAGGATCCGGCCATTCTTTCCGCAACCGATTTTGCCGTTGAATGGAAGTGGGACGGAATCCGGATTCAGGCTTCCGCAGGGCAAACTAAAACCGGAGAGATGGAACGGCGGCTTTATAGCCGGACCGGGGAGGACATTTCGGCGGCGTTCCCCGATATCGTGGAAGAACTGACTTTCAACGCCTGCCTGGATGGCGAGCTTCTGATCCTTTCAGAGGGCAGGGTCCGTCCCTTTTCCGACCTGCAGAAAAGGCTCAACCGGAAAACGGCCGGACCGAAATTGCGGAACGAGTATCCGGCGGCGATCCGGGCATATGACTTGCTTCACCTGGAAGGTGAAGACCTGCGCGGCCTTCCCTTTCAGGAAAGGCGGAAGCGGTTGGAGGATTTCGTCCGGGACCTCAATAATTCAAGGATCGACCTGTCGCCAGTGGTGCCTGCCGGTTCATGGGAGGCAATCGCAGCGGCACGGTCCAACCCCCATGCGCATCTCGACCCCGCCAACGCGGAGGCGGTCGAGGGCGTGATGCTCAAGCGCCGGGACTCCACCTATGTCACCGGCCGTCCGAAGGGATTGTGGTATAAGTGGAAACGGGATCCTTATCTCGTGGACGCCGTGTTGATGTATGCGCAGCGTGGGCATGGCAAGCGCTCGTCCTTCTATTCGGATTTCACCTTCGGGGTCTGGACTACAGGGGCAGGCGGCGAAGAACTGGTTCCGATCGGCAAGGCCTATTTCGGCTTTACCGATGACGAACTGAAGCAGATTGACCGCTTCGTGCGCAACAACACGATCAACCGCTTCGGGCCGGTCAGGGAAGTCGCGCATGGACCGGACAAGGGGCTGGTACTCGAGGTCGCCTTCGAAGGACTGAACCGCTCGACGCGGCATAAATCCGGGGTGGCGATGCGGTTTCCGAGGATTTCGCGACTGAGATGGGACAAGCCGCCCTCGGAAGCGGACCGGATGGAGCAGCTGGAAATCCTGCTGCCGCCAGCGGGCAAAAAGCTTGGGAAATGAGATAGTTATTGAAAAAGAGGCTGCCAGCCGTGCTTTGGCCATGGAATCGTGGCAACCATGAAGGAACGAAACCCGGCATCTATCCGTGCCGGCAACCGGAGAAACGGCATGCCGATCCGCAAAACCCTGTCCGTCACCCTCTTCGCGGGAACAGCGCTGATCCTAGCCGCGGCAGCGGCCCTTGCACAGGACAAGGTTGCGCCGGAAGATGCGGATGCGGTTACGGATGGTCGAGCTGACCGCTACTCGCTGGTCGCGGTGGATGGCGACATCCTGAGGGTCGACCGGCAAAATGGCACGGTGACCGTTTGCCGGAACCACAGCGACTTCTGGCGCTGCAACCCGGTTCCGCTCGCTGAAGATGCCTATCTTGCCGAAATCAACGACCTCTCGGCCGAAGTCGACCGGTTGAAGGAGCAACTCGCGGCGCTGGAAAGCGATGACGAAGGCAGCAGCCCCGTGCCCGAGGCCGGTGACGAAACGAGCCGTTCCGATGGCGGGCTGGGGACGGGAGAAGACCCGTCCGGCACGAAGAAGAAACTCGACATGCAGGACGAGGAACTTGAAAGGGTCCTGACCTTCACCGAAAGCGCCATGCGCCGCTTTTTCGGCATGGTCCGGGATCTGCAGAAGGAATTCAACGAAGAGGGGAAAAACTGAGGCCTGCCAGCGCCCGGGTCGAGTTTCCGTGCGCAGGTGCCTGAAATTTCCTAGTCGATCAGCATCTTGTTGATGCTCTGGTGCGCGTCCTCCGGCAAGGCAACGGAGGTTCGCGAAGTCAGGTCCATCGTCAGTGCCACGACGTCCAGCGTCGCCGCCAACCGGTTCGTCCGGCTTTCAAACAGATGGTGCCGCATTCCGAAGGTTTTGGTGCCTGCGCCCGTGAACCCGGTCGCGACCGCGATCGTGTCACCCGTCTTGAGCGGCGTGGTCCAGGTCAGCTTCATTTCAACCGCGACCCGGCCGTAACCGTTTTCCGTCAGATAGGCATGGGTCATCGGTGTCCGTTCCCAGACATGTGCGACGCCGTCCGTGCAGCAGGACAGGGCGTATTGGTCGTCGGCTCTGCCGTCCACGCCGATATCGCGCGGCAGAACGGTTCCGCGAAAACAGATCCCGGCGCCTTTTCCCCTAAGGCCTGCCAGGGTCGTCTTTGCCGATGCCGGGCCGGAGGGAATGCCGCGCGGTGCCGCCTCCGCGATCATCGGGCATTGGAAGTCGTTGAACCTCTGGCGCAGGGCCTTGGCGGAGTTCGCGTTCGGCTCGTAGCCGTCCAGCGCCGTGGCGACGAGCACGTTCGCACTTGCGTTGCGCATTTCGTGAACGACCGTCAGCATGTGCGGACCATCGAAGGCGATGCAGGAATGGACCGTGACCAGATCGCCGGTCCTCAGTTCCCTGTGATAGCGGACATGGCGCACACGGCGGGCACCCACCAGGGTCTCGTTCAGGCCCGAGAACAGCCGAAACTGCCGGTCTGCTTCTTCGAACCGGCTGAAATAAAACTGGACATTGAGATGGTCGTTTTCATCACATTCCCAACGATTCACAAATGAAAACAAGGTCGCCTGAATTGTCATATTTTCTAATGTCTTTGTTAACCAAGGTGTTGTTGTTGAAATTGCGAGTAGTACAATTATTGTTGCCTTTGCGTTAATTATCAATAAGAAATACAATCAATAGGGCGGTGTTTTTTGCGATTTCTGCATTTTGAGATTTTCTTTTTATATTTTCTGATTTCCATTGTAATATTTTAGATGTTATCTGTATTTTCGCTCTTGTTTACTGGCTTCGATTCGGCAAATGGAACAGTTGACCGTGATTTCGTGTGCCTGATCGGTGCCGTTGGTCAAAAGCATGGTTTGACTTGCACACAATCCGTATTGCAAACATACTTTCAGAAAGCCGCAACACAGGTTTCGTTGCCCGGAAAATCAAAAAAATGGAGCGCACGGATACCGAAGCGCCCGGCAACGAAGTGCCTTGAAGCGGAACGATGACCGTTGAGGGAGGAAAAGCAGCGTGTCGGCGACAACGTACCGGTTTATCATCGCGGATGATCATCCCTTGTTCCGCGGTGCCCTGCGCCAGACTCTCGAAACGCAATATCCAGACGCGGTGATCGAGGAAGCCGGCACTCTGGAAGATGTAACGGAACGATTGGAAAAGGATGTCGACGTGGACCTCATCCTTCTCGATCTGACGATGCCCGGCATGCGCGGGTTTTCCGGCCTGATGTATCTGCGCGCGCAATATTCGAGCGTCCCGGTGGTTGTCGTTTCCGCGAACGAGGATCCGCAGGCCATCCGCCACGCGGTCGAATTCGGCGCGTCGGGCTTCATTCCCAAGTCTCACGGGATCGACGTGATCCGCCAGGCGATTTCCGAGGTCATGTCCGGAAACATGTGGACCCCGCCGGATGTCGATCTGAGAGCGGACGACGGCACCGGCGATCTCGTTCAGCGCCTGTCCACCCTGACACCCCAGCAGGTGCGCGTGCTCATGATGCTGTCGGAAGGACTCCTGAACAAGCAGATCGCCTACGAGCTTTCGGTTTCGGAAGCCACGGTCAAGGCACATGTCTCCGCAATCCTGCAGAAGCTCGGCGTGGAAAGCCGGACCCAGGCGGTGATTGCAGCGTCGAAAATCGAAGCCGGACAGTGGCAGATCGGCGGAGATGCCCAGGAGACGGCCGAAGCCCAGTAGGGCGGGCGTCGCAGCCCTTTCAAGTTATATACCCCGACTGCGAATGGAGCATTGACGCTCGCGCCGCCACGCGAGCGGTGCCTTCCCGTTTTCGGCAGGCCAGCTCGCGCGCGTCGTCTCGCATGTCACGGGGAGGTGGTTGTGAATACGACTTTTCTGTGGCCGCCTTTACCGTAATTTCAGGGAATGAGCCTATCACTGTCGAATGCCCGGAGCGACGGCCCGGGTGCGTTGAGTGGTGAGTTCGGAGACAAAATGCGGCTTGATGCCAAATGGAAATTGGTCCTGCGTGTCCTCTGCATGGCCATGCTGTCTCCCGGTTACTGTGCCAGGCCGGACGTGCGGGACGCGATCCAGCCGCAAAGGAACTCGGCGGACGGCAATCTCATGCGCGCGTTCTTGCTGGCGTTCGGTTATCCGGTGGTCGAAGAACATGTGGCGCGCAAGGTACGTGCCGCGCAGATCTCCGGTATCGCCCGCCTTACCCCCTTCGTTACCGCTACATATGTGGTCAACGCGGGGGTCGTCGCTGCGGTATTCACAAGGTTCATGCCGACAGCCTATGTTGCCGCCTGGCTACTGGCGCTGGCCTTGCCGCTCGGGCTGGTCAGCTGGAACTGGTGGCGCAACCGCCGGCGAGCCGTTCGGGAAACCTCGAGAAAGGGACTCTCGAAAGCTGTCCGGAATGCGACGGTGTTCGGTTTGCTCTGGGCCGTTGTTCCGGTGAGCGCCTTCGCGAGCGGCGACGCCACCGGCATCTGGATCGCCTCCAGCGTTACGGGCGCCATGATCTGCGGTGGCGGGTTCACACTGGCAACGGTTCCCCAGGCGGCGTTGCGCTGGGTCGGTATTCTCTTCCTCGGATCGGTTGTCGCGATTGCCCTCAATCCGGTCGAGACGGCATGGCCGCTCCTTCTGCTTCTGGCCAGCTACGCGGGGGTGATCATCGGTTGTGTTGCCTCGACCGCCAGGCAGTTCGCCCGCCATTTCCTTGTGGAGGCGGAACTCGAGCAGCGCGACGAACTCATCGCTCTGCTGATGAATGAATTCGAGGAAAAGGAAAGCGACTGGCTCTGGGAAACCGACAGCGACGGCATATTGCAGAACGTTTCGGACAGATTCCTCAATGTCAGCGGGCGCACCCATGTGGAACTTCACGCGACGCGGCTGATCGACCTGGCCTATTCGCTCGACCACGAGGAAGCGCAACTGGCCGTCGTCGAACTGGAAAGAGTGATTCTGGAACGGGAGTCGTTCCGCGATATCGTCATTGGCGTGGACGTCAAGGGGGAGGGCCGCTGGTGGTCGCTGGCGGCCCGTCCCGTCCACGATCACAAGGGCACTTTTGCGGGGTATCGCGGTGTGGCGTCGGACATTACCGCCTCCAAACAGGCCAATGCCCTTGTCTCCCATCTTGCCGAACACGATTCGCTTACCGGCATCGGCAACAGGAGCTGGTTCCTCAAACAGGCAGAAACGCAGCTGGCGGAGCAGGTTCGGGAGGGCCGCTCCACATTGACCCTGTTCCTGATCGACCTCGACAACTTCAAAGTCGTCAACGACACCAGCGGTCATCCGGCGGGAGACGATCTGCTAAGACAGGTCGCCGACAGGTTCACCGACCTCAGCGAGGGCAGGACCATGCTCGCCCGCTTCGGCGGTGACGAATTCGCCGCCCTGGGCAGGTTCGTCAGCGATCAGGCCGCGAACGCCTTTGCCGAAGACCTCGTCAACGTGACCCGCAAGCCGTTCAGGATCGGGAACCGTGACTTCGCAATTGGAGCAACCGTCGGCTTCGCCCGGTTCCAGGACCGGAGCGACACGGTCGACGATCTCATGCGCAAGGCCGATATCGCGTTGTACAAGGCCAAGGAGAGCGGTCGTGGACGGGCGCTGGCCTTCGCGGCCGAGATGGAGCGCGAAGTTCGCGAAAAGCGCGAACTGGAAGCCGATCTTCGTGAGGCGTTCGCATACGGAAAGTTGAATGTCGATTTCCAGCCGATCGTCGATTCCCGCAGCGGAAGGGTGGTTTCCAGCGAAGTTCTGGTGCGCTGGCTGCACCCGACGCGGGGGGAGGTCCGGCCCGATATCTTCATCCCGATCGCGGAACATGCCGGCCTGATCCTGCCGCTCGGCAACTGGGTGCTGAGAAAGGCCTGCGCGGCTGCCGCGCAATGTCCCGAGCTCGACAGCGTTGCGGTCAACCTGTCGCCGGTTCAGTTCATGGATCCCAATCTTGTCGACGTGGTGTCCGGCGTGCTGGCGGAAACCGGATTTCCGCCGGAACGGCTGGTGCTGGAAATCACCGAGTCCGTTTTCCTGCGCGATCAGGGAAGCGCGTCGCAGAAACTGGAAAGGCTTCGGGACCTGGGGATCCGGATAGCCCTGGATGATTTCGGTACGGGATATTCATCGCTCTCCTATCTGCGCAAGTACAAGTTCGACAAGATCAAGATCGACAAGACCTTCGTGGACGAGATCGGCGAGCGCAGCGACGGCCTGGCCATTATTTCCGCGGTCATCGCACTGGCGCACAATCTCGGCCTGGAGGTGACGGCGGAAGGCGTGGAGCGGAAGTTCCAGGTGGATGCCCTGCGCGCGCTTGGTTGCGATTCCATGCAGGGCTACTATTTCGGCAGGCCCGATCCTAATCCGATGAAGATCATGTCTGTCAGCGGGAACGACTGGCTGGACCAGGAAGCTGCCGCTGACACCGGAGATGGCGATTTGCGGAAGTCGGCCGTCTAAACCCGCCCGAAAGAGTTGCACTCATTCGGCGGCCTGGCCGGCATGGCAGCGGGCGAGGTGTGCCCGTAGCGCTGCCGGTTTGACGGGTTTGTTGAAGAAGGCGATGTCCTTGTCACCGGCTTCCGTGCGCACGGACCGGCTCCGATCCGCCGTGATCAGGATCGCCGGTATCTGGTTGCCGAATTTCCACCTGAGTTTCACGATGGCCTCGATCCCCGTGCCGTTGTCGAGATGATAATCGGCAAGGATCACGTCCGGTGACAGGCCCGCCTGGTTCAATACCTCGGCCGCCTCGATGTCGTCGGCCGCGGTAAACACCGTGCAGTTCCAGTTGGTCAGAAGGTGCCGCATGCCGCTGAGGATGTCCGGCTCGTTGTCGATGGCCACGACGATCAGTCCGTCCAGGTGTCCGATCGATGCCGGTGCCTGTTGAACGGGCTCGAGTTCCGGCAGGGAGGCAGACCGCGGCAGTTCGACCGAGAAACAGGACCCATGGCGGGCTTCCGAGCGCAGTTCGACCGGGTGATTGAGGACGTGGCTGATCCGTTCGACTATGGACAGGCCGAGGCCCAGGCCTTTGGCCATGCGCATGCCGTCGTCCAGCCTGTGGAACTCCTGGAAGATCGCCTTTTGCTTGCTCTTGGGAATGCCCATGCCGGTGTCGTGAATCTCCACCAGAACCCGGTTGCCACGTCTGCGGCAGCCGATCAGCACCTTGCCCTGCTGCGTATACTTGAGGGCGTTCGAGACCAGGTTCTGCAGCAGGCGGCGCAGAAGGCGCCGGTCGGTGCGCACGGAGACGGAGGTCGGAACGATCTTCAGCTCCAGGCCTTTCTCCTCCGCGACGGGCTGAAAATCGAGAGCCAGTCCCCGGAACATTTCGTCGAGGCGGAAGACCGTGGGCTCGGGCTTCAAGGCACCTGTGTCGAGGCGAGAGATGTCGAGGACGGCGCCGAGAATGTCCTCGACCGACTCAAGGGCGGATTCCACGTTTCGGACCAATGCGCCGTCGTCGCCTTTCTGAAGCTTGTCCACCAGGACCGAGGCGTAGAGGCGGGCCGCATTCAGCGGCTGCAGGATGTCGTGGCCGGCAGCCGCCAGGAAACGCGTCTTGCCGATGTTGGCTTCTTCGGCGGCCCGGGTCGCCTCCACGAGGCGTTCGTTGACGTGGGTAAGTTCCTCGGTGCGCTCGCGCACGCGCCGTTCGAGCGTCTCGTTCGCCCGTGCCAGGGCCTCCTCGGCCATCACGCGCTCGGTGATGTCGGTGTATGTGGTCACGATCCCGCCGTCCGGCATCGGGCTTATCCGGACCTCCAGAACCGTGCCGCTGGAAGCCAGCCGCTCCTGGTAGGTCTCCTGGATCATGACGAGTTTTTCGATCCGGTCGGCGACGAGGGTTTCCACGGGACCGGGCCCATGTTCGCCGCGGTCGGCATTGTATCGCAGGATCTTGTCCAGGGTCGTGCCCACCTGGCCGTATTCGGCTGGCAATCCCAGCAGGTCCCGGAACTGCCGGTTCCAGCAGATGAGACGGAGGTCCCGGTCGAAGACGCCGATGCCCTGGCGGACCTGGTTGAGGGCTGTCTGCAGGAGGTCGCGGTTATACTGGATGGCGATCGACGCGTCATCGAGCAGCTTGACGGCGCCCTTGGTGGAGGGATCGTGCCGTTTCAGCATAAGTGTGAGAACCAGGCGGGAGGAGGCCGCGCCGATGGCACTGGCCAGGAGCTGTTCGGAGAAGCGCAGCAGGTTGGCATCGGCCAGCATGTTGGGATCGAGCTGGATGCCACGCTCGCTGGCAAAGCGGTCGAACGACCTTTCCGTCCGTTCCTCGCCGAGGTAGCGGGCAACGGTCGACTGCAGGTCCCCGGCCGTGACCGACGTGCGCCAGTAGCGCAGGTTCGGCGAATGGGCCAGTTCCGCCGGAACGAACACATTGGCCTGCAGCGTTTCGGCCGGCAGCGGTTTCCTCAGGAAGGAGCAGCCGACAAACAGGACGATATTGATGAACAGGCTCCACAGCGTGCCGTGAATGAAAGGATCGATCTGAAGGCCTAGCAGGGCCTGGGGCTTCAGCATCCCGATGCCGAAGGGACCGGTGTCAAGGAAGCCCGACGAGGTCAGTCCGGATTGGGCAAACGTGGGCAGGAGCAGTGTGTAGGCCCAGGTTACAATTCCGCCGCTGAGGCCCGCCAGCGCGCCGAGGGACGTGGCCCTGCGCCAGAACAGGGCGCCGACAAATGCCGGCCCGAACTGGGCAATCGCAGCGAAGGACAACAGGCCTATGGAGACGAGGGCAGCCGTGTCACCGGCCGCCTTGTAGTAGGCATAGGCAAGCAGCAGTATCGCGAAGATGGACAGCCGGCGGATGGTCAGCAGCTGGCTGCTCATGTCCTTGCCGCTGGCGTTGATGATTGCCTCCTCGCCATGGCGGCGCAGGAGCAGCGGCACGACGATGTCGTTGGAAATCATGATGGACAGCGCGACGGTCGCCACGATGACCATGGCGGTCGCCGCCGACAGGCCGCCGATGAAGGCGAATAGCGCCAGCCAGTGCTGCTGCGCGTCAATGGGCAGGGCGAGGACGAAGGTGTCCGGGTTGACGTCCTGGCCGAAGCGATGCAGCCCCGCGGCGGCGATCGGGATGACGAAAAGATTGATCAGCACAAGATAGAGCGGAAACATCCATCGTGCCCGGCGCAGTTCTGCATCCGAGTTGTTTTCCGTCACGGTGACGTGGAACTGGCGCGGCAGCAGCAGCACGGCGAAGGCGGACAGAACCGACATCACCACCCAGTTGTCGATGTTGAAGGGGCGCTGAAAGACGGCTGCGACTTCCGGAGCTTCGGTAATCGCGTTGAACATGGCGACAGGGCCGTCGAACAGGGAGAAGGTGACCCAGATGCCGACCGCGATGAAGGCGACGAGCTTGACGGTCGCCTCGGTTGCGATCGCCAGCATCAGGCCTTCCTGGTGCTCTGTTGCGTCGATGTGGCGCGTGCCGAAGGCCCAACTGAAAATCGCCATGCCGAGAGCAATCAGCAGCGTGACGTCATCGAAAACCAGGTTAAAATTGTCGCCCGGGCCGATCAGGGGGCCGATCATGGTCGTGATCGACAGGGAAACGGCTTTGAGCTGAAGGGCGATATAGGGAATGATACCGATGACCGCGATCAGGGTAGCAAGGGCGGCGACCGACTGGCTCTTGCCGTAGCGCGCGCCGATGAAGTCGGCGACAGAGGTGATGCTTTCGGCCTTCGAAATCTGGATGATCCGGTTGAGCAACGGATAACCGAGCGCAAAGACGAGAAACGGTCCCAGGTAGATCGTCAGGAACTCAGCACCGTTCCGGCTGGCATTGCCGACCGATCCGAAGAAGGTCCAGGACGTGCAGTAGACCGAAAGGGAAAGCGCGTAGATGAACGGCCTGCCGCCGGTCCTCGAGGAGTACCGCCGCGGCGTACGGTCGCCGTAACTGGCAATCGCGAACAAAAGAAAAATGTAGGCCGTTGCGGCCAAGATCACGATCCAACCGTGCATGACGAACCGGCGTGCCGTCCTCCCAAACGAATTTGCCCCAACGCCTCTTCCGGGCGCTTCTCGTGTCGCGGGTTGTCTTCCTGCCGCGTTTCCGGATCGGATCACAGCTGAGGCCGTCTGTCTATTCGCCATGCGAACAAGTCGAAAATCTTGCCGGCGAAACGATGCCGGGAGGGAGGGTGAACCGATCACTGTTCGTGAAGTTGCCTTCACATCCTTTCATGAAACTTCTGGCGGGAAACCCGGTATGGTGGCTGCAACCACACGTGATTGCGTCGGGACGAAGGAAAAAGCCACAAGTGACCAGCCTGATTGATCGACTGAGCCCGGAAGCCAGGCTTGCGCCGGAAAGCGGTATCGTCGAAGTGTTCAACGCCGGCCGGGGCCGGGATGACCTCATACCGCTCTGGGCCGGGGAGGGCGACCTGCCGACACCGGATTTCATTTGTGACGCGGCCAAGGCTTCGCTCGACCGGGGCGAAACCTTCTATACCTATCAGCGCGGCATTCCGCAGTTGAGGGAGGCGCTTGCCGCCTATCACGGTCAGCTCTATGACAGGGAATTCTCGCCGGAACGGTTTTACGTGACCGGTTCGGGCATGCAGGCGATCCAGCTGGCGCTGCAGGCGGTCGCCGGCGCCGGCAGCGAGGTGATCGTGCCGACTCCCGCCTGGCCCAACGTCTCCGCCGCGATCGAGGTGCATGGTGCCCGTGCCGTCTGCGTGCCCTTGCGGGAGGAGGCAGAGGGCTGGAAGCTTCACGTTGAGGACATCGAGGCGGCGATTACGCCTCGCACCAGTACGCTTTTCCTCAACTCCCCTTGCAATCCGACCGGCTGGGTCGCGAGCCTGGCCGACCTCAAGGCGGTTCTCGACCTTGCACGAAAATACGGGCTTTGGATCGTCGCCGACGAGATCTATGCTCTGTTCTACTACGGTGACGGGCCGCGCGCACCGTCGTTCTACGACATTGCCGAAGAAGACGATCAGATCATCTTCGTCAATTCCATGTCCAAGAACTGGGCAATGACGGGCTGGCGAATCGGCTGGATTTCCGCGTCGCCGACGCTGGGCCAGGTCTTTGAGAACCTGATTCAGTATTCCACCTCCGGCGTGCCGTCCTTCTCTCAATGGGCGGCGGTCGCCGCACTGACGGAAGGCTCCGGCTTCCTTGCCCAGCAGGTCGAGCGGGCGCGACAGGGCAGGGACTGCGTCCTGCAAGGTCTTCGGGCACTCAACCGGGTAAAGGTCGTGCCACCCGCCGGCGCGTTCTACATGTTCTTTTCGATCGACGGTGTCTACGATACCCGCCGTTTCGCCCTTGATCTGGTCCGCCAGACGGGTGTCGGGCTTGCCCCCGGCACGGCCTTCGGTGCCGGGGGCGAGAACTACCTCCGGTTATGCTACGCGCGCAGGCTGGACCATCTGGAAGACGCAATTCACCGAATAAGCAATTGGTTGCCAGAGATTTAGCCGTTGATGGGTTGCTGGCATACGTGAAACCCCTTAAACCTAGCTGGGTGATAATTCCAACTGGGTTGCATCATGTCGCGCGAAGGAACCGTCGATCTCAACGAAGGAACCGCTGCTGAATCGGAAGCGCGCCTTGCCAGCGTGTTCGATACGGCCGTCGACGGCATCGTCGTGATCAACGATCGCGGTCAGGTTCTTGCGTTCAACAAGGCTTGCGAGAAGCTGTTCGGCTACGAGGCGATCGATCTGCTCGGACGGAATGTCAACCGCATCATGCCGGACGACTACGCCCGGGAACACGACCGTTATGTGAAGAACTATGTGGTTACCGGCGAGAAGAAGATCATCGGTATCGGCCGGGAAGTTCAAGGGCGGCACAAGGACGGCACGGTGTTCCCGATAGAACTGTCCGTTGGTGAGGCATCCACGCCAGCCGGTCGCCAGTTCATAGGCATCCTTCGGGACTTGAGGCAGCGCAAGCAGATCGAGGAACGGCTCGCCAAGACCCAGGCCCAGCTTCTGCACATGACGCGGATGAGCGCCATGGACGAGATGGGCGCTGCGATCGCTCACGAACTCAACCAGCCGCTGACCGCCGTGCTGTTGTATCTGCAAACGGTGTCCCGCAAGGCAAAGGTGGACGGGTCGATCGACGTCAATATTCTGAACGTGATCGACAAGGCCGTGCGCGAGGCCGAGAGGGCCGGTGATATCATCCAGCGTATGCGCCAGCTCGTGGAAAAGAAGGCTCCGGCGCGCGAGACGATTGTCGTTGCCGACCTTGTCAGAAACTGCCTTGAAATGGCGGAACTCGGAATTAGCGAAGGCCCGTCGTTCCTGCGGGGAGACATTGCCGATGAGCTGCCGCTGCTGGAAGCCGATCCCGTGCAGATCCGCCAGGTGCTGATCAACCTCCTTCGCAACGCGCGCGAAGCGGTCGCGGATCTGAATGACAGGCAGGTCACGCTTTCCGTCCGCCAGAACAGCCACTTGCTGGAGTTCCGGGTGACCGACAATGGACCGGGAGTGCCGCCCGAACTCGTCGACAGCCTGTTCAAGGCCTTTTCCGGCAAGAAACAGAAGGGCGTCGGTCTGGGTTTGGCCATTTCCCGCTCCATCGCACAAAATCACGGCGGCGATTTGAAACACGAGCCTAATCCGAATGGACAGGGTGCGTCCTTTTTGCTGACGCTGCCGGTTGACCTGCTGGAAGAACATAAGGCACAGACACAACATACCGATGTCACGGACGACCCAGGTGAGGAATAGATACAAATGAATACTGACGCGGAGGCCATTTACATCGTCGATGATGACCCTGCGGTGCGCGACGCGCTGTCTGTTCTGTTCAACATGGAAGGGTACGTCGTCGAGACATTTTCGGATGGCGACACTTTCATAAATTCCGCGAGCAAGGCGGTGCCTGCATGCGTCATGCTGGATGTCCACATGCCGGGGCGGTCGGGGATCGAAATCCTCAAGGCCCTGAATGCGGAAAACTACCCCGCGCCGATATTCATCATTTCGGGTCAGGGCGACATTCCGATGGCCGTGGAGGCGATCCGCAATGGTGCCTTTGATTTCGTCGAGAAGCCGTTCTCGGCGGATGTTGTCCTGGAGCGGGTGAAGGAGGGCATCACCGCGATGAGGCAGCGGCAGGGGACCGATTCGGTACTGCCCAGTTTTCAGGGGGCGGACATGCTCACGCGCCGGGAACTCGAGGTTCTCAAGGAAATCACCGACGGCGCTTCCAACAAGGAAGCCGGCAGAACGCTCGGCATCAGCCCGCGGACGGTCGAAGTCCACCGCGCCCGCATCATGGAGAAACTGGGCGCGCGCAATGCGGCTGACCTGGTGCGGATCGTTCTGGGCGGCGCGTCCGCGGGGTAGTTGTCGCGGGTCCCGGTCACGGGAACATCATGAAAAGTTTTACCGGTGAACAGTAGTATTGCGTACATCCTACGTAGGAATCTTGGATTATCCTTTCCTTTGGTTCCGGCGGTGCCGCCGGCTTGAGGATGTGTTGAGGTGGTCGTTCATATAGTCGAGGATGATGAGGCGGTGGCGGACGCTCTGGCTATCGCGCTTGAAAACCTGGATCATCATCCCAAGACCTATTCCGATGGCGAAACTTTCCTCTCCCGCTCCGAATGGCGCGCGGGGGACTGGGTTATTGTTGACCTCGGTCTTCCGGGCATCAGCGGGTCGGATCTCGTGCGCCAGCTCACCGTCCTTCCCGATCCGCCAAACGTCCTCGCCATTTCCGGCAAGCCCTATGTCAGCCTCGTACAGCTGCTGCGCGATCTTCCGGGACTGACGATTCTCAGGAAGCCGCTTTCGATCGAAATGCTCTCAGCGGCGATGGCGTAGGTATTAACCCTGGTCCGGTTTCGGTTGTATCTCCAGTCTGTTCGACTTTAGTCCCTGCGTCATTCCACCCCATATGTAGTTTATCTTACGCAGTCGACCGAATTCCCTTAACGCATTGAGCTGTTTAAAGATTGATAGGCAAGCAACGGACGTCGGACGGGACGCCCGGCGGCGGCGGCAATCGATACTCGCATAGCGTGTAGACGCGGACGGACGAGGGAACGATATTGCAGCCGTCTTTGCAATCAAGGCCGTGCGACTTTGCACGAAAGGAGGGACATATGGCATATTTCGACGCTGGCACTCCGGGCCAAGGCGCCACTGCTGCACGCGGCGGTGCACCTGTTTGTGAGACCTACAAGGCTACATTCCTGGATTTCGGTGGCAAGACGGCCCAGTACGATACCCATGCGGTTATCTATTACGAAGGCGACCCGGCCAAGCGGCTCTATGAGCTGGTGAAGGGCTCGGTGATGCTCTACAAGCTTCTGCCCGACGGCCGCCGCCAGGTGGTGGAAGTCCTGCGTCCGGGCGATATTTTCGGCCTCGCGGGCGGCGAGGAGAATGATTGCACCGCCGAGACGCTGACCGACAGCGAGATTCAGGAAATCGACCTGAAGCAGGTCGAATCCTCCGACCAGCTTCAGCGTACGCTGACCCGCTGCCTGACCAATCAGATGCGGGTGCTCCATGAGCACGCGGTGCTGCTCGGCCGGAAATCCGCTGTCGAGCGCGTCGCCAGCTTTCTCATGCATCTGGTGCCGGATCGCGGCGGCGTCGGCTGTGTCGGCCCCTATCACGAGAACGAAGATGGCTGCGACCTGCAGCTACACATGACGCGGCAGGAAATTGCCGATTACCTCGGACTGACGATCGAAACGGTCAGCCGGGTGGTGTCGGACCTGAAGCGTCGCGGCGTCATCCGCGTGGACAGGGCCGACAGGATCCACCTCAACCGGGTATGCGGCCTTTGCCAAATGACCGGAATTCACTAGACTTCTTGAATCAGGCGAGGCCAGCGCCCCGCCTGATTGCCTGGACGATGCAACAATACCGGTACCCGGATCCTTCCGGCCCGATCTGAAAAATAAACCCAACGGAAAAGGGCCGCGATGATGTCGCGGCCCTTTTTTCTCGTTTTCGATCAGCTTTACCCGGAGCGGGACTGTCGCCCCGAAGCCGCTAGACGGCCGCCGAATGCCTTGCCTTGCCGGTCGCCTGGCTGGCGGCCAGATAGGCGTCGAAAGCCGCCGCGGCCAGCCTGACGTAGGGGCGTCCGGCTTCGGTGACCTGCACGCGGGCATTGTCGTTGGCACCGATATCGAGGCGGACGAGCCCATCGGCGGCAAGATCCTCAAGGGCGGAGAAGGCATCCGCCAGATCATGCGTGGACAGGCCGTAGGTCTTGCAGACCGGCGCAAGATCGCAGGCATAGTTGGTCATCAGTTCCTCAATGATCCGGCCGCGGGCGCGGTCGTCCACGGAAAGCGCAAGACCCTTGGAGACGGGCAATTCGCCAGCCTCGATGCTGCGGCGCCAGTTGCCGACATCCATCATGTTCTGGATGTATCCTTTCGACAGCTTGCCGATGGAGGAGACACCGAAGCCGACGAGCTGTTCGCCCTGGTCGGTGGTGTAGCCCTGGAAATTGCGTTTCAGGCTGCCATCGGCCAGCGCAATTGCCATGCTGTCGTCGGGTCTGGCGAAGTGGTCGAGGCCAATGGCGACATAACCGGCTTTCTGCAGTTCGGCCCGGGCAAGATCGGCCAATTCAAGCCGCTCGGCGGCATTCGGCAAGGCAGCTTCGTCGATCAGGCGCTGGTGCTTGCGCATCCAGGGAACGTGTGCATAGCCGAAGAGCGCAATCCTGCCAGGTGCGAGCGAGAGGGTCTTGTCGACCGTGTCCAGGATCGTCGCCGCGCTTTGTCCGGGCAGGCCGTACATCAGGTCGAAATTAAGCGAGGTCAGGCCCGCGGCCCGCAAATGGCCGGTTGCCTTGGCAACCACCTCGTAAGGCTGTACCCGTCCGATGGCTTTCTGAACGTCGAGGTCGAAATCCTGAACGCCGAGGCTTGCCCGGTTGACCCCGATCATGGCCAGCGTTTCGGCGAGCTGCGCGCTCACCAGCCGGGGATCGAGCTCGATGGCGTGTTCCACGTCGGGAGCGAAGTCGAACAGCACCCGCATCAGGCCTGTCAGGTCGATCAGGCTCTGGCGCGGCAGCAGGCTCGGGGTGCCGCCGCCCCAGTGTATGTGGCGGATCGGCCCGGCATTGGTCAGATGCCGCGCAACCAGACCGATTTCCTTGCCCAGTGTCGCTGCGTAGGCCTTGAGTGGCGCTTCCTGACGGGTCGCCTTGGTGTGACAGCCGCAATAGTGGCAAAGTTCCTTGCAGTAAGGCACATGCAGATAAAGCGACAATGTGTCTTGCGGCGTGATCGCGCCCAGCCAGTCCGAATAGGTCCTGGCCGTAACGCCGTCATGAAAGTGCGGCGCGGTCGGGTAGCTGGTGTAGCGCGGAACGTTGCGCATGGCATGGGAGAGCGGATCTTTCATCATGCGGGCATCATTTCCGCAGCAACATCCGGACGCCTTGATCTTTCTCAAGTGCCACCGGCGAAATCAGTCATTGAGGTACGTTTTGAGCAATCGTTCTTCCGAAATGAACCCGGCGGGTGGTGGGAGTGCCGCCTTCGGCACCTGCCGTCTGCACGGATCGCCGGACAGCGCCAATTTCGTCGTGCGCATGATTCTGGAGGAGCTCGGCCTGGCCTACGAGTACGTGCCGGTCGACCGGCTTGCTGCCGAACACAAGGGTGAAACCTACAGGAAGCTCAATCCGCAGGGGCTTCTTCCCGTCCTGGAGGTCCCCGGCCAGGACGCGCCCCTGTTCGAAACCGGTGCGATCCTGCTTTTTCTCACCGATGCCAGCCGTGCGCTGGCGCCCGCCCCGGAGGCCCCGGAGCGGGGACGCTTCCTGAAATGGCTGTTCTATATCTCCAACACGCTGCATTCGGACCTCAGGATATCGTTCCGGCCGGAACGATATGTTGCCGATGCGGATGCGGTCACGGGGTTTCACGACGAGCTGACCCGGCGGATTGCCGAGGCGTTTGTCATTCTGGAAGGTGAGATTGCGGCCTCCGGCGGGCCGTATCTGATGGGCGCGGACCTGACCTGCGCCGATCATTATCTCGCCGCCTGTGCCCGCTGGGCGCAGATCTACCGGAACGAAGGCAGGTGGGAGCTGTCGGGGACACCGCGTCTTCGGGCGCTTCTGGAAAGGCTTGAAATGCGGCCAGCGGTGCGCAAGGCGTGTAAACTGGAAGGAATCGCCGGACTTCCCTTCACAGTGCCCCTGCCGGTCCTCCTGCCGGGAACGACGGCCTGAAAATCCACCTCTTGATCATGTTGATCGATGCAATCAACCATGCCATGGATGAGCAATCGATATATAGGGCTATTAAACCTCCTTCGTTCAATGGTTCCCGATGCCCTTTTCCTCGCTTGAGTCAGCCGCCGGACGGCTGGCCCTCACCCTCCTGATCGCTGCTGCCGGCGGCGCGACATTCAACGCGCTGCAACTTCCCGCCGCATGGCTGTCCGGGGCGATGGTGTTCGTGGCCTGCGCGACGCTGGCGCGCGTTCCGACCCTCATGCCGGCACGATTGCGGGATGCTCTCTTCATCATGGTCGGTATTTCCATGGGAGCAGGCGTGCGCCCCGACGTCGTTGAGCGGGTTGGCGAATGGCCGGTTTCCATGGCGATGCTGGTCGCAGTAACGGCGAGCGTAACCTTCGTCGGTTATGCGGTTCTTCACTATGGCGCGAAGTGGTCGAAGGAGACGGCCTATTTCGGCGCGATCCCGGGCGCTCTCTCTTATGTGATCGCGCTGGCAACCGAACGCGGTGCCGATCTTCCGCGCATTGCCTCCAGCCAGTCCATGCGCCTGTTCGTGCTCGTGGCCATCCTTCCCTTTGCTGTCGTTTACTCCAACGGGACAGTCGCCGGGGGGGACGTGGCAGGACCTGCCTCGAACCTCACCGATTTCCTCATCGGCGTGCCGCTGTGCCTGACAGCCAGCTGGCTGGCGGTGAAGACACGCGTTCCGGGCGGCTGGATGACCGGCGCGTTTTTCATGAGCGCCGGACTGAACGCCTCGGGCGTGCTGACGCTGGTCTTGCCGAACGCCGTCATCCTGCCCTGTTTCGTCATGATGGGCGCTCATATCGGCTGCCGGTTCGGCTCAATGACCTTTCGCCAGTTCCTCAGTGTGCTCGGAGCGTCGATGGCAGCCTTCGCCGCAGCTTTCCTGACTTCGATTTTCGGTGCATGGATCGTTGCCATGCTGGTGCATATCCCTTTCGGACAGGCATTGCTGGCCTATGCACCCGGCGGCCTGGAGGTCATGACGCTGCTTGCCTTCATGCTCAATTTGGACCCGGCCTTCGTCGCCGCGCACCAGATTGCACGCTTTACCGCCATGGTTCTGATTCTGCCGTTTGTCACGGCACTTGTGCTGGGAAAGCGATGAGGCGGCGCAGCCCGCAGGCCTGCTCAACTCACGAGTTGATGAAATGCAGCGTGTCGAAGCCTTGCCGCCAGTCCGAAACGCGGCCCGCCAGGGCCTCCGGATCGTTTGACCTCAGGGCCTCGGCGATCAGCCCGGCAAGCCGTGGCATGTCCTTCGCCGTCATTCCCCATCTGACAAGTTCCGGAGTGCCGAAGCGCAGGCCGTTCATGTCACCTTCGACGGGAGCGACGGGCAGGCCGATGCCGCAGGCGAGGAAACCGGCCTTGCGCAGTTTCCTGGAAGCCGTTTGTCCGCCGCCGAAGCCGGCCGCTTCCAGGGCAAACTGATGGGATTGGGTGAAGCCGTTGCTGGTGGCGAAAACCGGTAGTCCCTCTTTTGCCAGCGCCGCGGCCAGGGCTCTGGAGGTTGCCACCATTTCTTCGGCATATGCCTTGCCGTATTCGCGCCAATCCAGCAGCGTAACGGCAAGCGCGGCCGATTTCGCGACGTCGAAATTTGCAGTCAGGCCCGGGAAGGCGATGGCATCCAGCTTTTGCGACAGGGCCTTGTCGTTGGTGACGATCAGGCCGCCGGCTGGGCCGCCAAGGCTCTTGTAGGTGCTCATCGTCATCAGGTGGGCACCTTCGGCAAGCGGATTGGCAAAGACACCACCGGCGATCATGCCGCACTGGTGCGCGGCATCGAACAGCACATGGGCCCCGACTTCATCCGCGATTGCCCGGATCTCCCGGACAGGATGCTGGAAGAGATTGAGGCTCATGCCGATGGTGATGAGCTTCGGACGTACCTTCAAGGCAAGGTCGCGCAATCCGCCGAGGTCGACCGTGTAGCCTTCCGGGTCAATGGGCGCCTCGTGGATCTCCAGCCCGTAGAGCCCCGCGCATCCGGGAGCATGATGGGTTACGTGCCCGCCGACGGAAGCGGGTGGGGCGATGATGGCGTCCCCCGGCTTCGTGGTTGCCATGAAAGCATAGAGGTTGGCGAGAGCGCCCGAGGCAACGCGGATCTCGGCATAGGCCGAATTGAAGATCTCGCAGGCAAGTTCCGAGGCGATCACCTCGATTTCCTCGATGGCTTCCAGTCCCATCTCGTATTTGTCACCCGGATAACCGAGGGAAGGGCGGGAGCCCATGCCGCTGGCGAGCAGCGCTTCGGCGCGCGGGTTCATGACATTGGTCGCCGGATTGAGGTTGAAGCAGTCGCGCTCATGGATGCGGCGGTTTTCAAGAGCAAGGGCGTCGATGCGGTCCGCCACCTGTGCCGAGGTCATCGTCCGGGCACCGGCTGCAATTTCGTCGATCCTGTCGGCGGCAGCGGAAGGCAGCCAGGGGCGAAGGTCATGTGCGCTCATGCGGGATCTCCAGGTTCCATGCGCCAAGTCTTGCCAACAGCTTGCCTTCCGGCAAACGAGATTTTAGAAATTCGAGGGCTAGAAAAACTGAGTCTGAAAATGCCGGTCGCTCCACCTGTTCCGAGATTGCCATCGCTGAATGCCCTGCGGGCCTTCGAGGCGGCCGCACGCCTGGGGGGCTTTGCCCCGGCCGCCGAGGAACTCCATGTCACACCGGGAGCGGTCGCCGCCCAGATCAAGGCGCTCGAGGAAGATATCGGCGCGCCTCTGTTTGTCCGGCAGGCCCGAGCGGTCCGGCTGACTCCGCTGGGACAACGGGCGTTGCCGGGCTTCATCGCCGCCTTCGACCTTCTGGGCGAGACCGTGCGCGACCTCCAGCGCGATGCTGCGCCCCGGAAAATCCACATCGCGGCGCTGCCCGCGCTCGCCCAGCTCTGGCTGGCACCAAGGCTGCCTGCCCTGCGGGAGAAGCTTCCGGGTGTGGACATTTCGGTAACAGCCATGGAGGTGCCGCCCAACCTGAAGCGCGTTCCGTTCGACCTTTGCCTGTTCTATCGGGCGGAACCGCCGGAAGGCGGGATCGTCTTTTCCGGCGAGGAACTGCTGCCGGTCTGTACGCCGGAGCTCGCAAGGTCACTCTGTCATCCGGGAGATCTGAAGGAGGCCGTCTGCCTCACTGACACGGCCTGGGCGGACGACTGGCGCCTGTGGGCGGAAAAGGCGTTGCCGGGCGAGGGGTTCGTTCCCGATGGCCCCGTCTTTTCGCTCTACGCCCTGGCGGTACAGGAAGCCCTGAATGGTGTCGGCGTGCTGATGGCGCACAGATCGCTTGTCTCGTCACATTTGGCTTCGGGAAGGCTGGTGGCGCCGTTCGGTATGGCGGTCCACCTTTCCGAAGAGATTTGTCTCTGGCGCCTTGCCGGGGCGCGCGGGGGTGACACTGCCGGAAAGATCATGGAAACTTTGAGGCAACTTGGGTAAAGGCTGTTTTGATGGGGCCTTCGTGGTCCTGTCCGCCGCCAGGAACGCGCGGCGGTCGCCCCGGTAGCAGGAAAAGATCATGAACAGGTTCTGGAGCCCGATTGTCGAAAGGCTGGTTCCTTACACGCCCGGCGAACAGCCGAAGGGGCAGTCCTTCATCAAGCTGAACACCAACGAGAATCCTTACGGCCCGTCGCCACGCGCGGTGGCGGCGATCCGCAAGGCGGCCGGAGACAGTTTGCGGCTCTACCCGGATCCCGCAGCCACGGATCTGAGAAACGCGATTGCGTCGAGTTACCATCTCCTGCCGGATCACGTCTTTGCCGGTAACGGATCTGACGAAGTTCTGGCCCATGCCTTCCATGCCTTTTTCGGTGGCAAGGACCCTGTCCTCTTCGCGGATGTGACCTACAGCTTCTACAGGACCTATTGCGAGCTCTTCGGGCTGGAACGTCGCCTCGTACCGCTGAACGAAGCCTTCGAGATCGATCCGGACGACTACGGAAGCCCCTGCGGCGGCATCGTGATCGCCAATCCCAATGCGCCCACCGGCATGCCGATGCCGCTTTCCGGGGTGGAACGCATTCTGCAACGGAACCCGGACGTCGTGGTGCTGGTGGACGAGGCCTATGTCGATTTCGGCGCACAGAGCGCGGCCGGGCTCGTGCCGCGTTACGAGAACCTGCTGGTGGTGCAGACTTTTTCAAAATCGAGAAGCCTGGCTGGCCTACGGGTTGGATTTGCACTCGGACAGCCGCATCTCGTAGAAGCACTCCAGCGTATCAAGGACAGTTTCAATTCCTATCCCCTGGGCCGGCTTGCGCTGGAAGGTGCACTGGCCGCCTGGCAGGACCAGGCGTGGTTCGAGGATACGCGCAGCCGGGTTATGTCGGATCGTGACCGGTTGTCGGAAAGCCTCGTTAAGCTCGGCTTCAACGTGCTGCGTTCGGCTGCGAATTTCCTGTTCGTGTCCCATGAGCAGGTCCCCGCGACGGCAATTCTTGCGGATCTGAGGGCAAGGGGCATCCTCGTGCGTCACTTCGGCCAGCCCCGGATCGACAACTTCCTTCGGATCTCGATCGGCACGGACGCAGACTGCAACGCCCTTGTCGAGGCTCTGGCAGAAATCCTGAAAGGCGCCTGCTGACAGGCGGTTTCCGGCGACGTTGCCGGCGCCGAGTGGCGAACGGCGCTGCGCTCAGCGGGCATTTTGCGAACATCAGGACGACGCCCTGAGGACAGACCCGGACATTGGTCCGGCCTCGGCGGCGCTTCACATCGGACCTTGGTCCGGCACAGAGCCGCAATGGTCCGCGGATTGCGCGCATTGGTCCCGGGCCTCTTCTGCTCGAGCGAAGATTGCGGAACCATCCTGCCAACGGTTCGAAACCAGTTTGCGAGGATGATCATGACCAGGCACTCACAGAAAATGACGCGCGGGCTCCTGATGCTTTCAGTTGCTTCCGTGTTCGTTCTTTCTCCGGCAACCCATTTCGCCCTAGGCCCGGATGGCATTCACATGGCGGGCGGTCACGCCCTGGCGAAGGACGGTTCGGACGACAGTGGCAGCGGCAGCAGCGGATCGGGCGGAGGAGACGATGGCGGTAGCGACGACAGCGGTAGCGGGAGCTCGGGGAGCGGCTCAGGCGGCGACGACGGGCGCGACGACAGCAGGTCGGGCGAAAGGGAGGATGACGACAGGGGGCGGGACAGGGGGCGAGACAGGGGCAGCGAGAAGCGGGGCAGGGAACGGGAAAGCAAAAGCCGGTCTGAATCGGCAGAAATCCAAGGATCTCACATCGAGGTTCGCTATGCCAACGGGTTCAAGGACGAGATCGAAAACGGCATCTTCGAACGCAAGGACCCTTCGGGAGTTACCGTAAGCCGTCGTCCCGCCACGGATGCCGACCGGGCAAGGCTGACGGGCGCGGCCAACCGGATTTCCCGTTCGCTGTCACGGGAACGCGATCGTGCGGCGCGGACAATTCATGCCGAGATTGCCGGCGACAACATCGAGATCCGCTATTCGGACGGCTGGAAAGAGGAAATCGAGGCCGGACGATACGAGTTGAAGGATCCGAACAACAATACGGTCATTCAACGGCGCGCCCGGCAATCGGACATCATCCGGCTTCGTCAGCTGGCGGGACAATAACGCGCCTGGACCAGTGGAAACCGGATCCGGGGAAGTCCTTTCCGGGTCCGGTGACACCAGGCAACCGACCTGCGGCCGGTTTCGGGCGGCGTCCCTATGCTCCCCGGTTTGTCTTGTCCCACGCGTCATGAGCCAGGATGGCCGCCTCGACCCTGTTGCGGACGTGAAGTTTCTTCAGGATCGCGGTCATATAGTGCTTGACCGTCTTCTCCTGGAGGTCGAGGGCGAGGGCAATTTCTTTGTTGCTCAGTCCCTGGGCCACCAGCCGCAGGATCTGGTCCTCGCGCTTGGACAACTCCTCGAGCCGCGCCTGCGGCCCGGCGTCCTGTTTGTCCGAGTTGAAAAACTTCAGCAACCTGGCCGCCAGCGTGGGAGAGACATAGGAGCCGCCCCTTGCAATCTCACCGACCGCCTCGCACAGCTCCCGCCCGCTGACCCCTTTCAGGATATAGCCGTGCGCACCGGCCTTGAGGGCTTCCATGACGTCGTCCTCGGCCTCGGACACCGTCAGTATGGCAATGCGCACGTCCGGAAACAGGGAGGCTATTTTCGCCGCAGCACGGATGCCACCGCCCGGCATGGAGATGTCGAGGAGCACCAGATCCGGTTGAGTGTCACGGGCGAGTTGCAGCGCGTCCTCCGCACTTGCGCCTTCTCCGACGACTTCAAAGTGCTCCTGTTCAGCAAGTGTGCGACTGACGCCCTCGCGAAACAGCGGGTGATCGTCGGCAACGATGATCCGAACCGGTGTCCTCATCCGTGCTCCTCCCCGTCTTGATCGAATCTCAGGCTCAGGCAGGTGCCCCGACCACAATTGCTTCTGATTTCAAGGCGCCCACCCTGGCTTTCTATCCGGTTTCGGAGCCCCTGGAGGCCAAGTCCCGTTTGCGGAACATCTTCGGCCCGTGGGGATGAAAAACCGGGGCCGTCGTCCCTGACGGTCACTTCAAGTCCGGTGCCGAGGCCCGTGGCCTCAACGCGGATATTCTTCCCCTCTCCATGGCGGCTCGCATTGGACAGGGCTTCCTGCAGGAAACGGAACACACTGATCTTGCGGGAGTGATCGAGTTCGACGCTGTCGAGGGCCTCCGTCGCGACTTCGATGGCATCGCCGGTTCTCGCCTGATGGTCGGCAATCGCTCTTCGAATGACCGTTCCGGTGGTTTGGCTGTCCAGTTCCGGCAGGGTCAGGCCGCGGCAGATGTTGCGGATATCGGTCATCGCCTGGTTCAGACTTTTTCGGATGGCGTCCGCCTGCAGCCTGCGTTCATCGTGATCTTGTGTTTCGATTACACTGTCCAGGCGCAGGGCGCCAAGCGACAGAAGCTGCGCCGGGCCATCGTGCAGATCCGCGCTGATCCGCTGCAGATAGCGCTCGTTCATTTCGATCCCGCGCGCCGCCGCCTTTTCAACTCTTTGCCGCAAGAGACGGTTCTGCTCCACAAGCTTCCCGAGGTCCCGAACCCTTCCGGTCAGGGCCTGTTGTTGCCGGGCAATTGTCCTGCTGCCGTTTTGGACGATGCCGAAAAGGGCGAGGGAAGCAGAGGCCATGGTCAGCGCAACCATGATCCAGGTGGTCGTTCTGGAACGCAGAAGCTCGCGTTCAAGGTCGTCCGCGACTTCGTAGAACTCCGCGACCGCGATAACCTTGCCGGACCAGACCTCCCGGATAGGACTGTAGACTTCGAGCAGGGTGCGGTTTAGTGACCGCTCTGCCGCCGCTTCCTCGCCATCCAGTTCCGAAAAGGAAGCCACCACCTTGCCGGACCAGGCAGTGCGCAGGTCATTGTCGGGTGTGAAGGTTTTACCGATGAGATCCGGATTGCTGGCATAAGCGATCAGGCCGCCGGGCTTCCAGATCTTGTAGGAGACGACCTGTTCGCCCATAGGCGTCTCGCGGAAAATCTCCGTCAGCGCCTGAACGGCCCCGGGGGAAAGCACGTCCGAGCGGGCCAGTTCCTGGCTCGCGGGTGAAATGACGCTTTCCATGTACAGGGCGGTGGCGCTTGCCGTGTTGGCGACGACGCCGTGCTCGATCCTTTTCGATACCCAGACTGCCATGACTACGGACGCTGCCAGCATGACCAGGCCGCCAACTAGGGCAAACCTCTGCGACAGAGACAATCTGGCATATCCGGCTTTGAGTTTTCCGATCGTCGAAGGGGTTTCCTGGTTCATTCGTCGAAGATATCCCAGCTGCGAAGTCAGCACCATTCGGACCTAGGTCTGAACGGGAACGCCCCGAGGCAACGGTTTCACGCGTGCCGGGCTGAAGGTTGACCTTCGTGTTTGAGCGTCGCGGCCGGCCGCGGTTTCGAAATACCGGCTCAGGCCGGGAGTTCGAACACCATTTCCCTGGGGCCGAGGGACCCGGACCTGACCGCACGCGTCAGGTTGAGGAACCGTTCCCCGGCGTCGCTGCCCATGATCAGGTGAATGCCGAGGAGAGGCGGGCCTCCGGCCTTTTCCCTTTCAGCCTTTAGCTTGTCGAAATGCGCAAGCGCGAAGTCGCGGCGGTCCGTTTCTGCGACCAGACGCAGTCCTGCCGCGGCGGCCGCGGCCTTGTAGGTCTCGGGAGGGGCGACGTGGGAGGCCGCCGGGTCCGAGGCCCAGGGAACCGGAAAGTCGTGATGTCCGTCCTTTATGGCCATGAGATCGTAGACGGCAAACCTGCCGCCCGGCGCGAGGATGCGGGCGGCTTCCCGGAAGAGCGCGTGCTTGTCCTCGATGTTCATGCCCACATGCAGCATGGTCGCAAGATCGAAGCTGCCGGGTGCCACCGGCAGATCGAGGATGCTGGCAATGTGAAACTCCGTCCGGTCCTGAAGCCCTGTCATGCGGCTCAGTGTGTTGGCAAGCTTCACGTAGGCCGGTGTCAAATCGAAGCCGGTAACCCTGGCACCATAGCGGGTGGCGATGAAGCGTGCGGGACCACCTGCGCCGGAGCCAAGGTCAACGACCCGGTGCGTTGGCCCGATCTCGAGGGGCTTCAGGAAGGCTTCGGTTGCCTCGGCACCTCCGACGTGGAATTCGTCCACCGCCTTCAGGTCGTCCGCAGAAGGCGAATCAGGATCCAGTCCGGCGGCGCGCAATCCTGCCTTGATGCGATCGAGTATCGGTCCGGTGTCATAGTGCGAGCTGACGATGTGGTCGCGGCCGGTCATGAGACCCTCCGGAATGAGCGAAGACTTCGGGAAGCTAACATCAGCGGACGCATGTGTCGCGATCGGGCGCCGGACGACTGCGACGATATGGCCGTGCAAATGCGAAAAGTGTCGCGTCCCGGTAAAAATTACTACACTCTAGTGTGGTTTCCGCACTGCAATTTCCATCTGTGGCATCCGCCGCAACCCTCAACTTGATATGAATCAACGCGGCTCCGCGAGAGTCGTGCTCATGGTCGTGCCATCGTGGCACCTTGTAACGATTTCAAAGACTGGGGCGCTAAAATGGCACAACACAAGGCCAAAATAATATCGCTCGAGGAAGGCGGTTTCGCCATCTTCCTTGTGCTTCTCGCATTTGCCTGCATCATCGTGGCAGGCAAGACCTTCGACCAGGTCATGGCATTTCACGCCGGCATCGGGGCGCTGTTCGCCGCCGCGAGCGTGTTCATGATCTTCAAAAACTACTTTAACGACGGCGGGGAGGCGATCCCTGCCGAAATCGACGGCAAGCCGAACTACAACCTCGGACCGGTCAAATTCGGTTCCGTGGCGGCGATGTTCTGGGGCGTCGCCGGTTTCCTGGTCGGTCTGATCATCGCGTTGCAGCTGGCCTTTCCGGCACTGAACTTCGATCTCCCCTGGACAAACTTCGGCCGCCTGCGGCCGCTGCATACGTCCGCGGTGATCTTCGCCTTCGGCGGCAACGTCCTGCTGGCATCCTCGATGTATGTCGTCCAGCGGACCTGCCGGGTCCGGATGCCGGGCAAGATCCTGCCCTGGTTCGTGATCCTGGGCTACAACGCCTTCATCGTCATTGCCGGCACGGGCTATCTGCTCGGCGCCACGCAGGGCAAGGAATATGCCGAGCCGGAATGGTATGCCGACCTGTGGCTGACCATCGTCTGGGTCTTCTACCTGCTGCTCTTCCTCGGCACGATCTGGAAGCGCAAGGAACCGCACATCTACGTGGCCAACTGGTTCTACCTGGCGTTCATTGTCACGATCGCCATGCTGCACATCACCAACAACCTGACGATCCCGGTCTCGATCTATTCGACCAAGTCCTACATCGTCTGGTCGGGCGTGCAGGACGCTATGGTCCAGTGGTGGTACGGTCATAACGCGGTGGGCTTCTTCCTGACCGCCGGCTTCCTGGCCATCATGTACTACTTCATCCCGAAACGCGCCGACCGGCCGGTCTATTCCTACCGCCTGTCGATCGTGCACTTCTGGGCGCTGATCTTCATCTACATCTGGGCCGGTCCGCACCACCTGCACTACACGGCTCTGCCGCAATGGGCCTCGACCCTCGGGGCGACCTTCTCGATCATCCTGTGGATGCCTTCCTGGGGCGGCATGATCAACGGCCTGATGACCCTGTCGGGGGCATGGGACAAGCTCAGAACCGACCCGGTGCTGCGCATGATGGTGGTCTCCGTCGCCTTCTACGGCATGTCGACCTTCGAAGGACCGCTGATGAGCCTGCGTTCGGTCAATTCGCTGTCGCACTATACCGACTGGACCATCGGCCACGTGCATTCCGGTGCGCTCGGCTGGGTGGGCTACATCTCCTTCGGTGCGCTCTACTGCATGATCCCGTGGCTGTGGAACAGGAAGAGCCTCTATTCGCTGAAACTGGTGAACTGGCACTTCTGGCTGTCGACACTGGGTATCGTTCTCTACATCACCTCCATGTGGGTGTCCGGCATCATGCAGGGTCTGATGTGGCGTGCGTACGATCAGCTCGGTTTCCTTGAGTACTCATTCGTGGAAACCGTGGAGGCGATGCATCCCTTCTACATCATCCGTGCTCTGGGCGGCGCGCTCTTCCTGCTGGGTGCCCTGATCATGGCCTACAATCTCTGGATGACCGTCCGTCACGGCGAGGCTGAGGAAGCCGATGCCTCCGCGGCTGGCTCCCTGGCTCCGGCCGAATAAGGGAGGGACGAATATGTCTGTATGGAACAAACACCAAGTCTTCGAAAAGAACTCCATCGTCCTTCTGGTCGGCATCCTGGTCATGGTTGCCATCGGCGGCCTGGTCGAGATCGCGCCGCTCTTCTACCTGAAGAGCACGATCGAAAAGACCGAGGGCGTCAGGCCCTATACGCCGCTGGAGCTGGCCGGGCGCGACATCTATATCCGCGAAGGATGCTATCTGTGTCATTCTCAGATGGTCCGCCCGATGCGCGATGAGCTGGAGCGTTACGGCCACTTCTCGCTGGCGGCGGAGTCGATGTACGACCATCCGTTCCAGTGGGGGTCCAAGCGGACGGGTCCGGACCTTGCCCGCGTCGGCGGAAAATATTCCGACGACTGGCACGTGGAGCACCTGAAGGATCCGCGTTCGCTGGTTCCGGCCTCCATCATGCCCGGTTACCCGTTCCTGGCGGAAACCCGCCTGAACACGCGGGACATCGAGGCAGCCTTGTCGGTCAACACCATTGTCGGGGTTCCCTACACCGACGAACAGGTGGCGAATGCGGCTTCGGACATTCTCGGCCAGGCCAAACCGGATACGGAAGCCGCAGACGGCTTCGAGGAGCGTTACCCCGGAGTGACGATCCGCGACTTCGACGGCAATCCGAAGGAAGTCACTGAGATGGATGCGCTGGTCGCCTATCTCCAGGTGCTCGGCACCATGGTCGACTTCTCCATCTATGACGACAAGGCCAACGCGAGGTAAGGGCGATGAACGAAACCTATTCCGCATTCGCAGGCTTCGCGCAAACCTGGGGCCTTCTCTACTTCATGATCCTGTTTGGCATCGTTCTGGCCTACGCACTCTGGCCGAAGAACGGCAAGAAGTTCGACGATGCCGCTCAAATCCCGTTCCGGGAGGACTGATCCATGGCAGATGCACATAAAAAGGAAATCGACCAGATCTCCGGGGTCGAGACGACCGGCCACGAATGGGATGGCCTGAAGGAACTCAACAACCCGTTGCCGAAATGGTGGCTGTACTTGTTCTACGCCACCGTCGTCTGGGCGGTGATCTACTGGGTGCTCTATCCGGCCTGGCCGATGGTCTCCAGCTACACCACGGGTGTGCTGGGCGCCAACCAGCGCTCCGAGGCGATTGCCGCCTACGAGCAGGGCATTGCCGACAGATCGGTCTATGCCGACAAGATCGTGGCGGCTTCCCTGGAGGATATCTCCACGGATCAGGAGCTGTTGCAGTTCGCCCGGGCCAACGGCCAGGCAGCGTTCGGCGACAACTGCGCTCCCTGTCACGGCTCCGGCGGCACCGGTGCGACCGGCTTTCCGAACCTGCAGGACGACACCTGGATCTGGGGCGGCACGCTGGACGAAATCTATGCCACGATCCAGTACGGTGCCCGGTCGGGCAACGACGACGCCCGTGTCGGCGACATGCCGGCCTTCGGCCGTGACGAACTCCTGAGCAAGGAAGAAGTCAACCAGGTTTCCAACTTTGTCGCTTCGCGCGCCGGGCTGGAAACCGACGAGGGCGTGGACCTGGCAGCCGGCCAGACCGTGTACGAGGACAACTGCGCGGCCTGTCACGGCGATGACCTGAAGGGCCTTCAGGAAGTCGGCGCGCCGAGCCTTCTGTCCGCGAACTACCTTTATGGCAAGTCGCTCGCGGCCATCAAGGCACAGGTCAACAACCCGCGCAACGGCGTGATGCCGGCCTGGGTCGGCCGCCTGGACCCGGCGACGGTCAAGTCGCTGACGGTATACGTCCACTCCTTCGGTGGCGGTCAATAAGCCGCAGACCTGCGGCAAGCCGCGCAATGGCGGCCTGAATTGATCCGGCGCAAAGTCAAACCACTTGCGCCGGATTATCGTTTGAAAAGGTGACGGGGTGTTCAGTCCCGTCGACTTGGCAAAGATCCTATTGGGGCAGGGTCTGCATTCGAAAGAAGGACGGCGGTATGTCTACGGACACCGAGACGCAGGAGGTCGGCCACCAGGAAGAGTGGTTTGCCTCCGCCAAGAAAATTTATCCCATGGCAACCCACGGCCTGTTCCGCAGGATCAAGTGGACGCTGCTTTTCATCACGCTCGGCATCTACTATTTCCTGCCGTTCATACGCTATGACCGTGGCCCGGACGCACCCGGTCAGGCCGTTCTAATCGATATGGACGCAAAGCGGGCCTATTTCTTCTTCATCGAAATCTGGCCGCAGGAAGTCTATTATCTCACCGGTCTCCTGATCATCGCCGCCGTGGCGCTGTTCCTGATGAACGCGGTCGCCGGCCGACTGTGGTGCGGCTACCTGTGTCCCCAGACTGTCTGGACCGACCTGTTCCTGTGGGTGGAGCGCAAGGTAGAAGGCGACCGGCGCGAGAGGATTGCCCTCGACAAGGATCCCTGGACCTTCGACAAGGTCCGCAAGCGCGTCACCAAGCATTTTTTCTGGCTGATGATTGCCTGGTGGACCGGCGGGGCCTGGGTTCTCTACTTCAACGACGCGCCGACCCTGGTCTGGCAGCTGTTGACGTTCCAGGCGCCGACGATCGCCTACATCTGGATCGGCATCCTGACTTCGACGACCTACCTGCTGGCCGGGTTCATGCGCGAGCAGGTCTGCATCTACATGTGCCCCTGGCCGCGCATCCAGGCGGCCTTGACCGACGAGAAGGCGC
The DNA here is from genome assembly GCA_050289605.1 of Roseibium sp. Classification (GTDB taxonomy): domain Bacteria; phylum Pseudomonadota; class Alphaproteobacteria; order Rhizobiales; family Stappiaceae; genus Roseibium. The sequence continues at coordinate 95,547 of JBNKGB010000001.1, read as the reverse complement.
TCAACGTCACCTATCGCTGGGATCGCGGCGAACCGCGCGGATCGCTGAAGCAGAACCGCAAACTTGCCGAGCAGGGCCTTCCTTCCTGCGACTGTATCGACTGCTACCAGTGTTTCCAGGTCTGTCCGACCGGCGTCGACATCCGCAAGGGCATGCAGCTCGACTGTATCCAGTGCGGCCTGTGCATCGACGCCTGCGACAACATCATGACCAAGATCGGCAAGCCGAAGGGACTGATCGGCTACGACACCGACGAAAACATCCAGCGGCGGATCGACGGCAAGGAGTCCGTCTACGAAATCGTCAGGGGGCGCACGATCGCCTATGCGGCGATCATCGCGTTAGTGGGCGCGATCATGCTGTTTGCGCTTCTGAACCGGGATTTCGCCGACATCAGCGTGCTGCATGACCGCAATCCGGTATTCGTGGAACAATCGGACGGAACGGTGCGCAACGGCTATACGGTGCGCCTGTCCAACAAGCGCAGGCACGCGCGCAGCTTCATGCTTCACGTGGAAGGCATGCCGCCGAACACGAAGGTGGAGGCCGTTGGCGTCGAAGACACCTTCGCAGGGCGTCCGATCATCGAAGTCGGCCCGGACACCACCCGCGAAGTGCGCATTCTGGTAACGTCGCCGCCTTGGGAGAAGATGCCGCATTCGACGCCGGTCACCTTCCGCATCACCGAAAGCGTGATGGGTGAGGTGGTCACCGCCAAGGATACGTTCAAGGCACCAAAGAAACCTTGAGGAGCAACGGATGACGATGGTTCAGTCGAACATGAAGGAACCCAGGCCTCTGACCGGCAGGAAGGTGCTTTTCTGGCTGGTCGGCTTCTTCGCAGTGGTCTTTGCCGCCAATGGCGTCTTCATCTACCTCGCGCTCGGGTCCTTCCCGGGCGTGGTGGTGGAAAGCTCCTACGAAGCGGGCCAGGCCTACAACGAGGAGATCGCCGCGGCCAAGGCACAGGACGTGCTGCACTGGCAGGTGTCGAGCGAATTCGTTCGTACCGGCGGGACGGACGGCAGGCTCGTGGTCAGTGCCGCCGATGCCGAGGGCGTGCCGCTCTACGGGATCGAATTGCACGCGTTGTTGCGCAACCCGACTCACGCCGGTTCCGACGAGGACGTTGTCTTCACGGCCGACGGCGGTGGGCGCTACATCGGCGAAGTGCAAAACGTCCCCGCGGGCAATTGGACGCTTGTCCTGGAGATCAACCAGGATGGCGAACGCAAGTTCAGGTCCGAAAACCGGATCTTCCTGAAAGACTGAGACCGGGGTCCTTCATGACGGTTCATCAGCGGGATTGGCAGGCTTTCGTAACGCCTGGAAAGGACGGCGCGGTTCATATGGATCTCGCCGTCGACGGCATTACCTGCGCCGCCTGCATGGGGGAAATCGAGCGCGGGCTGAAGCGCCTTCCCGGCATCCGCACTGCACGGGTCAATCTCACCAGCCAGCGTCTTGCGGTCGACTGGGTCGAGGACGAGACCGGTGCCGACGAGATCGTCGCCGAACTGTCGCGGCTCGGCTACACGGCCCATCCGTTCGACCCGGCCAACCAGAAAGACCGGCGGGACAGGACGGGCAAGGAACTCCTGCGATGCCTGGCAGTGGCGGGCTTCGCCGGCATGAACATCATGCTGCTCTCGGTCTCCGTCTGGTCGGGCAACGCGACGGACATCACACCCGAGACCCGTGACTTCTTCCACTGGCTGTCAGCTCTGATCGCGCTGCCGACGGTTGCCTATGCCGGGCGCCCGTTTTTCAGGAGCGCCTTCAACGCGCTGGCAGCCGGACGCCTCAACATGGACGTGCCGATCATGATCGGCGTTTCCCTGGCGATCGCCCTGTCGGTCGTCCAGACCATGCAGCATCAGCACCAGGCCTATTTCGAATCCGCCGTGATGCTGTTGTTCTTCCTGCTGGTCGGGCGCTTTCTCGATCACAACATGCGCGGGCGCACGAGGTCCTTCGCGGAGAATATCGCAGCCCTCAAGGCGGAAGTCGCGGCAAGAATCAACCCGGACGGAAGCGTGCGGGAGGTTCCGCTTTCCAAGATCGCCGCCGGAGATCTCGTTCTTGTTTCGGGCGGCGAGAGGGTGCCGGTCGACGGGGTCGTCGAAACCGGCCTGTCCGAAATCGACCAGAGCCTGGTGACCGGCGAGAGCGTGCTCGTTCCGGTTCGGGCCGGGCAACGGGTCTATGCCGGAACGCTGAACGGGGCAGGGGCGCTGCAGATCCGCGTGGAAGCTGCTTCCGGCGCGACGCTGCTCGACGAGGTCAACCGCCTCCTGGAAGCCGCCTCGCAGGCAAAGTCGATGTATGTGCGTATCGCCGACCGGGCTGCACGCCTCTATGCACCGCTGGTCCACGGCGCTGCGGCGCTGACGTTCCTCGGCTGGCTCCTGGCCGGTCTTGCCTGGCAGCCGGCTCTCATCATCGCCATCTCGGTGCTGATCATCACCTGCCCCTGCGCGCTCGGCCTTGCCGTTCCGGCCGTGCAGGTGGTTGCCTCCGGCCAATTGTTCCGCTGCGGCGTTCTGCTCAATTCCGGCGATGCGATCGAACGCCTGTCGGATGTCGATACGATCCTCTTCGACAAGACCGGAACCCTGACGCTCGCCGAACCGGAATTCTGCGGCACGATCCATCCTGACGACGAGGCGATCGGGCTGGCGGGCCGTCTGGCTCTTGCCAGCCGGCACCCGCTGTCGATGGCGCTGGTGAAGGCGACCGGCGCGCTGACGCCGATGCCGGATGTCACCGAAGTGTCCGGCGCCGGTCTCGAGACCGAGGTCGACGGCAAGGTGCTCCGTCTTGGCAGCCCGCAGTTCTGCGGAGCCCCTCACGACGAGGTCGAACAGGCACTTGCGGCGGTTCCCGGCGCATCGCTGCTGGCCATCCGGTTCGGGCGGGAGCCTGTGCGTCTTCTGCCGTTCCGCCAAAGCCTGCGCCCGGATGCCAGGGAAGTCGCAGATCACCTCAGGAAGCTGGGGTATCAGCTTGAAATTCTCTCCGGCGACACGGAACCGGCCGTCGCCGCTGCCGCGGAAGCGCTCGGCATCGCCGATTGGCGGGCCGGCATGAAGCCTGCACAAAAGATCGCGCGGCTGGAGGAGTTGCAGCGCGCGGGCCGCAAGGTGCTGATGGTCGGCGACGGCCTCAACGATGCACCTGCGCTTGCAGGCGCCCATGTCTCGCTGTCACCGGTGTCTGCCGTCCACCTCAGCCAGGCCGCTTCGGACGCGGTGTTCCTGGGCGACAGGCTGCAGCCGGTCGCCGATGCGTTGAGGCTTTCGAAAAAGGCACGGGCGGCAATCCAGCAGAATCTCTGGATCTCGGCGCTCTACAACGTCATCGCGGTTCCGATAGCCGTTGCCGGCTTCGTCACCCCGCTGATGGCCGCAGTCGCCATGTCAGCCTCCTCCCTGGCCGTCACCGCCAATGCGCTGCGACTTCGTCTGGGCGAGCAGCGCGAGGCGCCAAAAGAAGCGGCCGTGCCGAACGCCACACGGTCAGCGAAAGGATAAGGCGCCCATGGATGTCCTGATCTACCTCATCCCGATCGCGCTGTTCCTCGGCGCTCTTGGCCTCATCGCCTTCCTCTGGTCGTTGAAAAGCGGGCAGTATGACGATCTTGAAGGTGCCAAGTGGCGGATCCTCGAAGATGACGACCTGCCGGATCAGTAGCGAAGCGAATCTTGACAATCCGCAGAGGGGTGCTTAGCCACATTCCCTCGTGAGATTTGACAGGAGCGCACGGCATGGACCTTTTTCCCGAAGAACACAAACCGGGTTATGCCGTTTATTCCAAGACCTCCCTGGCAATCTACGACGCACTGGTTCTGGGGCTGTCCAACCGCTTCATCTGGAAGTGTCCGAGCCGGCACATGACCGCGCTCTATGACAGAAACCTTTCCGCCAATCATCTCGATATCGGGGTCGGGACGGGATACTTTCTGGACCGGGCGGTCTTTCCGGTTGCCGATCCGAAGATAACCCTGTTCGACCCGAACAGGCTGTGCCTCGACACGGCCACAGCCCGGATCAGCCGGTTGAAGCCGCGCACGGTTCAGGCCGACGCACTGGTTCTCTGGCCGGAGACGCTCGGATCGTTCAGCTCCGTTGCGCTGAACTACCTGCTGCACTGCCTCCCCGGATCGATGGCCGAAAAGGCCGTGATCTTCGACCATATGCTGCCGCATCTTGACGAAGGGGCGGTCGTCTTCGGGGCGACCATCCTTCAGGGCGACGCGCCGAGATCCGCCGCCGCCCGCAAGCTCATGCAGGTCTACAACCGCAAGGGCATCTTCTCGAACGGCGGCGATACACGCCAGAACTTGCAGGCGGAACTGTCGCGCCGGTTTGCCGACGTGGAGATCGACATGATCGGGTGCGTGGCCCTGTTTGTAGCTAGAACCGCGAAATAAAACGGACGGGCTAAGCCCGTCCGTGATTGCGTTTGTCGAGTGGAAGTGGGCCGGGAGGGACTTCGATGGCTCCGTCCCGGGCCCGGACGGGCCGTCGGATCAGGCCGCGCGGACGTTGGCGAGGAAATCCTCCATGGCATGACGCAGGTTGTTGGACTGATCGTGCAGGTCGCCGACGGCCTGGTTCATCTCGGCGCTCAGCCTTGCGGTGTCGCTGGCCGCGGAACTGACTTCCGAAATTGACCTTGAAACGCCTTCCGTGCCCTGTGCCGCTTCCGCGACGCTTGCCGCGATTTCGGTCGTCGCCAGGTCCACTGTCTCGGGCGTGCGCATCAGTTCCATCTGATGCGCCGCGATCTAGCTGAACCAAGCCTTCCAGCTCGTTTCCAGTTCGGTGAGCAAGCCCGGCAAGTCCGGATTTCCCTCTCCAATGAGGGAATGGACGTTCTGAAAACGGCCCGAGATTTCGCCGTTCAGCTGCTCGGACTTTGCCAGCCAGTCACGGTTGCCTGTGAGCAGAAACGACTTCACGGCAAGGGCCTGCCCGGCGATCTTTTCGCTGAGCTGCGCGGTTTCGAAATTTAGGTCCGACAGGGCATTGGCGGTCTCGACTTCCTTCAGGTCCTCGTCCCATTCGGGCTCGTCGATGAAGACAGCTTCCGCTCCCATCGGGAACGTCTTCTGGAACTTGGACTCGCCACCCTGCCAGTAGCCGCCGATGATGGAGTTCTGGCCGACGTTCAACCCGTTCGCATCCATGACGAAGATTTCCGGCAAAAGACCCAGTGAGCCTGCCTGCACCCTCAACGGTTAGATCGACAGCGGTGCGGACAGGGACGCTGAAATCAGGGGCTTGTCGCTGGCATCCCGCTCCTTGCACGATTGCTGATCAAGAGCATTGATGTCTGCCTGGGGCAGTGATCCACTCAAGTCGTTGTGCGCCTTAATCGACAATGCTTATTTTGGGTTGTATATCTGGTTATGACTTACAATTGCAGGGTGGTTTAAGTTGCTGCCGGGATCGACTTGCGGCAGTACCTGTTCCGCATGGCCGGGTAGATCAAGGCGAGGGGACATATGACGGGCGGGAAAACCGGGACGGATCAGGAGGTGCGGGAGGTCTTTTCCGCCTGGCTCCGCGACCATGGCGGGATACCCTCTCCAGCGGCTGACGGGGCGGCGGGTGAGGCGCGGGTTCTGCGGTACGGGGCGGGTGAGAGAATATTCGCCGCCGGCGACATTCTGACGTCCCTCTTTTTCGTGCACTCCGGTCTCGTGCGCTACTTCTACCTGACGCCTGACGGCAAGGAGTTCAACAAGAACTTCGTTACTGTGGGCGGTGTCGTCACCAGTCTCTCCTCGTTTCTGGAAGGTGGACCGTCGTCCTTTTTCACCGAGGCGCTCGAAGAAACGGTTCTGGTCGCCCTGCCGATGGCCCGGGTGCGGACGCTCGCCGAGAAGGAACTTTTCTGGGAACGCCTTGTCATTGCCTTCATCGCGCGCCTTGCCCTGCAAAAGGAACGGCGTGAAGCGTCCTTTCTCCTTGAAAGCGCGTCGGAGCGCTATCAGGCCTTTCTGCGCGAGTTTCCGGACATCGCACAGCGGCTGCCGCAATATCAGATCGCCTCGTTTATCGGCATCACGCCCGTCGCCCTGTCGCGCATTCGAGCCCGGCGCGCTTCTTAACCCGGGTTAATGCGCAAGGGCGTTGCAATCCTCCAGATGGTCTCCGCGCAAGGCAGGAGACGGACTGGATGCGGGACAGCGGACTGATTGTCATCACGGGCGGAGCCATGGGCCTCGGCGGCGAACTCACGAGAATTTACTGCAGGCAGGGACGCCGGGTCGTTGTTTGCGGACGGACGGAAAGCGCCCTGGAGGAAGTTCGGTCCCTCTGTCCGGGCGTGGTGTGCGTGCGCGCCGATCTCGCCACAGCGGAAGGACGGGAGGCTTTTGCGGATGCGGTTCGCGCGCAGGGCCGGCCGGTGGGGCTGGTGATCCACAATGCCGCCGTTCAATTCACCCATGACTTCGTTTCCGCCGATACTCCCGCCGGCAGGGTGGCGACGGAAGTCGCAGTGAACCTTCAGGCTCCGATCGAGCTGACCTTGGAGCTGCTGCCGCTTCTGCTTCACGCCGGACGGTCGCGTGTGGTGTTCATTTCCTCCGCGCTGGCGCGGGTGCCGAAGAGATCGGCCCCTGTCTATTGCGCCACCAAGGCGGGGCTGTCCAACTTCGCAAGGGCGCTGCGTTATCAGCTTGAAGGCACGAATATCGGCGTCACGGAGGTGGTGCCGGATCTGATGGTGACCCGCATGACGGAGGGGCGGGACGGCAGGAGAATTGCAGCCGCGGAAGCGGCGGAAAAAATCGTGGCGGGACTTGCCGCCGAACAGGAGGAGATTCGGCTGGGGAGGGTTCCGAAGCTCTATGCCTTGCACAGGTTCCTGCCGTTTCTCGCCTATCGCCTTCTGAAAACGTCCTGAGAGGCGAAGGAAAATGCATGCCGCTTCAGGCTGTTGCTTGACCTTGAACTGAAAGCCACTTAAGTCCGCAAGCGCCAGTCGGCCGGACAGCCGCTGCCGCAAGTGCCGAAAGGCCGCGGGGGAGGAAAGTCCGGGCTCCACGGAAACACGGTGCCGGGTAACGCCCGGCGAGGGTGACCTCAGGGAAAGTGCCACAGAAAGCAAACCGCCTCGGCCAGATCTTCGGATTTGCCCGGGGTAAGGGTGAAAGGGTGGGGTAAGAGCCCACCGCGCAACTGGCAACAGGGGCGGCATGGTAAACCCCACCGGGAGCAAGACCGAATAGGGACAGCGCGGGTCCGGAGCAATCCGGGTCCAGGCCGGTTTCCAGGCCAGTTGTCCGGGTAGGTTGCGCGAGGCGTCTGGCAACAGACGTCCCAGATGAATGGCTGTCGCGTCCGCGAAAGCGGGCCATACAGAACCCGGCTTACAGGCCGGCTGGCTTCATATCCCGATCAAACCGCCACCTTTGGTGGATCCGCGCCACGGCCGTCGAAGCGCCTCTCGAGAGGGGGGGCTGGCGTTCTCCACAAGTCTTTCGAACTCGGCAAAAATTGCCGGGTTTCAGCGGGTTTACGGCGAAACCTCCGTAATCCTGCGAATCCGATTCCCCATTTCTGTCAAGGCTTCATTAAGCATGTTTGCCCTAACCTCGCTCGACGGGGTCGTGAGCGATCAAATCACGCTGGAATCCATGAGATTCCATTGACCGCCCATGAATTCCCATGGTATCCCATAAGAACCCAGAATGGGGAGTGCGGGCCCATTTCGGTAGGGCTCAGGGCATCTGTTTTACGGGTCGGCAACCGCTGATTTCGCAAATTGCATGTCCTGGCATGGTGCCGGCCTTTCTTCTCATCAGGGTGACTTTGGGGATTTGAGCGGGCGACAGCCCGTTTCGAGGGGATTTATGGCCGGCTTTGTTTCTCACTTTACCAACCGGCTGGATGCCAAGGGTCGCGTGTCGATCCCGGCGCCCTTCCGTGCGGTTCTGGTGAGGGATGGATTTGAAGGCCTTTATTGCATCACTTCTTCCCACTGCGCGGCGGTCGATGCCGGCGGGAACGAGCTGCTGGCCGAAATCGAAAAGCGGTCGGAAGCCTTTGCAAAACTTTCCCCGGATCACGATGCGCTTGCAGTCGCTCTGTTCGGCGCGAGCGAAAATCCGAAAATCGACGGGGATGGCCGCATGACCATTTCCGACATGATCCGCGATCATACCGGCATCACCGACCAGGTGACCTTCGTCGGCATGAAGTACAAGTTCCAGATCTGGGAACCGGAAAAGTTTCGCGAGTATCGCGCTGAGGCCCAAAGGCGCGCGCTCGCGATGTTGTCGGGACAAGCTCCCGTATCTTCCCAGGGAGGATCGGCATGACGGTGCTCGGCGACAAGGGGAAATCTCCTGCCGCTGGCGGACCCGAGCGCCATGTGCCGGTTCTCCTGAAGGAAGTTCTGGAATGGCTGGAGCCCGGCGAGGGCGACGTCATCATTGATGGCACTTTCGGGGCCGGTGGCTATTCGCGCGCGATCCTGGCGCGCGGTGCGTCGGTGATCGGCATTGACCGGGATCCGGATGCGATTGCGGGCGGTCAGGATCTGGTCAGGGAGGCCGGTGGCCGCCTGATCCTGGTTCCGGGGCAGTTTGCCGATCTGGAGGCGCATGCCCGCGCGAACGGATTTGAAGGTGTCGACGGCGTTGTACTCGACCTCGGCGTTTCGTCCATGCAACTCGACGAGGCAGATCGGGGCTTCTCCTTCCTGCGCGACGGACCGCTGGATATGCGCATGGAGCAGGCCGGTCCCTCGGCGGCGGACGTCGTCAACGGACTTCCCGTGAAGGACCTGATCCGGATCATCGGCCTGCTGGGCGAGGAAAAGCGGGCGACGACCGTCGCCCATGCCATCGACAAGGCCCGCAAGGAAAAGCCGTTTTCCCGGACGCTGGAGTTGGCGAACCTCATCGAGAAGGTTCTTGGCCGTTCGCCCAAGAAGGCTCAGATCCATCCCGCCACGCGGACGTTCCAGGCTCTCCGCATCTATGTGAACGGTGAGCTGCATCAGGCGGCAAAGGCGCTTGGGGCCGCCGAGCGCATTCTGAAGCCGGGCGGGCGGCTGGTGCTTGTGAGCTTCCATTCCCTGGAGGACCGCATCGTGAAGCGCTTCTTCCAGGATCGGACCCGCACGAGGGGCGGCGGGTCACGTCATATGCCGGAGGAGGATGTTCCGCCGGCGACCTTTGAACTTCTGACGCGCAAGGCGGTGGATGCGGCGGAGGCGGAGACGGATGTCAATCCGCGCGCGCGCTCCGCAAAGCTCAGGGCCGGTCGGCGGACCGACGCGCCCGCGCGCGAACTGGATATCCATGCCGCGGGCGTTCCGCGCCTGGCGGAATTTCATGGACTGGGGGGCTGAGAATGGTTCGAACACTGAACATTCTGTTCATTCTGGCGGTCGTGATCGGCGCGGGTACCGTTTACGAAATGAAGCTGGCGGCAACGAAGTCCGCGGAAAAGGTTGCCGATCTCAAACGCCAGATCGACGAGGAGCGCGATGCGATCCGTCTGCTGAAGGCTGAATGGAGCCTTCTGAACAAGCCGGACCGGCTGCAGTCGCTGGTCGAGCGCTACAATGACTATCTTCAATTGCAGCCTTTGGGCGTGAAGCAGATCGTGACCCAGGAAGACCTTCCGGCGCGGCCCGTGATGCTGGAGCCAGTCGGCGGCAGTCAGATGGGCGGCTATGCCGGCTCAACGACAGCGATCCGGTGAGGGGCTGAACATGACAATGGTAAGCGAACCGGCAAGCTTCCTCCAGGTGCGGCGCGCGCAGCCGAGGATCGCACGCGGATCCGTTTCTTCCAGCGCCGTCAAGGCACGGGTCTATGTGGCCATGCTCGCCTTTGCCTGTGTCTATGTGGCGATTGCCGGACGTCTCGTGATGCTCGCCCAGATGGAGGAAGCTCCGTCCACGGCCTGGATTTCGGCGCAGGACTCCATTGCTGCGTCCCGTCCGGACCTCGTCGACCGCAACGGTGAAATTCTTGCGACCGACATCAAGACCGCTTCGCTCTATGCGGAACCGCGCCGCATCCTCGACATCGACGAGGCCGTCGACGGCCTGACCCGCGTCCTGCCCGAGCTCGACAAGGACTTCGTTCGGCGGCGCCTGGAAAGCCGGACCGGGTTCGTCTGGCTGAAACGCGAACTGACCCCGCAGCAGGCCGATGAAGTGCACAACCTCGGTCTGCCAGGTATCGGATTCCTGTCCGAGAACCAGCGGTTCTATCCGGGCGGACCGACGGCGGGACACATTGTCGGCGCCGTAAATGTCGACAACCAGGGCCTGTCCGGCATCGAAAAATACATCGATAGCGAATGGCTGGCCGATCTCCAGTCGCTCGGCTTTGCCTCCGACAGGACCATGGAGCCGGTCAAGCTTTCCGTCGACCTCAGGGTGCAGCATGTCGTGCGCGACGAACTGGCCAAGGCCATGGACCGCTTCAAGGCGATCGCCGCCGTGGGCATCGTGCTCGACGCCAAGACAGGCGAAGTCGTCGCCATGTCGTCGCTGCCGGACTATGATCCGAACGACCGCGCGCAGGCCCTCGAGAAGGACCGGCTGAACCGGGCGACCGGCGGTGTCTTCGAAATGGGATCGGTCTTCAAGACCTTCACCACCGCCATGGCCCTGGATTCGGGGAAAGTCTCTATCAACGACAGTTTCGATGCGACACGCCCGATCCGCGCAGGCGGCCGCACGATTTCGGATTTCCACGGGAAAAACCGTATCCTGTCGGTACCGGAAGTCTTCATCTATTCCTCGAACGTCGGTACGGCGAAAATGATGCTGGCGACCGGAATCGACCGTCAGCAGGAGTTCATGACCCGACTGCACCTGACCGAGCGCCTGCCGACGGAACTGCCCGAGAACGCCGCACCGCTGCTGCCGCCGAAATGGAACGAGCTGGCGGCCATGACGATCTCCTTCGGTCACGGTATTTCAGTCACGCCGATGCAGACCGCCGTTGCCGCGGCGGCCCTGGTGAACGGTGGGACGTTGCTGCCGCCGACGTTCCTGCCGCGCAGCGCGGAAAAGGCGCAAGCGCTTGGGAAAAGGGTGCTTTCGGAGGAAACCAGCCGCATGATGCGGTATCTTTTCCGCCTCAATGTGCTCTCCGGTTCCGGCCGCAAGGCAGATGTTCCCGGCTATACGATCGGTGGCAAGACGGGTACCGCGGAGAAGATCGAGAACGGTCGCTACGTGAGCGACAAGCGCCGTAACTCCTTCCTCTCCGCCTTCCCGATGGACGATCCGCGCTACGTGGTTCTGGTTGTTCTGGACGAGCCCAAGCGGGAGCGAGAGGGGACCGGTACAACGGCGGGATGGAACGCTGCGCCGACGGTCGGGGCGATCGTTCGCCGCTCGGCGCCCATGCTCGGCGTGATGCCGCGTTTCAGCAAAGGGGATGAACCAATCGAGATTTCCTATTAAGGAGACCATTGAAGCACCGAATGCCGGCGGGGTCGCAGCCGAATTCCGGCATTTGGACGAGCTTTCCGAAGACGACGCACAAACCGGATGATCGGGTGAAATGGATCTTGAATATCTAGCCGCCGGCCTTGACCTGCCGGAGACGGCACGGACCCTTAAGATATCGGGGCTGACGGCGGACAGCCGCAAAGTTCAGCCCGGCTATCTCTTTGCCGCCTTTAACGGCGCCTCCGTCGATGGAACACGTTTCGCCCCGAACGCAGCCGCGGCCGGGGCCGTTGCCATTTTATGTGCGGACGATGCGGTCGAAGCCGTGCGCGAGGCCTGCCCGCAATCGGTTGCCGTCCTGGGCGCCGGCGAGCCGAGGCAGGTGTTTGCCAAAATGGCTGCGCGCTTTTACGGCGCCCAGCCCGATACCATCGTTGCGGTGACCGGGACGGCGGGCAAAACGTCGGTCGCTCATTTCGCCCGCCAGATTTTCCAGGCGGCCGGCCATCCGGCGGCAAGTCTCGGCACACTCGGCACGATCAAGCCGAACGGCGAAAGCTACGGCGGTCTGACGACACCCGACCCGGTGGCGCTCCACAAGCAGCTGGCGGAACTCAGAGGCGAGGGCGTCAATCATGCCGCCATGGAAGCCTCGTCCCACGGCCTCGACCAGTACCGGCTCGACGGCGTCCGCCTGACCGCGGCGGCCTTCACCAATCTCGGCCGCGACCACATGGACTACCACCCGAGCGTAGAGGACTATTTACGCGCCAAACTGCGCCTGTTCGGCGAATTGCTTCCCGAAGGCGGCGTTGTGGTCGCCGATCCGGGCGAGAAATATGCCGACCGGGTCCTGGCGGTTGCCGCGGAGCGGGGATTACCCGTCTTCACCGTCGGCGAAACCGGCAGGAACCTGACGCTTACCGGCCTGAAGTCTGTGGGAGCGGGGCAGGAGCTGACGCTGCAGACCGAGCGCGGTGAGTACAAGGTGACGCTGCCCCTGATCGGACGTTTTCAGGTTTCCAACGCACTGATCGCGGCAGGACTCGCAATTGTGTCCGGCATCGATACCGGCATTGCGCTGCGCGCCCTGGAAAACCTGAAGGGAGCACCGGGGCGTCTGGAACTTGCGGGCAAGACCGGGAACGGCGGGCTGGTTTTTGTCGACTATGCCCACAAGCCAGATGCGCTGGAAAAAGCGCTCGCGGCCCTGCGCCCGTTTGCGACCGGCAGGCTCTCCGTCGTCGTCGGCGCCGGCGGCGACAGGGACCCGGGCAAGCGGGAACTTATGGGCGCGGCGGCTGCAAGACAGGCGGACCTGGTGATCGTCACCGACGACAATCCGCGTTCGGAAGATCCGGCCCTCATCCGCAAGGCGGTTCTGAGCGGCGCTCCGGGTGCGCTGGAAATCGGAGACCGGTACGAAGCGATCGCAGAGGGGGTCCGGCGGCTCGGCCCGGGCGATATTCTGTGTGTAGCCGGAAAAGGTCACGAAACGGGCCAGATTGTTGGCGAAACAGTGATTCCCTTTTCCGACCACGAAGCCGTCGACCGCGCCATAAGCCTTGAAGGAAACAAATGAGCGACCCGCTTTGGACATTGGAAGCCTTCGTGGAAGCTGCCGGCGGCAGCGTCCGCGGGGATGCCGGCGCCGAGATTACCGGAATATCCATCGACAGCCGCACACTTGAGCCGGGCGATGCTTTTGTCGCGATCCAGGGCGACCGGCTCGACGGGCATGACTACGTCGCCGCTGCGCTGGAAGCGGGAGCCTCGCTGGCGCTGGTCGCCGAGGAACGCCTGGCGGACCTCCCGGAAGACGGCCGCTATGTCGTCGTTGCGGACCCGCTGGAAGCCCTGCGGAAGCTTGGCGTTGCCGCGCGCGAACGCACCGGTGCCAAGATTGTTGCGGTGACAGGCTCCGTCGGCAAGACCGGCACCAAGGAAGCGCTCCGGCTGACGTTGCAGCCTTCCGGAAAGGTGCATGCGTCGGTCGCCTCGTTCAACAACCACTGGGGCGTGCCGCTGACGCTGGCGCGCATGCCCGAGGACACCGACTACGGCATCTTCGAAATCGGCATGAACCATGCGGGCGAGATCTCGCCGCTGGTGAAGATGGTACGCCCGCATGTGGTGATCATCACGACAGTGCAGCCGGTTCACCTGGAATTCTTCGAGTCCCTTGAACAGATCGCGAAAGCCAAGGCAGAGATCTTCGACGGCCTGGAGCCGGGCGGCATCGCGATCCTCAACAAGGACAACCGCCAATTCGATCTCCTGAAGTTTCTGGCGGCGACCGCAGGCGTCTCGAAAATCCACACCTTCGGCGAAGTTCCGACGGCCGACAGCCATATCCAGACTGTTGCGGGACATCCGGGCGGATCCAGCGTGGATGCCGTCATCCTGGGCCAGGAAATCACCTACAAGATCGGTGCCGCCGGCAAGCACCACGTCAAGAACAGCCTTGCCGTCCTGACCGCGGTGTCGGATCTGGGAGCCGATCTCGCCAAGGCCGGTCTCGCGCTCGATTCGATGCGCCCGCCCAAGGGTCGCGGTGAAGTGACCCGTCTGCCTCTGCAGAAGGGGGAGATCTATCTCATCGACGAAAGCTACAACGCGAACCCCGCGTCGATGCGGGCGGCGCTCGCCGTCCTCGGCGAGGCGCCGGTCAAGCGCCCCGGTCGCCGGATCGCCGTTGTGGGCGACATGCGCGAGCTTGGGGCAGACGCCGATCGTCTCCACGCGGACCTGCTGGTGCCCATCACGGACGCCAACATCGATGCGGTCTACTGCGCCGGCCCGCATATGCATGCGCTCTGGAACGAGCTTCCCCATGATGTCAGGGCACATTATTGCGAGGATGCGAAAGATCTGGAAGACGTGCTTTTGGGCGACGTCCGACCCGGCGATGTTGTTATGATCAAGGGCTCGCTCGGGACCCGGATGGGCCCGCTTGTCGAGGCCTTGAAAAAGGAATATCCGCCTGCGGACGATACCGCGGCGGCATAAGGGATAGCTGATGTTTTATTTCCTGGGGCAATTTGCTGATCAGATCTCGGCGCTGAACGTGTTCCGATACATCACGTTCCGGACCGGCGGCGCGATCATGACGGCGCTTTTCTTTGTATTTCTTTTCGGGCCGAAGATCATTGCGGGCCTCAGGATCCGCCAGGGTCATGGCCAACCGATCCGGGCGGATGGTCCAGAAAGCCACCTTCTGACCAAGAAGGGCACGCCGACGATGGGCGGGTTGATGATCCTGTCCGGGGCACTGGTCGCAGCGCTTCTGTGGGCCGATCTTTCCAATCCTTACGTCTGGGTGGTGATCGGTGTGACGCTCGGCTTCGGCGGCATCGGCTTCTATGACGACTACCTCAAGGTGACGAAGTCATCGCACAAGGGCTTCGGCGGCAAGGCCAGACTTGGACTGGAGTTCATTATCGCCGCGGCGGCGGCCTTCGCGGTAACCGTCCTCGACGGCTCCGAAGCCTCCGAGGCGATCACCTTTCCCTTCATCAAGGACCTGACGCTCAATCTCGGCCTTGTCTTCATTCCCTTTGCCGCCTTCGTGATGGTCGGCGCGGGGAATGCGGTCAACCTGACCGACGGCCTGGACGGGCTCGCCATCGTGCCGGTGATGATCGCCTGCGCGTCCTTTGGCCTGATCGCCTACCTTTCCGGCAACGCCGTCTTTGCCAATTACCTCCAGATCCACCACGTGGCCGGCACCGGCGAACTGGCGGTGCTCAGCGGCGCCGTGATGGGCGCAGGGCTCGGGTTCCTGTGGTTCAACGCACCGCCCGCCGCCATCTTCATGGGGGACACCGGTTCGCTGGCCCTCGGGGGCATGATCGGGGCCATCGCTGTCGCCACCAAGCATGAGATCGTGCTTGCCATCATCGGCGGGTTGTTCGTGCTGGAAGCCGTGTCGGTGATCGTGCAGGTGATTTCCTACAAGCTCACCGGCAAACGCGTGTTCCGCATGGCGCCGATCCACCATCATTTCGAGATCATGGGCTGGACGGAAAGCCAGGTTGTTATCCGCTTCTGGATCATCTCCGTCGTCCTGGCCTTGATTGGCCTTGCCACGCTGAAGCTGAGGTAAGGCGGATGATCCCCATCACCACGTTCGAGAACAGACAGGTTGCCCTCTTCGGTCTTGGCGGGTCGGGTCTTGCCACGGCCCACGCCCTGAAGCAGGGCGGCTCGGATGTGGTGTGTTTCGACGACAACGAAACCCGCATTGCACAGGCCGCATCAGAGGGGCTGCAGACCCGTGATCTGCACGAACTGGACTGGTCCGGGGTCGCTGCTCTCGTTCTGGCGCCCGGTGTGCCCCTGACCCATCCCGCGCCGCACTGGTCGGTGGACCTTGCCAGGAATGCGGGCGTCGAAATCATCGGCGACGTGGAACTGTTCTGCCGCGAGCGACGCAAGCTCTGCCCGTCGGCGCCGCTGATCGCGATCACCGGTACCAACGGCAAGTCGACCACCACGGCGTTGATCGCCCATCTCCTGACGGAACTGGGGCACGATGTCGAGATCGGCGGCAACATCGGCACGCCGGTCCTGCAGCTCCGGCCGCCGAAGCCCGGCCGTCATTACGTGGTCGAATGCTCGTCCTATCAGATCGACCTGGCACCGACGCTGGACCCGACCGTCGGCATTCACATGAACCTGTCTCCCGACCACCTCGATCGGCATGGCACGATGGAAAACTATGCCGCCATCAAGGAAAGGCTGGTCGCCGGCTCGAAGGTCGCGATCGTCGGTGTCGATGACCGCCTGTCTTCCGCCATCGCCGACCGGCTGGAGCTTGCGCGCAAGCCTGTCTGCCGCATCGCGGGGGAGAAGGAACTCACCAACGGTATCTACGCCCGTCATGGCAGGCTGATGGAAGCCCATGACGGCGCCCAGGTCGAGGTCGGGCTGCTCGGCGGTATCGACAGCCTGCGCGGTCAGCACAATGGTCAGAATGCCGCTGCTGCCTTCGCGACGCTCCGGGCGCTCGGCATTCCAGCTGCGAAAATCGCCGGGGCCATGAAGACGTTTCCCGGACTGCACCACAGGATGGAGGTCGTTGCCAAGCAGGGACGGATCCTCTTCATCAACGATTCCAAGGCGACCAACGCCGATGCGGCGGCGCGTGCGCTGGCCAGCTTCTCGCGGATCTACTGGATTGCGGGCGGGCGGGCCAAGGAAGGCGGAATTTCCTCGCTCGACGAGTATTTTCCGAGGATCGTCAAGACGTTCCTGATCGGCGAGGCCGCACCGGCATTCGCCAAGACGCTGGACGGGCGGGTCGCCTACAAGATCAGCGGGACATTGACACAGGCGGTTGAGGATGCCGCCGCCGAGGCCGCGGAGGACGGAGCGGAGGAAATAGCCATACTGCTGTCTCCGGCTTGTGCGAGCTTCGATCAATTTCCGAATTTCGAACTGCGGGGCGCTGCTTTTGTAGATGCGGTGCGTGCCTTGCCTGAAGCTGGAAACACTCAGGAGGAGGTGGCGTAACATGGTTTCACGCGCCGATCGCAGCCGTTTTGCCGAATGGTTCTGGACCGTGGACCACTATCTGCTCGCCGCCTTCTTCCTGCTGATGGTGGGCGGCGTGGTTCTGTCCTTTGCAGCCAGCCCACCGGTGGCCGAACGGATCGGTGTCGAAGCCCTCTATTTCGTGAAGCGCCAGGCGTTCTTCATGATACCCGCGCTTGCCATCATGCTGTCCGCGTCGCTGATGACGCCGCGCATGGTCCGCCGCGCGGCGCTGATTGTCTTCGTGGTGTCGCTTGTGATGATGGTCGCGACCCTCTTTGTCGGTTTCGAGGCCAAAGGGGCCCGGCGCTGGATCTATTTCGCCGGGTTCTCCCTGCAGCCGTCGGAGTTCCTGAAGCCTGCTTTTGTCGTCCTCGTTGCCTTCCTGCTGTCGGAAAGCGGCCGCAGGCGGGAAGTTCCGGGCGTCCTCTTTGCTTTCGTTCTCTTCGCCATCTGCGCCGTGCTTCTGATCGCGCAGCCGGACTTCGGCCAGACCATGCTGCTCGGTCTGGTGTGGGCGGGGCTGTTCTTCCTAAACGGCATCTCCTGGCTGATCATCCTGGCGCTCGGCCTGAGCGGCGTTGCCGGCCTCTTTGCCGCCTATGCGTTCCTGCCTCACGTGACCAAGCGCGTCGACCGGTTTCTGGATCCCGATTCCGGTGACACCTTTCAGGTGGACACCGCCATGAATTCCTTCCTTTCCGGCGGCTGGTTCGGACGCGGTCCGGGCGAGGGCACGGTGAAGCGCATACTTCCGGACAGTCATACCGATTTCATCTTCGCCGTGGTCGGCGAGGAATTCGGAGTGATCGCCTGCCTGATCCTGGTTTCCGTCTTCGCCTTCATCGTCATTCGCGGCCTAAGGCACGCGAGCCGCGACCAGGACGCCTTCAGCCGGCTCGCGACGGCCGGGCTGATCGTGCTGTTCGGCCTGCAGGCGACGATCAATCTGGCGGTGAACCTGCAGTTGATGCCGTCCAAGGGCATGACCTTGCCCTTCATTTCCTACGGCGGGTCGTCGCTTTTGTCTTCCGCCATGATTGCCGGTGCCATTCTGGCACTCACCCGCAGGCGGCCCAGGCCGTCGCGAGGTGGCGATGCCGTCACCGTCAGCCGGCTTTCTCCTTCTTCGTTGATGTAGCGTTTCAGACCGGTTTCACATGAGCAGAACAGTTTTATTGACGGCCGGCGGAACGGGCGGCCACCTGTTTCCCGCACAGGCGCTTGCAAGCGAACTCCAGCGCCGCGGCTGGGCCGTCGAACTGGCAACCGACGAGCGGGCCGACAAATACGGCTCTGAGTTTCCCGCCCGCAAGGTCCATATCATCGCCTCGGAAACCATCCGCGGCCGCAATCCCCTGTCGCTGGCAAAGACCGGCCTCCGGCTGCTGTTCGGCACGTTCCAGGCGCGCAAGGTTATCAAGGCCCTGAAGCCCGACGTGGTGGCCGGGTTCGGCGGCTATCCGACATTTCCCCCGATGTATGCCGCGCGGCTGACGGGAACGCCCTCCATCCTGCACGAGGCCAACGGGGTCATGGGCCGCGCGAACAGGCTGCTGGCAAAAGGTGTGACCGCCATCGCCACGAGCGTTCCCATCGACGGCCTGCCCCGGGAACTTGCACAAAAGCTGGTTGAAACCGGAAATCCGGTGCGTGACGCGGTCCTGCATGCCGCCGAGCTGCCCTATGCGGCGCCCGAGGCGGATGGTGAATTCAGGCTGCTCGTCTTCGGCGGCTCCCAGGGGGCCCGGTTCTTTTCCGATCTCGTTCCACCGGCCATGGAAAAATTGCCGACCAACCTACGTGCCCGCCTGCGCATCGTTCAGCAGTGCCGTCCGGAAGACATGGAACGGGTTCAAAAAGCGTATGACGCGCTTGGTGTCGCGGCCGAGTGCGCGCCATTCTTTCAGGACATGCCCCAGCGCATCGCCCAGGCGCATCTGGTGCTGTGCCGGTCCGGGGCGTCTTCCGTGAGTGAACTCAGCGTTCTCGGCCGTCCGTCCATTCTGGTGCCTCTTCCGGGCGCCATCGACCAGGACCAGGCGGCCAATGCGAAGGTGCTGGAGCGGGCAGGCGGGGCCTGGCCGATCCGGCAGGCGCAGCTTGACCCTGAAAGGCTCGCGAAGGAACTCGCACGCCTCATGGCCGCGCCGGTGCAACTGGCGGAGGCCGCTCAAAACGCGCGCAGTGTTGCCAGGCCGGACGCGGTCAAACGTTTGGCCGATTTGGTCGAAAGAATAGCGAATCAGCAAGGAGAACGGCCATGAAGATGCCGCAGGATATCGGACCGGTTCATTTCGTCGGCATCGGCGGGATCGGCATGAGCGGCATCGCCGAGGTGCTGAAGACACTCGGCTATCAGGTGCAGGGCTCCGACATGGCCGAAAACGCCAACGTGCAACGACTAAGAGCCAACGGCATTCCGGTGACGGTGGGTCATGCGGCCGAAAATCTCGGTGAAGCTGAAGTGCTTGTGGTGTCCTCGGCCATCAAGAAGGACAATCCCGAGCTGGTGGCGGCACGGGAAAAGCTGATCCCGGTGGTTCGGCGGGCGGAAATGCTTGCGGAGCTGATGCGATTCAAACAGGCGATCGCAGTCGGTGGCACGCACGGCAAGACCACGACCACCTCGATGGTGGCCGCGCTCCTCGACGCCGGCGCCCTTGACCCGACTGTCATCAACGGCGGCATCATCAATGCCTACGGCACCAACGCCCGGATGGGCGAGGGCGACTGGATGGTGGTCGAAGCGGACGAGAGCGACGGCACCTTCGTCAAGCTGCCCGCGGATATCGCCGTCGTCACCAACATCGATCCGGAACATCTCGATCACTACGGCGATTTCGCCGGCGTGCGGGCGGCCTTCCGCCAGTTCGTGGAAAACGTTCCCTTCTATGGCTTTGCCGTCATGTGCCTCGATCACCCGGAGGTGCAAACCATGATCGGCACCATCGAAGACCGGCGAGTGATCAGCTACGGCTCCAACCCGCAGGCAGATGTCCGCTTCACGGACGTGTCCATGGACGGCGGCAAGTCCGTCTTTTCCGTGACCATTCGCGACCGCCGCTCGGGTCAGGTGAGCGAGCTGAAGGACCTGGTGCTGCCGATGCCGGGTCTGCACAACGTTTCCAACGCAACGGCCGCCATTGCCGTTGCCTCCCAGCTCGGCGTCGGTTCTGATGCCATTCGCAAGGGACTGGCGTCCTTCGGCGGCGTCAAGCGGCGCTTTACCCATACCGGCACAGTGAACGGCGTTCAGATCTTCGACGACTATGGCCATCATCCGGTGGAGATCAGGGCCGTGCTGCATGCGGCGCGCGAGTCGACGGCAGGCAAAGTAATCGCCGTCATGCAGCCGCACCGCTATACGCGTCTCCATTCTCTGTTCGACGATTTTTCCAACTGCTTCAACGACGCGGACGCGGTCATCATCGCGCCGGTCTATGCCGCCGGCGAGCAGCCGATCGAAGGCGCGTCGCACACCGACCTCGTCTCGGGCATGAAGACCCGCGGCCACCGCAACGCGCGGACGATCGAAGGGCCTGAGGAACTGCCGGCGATCATCAAGGAACTCGCGGAGCCGGGGGATTTCGTGGTCTGTCTCGGGGCCGGCAATATCACCCAGTGGGCCTACGCGCTGCCGAAACAGCTTGAAGCGCTTTAGGGGAACCCGTCCATGAGTTTTCCCGACATATTGACCCTTCATCCGGACCTGGGCGAAGGGATCCGCGGCAAGCTGACGGCCAACCAGCCTCTTTCCACCGTGACCTGGTTTCGCACGGGCGGGCCGGCACAGCTTATGTTCCAGCCGGCAGACGAGGACGACCTGTCGTCATTCCTGAAGAAACTGCCGAAAGACATTCCGGTGTTGCCGGTCGGGCTCGGGTCGAACCTTCTGATCCGCGACGGCGGTCTGGAAGGCGTGGTGATCCGGTTGAGCGCCAAGGGTTTCGGCTCGATCGAGGAAATCGGCAACAACCGGCTGCGCGCGGGTGCCGCCGTTCCGGACAAGCGCCTTGCCGAAGCCGCCGCCAAGGCAGGCCTGGGCGGTTTTGCCTTCTACACCGGTATTCCTGGCGGGCTCGGCGGAGCCCTCAGAATGAACGCGGGCGCGCATGGCACGGAAACCTGCGAGCGCATGGTGGAACTGACCGCCATCGACCGGGACGGCAACAGGCACGTGCTTGCCAATGCGGACATGGGCTATGCCTACCGCCATTCCGGGGCCTCGAAGGACCTGATCTTCACGTCTGCGGTCTTTGAAGGCATTCCGCAGGATGAAGAGACAATTCGCCAGGAGATGGCGGGGGTGGTGGCGCACCGCGAACGCGCCCAGCCTATCCGGGAGAAGACCGGCGGTTCCACCTTCAAGAATCCGCCGGGCACCTCCGCCTGGAAGGAAGTCGATGCAGCCGGTTGCCGGGGCCTGACGATCGGCGGCGCGCAAATGTCCGAAATGCATTGCAATTTCATGATCAACACCGGGACTGCCACGGGCCATGACCTGGAGCTGCTGGGCGAAACCGTGCGGGCCCGTGTCCTCAGGCACAGCGGCATCCGGCTGGAGTGGGAAATCAAGCGTCTTGGGCAATTCGGGGACGAGGGCACTATCGAACCGTTTTTGGGTGAAGAAAGAGGTACAGCGCAATGACCAGCAAACATGTCGCCGTTCTGATGGGGGGCTGGGTCAACGAGCGGCCGGTCTCGCTGACGAGCGGCAGGGAATGCGCCGACGCCCTCGAGGAGGCCGGTTACAGGGTCACCCGCATCGACGTGGACCGGGACGTCTCCGCCGTCCTCAAGGATCTGAAGCCCGATGTGGCCTTCAACGCGCTGCACGGCCCCTTCGGCGAGGACGGTTGCGTTCAGGGAATATTAGAGTTTCTTAACATCCCCTATACGCATTCCGGCGTGATGGCTTCGGCCCTTGCCATGAACAAGGTGAAGGCGAAAGCGGTGATGGCGGCGGCGGGAATTCCGGTTGCCGAACACCTTGTTGTGAACCGACGGGACATCACCCGCGAACACCCGATGGAGCCGCCCTACGTGCTGAAACCCATCAATGAGGGTTCCAGCTTCGGAGTGCTGATTGTCAAGGAAGATCAAGAGTTTCCGCCGCAGGAGCTGGGCCGGGAAGACTGGAATTTTCCGGACGTCCTGATGTGCGAGAAGTTTATCGCAGGGCGCGAATTGACCTGCGGCGTGATGGACGACAAGGCCCTCGGCGTGATCGATATCATTCCGTTGGGGCATGGCTTCTACGATTACGATGCAAAATATGCACAAGGCGGTTCAAAACACATTCTTCCTGCAAAAATTTCACCGATTGTTTACCAAACCATAGAGACACTAGCGGTTAAGGCGCATCAGGCGTTGGGATGCCGCGGCGTTTCCCGGGCCGACTTCCGGTTCGATGAACGCGAAGACGGTTCCGGAGACCTGATCTGCCTTGAAGTGAACACGCAACCAGGCATGACGCCGACCTCCCTTGTGCCGGAAATGGCGGCCCACAAGGGAATGAGCTTCAAGGACCTGGTCAGTTGGATGGTTGAGGACGCGAGTTGCTGTCGCTAGGTCGCAAATACGGACGCAAGGCCCTGACGCCGCTGGAAGCCGAACTGGCTCCCCGCGGGCGCGGCGTCGCGCGTCTGTATCGCCAGCCTGTCTGGCGCGCTGCGGGACGGCTTGCCGAATTGCCGCAGTGGACCGGGTCTGCTGCTGCACTCGGTTTCTTAACCTTAACGATTGGTTACGCAATAGTCATAGGGGGGAACGGGCGCATCGTCTCCGACGCGCTGCTCTCCGGTGCCGGTTTCGGCATCGAGGCCGTGAAGCTCTCCGGCCAACGGGAAATCAACGAGTTCCAGATCCTGGAAGCCCTGGAGATCCCTGAAGGCGCTTCGCTGGCGCTTTATGACGCCTCCGGCGCCCGTGACCGGCTGAACCGCATGTCCTGGGTCAAGAACGCTTCGGTCATGAAGCTTTATCCGAGCACGCTGCAGGTCAATATTGAGGAGCGGGTACCCTACGCGCTGTGGCAGCGCGGCGACCTGGTTTCGATCGTGAACGAAGCCGGTGACGTGATCACCGACGAAGTCGACGGGCGCTACGCCAACCTTCTTCTGGTGGTGAACCACGGCGCTCAGCGCCGGGCCGCGGAAATCAACACGGCACTGCAGAAGGTGCCGGAACTGCGCCCGCGCGTGCGTGCCGCATTCCTGATCAGCAACCGGCGCTGGGACCTGCAGCTGGAAAACGGCATCTCCATCCGCCTGCCGGAAGAGAATGTGGATGCGGCTCTGGCCGACCTGGTGGAAATGGACAAGGAAAACGGGCTTTTGTCTCGTGATATCGTGGCGATCGATATGCGTCTGGCCGACCGGGTTACGGTCCGTCTGTCGGACGAAGCCGCCGAAGAACGCAAGATCATGACCAACGGCAAAGGCCAGCCCGGCAAGAAGGAGCGGCACACATGAGCCGGTCCTCCAACCATCTCTACCTGCCGAAGATGCGCCCGCTGCCGAGCCGCCGCTCGGTCATCATGTCGGTCCTGGACGTCGGCTCGACCAAGATCTGCTGCCTGATCGCCAAGCTGGTGCCGCGGGACGACAAGGCGATCCTGTCCAGCCGCTCCCACAAGGTGGAAGTGCTCGGTTACGGCTACCAGCGCTCGCGCGGCATCAAGTCCGGCGTGGTGGTCGACATGGACGCGGCCGAGCATGCGATCCGTCTTGCCGTCGATAGTGCCGAGCGCATGGCCGGCGTCACGGTCGAGTCGCTCATCGCCAACATCAGCTGCGGCCGGCTGCAGAGCGAGATCTACAGCGCCAACGTGCCGCTGGCGGGCGAAAGCGTGTCAGAGGCCGACATCCAGCGGGTTCTGTCCGCGGGCTCCAGCCATTCGGTAACGGACGGACGCGCGGTCACCCACGCGCTGCCGATCTCCTATTCGCTCGACGGCAGCCGCGGCATCCGCGATCCGCGCGGCATGATGGGGCACAAGCTTGGTGTCGACATGCAGGTCGTGACGGCGGAAGTGCCGCCGGTGCGCAACCTGGAACTCTGCATCAACCGGGGTCACCTGCACGTGGAGACCATGGTGGCGACGCCGTTCGCCAGCGGCCTGTCGACGATCGTCGACGACGAGGCGGAGCTCGGCGTTGCCTGCATCGAAATGGGCGGCGGCACGACGACCCTGTCGGTCTTCGTCGATGGCAACATGGTGCATCTCGACGCGATCGCCGTCGGGGGCAATCACGTCACCACCGATATCGCGCGCGCGTTCGCGACCCGTCTGCAGGACGCGGAGCGCCTGAAAACTCTTTATGGTTCGCCGCTGGCCTCCAGCTCCGACGACCGGGACCTGCTCACGGTGCCGCCGCTGGAAAGCGACAGCGACCTGCCGAACCAGATCCCGCGCTCGGCGCTGACCCGGGTCATCCGCCCGCGCGTGGAAGAAATCCTAGAACTCGTGAGAGATCGCCTGACCGCGTCCGGTTTTGCCGGACGGGTCGGCAAGCAGATCGTGCTGACGGGGGGCGCAAGTCAGCTCACGGGTCTTGGAGAAGTTGCGCGTCACATCCTGGGGCGCAACGTTCGTCTTGGCCGGCCTCTAGGCGTCGCCGGTCTTCCCGAGGCCGCCAAGGGACCGGCTTTCGCCGCTGCCGTCGGCCTCTTGATTTATCCGCAGGTCGCTCAGATCGAACAGTTCGAGCACAAGAACAGACGATCGGGGTGGAGCGGGCAATCTGGTTATCTGGCCCGCGTGGGCCAGTGGATCAGGGAAAGCTTCTGACGACATGAGCCATCAAGACGAGAACCAGGAATTTGATCTGCCGGGATTGGCAGAGGAAGTTAGGGAAGAAGTGGGATCTCCCGTGACGGGAGATCCTGTGGGTCGCGAGGAAAACATGACGATTAACCTGAAAATGCCCGACATTCAGGAGCTGAAGCCGAGAATTACGGTATTCGGCGTTGGCGGCGCGGGCGGAAACGCCGTCAATAACATGATCACAGCCGGCCTCCAGGGCTGCGACTTCGTCGTCGCCAATACGGATGCCCAGGCACTGGCCATGAACCAGTCCGACCGTCTCGTCCAGATGGGCGTCGCGGTGACGGAAGGTCTTGGCGCTGGCTCCCAGCCGGAAGTCGGCTCTGCCGCGGCTGAAGAGGTGATCGACGAGATCAACGACCATCTGTCCGGCTCGCACATGGTGTTCATCACCGCCGGCATGGGTGGCGGAACGGGCACCGGCGCAGCCCCGGTTATCGCCCGCGCGGCACGCGAGCAGGGCATCCTGACCGTCGGTGTCGTCACCAAGCCGTTCCAGTTCGAAGGCGCCCGCCGCATGCGGATCGCCGAGTCGGGCATCGAGGAACTGCAGCGCAATGTCGACACGCTCATTGTCATCCCGAACCAGAACCTGTTCAGGATCGCCAATGCGCAAACCACTTTTGCCGACGCCTTCGCGATGGCCGACCAGGTGCTCTACTCCGGTGTTGCCTGCATCACCGACCTGATGGTCAAGGAAGGCCTCATCAACCTCGACTTCGCCGACGTCCGCTCCGTGATGCGTGGCATGGGCAAGGCGATGATGGGAACGGGAGAGGCCAGCGGCGAGAAACGCGCCCAGCAGGCAGCGGAAGCGGCCATTGCCAACCCGCTGCTCGACGAATCCTCCATGAAGGGGGCCAAGGGCCTCTTGATCTCCATCACCGGCGGCAACGATCTGACGCTGTTCGAGGTAGACGAGGCAGCAACCCGCATCCGCGAGGAAGTGGATTCGGACGCCAACATCATCCTCGGCGCGACCTTCGACGAAACGCTCGACGGCCTGATCCGCGTGTCCGTCGTTGCAACCGGCATTGACAGGGAGGAAGGCCTTGCGGCCGATACCTTTCCCGCTCCGGCAGCACAGCCTGTAAGGTTCGAGCAGCCGGCAGCAGCACGCCTTCCGGAAATCATGACGGCAAGACCCGCCATTGCGGCCGAGAAAGCCGGTGCGCAGGATGCGGCGGCCAAGGCCGTTGCCAACCTGGAAAAAGAACTGGCACTGCCCGATCCCCAGCCGGTGTCTGTCGCCAGCGACCCGGACGTCGAGATCAAGCGGGTGCAGCCCGTGCGTGCCAGTCTGACCGACAAGGCACCGATGATGGACCTGGAAGACGACACGCCGGCCGCCGTCGTCGACGACACGCCGGTCAGCAAGCCGTATATTCCGCCGGTCGCGCAGGAACACAGCCCCGCGCCGCGCATGCCGCGCGTCGAGGATTTCCCGCCGATCGCTCAGCGTGAAATCCGGGCTCAGCAGGCAGTCGCCCAGCCGCAGGCCGCAACTCCGCAGCCCTCTTCGGAAACGGCTGCTCCGCAGGCTGCACCGGCCATGAGCTACGACGACCATAGCGAGGAAGACCGCCGTCCGATGGGACTTCTGCGCCGGCTTGCCAGCGGCCTGAGCCGCCGGGAAGACGAAGAGGAGTACGAACCCGGTGCTCCGGTTGCCCGTCCGGCTCCGCAGATGCAGCAGCCGGTCCAGCAGCCCGCACCGCGTGCACCGCAGCAGCGCTCGGCTCTCGGCGCGGCCGGACAGCTCGACGGTACGGGCCGCGCGGCGCCCAAGCCGCTCAGCGCCAGCGACGACGAACAGTTGGAAATCCCGGCGTTTCTGCGCCGTCAAGCCAACTGATTCGAGACGCGATCTTCTTCCCTGATCGCAACAGCCCGAAGCTCACGCTTCGGGCTGTTTCCGTAACGGAACCGATTTCCCGTTATTCTTCAATCCCTTGTCTGCCTGTGAATCGTTACAAACCGTAATAAAGCTTTATTTCGCTCTGCAGCGTAACGCGACTATCTTCCCCCCAATTCGTGATCGTTAAAAGTCCGTATGCTTCCGGGGGGAAATGCCGGGCTTTCGGGTCACAAACCGGAAGGGCAGGGCATTTATGACCACATATGTTGACCGACAGACGACGCTCGCCGATCAGGTGACCCTGACCGGCATCGGCGTTCATTCGGGCAAACCCGCGTCGATCACGCTTGTCCCTGCCGAAGCGGGCGTAGGGATCGTCTTCACCCGCACCGACCAGGAAGGCGCCACGGAAGTTCCGGCGCTTTGGAACAAGGTCTCGGCGACTGCGCTCTGCACGGTCATCGGCGATCCGACCTCGGACGGCATCGCGACGATCGAACACCTGATGGCGGCTCTGTCCGGCATGGGGATCGACAACCTGATCGTTGAAATCGACGGACCCGAAATGCCGATCATGGACGGCAGCAGCGCAGCCTTCGTCGATGCCATCGAACAGGTCGGCCTCAAGCGTCTCGATCGCGGCCGCCGTTATCTCAAGGTGAAGAAGACCGTCCGCGTCGACAACGGCAACGCCTGGTGCGAACTGCACCCGCACGATACCACCCGGTTCGACATCACCATCGACTTCGACACGCCGCTGATCGGCCGTCAGAAATTTTCCTCCGACATCACGCCGGAAGTCTTCCGCGACGACCTTTCCCGCGCGCGGACCTTCGGATACGTGAAGGATGTCGAACAGCTCTGGAAGATGGGCTTTGCCCTCGGCTCGTCGCTGGAGAACTCCGTCGCCATTTCCGAAGACAAGGTTCTCAATCCGGAAGGCACGCGCTGGCCGGACGAATTTGCCCGCCACAAGGCGCTCGACGCCGTCGGCGATCTGGCGTTGGCTGGCCTGCCGATCCTGGGCCTTTACCGCTCCTACAAGGGCGGCCACAAGATGAACCACGCCATCCTGGTCAAGCTGTTTGAGGATCCGAGCGCCTTCGAGATCATCGAATCCCCGGCTTTCCGTCAGGTCGGGCAGGTGGACAAGGGCGGTCTTGCCGCCGCAGCCGCCTTCGGACCGGACGTTTCCTGATCCCTTTTTCCGGCCGCCTCCCGCAGGCGGCCGATTTCATTTGTGCGGAATTCGGCATTAATTCTGCCCGCTGCCATAAATTTGCTCAAAAAAAACGCGAGATGGCCGATGAGGACGTGACGGGGACAGGGATCTTCCGCTAAACACTCCTGTCGATGAATTGCGTGGCCGTCTCGAATATGGCCGATTGGGTCGAAGCGGCTCGGGAGTATGGGCGTGAATGGAATGGACACTGGTTCCGGGCAGAGCGGATCCAAGCGCGTGAAAAACTTCTTGAAACTGGCTGTCCTTGCAGTCCCGCTCGTCTTGACGGCGTGTAGCGGCAAGGACGAACTGGACGATCTGGCGCTGAACGATACGCCGCCGGAAGTGCTGTTCAACGAAGGCCTTGCGCTCCGCGCCCAGGGAAAGCTGGGCGATTCCACCAAGAAATTCGAGGAGCTGGACAAGCTCTACCCCTATTCCGAATATTCCAAGAAGTCGCTCGTCAACCTCGCGTTCCTGAACTATTCGCGCGGCAAGTACACCGAGGCGGTGAACGCGGCGAAACGGTTCGTGACGCTCTACCCGGGTGACGAGGATTCGGCCTATATGCTCTATATCGCTGGACAGAGCTACTTCCGGCAAATGCCGGACATCACCCGCGACCAGGCCGTGACCCGGAAGGCGGCGGCAGCCTATAACGAACTCATCCAGCGGTTCCCGGAATCCGAATACGTTCCGGATGCGGAGCAGAAGCTCAGGATCGTCAAGGACCAGCTCGGCGGCAAGGAAATGCAGGTCGGCCGCTACTATCTGAACCGGCGCAACTATGTTGCCGGCATCAACCGGTTCAAGACGGTCGTCGTCGACTTCCAGACCACCCGCCACGTGGAAGAGGCCCTGTTCCGTCTGACGGAAGCCTATTATGCGCTCGGCGTCGTCAACGAGGCCCAGACGGCCGCTGCCGTTCTCGGCCACAACTACCCGGACAGCCAGTGGTACAAAGATGCCTATTCTCTGCTGAACAAGGGTGGCTATGAACCGTCCGAGGACAGCGGAAGCTGGATCAGCCGGGCCTTCAAGAGCATCTGACGCACAATCGACCGGGTATTGGATTTCACCTCACAAATGAGGTGGAATGCCCAATCTGGCTCTTTCAAGACGACTCGGTCCTCCTATATGGTGGGCCGCGCCGAACTTTAAGGAGCACGCCTTCATGCTGGTCGCGCTGTCTATCCGTGACATCGTTCTGATCGACCGTCTTGACCTTGAATTTTCTGCCGGAATGTCGGTTCTGACCGGGGAGACCGGGGCGGGCAAGTCCATTCTGCTGGATTCGCTGTCGCTGGCCCTCGGGGCGCGGGGCGATGCCGACCTCGTCCGGCATGGCGAAACTCAGGGGCAGGTGACCGCCGTCTTCGACGTGGCGGGAAATCATCCGGTCCGCACCTTTCTGAAAGAGAACGATGTCGACGACGACGGCGACATCATCCTGCGGCGCATCCAGACCGCGGACGGGCGCACCCGCGCCTTCGTCAACGACCAGCCGGTCAGCGCCGGTCTTTTGCGCCAGGCCGGCGGCCTGCTTGTCGAAATTCATGGACAGCACGACGACCGCGCCCTGGTCGACCCGGAAAGCCATCGGGCGCTCATCGATGTTTTCGGCGGACTGACCGCGGACGCGGAGGCGGTCTCCAAAGCCTATGCCGCCTTCAAAGCTGCCGAAAAGGCCGTGATCGACCATGAAAGACGGATCGAAACCGCCCGCAACGAGGCCGACTTCCTGCGCGCATCCGTGGACGAACTCTCCGTTCTGAAACCGCAGACCGGCGAAGAGCAGGAGCTTTCCGGCCGGCGCACGGACATGATGGCGGTGGAAAAGATCGCAGGCGACCTCAACGAAGCCTTCGAAACGTTGAACGGCTCCGCGTCTCCCATTCCCGAACTTGCCAGCCTGCTGCGCCGTCTGGAGCGCAAGGCGGACCAGGTGCCGCATCTGCTCGGTCAGCCCGTGCGCACGCTCGCCGAAGCGCTGGACCTTCTGGAGGAAACCCGCGGCGGGCTGGAGGGAGCCCTTCGGGAGACGGAATTCGATCCGCACGAGCTGGAAGCCGTGGAAGAGCGCCTGTTTGCCTTGAGAGCCGCTTCCCGGAAATATTCCGTACCGGTGGACGATCTGTCTGAGCTCTGCGCGCGCATGGCGAGCGATCTCGCCGATCTCGATGCGGGCGAGGACAAGCTTGCTGCCCTGGTGGACGCTGCGCACAAGGCGCGTTCGGACTACGACAAGAAGGCCGCAACCCTCTCCGACAAGCGGCGCAAGGCGGCCAGGGCCCTTGAAAAGGCGGTGGAGACCGAGTTGCCGGACCTGAAGCTGGAACGGGCACGGTTCATCATCGACATTCAAAGCGATCCGGAGGCCCGCGGCCGGTCCGGGATCGACCAGCTGGAATTCCATGTCCAGACCAACCCGGGAACCAGGCCGGGTCCGATGATGAAGGTCGCCTCAGGCGGCGAACTGTCACGCTTCCTGCTCGCACTCAAGGTGTCGCTGGCCGACAAGGGCTCTGCGCCGACGCTCGTCTTCGACGAAATCGATACCGGGGTCGGCGGGGCGGTGGCCGAAGCCATCGGCGTGCGTCTCGCGCGCCTGGCTGCGACAGTACAGGTTCTGACCGTCACTCATGCGCCGCAAGTGGCCGCCCGGGCCGCCGGTCATTTCCTGATCGCCAAGGAAGCGGCCAGGCCCGACCGGGTGGCGACGCGGGTACAGCGGATCGACGAGGATCATCGCAGCGAGGAAATCGCCCGGATGCTCGCGGGCAGTGTCATCACCGATGAAGCGCGGGCCGCGGCCCGCAGGCTTCTGACGGCAGCGGAATAGGGACGGACATGAGCGAGGCCATCGAGACGGCGGTGATCGACGCCGGCAAGCTGACCCTGGCAGAGGCCGAGGTTGAACTGAAACGCCTTGCCGCCGAAATTGCCGAGCACGACCGTCGCTACCACCAGGAAGACGCACCGATCATCTCCGATGCGGAGTATGACGCCCTTCGGCGGCGCAATCTGGAGATCGAGGCGCGGTTTCCCGAGCTGGTGCTGGCGGACGGTCCGTCCACGCAGGTAGGCGCGGCGCCTGTCTCCGGTTTCGGCAAGATAGCCCACCGGGTGCCGATGCTTTCCCTTGACAATGCCTTCGACGATGAGGACGTGCGCGACTTCGTTGGCAGGGTGCGCCGTTTCCTGAAATTCGATCCGCTGATGGGGGCGCTGGCGGTGACGGCGGAGCCGAAGATCGACGGCCTTTCCCTGTCGTTACGCTATGAAGGCGGCAGATTGGTCTATGCCGCAACGCGCGGCGATGGCACGACCGGTGAAAACGTCACGGCAAACGCGTTGACCATCAAGGATATCCCGGCGGAGCTGACAGGAGACGTGCCGGACGTGGTCGAGGTGCGTGGTGAAGTCTATATGGCGCATCACGATTTCCAGGCACTGAACGAACGCATGGCGGCGAACGGCGGCAAGGTCTTTGCCAATCCGCGCAATGCGGCCGCCGGTTCGCTTCGGCAGCTGAATTCGGAGATCACCGCGTCCCGGCCGCTGAAATTCTTCGCCTACGCCTGGGGCGAGATGAGCGCGCTGCCGGAAGACACCCAGCTCGGCATGGTCAAACATCTGGAAGCCTGGGGCTTCCAGGTCAATCCACTGATGAGGCGCTGCGAGAGCGTTGAGGAACTGATCGATGTCTATCACAACATCGAGGAAAACCGGTCGCAGCTCGGCTACGACATCGACGGCGTCGTCTACAAGGTCGACCGGCTGGACTTACAGGAACGGCTCGGCTTCGTCTCAAGGTCGCCGCGATGGGCGATCGCGCACAAGTTCCCGGCCGAGCAGGCCTACACCATCCTCAACGACATCGAGATTCAGGTCGGCCGCACCGGCGCGCTGACGCCTGTTGCCAAACTGGAGCCGATCACCGTCGGCGGCGTGGTGGTCTCGAACGCGACGCTGCACAACGAGGACTACATCAAGGGCATTGGCCAGGACGGCGAGCCGATCCGTGGCGGCAAGGACCTTCGCAAAGGGGACACGGTCAAGATCCAGCGCGCCGGCGACGTCATTCCGCAGATTGTCGACGTGGATCTGGATAAGCGCCCGGAAGGGGCCGAGCCCTTCGAATTCCCCACCGTGTGTCCTGCCTGCGGCAGCCATGCGGTGCGTGAGGAGAACGAGAAGACCGGCCGCATCGATGCGGTGCGCCGCTGTACCGGAGGTCTGATCTGCCCGGCGCAGGCAACGGAAAAGCTCAAGCATTTCGTTTCCCGCAACGCCTTTGACATCGAGGGCTTTGGCGACAAGCAGGTCGATGCCTTCTATCAGGACGACCTGGTGAAGTCGCCGGCGGAGATCTTCACCCTGGAAGCCCGCGACAGGACTTCGCTCACGAAGCTGCGCAACCGCGAAGGCTGGGGCGCGGTGTCGGCGAAGAACCTCTTCGAGGCGATCGATGCCCGCCGGAACATCGACCTTCACCGTTTCATCTTCGCCCTCGGCATCCGCCATGTCGGCGAAGGCAACGCCAAGCTGCTGGCGCGAGCCTACGGCTCCTGGGACGCTTTCTATGCAGCCATGAAGGCGGCGCACGATCAGACCGGTGAGGCCTGGGCCGACCTCAACGACATCGATGGTATCGGCCATATCGTTGCCGAGGCACTGGTGGAGTTCTTCGCCGAACAGCACAATCTCGACCAGTTGGACGCGCTGTTGAAAGAGGTGACGCCAAGGGAGGCCGAAAGGATCGATGCCACGGGCTCGCCGGTTGCCGGCAAGACGGTGGTCTTCACCGGCTCCCTGGAACGGATGACACGGGACGAGGCCAAGGCCATGGCCGAACGCTTCGGCGCCAAGGTCGCCGGCTCGGTCTCCAAGAAGACCGATCTCGTCGTCGCCGGCCCCGGCGCCGGATCGAAGCTGAAAAAAGCCCAGGAACTGGACATCGAGGTGATCTCCGAAGACGGCTGGTTCGATCTGGTGGGTGCTTAGAATCCTATCGTTGTCATCCCGGTTTGGCTTTAGCCAAGACCGGGATCTAGTAACCAGGAGCGGTGCGGTGATTCTCTGGTGCCTGCGTTTACTGGATCCCGGTCTTGGCGCTAGCGCCAAACCGGGATGACAAACTAATGCTTTGATGATTGTTGGAGAGACATTGCATTTAGACCAGCAATATTACGTCTTCATTCTCGCCAGTAAGCTGGGCGGCACCCTTTATGTCGGCGTCACGAATAGTCTACTTGGTCGAATTTCGCTCCATAGAGAGGGCTTTGGCAGCCAGTTCACATCCAATATGAGGTCTCTCGACTGGTCTTCTATGAAGTCCATGAAGAGATCGAATGGGCCATCAAACGAGAAAAGCAGTTGAAGCGTTGGAAGCGCGCCTGGAAGGTCCGGCTGATCGAAGAACATAATCCCAATTGGGATGATTTGTTTCCGAAATTGACCTGAAACCCCTCCACTTGTCGTCCCAGTTTGGCGAAGCCAAGACCGGGATCCAGTAACCTAAGGTGTTGCCGTGATCCTCGAACGCTTTTGATTACTGGGTCCCTGCCTTCGCAGGGATGACAATGAGGGGGAAGGTTCACCTGCCCCCCTTCTTGTCCCCACCAAATCCGCCATTCCGGCCTCGCCAGCGCCGGTTTGTTGCTATATTGTTCTCCTGAAAGCTTTCGAAAGACCGGACCAGTAAACCATGGCAGACCCGGACGGGTACGACGATCCTTTTGACGATCCCTTTCAGCCTGTGGGTACGCGCGCCGATGCCGCTCCGGTGCCTCTACGGCGGGAAGGCGGGATCGCGGCGCGGGCCATGGCGGCGCGCAGGGCGCCGGATTACCTGACCGGTCTCAACCCGGAACAGCGTCTGGCGGTGGAAACCACGGAAGGCCCGGTTCTGGTGCTGGCGGGGGCCGGGACTGGCAAGACAAGGGTTCTGACCACCCGTATCGCGCATATCCTGGCGACAGGCCTTGCGCGGCCCAACGAGATCCTGGCGGTAACCTTCACCAACAAGGCCGCCCGCGAGATGAAGGAGCGTATCGCGGGCTTCGTCGGCGGCAATGTCGAGGGCATGGCCTGGCTTGGCACCTTCCATTCCATCTGCGTCAAGATCCTGCGCAAGCACGCCGAACTGGTCGGCCTGAAATCCAGCTTTTCCATCCTCGATACGGACGACCAGATCCGCCTGATCAAGCAGGTCATCCAGGCTGAAGGGCTGGACGACAAGCGCTGGACCGCCAAGGCCTTCGCCGGCATGCTGGACGGCTGGAAAAACCGGGCGCTGGGGCCGAAGGACATTCCCGAAGGCGAGGCGCGGGCTTTCGCCAACGGCAAGGGCCGCAGGCTCTATGAGCAGTACCAGGAACGCCTCTCGATCCTGAACGCCGCCGATTTCGGCGATCTGCTGCTTCATGTCATCACGCTGTTCAAGACCCAGCCAGACGTCCTGCAGGAATATCAGCGCCGCTTCCGCTACATGCTGGTGGACGAGTATCAGGACACCAACATCGCGCAATATCTGTGGTTGCGGCTGCTCGCCCAGGGCAATCCCAATGTCTGCTGCGTAGGCGACGACGACCAGTCGATCTACGGCTGGCGCGGGGCGGAAGTCGACAATATCCTGCGCTTCGAACATGACTTCAATGGTGCAACAGTGATCCGGTTGGAGCGGAACTACCGCTCCACCAGCCACATCCTGGCGGCTGCTTCCCATCTGATTTCCTTCAACCAGGGGCGGCTCGGCAAGACGCTCTTCACCGATTTCGACGAGCCCGACCACGATCTGGTTTCGGTTGCCTCCGTCTGGGATTCGGAAGAAGAAGCGCGCACGATCGGCGACGAGATCGAGGCGCTGCAGTCAAACGGTCAGTCGCTCAACCAGATGGCGGTGCTGGTTCGTGCCTCCTTCCAGATGCGCGAGTTCGAAGACCGCTTTGTCACGCTCGGCCTCAACTACCGGGTCATCGGCGGCCCGCGCTTTTACGAGCGCATGGAAATCCGCGATGCCATGGCCTATTTCCGCTGTGTGGTGCAGCCGGCGGACGACCTCGCCTTCGAGCGCATCGTCAACACGCCGAAGCGCGGCCTCGGTGATGCGACACTCAAGCTCGTGCACGGTGTCGCGCGCGCCGAGCGGATACCGCTGATGCAGGCGGCCGCCCAGCTGATCGATACGGAAGAGCTGAAGCCCAAGCCACGCAACGCGCTGAAGACCGTGCTCGACAATTTTGAGCGCTGGCGGCGGCAGCTGGATCACCTGAAGCACACCGAGCTCGCCGAGATCATCCTGGACGAGAGCGGCTACACCGAGATGTGGCGGCTGGACCGCTCCGCGGAAGCGTCCGGGCGGCTCGACAACCTGAAGGAACTCATCCGTTCGATGGACGAATTCGAGTCGATGACCGGCTTTCTGGAACATATCTCTCTGGTGATGGACCGGGACAGTGCGGACGCGCTGGACGCCGTTTCCATCATGACGCTGCATTCGGCCAAGGGGCTCGAATTCGACACGGTTTTCCTGCCGGGCTGGGAAGAGGGGCTCTTCCCGCACCAGCGCGCGCTTGACGAGGCGGGCCGGGCAGGGCTGGAGGAAGAGCGGCGGCTCGCCTATGTCGGCATCACCCGCGCCAAGCGGCGCGCCAAGATCTATTTCGCGTCCAACCGGCGCATTCACGGGCTTTGGCAGTCGACCGTGCCGTCCCGCTTTCTGGACGAACTGCCGCCCGATCATGTGGAGATCGGCGAACCGTCCTCGAACTATGGCGGTTATGGCGGCGGCGGCTACGGCCCCTCCCGGTTCGACAGCCACGATCCCTTCGACAGCGGCAGCTACTCGACGCCGGGCTGGCAGCGCGCGCAGCGGGCCAGGCAAACTTCCGACGGCTTTTCCGACGGCGGGCGCGGCTACAAGTCCGCCCGGATGAAGCGTCAGGGACCACTCACCATCGAGGGCGAACTGGTCGCGAAATCGGTCAGCGACACGCCCTCGGCCTATTCGCTTGGCGAACGGGTGTTTCACATCAAGTTCGGCTACGGCGCGATCAAGTCGATCGAGGGCAACAAGCTGACGATCGATTTTGAGAAAGCCGGCGTCAAGAAAGTCATCGACAGTTTCGTCGAACGGCATTGAGAAGGCGGCCATTTCGGGCCTGGAAGCTTGCAACGTCCCCCGGCGGATTCACAGATCCTCACCCGGCGGCATGATCAGCATGTCCCGTTCCTTCAGGTAGGGATGGATCGCAATCGCTTCCTTCAGCGCCTGCTGCCCGAGTTTGACCCTGCCGAGCGTCATGTAGATGATCGCCCGGCCCGACAGGGCCCCGAAATGACGCGGCTCCAGGGCAAGGGCGCGGTCGATATCCTCGAGGCTGGCTTCATAGTTGCCTTGCAGGAACAGGATGAAGGCGTGCTGATTCCAGCCTTCGGAATAGTCGGGCGCTTCAGCGATGACTTCGTCGAGCAGATCCTTCGCCCCCTGGTAGTCATAGGCTTCGCGCCGGCGCATGGCGTCGTCCACCTTTCGCCGGATCTCCGGCGTCGGAGCTGCGTCGAGCCAGGAATACCAGATGTCGTCCTCGACCTTCCGGGCTTCTTCCTCGTTCGGGGCGTTCTTCAGCGCTTCGAACAGGGCGTCCTGGGCTGGCGTCGCCCCTGCGGGGAGAACTGGCATCGCCAGGCAAAGGGCCAGAATCGCAAGCAGGCTAAGTACCCGCATGGCAGCAGGGCCTGGATGAAAACGCATCATCGGTCTCTTTCTCCTGAACTTTATCCAGAAATGGAGCAGAAGAACGGTTCGGCCAGTGTAATCTATCGCCGCGCGCGTTTCATGCTGGCCTGCAGGACGGTGAACCGCTATACCGCACGCCTTGAAAGCAACGAGTTGAAGGCAAGACGGACATGAAGACCATCCGGGTGCGGATCACGGCGGAAGAGCTGGAAGCCAAGCGGATTTCGGACATTCTGGAGCGCGCCTTCGAGGACGATGGCAATCCGGTTGCCGTCTACGAGGCCTCGCCGGACGGCCGGATCTGGTCGGCCGAAATCCTTCTGTTCGATGTCGAGCCGGAAGAGGCTGCCGAAATCGTGCGGGATAGAGTGGGCGCGGATGCCTTCGCCGCGCCGCTGGAAGCGGAAGAACTGCCGGACATCAACTGGGTGGAAAAGAGCCTGGAAGGGTTGAAGCCTGTCCGCGCCGGCCGGTTCCTCATTCACGGGGCCCATGATCGCGACCAGGTCGTGCCCGGCGCGATCGGCATCGAGATCGAGGCGGCTCTTGCCTTCGGCACCGGTCACCACGGCACGACGGCCGGATGCCTCGAGGAAATCGACAGGCTGCTGTCCATGCGTGAATATGACCGTATTCTGGACCTTGGAACGGGCACGGGGGTGCTGGCGATCGCCGCCGCCCTGAAGGCCCGGCAACCGGTTCTGGCGACGGACATCGATCCGGTTGCCACCAGGACGGCGCTTGAAAACGCACGCCTCAATGGTGCCCGGCACCTTGTCCAGGGCTTCACCGCCAATGGCATGGAAGACCGGCGGTTCCGGCTCCACGGTCCCTTCGACCTTGTCATCGCCAACATTCTGGCCCGGCCCTTGATGAAGATGGCCAAATCCATCGGGGCGCACATGACCCCGACCGCGACGCTGGTTCTGTCGGGGCTCAGGGTCGAGGACGGCCCACGCATCCTGTTTGCCTATGGCTGCCAGGGATTCATCCTGGACCGGCGCAGGGAAAAGGACGGCTGGCTGACGCTGACGCTGGTTCGTGGACGGAAAACGGCCTGAGCGATTCAAGGCCACGCATCACTGCAGAAAAACTGGGAAGAAAGCTTAAAAAAACAAAGAGCCCGCCGGTTTCCCGTCGGGCTCTTTTGGTGTGCACAGTACCTTGTTTGCAGCACTCCGCACCCGTCCGGTGCGGAATGCGACTTCGTCTTCGTCCTGAGCCCTTAGAATGCGCTCGTGGAGGCGCCTTCGCGCTCAAGCTGCTTGCGGTCGTAGCCGTGAGCGGCCAGCGTCGCATCGTCGAGCGAAAGCAGGTAACCGTTG
Organism: Roseibium sp.; assembly: GCA_050289605.1. Taxonomy (GTDB): domain Bacteria; phylum Pseudomonadota; class Alphaproteobacteria; order Rhizobiales; family Stappiaceae; genus Roseibium. The sequence continues at coordinate 57,593 of JBNKGB010000001.1, read as the reverse complement.
ACATAGCGACGGGCCTGCGTCGAGCGAGCTTCGATCATGCGGTCGAATGCACGGCGCATGAAGTTGCCGCCGACGGTACGGGTCGAAGTGGTCGTAGCAATGGTCATTGTGATCTTTCCCATTTGAAGTTCAAGAGCTTCCCTAGGGAGAAACGTCTTTTTTGTCTTGACCCCAATATGTCGATTCCCCTGTCCGTCAGGTAGGCCTGCAAACGCATGACTGCCTTGCGCATTTCGCATATGCGAAATTTTTGCTGCAACGCGGTATGATTAAAATTTCCTTCCGCCTGCGGGCCGAACCGGGAAAAATAATCCGGCTTGATCCGTGGCGGAGGCCAAATTACCGTTCGGCGCATGTTCCAGACTTTCGACGATCTCAGTGATCCCTCCTGCGGGGCGCCGCATGCAGCGCTTCTCAGGGCAGAACTTGCCCGCCGTGGCCTCGACGGCTTCCTTGTCCCGCGCGCGGACGCTCACCAGGGCGAATATGTGCCGCCGCACGATTGCCGCCTGCAATGGCTGACCGGATTTACCGGGTCCGCCGGTCTTGCCGCCGTCCTCGGGCACGAAGCGGCAATCTTCGTTGACGGTCGCTACACGATCCAGGTTCGCGACCAGGTCGACATGAAGGTCTTTCCCGCGCAGCATCTCGTCAGCGAACCCGTGACCGATTGGCTGGCCGAACGCCTGAAGCCGGGACAGAAGCTGGGGATCGACGCCATGCTTCACACGGTTCGCGAAGTCCGCAGGCTCCGCGAGGTCTGTGAGGAAGCCGGTGCGGAACTGGTCACGCTGCAGGACAACCCTGTCGACAGCGTCTGGGAAGACCGGCCCGAGCCGCCGCTCGGCGAGGTGAGGCTTTATCCGGTCGAACTTGCCGGAAAGGCGTCCGGCGACAAGATCGCGGAGATCCGGTCCAAGCTGGCGGAGAAGAAGGCGGACGCCTGCGTCCTGACGCAACCGGATTCGATCGCCTGGCTGTTCAACATCCGCGGTTCGGACGTCAGCCACACGCCTCTGCCACTGTCTTTCGCCACGGTGCCGGCGGAAGGCAAGCCGTCGCTCTACATCGACGGCCGCAAGCTTTCCAACTCCGTCCGGGACTCGCTTTCCGATTTGACGGAACTGAACGAGCCGGGAGAGTTCAGGAAAGGGCTGGAGGCCCTGGGCAGGGCCGGCGCGAAGGTCATGATCGACCCGGCGCTTGCCGGCATCGGCATTGCCGATGCTATCACCACGGCGGGCGGATCCCTGATCGAGGCCCAAGATCCTGTCCTTCTGCCCAAGGCGGTCAAGAATGACGTCGAACTGGCCGGCGCCCGGGCGGCCCATCTTCGCGATGCGGCCGCTTTCGTCAGTTTCCTCTGCTGGTTCGACGAGGAGGCACCCAAGGGAGAGCTGGACGAAATCGGCGTTACCGAAAAACTGGAAGAATTCCGGCGGCAGACCGGTGTCCTGAAAGATATTTCCTTCGACACGATCTCCGGAGCCGGGCCGAACGGAGCGATCTGCCACTACCGCGTCAGCCGTTCGAGCAATCTCAGAATTCCTGTCGGCAAGCCCTTCCTGATCGATTCCGGCGCCCAATATGAGGATGGCACGACTGATATCACGCGCACGCTTGCCGTCGGCGAGATGAGCGCGGAGATGAAGAAGCACTTCACGCTGGTGCTGAAAGGCCACATCGCGATCTCGACCGCCCGGTTTCCGGAAGGCACCACCGGCGCGCAGCTCGACACGCTGGCACGCATCGACCTGTGGAAGGCAGGGCTCGATTTCGACCATGGCACGGGACACGGCGTCGGCGCTTACCTGAGCGTTCACGAAGGCCCGCAACGCATCGCCAAGACAGGAACGCAAGCCTTGAAGCCGGGCATGATCCTGTCCAACGAACCGGGATATTACCCGGCGGGCGAATATGGCATCCGTCTGGAGAACCTCGAGGTCGTCACCGAGGCGAAGGACATTGCCGGCGGCGAGCGCCCGATGCTCGGCTTCGAGACCATCACCCTGGTGCCGCTCGATCTTCGTCTCGTGGAAGTTTCGCTGCTGACCGGGGCCGAGCGGGACTGGCTGAACCGGTATCACGCAAGGGTTCGCGAGGAAGTCGGGCCGCTGGTCGGGGCGAAGGAACGCATCTGGCTGGAGCAGGCAACCAAGGCAATCTGACGTTTGAAGGAGCCGGTGGTTGCGGCTCCTTCTCGCTTGGTGGGGTCCGGTCAGTTATGTTCCTCTTCGCTCGCCTTGATCAGCGCGGCGTTGAAATACCTCAGTCCCTTCACATGGCGGGCCGATCCGATGATTTGGGTAGCGTCGCCCTTTCGGACGACGGGCAGGGTGGCTTCGCCGCAGGAATCGAAGCTTTTCAGCGCACTTTCCAGTGAATCCGTGTCATGCAGATATGGCCCGTCGCTGCCTGGATTGAACACGCGGTTCTTGTCGTTCTTCGATGGCGGGTCCATGAAGTCGCGCACCTTGACCGTCTCGCCGAGGAAGCGGTGGACACCTTCGTTCACGAAATAGCCGCGCATGCCGAGTTGCCAGTGGAAATAGGACTTGCCGTGAACGGCCTGGGTGAGACCCGTGGCTATGGAAACGGACAGAAGCAGCGCGATGGAAAGCGCATAGCCGCCGGTCAACTCGAACACGATCATCGTGGTGGAGAAGGGCGCGCCCAGGACCGCTGCCGCGACCGCCCCCATGCCAAGGATGGCGTAAAGACCCTCGCTGGAGGCAAGTTCGGGGAAAACGGACGCGGCGATCAGCCCGTAAGCGCCACCCGTCATGGCACCGAGGTAGAGGGACGGCGAGAATATTCCGCCGCCGAAACGGGAGGCCAGGGTGATCGCCGTTGCCACCGTCTTGGCCACAAGCAGGGCGAACAGCATGGTCAGGGGCAACTGGTCCTTAAGGGCCGCGTCGGTGGTCTCGTAGCCGACGCCGAGTATGTCGGGAAAGGCGAGGGCGATGAGACCGACGGCAATGCCGCCGATCACCGGTCTCGACCAGAGCGGCAGCGGCACGTTGCGGGCGACCCATTCGGTGCCGATCAACGCGAACTGGAAGATGATGGCGACGGCGGCGGAAATCAGGCCCAGCAGGGCGAATGCCGGTAATTCCCAATAAGAGGTGATCTGATGGCCGGGAATGATGAAAGCGGCGACATCGCCGAACCACAGGCGCGAGAAAAGCGTTCCCGTCACGGCGGAGATGGCGATCGGGGAAATCGCCGACAGGGCGTAGTGGCCCAGGATCACTTCATGGGCGAAGAGGACACCGGCAATGGGAGCGTTGAACGATGCGGAGACGGCACTGGCCACACCACAGGCAAGGAGTGTGCGGTGGGCCGAATCGGGAAGATTGAACAGGCGCCCAATGGTTTCCCCGAGCGTTGCGCCCAGATGAACCACAGGGCCCTCGCGGCCGGCGCTTGCCCCCGACCCGAGTGACAGTGCGGTGATCAGCGCCGAGGAAATTCCGGGCCAGAAATGCAACCCCCTGCCGCCCTTGACCCGGGCTTCGATGACGTCTGCCACGCTGTAGGTGCGCTGCATCGGCTGCACATATTGCAACAGCAATCCGACCAGCAGACCGCCGACCACCGGTGCGGCAGCCACGACATACCAGGGAACGTCGGCGACGGCGCTGGCCACCTGCTCGGAGGTCGTGCCAAGCCAGGGCAGCTGAAACAGGCCGATTGCTTCTCGAAACAGAATGGCCGCCCAGGAGACAAGAGATCCTATCAGGAATGACAGGACCCAGACCACGTGTCTCTTCTGAAGAAGAAAATCCTTGAAATTCAGGTTGATGGTGGCCGGGATCGACGCCAGGCCACCAAGAATGGAACCGAAAACACGTTTGGTGAAATGCGAACGATCTTCCATGAAACCGGCTGCCAGAATCAAAGTAGGAAACTCTTTTCAATGACATCTTAGATTGCCTGTCGCGCAACTTCTCTGCCATTCCACAAAAAAAGTCAGGGCTTTTCCCTTGATTTTCGTCTGTTCAAGAGAGAGCCGTCCAAGCTCGAAGGCAATGATTGTCTCTCTGATCGGCCGTTGCATCGCCGCAGCATTCCGCCGGAGTAAGATGAGCTCAGGCTGAATCATTTCATCGCTGAAAGCCGTACACTTTAGGGGGTTCGATACACGGCATCGGAACACCGGGAACAGCGGTTAAGCCATTTCGTGCAACCGTCGCATAAGCTGTTGCACGGGATGAGGCGACTTCCTCCTTCTGCCTGGCCGGGCCTCGGCCTGCCGACCGAACCAGGGCTGCTCACGGCGCTCTTCCGGGCAACGACCACACGCAGAACATAGTCGGCATGCTGGCGATCGGCATCCTCAGCTATGCCCTGCTTCTGACCACCGGCCACTACCACACGGCCGGGGTGGGTTATGCGACTATCCAGGACATCCTGAACTCCAATCCCTACACCATCGCGCTTCTCGGCATCCTGTTCCTGGCGAAGATCGCGGCAACGTCGATTAGCCTCGGGGCCGGGGCTTCGGGCGGCGTCTTCTCGCCTTCCCTGTTCATAAGGGCGACCCTGGGCGGCATGGTTGGTCTGATCTGCGCCTATTTCTTCCCGGAAAGCGGGTTCACCGCGGTGGAATTCGAGCTCGTCGGCATGGGCGCCCTGGTGGGCGGCGCAACAGGCGCCTCGATGACGGCCATTGTCATGATCTTCGAGATAACCCGCGACTACAACGTCATCGTGCCGCTGGTTCTTGCCGTTGCCATCGCTGTTGGAATTCGCCGCTGGCTCATCACCGACAACATCTACACGGTCAAGCTGCGTCACCGGGGCCGTCCGATCCCGGTCAACCGGCATACGAACAAGTATCTGGTGCAGCCGATCAAGGAAGTCATGACCAAGAACTTCAAGATCCTGCCGGCGGACATGCCGATCCAGGAAGCGATTGCGGCCGTCGCGGAAGACTGCAACACGCACATCATCGCCTCCGACGACCCGAGGATCGCAAGCTTTGTCCGCTTCGGCACGATTCCCTACCGCGCCGACCGGCTTGCCGGCCAGACACTGCGCGAGGTTCTGTCGAGCGACTATGTGATCGCCCCGTCCACGAACATCATGAACTCGGTCATTACCCGCATGAACGACCGCAACCGCAGCGACGCCATCATCGTTGTCGGCGAAGGCCTGATCCCGCGTCCCGACGATGTCGTCGGTGTGGTGGATTCGACCGAACTCGCGGATGTGGTGGTATCCAACCACTACGGCTGATCATTTCTGGCCGCTGCCCGGTCTTCCGGACCCGGGACCTCGAAGAAACGAACGGCAATCAATCGGCCTGCCAGGTTCTGGCGGGCGGTTTTCATGCGTTTTTCCGGGGAATGCCGATCTTCCGCCCGGCGCGCTCGGGACGGGGCAGGTCCCGCTGCGCTTCGCCAAGGGCACGGATGTTGGCGTAGACGTCGTCAGGCCAGGGGGCGGCCTTCTTGACCTTCATGTCGACATGCAGGCTCATCTGTTCGGAGGTCGCCGACAGCCAGCCTTCCTCCGCGTGCCGGAGTTCCTGGTAGAAATGGGCCCACTTCTCGTCGAAGTCGATCAGTTGTAGCGACACGATCACCGGCATGCCCGCGCTCAGTTCGCGCAGGTAGCAGACATGGATCTCGGCGGTGAAGAAGGAGGCGTTCCGCGTCTTCACATAATCCGGACCGAGCCCGAGCTGTTCAAAAACCTGGTCGACGGCGGTATCGAAAAGAACGTTGTAGTAGGCCATGTTCAGATGACCGTTATAGTCGATCCAGTCCGGCCTGACCGTCATGATCCCGCTATCGACCGGTCCGGCCTCGAAATGAACCATCATCGCGTTTTCTCTCTTCGTTTTGTTCAGGACTTCGCCCTAACCGCCGGATTTGACTTTGACCTTTTGCGCAAGGCCTAACATATTCAGCTTCAGACCGCGTGAGCAAAGCCGCACGCCTGGAGGAAGTCAAAATGCCGGATCTGGCCAGCGCCAAGAGCGCGCCGCAAACAGTCAATCAGAACATCACCGTAGCTGCTGTCGTGGAGAAACTGAAGGAACAGTTTCACGATCGCTGCTCCACGTCTCAGGCACTACGTGAGCAGCATGGTCACACGACCACGTGGCTGAAGAACCAACCGCCGGACGCCGTCGTCTTTGCCGAAAGCACGGAAGAGGTCGCGGATATCGTCCGCCTGTGCGCCGCGCACAAGGTGCCGATCATCCCGTTCGGCACGGGATCCTCGCTCGAAGGCCACGTGAACGCGCCGCTCGGGGGGATCTCGATCGACATGTCACGCATGAATGCCGTTCTCGAAGTCAATGCCGAGGATCTCGATTGCCGCGTCCAGGCGGGGGTGACCCGCAAGCAGCTCAACAGCTACATCAGGGACTCGGGCCTCTTCTTTCCGATCGATCCGGGCGCGGACGCCAGCATCGGCGGCATGGCGGCGACCCGGGCCTCCGGCACCAACGCGGTGCGCTACGGCACCATGAAGGATGCCGTTCTTGGCCTGACTGTCGTCACGCCCGACGGCAAGATCATCCGGACAGGCGGGCGCGCCAAGAAATCCTCGGCCGGCTACGACCTCACCCGGCTTTATGTCGGATCGGAAGGCACGCTCGGCGTCATCACGGAGCTGACCGTGCGCCTTCACGGCCAGCCGGAAGCCATTTCCGGCGGTGTGTGCCCGTTCCCCGATGTGACGTCGGCCTGCAATGCCGTTATTGCCACCATCCAGATGGGCATTCCGGTCGCACGAATCGAACTTCTCGACAGCATGCAGGTCAAGGCCTGCAACACCTATTCGAAGCTGGAATTAGCCGAAACGCCGACCCTCTTCCTGGAATTCCACGGTTCCGAAGCGGGCGTCAGGGAACAGTCGGAAATGTTCTCGGCCATTTCGGAGGAATACGGCGGCGGCCCGTTCCACTGGGCGACGGCGGCCGAGGAGCGTACCCGGCTGTGGACGGCGCGGCATGATGCCTATTGGGCCGGCAAGACGCTGAACCCGGACGCAAGCATCATGGTGACGGACGTCTGCGTTCCGATTTCCCGCCTTGCCGAATGCGTCACGATGACTGCGGAGGACATTCTGGCGGAAGGGCTTCTTGCTCCGATCGTCGGTCACGTCGGCGATGGCAATTTTCACGTCCAGATCCTTGTCGACCTGAGCGACGAGGAAGCTGTTCGCAAGACGGAGGCTTTCGTCGAACGGCTGTCGCTTCGGGCCATCGACATGGGAGGCACCTGCACGGGCGAACATGGTGTCGGCCAAGGCAAGAAGAAATATCTGCGCCGGGAGCATGGCGAGGCGCTGGATGTCATGAGGGCGGTCAAACAGGCGCTGGATCCGGACAACATCATGAACCCCGGCAAGATCCTGCCTTAGGGTACGGACCCCAGTCATGATATTGTATCGAATCAGTTCAATGAGCTCGATTTGTACAAACGGATGCAATTTCAGGCAGACGTATCACCGGCAGACGGGACGCGTGCCGATTTCGCTGCGAACCGGCGACCTGCTGCATTTGCCAGGCACCTTGCAGGTGACTTAGGAGAACAAGGAGACAAGGCCTGAACTCCGTCTACATCACGTTGGGAATCACCGTCATTCTGGTGCTGGTCACGGCGCTGGTTGGGCCGTTCTTTATCGACTGGACCGTTTACCGCTCCACGTTCGAGACCTATGCGGAGCGCGCTCTTGGACACAAGGTCACGGTTCTGGGAGAAGCCGACCTCAGGCTGCTGCCCGCGCCCTCCATCAGCTTTTCCGACGTCCGGGTGGGCGAAGCCGAAGACCCGCTGCTGGTCGTATCGCAATTCAACATCCGGATCGAGCTGCCGCCACTGCTGAAAGGCGAAATCCGCGTCATCGACATGGAGCTTGACCGGCCGCATCTGTCCCTGTCGCTGGACGAACAGGGCCGGCTCGACTGGCTGACGGCGAAAACGGCCACAGGCGCGTTGGCAAAGCTCTCTCCCGAGGATGTCGCCTTCGAAAAGGTTACGATCCGGGACGGCGCGCTGACGATTGTCGATGCCCGGTCCGGAGAGACCCACCGCTTCGACAACGGTAACCTTTCGGTCAGCGCCCGGTCCCTCGCCGGTCCGTTCAAGGCCGCCGGCAGTCTCACGCTGGACGGGGCGCCCTATAACGTCAGCCTGGCGACGGGCAGGGCACTGGACGAGGCCGGCCTCAGGATCAAGGGCGAGATCACGCCGACCGACCGGCCGGTGAATTTCGCCTTCGACGGGATGCTGAGCCAGTCCGATGCCGCGCCATCCTTCGAGGGGAGCTTCAACATCGCCTCCGTTGCGATGGACGAAGACGAAACCAACGGCTGGCAAGCGGAAGGCAGGTTTTCCGCGGACATCGCCGAGGTCGCGGTTCCCGAGTTCGAATTCCGCTACGGGCCGGAGGAAAAGCGCCTTTCGCTGACCGGCAACGCGGATCTCGTTTATGCCGGCAACAAGCGGTTCGAGGTCCGGGCGAAGTCCAAACAGGTCGATCTCGACCGTTTGCTGGGCGGCGGCCCGCAGGCGCCTGTCGCGCTCGATACGGCCGGCAGGCAGCTGGTCGCGGCCCTTCGGGCCGTACCGATCCCGTCGATCGACGGCGCGATTTCCATGGACGTGCCTGCCCTGGTTGCCGGCGGCGGCATCATCCAGAACGTGCGCCTCGACCTGGAAACCATGCTCGGCGGCTGGCGGATTGCCCGCCTTGCCGGGCGCTTGCCCGGCCGCACGACCGTCGCGACCCAGGGCGATCTCGGTCTTGATCCCGAGCTGACCTATCGTGGTGCCGTTTCGATCAGTTCCGAGCAACCCGGATCGTTCCTGAGCTGGTGGAAGCAGAAGGACACCGGTGTGACCACCATAGACCCGGTTTCCCTCGAAGGGCGGCTCAATCTTGTTCCGGAAGGGGCAGCCCTCGACAACATGCTGCTGACGCTTGCCGGTTCACAGGCGCGGGGCGGTCTGGCCTACAGGAAGCCGAGATCCGGAAATGCGGAGTTCTCCCTGAGCCTTGACGCCGACAAGCTGGACCTCGACCAGATCCAGGGGCTGGCCACGCTGATCCAGCCGGACCGGTCGGAGAGCGGAGCGGCCAAGGATCCTGAAGGACTCGACGTTTCCGTGCGGCTGCGGGCCAAACAGGTTTCCGCCCGGGGCGTCGACGGCAAGGGGCTGGCGCTGGAGGCTGAGTATTCCGACGGCGGCGTGCGGATTGACCGCCTGTTCGCCGATGACCTCGCCGGAGCGCGCCTGGATGTGCAGGGCCAGATCCAGAAGCTGTTTTCCGCGCCCGAAGGCGAAGTGTCCGGAACGCTTGATGCGCGTGACCTTTCAGGCCTCGTCTCCCTCGCAGCAGGTCTGTTTCCGCAGAGCGTCTTTGCCGAGCGGCTGGAAAAGGCTGCGGCAAGTCTCGTTCCGGCAAAATTCGACGCGGCGCTGAAAGCCGCCGCCTCGGGCGATGCGACCGATATGACGCTCACTCTCGAAGGCGCGGCGGGAGGCGCCCGGACGTCCGTCAAGGCGGAGATGAAGGGACGGGTCGACGAGTGGCAGGACGCGGATATCGACGTGGCTCTCGGGCTTGAGGGACCGGACGGCAGCAAGCTTCTGCAACAGCTCGGTTTCGATATCATCCCGGTCGATACGGTTCAGGGCGGAAGCCTGTCGCTGTCGGCAAGCGGGGTGCCGTCACAGGGTTTGACCGTCGAACTCGCCTCGAAAGTCGGTGCAACCACGCTCGGTACAACGGGAACGCTCGCCCTCAAGAAGGACGGTGACCCCGAATACCGCCTGACCGTGACCGGAAGGACCGGCGACATCGCACCGCTTGCCCTGATGGCGGGACGGGTCATGCCGGTGATGTCCGGAACCATCCCGGCCGACCTGAAGGTTGAGCTGGAGGGCGTTGGAAGCTCCATCGCGGTACCGAAGGCGTCCGGCACGATCGGGGGCATAACCTTCGAGGGCCGGTTGGAAGGCGATCTTGAACCTGCCCCCGGAGAACGGAACCGGCGCTTCAGCGGCGAGCTCAGCGTCTCCGAAGCCGATCTCGGCGGCCTCACGGAGCTGGTTCTTGGGCCCGACCAGTGGTTCTCGGCCGGGGACGGCTCCAGCATCTGGCCGGTCGCCCCGTTCGGAGAACCGCTTCTCGACGGCGTCGACGTGACGCTGCAGGTGAAGGCGGATCGCCTGCGGATCGGCGATGAAACGGAAGTGGCAAGCCCAAGGGCGGAACTGCGTCTCACACCGGCACTTCTGCGTCTCGACAGGCTCGAGGGATCGTTTGCGGGCGGCAAGGTGAACGCAAGCCTGTCCGTGCGCCGCTCGGACGCGGAAGCCGCTCTTTCCGGACGTTTCAAGCTCGACAAGGCCGACCTGAGGCAACTCGCCTGGCGCCGGGACGGCAGGGCGGTGGTCTCGGGCTCGCTGGACCTGTTTCTGGAATTCGAGGGGGCAGGGCGGTCGATCTCCGCAATCGTCAGCGGACTTAGCGGTGGCGGCACCTTCGTCATGAAGAACGGGGATTTCCGGGGCCTCAATCCGCAGGCCTTTCCACTGGTCACGCGTGCGGCAGACGCCGGTCTCGACCTTCAGGACGACAAGATCCGCGACGTCTTCGTCAGCCACATGGATGCCGGCAGCCTGCCGTTCGACCGGGTGGACGGAACGCTCACGCTGGTTGGCGGACGGCTGAGCGCCCGCAATGTGGTCGTCGATTCCAAAAAGGCCGAGATCTTCGGCTCGGCGGAAGTGAACCTTGGAACGGACGAACTCGATGCGGATTTCTCGTTGAAGGTCGATCCGGGCGAGGATGCGGTGACCGGCGCGGAACCCCAGGTGGGACTTTTGTTTGAAGGACCGGTGGACGCCCCCGTTCGCCGGGTCGACATCGCCCCCTTCAGCGCCTATCTGACCCTGCGCGCCTTCGAGCAGGAGGTGGAACGGGTGGAAAAGCTTCAGTCGGAAATTCTGGAACGGGACCGGCTGGTGCGCGAACTGAAGCACCAGCGCGAGGCAAAGGCTCTCCGCGAGCGCGAGGCGGAAGCCGCCGCGGCAGCGGCGGAAGAAGAGCGGCAGCGCCGGCCGGAGGAGCAAAACGCGCAAGACGACCAGGCAGTTGTTCCGAACGCGCGACCGGAAGCCGAACCGGACCCCGAGTCCCGGGAAACGGCTCAGCCCGCGCCGGTACAACCGATCCCCGCCGAGGAAAGCGCGCTCCCCCAGGTGGAGAGCCCCTTTCCTTCGCAACAGGGCGCGATCGAGGCCACGGAGCTTGGAAACGCCCCGGGGGACGACGCGGCGACGTCACAGGACGGAGTTGTCGCACCCGTGCGCCACCTCCATGTTGAAAAGACGGAAAAGGCAAACCCTTTCGCGGACCGTATCCGCGCCATCATCGGTTCGTCCGGCCCCGAAACGCCCCCATCGCCGGAGGCAATTCCTTCCGACGGCGGCCTGCCTCCGCTGGATCCACCGGTTTCCATTGAAGATCTTCTGACAAAGGATGCCGGCGGGCCGCTGGTATTGCCGGGAGCACCGCAATAGGCGGACCTTTCAGGAGCTCTCCGCCCTGACGCGGTTCAGCGCCCAGACCCGGACAGCGGAAGACAGCGGATCGTCCGGATCGCGGTTGTCGTCGATCTCCGCGATCAGGCCGGCAAGGGACTGGTTTTCCACCTCGATATGGGCATCGACGACGTCCCAGAATTCCGGTTCCAGCGCCAGGCTGGTCCTATGGCCATGCAGGGTGAGGGAACGCTTGATCAGAGCCATGTTCGGGTCAGGAAGAACCGTCGCCGGACGAACCATCGCTGCCCGGATGTGAGGGCTTTTGCAGGAGATGGGCGTCGACGTGGCTTTCCAGCTCTTCGCGCCTGCGGCGCGCGGCTTCGCGTTCGGCCTTGCTGCGGCCGAACCTGCGGCGGTTGTCTTCGGCGGACTTCTGCTTGTCTTTCCGCTGCTTCTGCTTGCGCGCCTGGCGCAGATTGATGATGTCCGCGCTCATGGAATGAGCTCCGATGGTCAGGGCTTCTTGCGGAACGCATCCAGCGACACGACTTCGCCGCCGCCGTCATTGCCGGTGGCTTCCGCGCCCGGCTTGGCTCCTGCTGCCACTTCCTTGCCGTCCGTGTCCTGGTTGGACTGCTCGCCCGCGGCCGTCATTTCCTGTTCGGCCCTGGCAAGTTCCTCGACCGCTTCCAGAAGTTCCTCGGGAAGTTCTTCCGCGGTCTTGCCGGGGTCGAACTCCAGGGCAAACTGGACAGAAGGATCGAAGAAGCCCTTGATTGCCGAGAAGGGCACCAGCAGCTTCTCCGGAACGCCGCCGAAGGAGAGACCCACCTCGAAGGCGTGCTCGCCGATGGCTAGGTCCCAGAACTGGTGCTGCAAGACGATCGTCATTTCCTGCGGATAGCGTTCCTTCAGGCGCTGGGAGATGCGGACTCCCGGCGCGTTTGTGTCGAACGCGATATAGAAATGGTGCTCTCCGGGCAGGCCCGTGCGTCCGACTTCGGCAAGAATTTTTTTCACCGCGCCGCGCAGCGCGTCCTGGATCAGAATGTCGTATCGCAGAAGGTCTTCAGACATCGGCTTTCGTCGAATCTCGATGGGAATCTCGGTTATCAGGAGCACATTGACGGTCCGGGCCGAAAAAGAAAAGGCTCTTTTCCAAGAGACCCCGGATTAATGGTCCCAAGCGTCCAAGTTACAGCACTCTTGCGGGCAAGTGTACCGGACAGATCTCAAAAACACGGGAAAGGGAGAAGTGGAGGCTTCTGTTGCCAGGTGCCTCCGGACCCCGCCTGCCGGTGCTACCCAGCAGGACTTTAAAGGACTACCGGCACCGCATTACGCGGCGACAGCGTTGTCCATAGCATAGTTGTCGTTTGCAACTATTAGGATAGCCCGATAACGGTGGTACAATGCCGAGCAAAAGCACAGTCTTTACGCCCTCGTCGATCCTGTTTCGCCCCCGCCGAAACCCATGAGATTTCTTGGCGTCAGCCTCATGGGCTTGGGTGGAGGCGCCGGGTACCGCCCCCGGGTCCGATAGGTTTATTGCACTGACCATTTATTGCCATAGCTGGTAAACCAGCACGCCTGATATAAGCGCTCCGGACCCGAAATGAAAGGGGCTTGGCAGCTGTCGCGCTTCTTTGCCGGAAAAGCTCACCCACAGGGGGGAGGGGCACAGACACGACAGGATCTGGGGAAAGTGGGCCAAAATGTTCTTTCGGGGGGATGCGTTTTCGCGAAAATCTGCCAAGTTGACCACGAATGACCGACCTCCCGACCTGAAGGGCCGCGCCGTGCAGCAGTATCTCGATCTTCTGGCAAAAATCCTGGACGAGGGTGTCGACCGGGGCGACCGGACCGGCACCGGCACGCGGTCGATCTTCGGCCACCAGATGCGCTTCGACCTGTCGAAGGGCTTTCCTCTTGTCACCACAAAGAAACTGCATCTGAAGTCGATCATCCACGAGCTTCTGTGGTTCCTGGCGGGCGACACCAATATCGGCTACCTGCAGGACAACGGCGTCAAGATCTGGGATGACTGGGCGGACGAAAACGGCGAACTCGGGCCCGTCTATGGCTATCAGTGGCGTTCCTGGCCGGCTCCGGATGGGCGTTCCATCGACCAGATTGCGAACCTGCTTCAGATGATCCGCACCAACCCGGAAAGCCGGCGGCTGATCGTCTCGGCATGGAACCCGGCGCTGGTCGATCAGATGGCGCTGCCGCCGTGCCACTCGTTGTTCCAGTTCTACGTCGCTGAGGGAAGGCTCTCCTGCCAGCTCTACCAGCGCTCGGCCGACGTCTTCCTCGGCGTGCCCTTCAACATCGCCTCCTATGCGCTGCTGACCATGATGGTGGCGCAGGTCACGGGCCTGAAACCCGGCGATTTCGTGCACACCTTCGGCGACGCGCATCTTTACGCCAACCATTTCGACCAGGCGCGCGAACAGCTCACAAGAACGCCGCGCGCCTGGCCGCAGATGAAGATCAATCCGCAAGTCACCGATCTGTTCGCGTTCAAATATGAAGACTTCGAACTGGTGAACTACGACCCGCTTCCGCATATCGCGGCGCCTATTGCGGTTTAGTCTTCTGCCCTAAATCACTCCACCTCGAACCACGTCATCATGCCGGAGGCCGCGTGGCCGAGCATGTGGCAGTGGAGCAGCCATTTGCCGGGGTTGTCGGCGACGAAGGCGATCTTCACCACCTCCTGCGGATCGCTCGTGAAGGTGTCTCGCCAGTCCGGATTTTCCAGCTTCTTTCCATTGCGTTCCAGAACGCGGAAGTGATGGCCGTGCAGGTGGATGGCGTGAGGGAAGGCGGTGTCGTTGCGGCTTTCCAGCACGATGGTTTCGCCGCGTGTGGCTGAAAACATCGGCTTCTCCTCCATCCCGCCGACGCCGTTGAAAGCCCAGAACAGGCCGGCTTCCATCATCCGGCGCGGGCCGAGTTCCTCGCCGTTCCGCATCAGCGATGCCATGCCTCCCATGGCGCCGCCCGCCATGACCAGTGGCTGAACAAGCGCCGTGCCGAGATCGGGTTCCGGCAGGCTGTTCTTCGCAGGCAGCCTGAGGGGGAAGTCGTCGCCGGCCGTTTCCTGCACCTTGAAATTGGCAAAGGTGAAAGGCTGCCCGTTCATCAGTTCGAAAGGGAACGTGCCGGGGTCTTCCGGACGCAGGACCAGGTCCATGCGCTGCGCTGGGGAAAGCTGCAGGGGGGCATCGATGTCGCGCGGGGCATCAAAGGCCTGACCGTCAAGGGCAATGACCTTCGCGCCGAAGCGGGCCGGGTTGATTTCCAGAATGCGGGCGGTCGACATGTTGATGAGCCGCAGGCGGTGCCAGCGTCCTGCCTGCAAGGGAATGTCCGGCATGGAGCGGCCGTTGACGGTCAGCCAATTGCCGAGCCGCCCGGCATGGGCGAAATCGTGCATGGCCCCGAAGCTTGCCGTCTCCAGGGCGCCGCTTTCATCGAGCCACCAATCGCTGAGTGCAAGCGTGATGTCGGTCTCCGGCGAGAAGACGGGCTCTACTTCCTCCACGATCAGCGGGCCAGCAAGGCCGCGTGGCACCTGGTTCCAGCTCCTGTTGTGGGCGTGATACCAGAAGGTGCCCGCATCCGGCACAATGAAGTCGTAATCGAAGCTCTCGCCCGGCGCTACGGCCTTTTGCGTCAGGTCCGGGACGCCGTCCATTGCGTTGTCGATGCGGATGCCGTGCCAGTGGATGGAAGTCGCCTCGTCCAGCCGGTTGGTGAACCGGACCCTGACCCGCTCGCCTTTTTTCACCCGGATTTCAGGACCGGGGAAGCTGCCGTTGTAGAGCCAGAGGTCGGAAAGGCCGCCATCCTCGCCATAAAGCCTTGCGCTGCCTTTTTCCGCGCTGAGCTGAAAGACACCGTCATCCGCCCGGGCAAGGGAAAAGCCCGGCAGGAATGCTGTTGCGGTTCCGGCGAGTGCCGATTTCAGGAAACTTCTTCTGTTCACGTTCTACGTCCGATGATCCGATCCCGAGGGACAGTGCTGCATGGCGGCGCCGGACAGACCTTGGAACAATCCGGCGTTCCCGCGCCTTTTCCAAGTGAATTAGAGGTTCCAGCAGCTGGACGGTCAAGCGGTCTTTGCTCTTTCCCTGTGCGGACGGACAGGGCTTCGCAAAAGCGGAAGAAAAGAGGATGATGAGGGCCTACTCGTTCAACCGGGAGAGTCGTTATGCCGATGTCAGCCACGGGCCTTTCCCTCTCACCCCACGCCTTGAAGGCGGAAATGCTCGGTTTCGATCCGATGATCGGCCGCAAGCTGTGCATGGAAGCCGACAGCGGATTGTTGCCGCAAATTCACGCGGTGCTGGCCGACCGGAAAGGGGAGATCGTACTGGAAAGCTATGGATCCGGCCCGGACGAGTGCATGGGACGTCCGATCGGCGATGTGACCTTCGACACCGCGACGCTGCACGACCTTCGTTCCATCACCAAGGCGATCGTCAGCCTGCTCTACGGCATCGCCCTGGAACGGGGGGAGGTGCCGCGGCTCGACACGCCGTTGCTCGAACTCTTCCCGGAATACGGCGACCTTGCAGCTGATCCAGAGCGAATGCGCCGCACCGTCGAACACGCGCTCACCATGAGCCTCGGCATGGAGTGGGACGAAGACCGTCCGTACAAGGATCCGCAAAACGGCGAGGTCCTGATGGAAATGGCGCCGGATCGAATGCGCTACGTTCTCGAACGGCCGCTGGTTGCGGAACCCGGAACACGCTGGATCTACAGCGCGGGAGCGACAACGCTGATCGGCGAGATCCTGCAGCGGGGAACGGGCAGGACCTTGCCGGAATTTGCGAGGGAAGCCCTGTTCGAGCCGCTCGAGATCACCCGGTTCGAATGGTCCGCCGGCAGGGACGGCGCGCCGTCGGCCGCCTCCGGTCTGCGGCTGACTGCGCCGGATCTTCTGAAAATCGGCCGAATGGTTCTGAACGACGGCCTCTGCCAGGGACGCCGGATCGTTCCGGGGGCCTGGCTGCTTGCGTCGCTCCGGCCGGTGATTGCCACGACGGAAGGGCCGGACTACGGCTACTACTGGCTCTGCGGGCAGTCACAGGTTCCGGCCCTCGGCGGGTCGGTCGAGTGGTTTGCGGGCTTCGGCAATGGCGGCCAGCGGTTGTGGCTGTGTCCCAGGGCCGACGTAGCTGCGGTGATATTTGCCGGCAGCTACGACGACCGCTCGTCCCGGTTCGTATCCGAGCGGGTGTGGAACGATGTCATCCTGGCCAGCCTGGAGGAAGTTCGGGCGTAGGTCTGTGTGTTGGTCTGAAGGGGCCGCGGCTAAAGAGGAAACACAGGCTCTCAATCGTCATCCCGGGCGCAGCGCAGTGGAGATCCGGGATAGGGGAGCCGACGGGTTCAGGTTTTCACCACCATTGATCCGGTTCTCCGGTCCCGGATCTCGCTCTGCTCGTCCGGGACGACGAAAGACAAGCAATAAGGTTTTACCGCGCTCCCTTATGCGCCTCGACGAATTCGCGATACCAGTGGGCGCTGTTTTTCAGGGTGCGGACCTGGGTGTCGTAGTCGACGTGGACGATGCCAAAGCGCATCCGGTAGCCTTCCGCCCATTCGAAATTGTCCATCAGGCTCCAGAGGAAATAGCCCTCCACGGGAACGCCCGCCGCCCTCGCATCGGCAATAGCGCCGAAATGCTTCTCGAGATAATCGATGCGGCGCTGATCGTTGACGATGCCTTCGACCGGTTCGTCATTGTAACAGGCACCGTTCTCGGTGATGTAGCAGTCCGGCAGCGGGTAGCGGGCATGGAGATCCTTCAGGAGATCGCTGAGGCCCTTCTCGTAGATCTCCCAGCCAATGTCGGTGAGGTCCGAACCCGGGGCCGGGGGCACGGTGTCCGCCATCGGATAGACCGCGGCCGGATCTTCCGCCTTTTTGACCCGCATCGGCGTGTAGTAGTTCAGTCCCCACCAGTCGAGCGGCTGGTTGATGATCTCGAGGTCTCCTTCGCGGATGTTCATCTTCGCGCCCAGGGCATCGAGGATCTCCGGGTGATAGGAGCCTTTGAACAGCGGCGAGAAAAAAATGTCGTTGTGGAAGAGGAAGGCCCGTTCAGCGGCAGCCGCGTCCTGCTCGCTCCCACTTGCCGGATAGATGGAATGGGCGTTGATCGCGATACCGACCGGCAGATCCGGGCGGACTGAACGGGCCGCTATCGTTCCCATTCCGTGGGCAAGGTTCAGCGTGTGAACGGCCGCGGCAAAGGCGTCGACGCTTTTCTCGCCCGGCGCATGGATGCCATAGAGATGGCTCAGGTGGCAGATGCACCAGGGCTCGTTGATGGTGGCAAGCGCGTCCATCCGGTCGCCGAGGCGCCGGACGACGATCTCCGCATATTCGGCGAAGGCCTCCGCCGTGTCGCGGGCCGTCCAGCCGCCGAAGCCGGAAAGGGTCAAGGGCAGGTCCCAGTGGTAGAGGGTCGGATAGACCTTGAGACCGCGCGCGACCATTCCGTCGATCAGCCGGTCATAGAAGTCCAGTCCCTTCTCGTTCACCTGCCCACGGCCGTCCGGCAGGATGCGCGGCCAGGCGATGGAAAACCGGTAGGCGTCGACACCAAGCGCCTTGATCAGGTCCAGATCGCTTTCCCAAAGGTGGTAATGGTCGCAGGCCACGTCGCCGGAATGGTTCCGAAAGACGCGGCCCGGCATCTTCGAAAAGGCATCCCAGATGCTGGGCTTGCGGCCGTCTTCGTTTGTGGCGCCCTCGATCTGGTAGGCGGCCGTGGCGACGCCGAATAGGAAGTCCTTGGGAAAATGCTGTGCCAGCTCGGTGTTCGATACCATCGGTGTCCATCGCAGGTAATAGTCTTGTTTGCTACGGTCCTAGCTTTCAAAGCGCTTTGGATCAAGTTCTTTCCGAAAGCTCCAACTGCCAGTTCCAGAAGGGAAGGGTGCTCGCCCACAGGTCCAGAAGGGGGCCTGCGCCGGTTTCCCCCTGAACCAGGCTTGTATCCTTCAGCGTTTTCCAGACCGCAAGGCCCTTGTGTCTGGCAAGCTCTGCATGGGGATGGGCGGAAGGGAAGCCTTTCGGCACCCTGGCAAGGTCGGGCGCGGATAGCTCGAACCCCTTCGAGCCGAGCGCTTTCAGGAGGCTTGCAAGTGCGTCTCCGCCGCCATTTTCGAGCCTGTGCAGATAATCGCCGAGTTCCGGCCTTGCAAAGGCCATGCAACCCGTGCCGGCACGGATATGGTCCGCTTCGATGGAGAGGAAGAACGAGGGCGGCTGCGCATCCTTGCCCTCGAACCGGCTGCCCTTAGGCCAGAACGCCATGCGGACATGGGTATTGTAGGGTGTCTTGTCCTTCGAGAAGCGCAGGTCCCGGTTGATGCGGAACTGCTTGGAGACGATTTCGTGACCGGTCAACTCGCCAAGTGCCGTTTCAAGGCTGGCGCGGAAAGCATCTGAAGGTTTCTTGACGAACCGCTGGTAGTCCGCCTTGTTGGCCTCGAACCAGTCCTTCGTGTTGTTGTCCGCAAGCGCCTTCAGAAAGACGAAGGTTTCCGGGAGGTAGCCGGCGGTTGTCATCGGTCAGCCCTTCGCGATTTTGACGTCTTCTTTTGGCGGCATTTGGGGGAAGGGCGCAGACATAGTTGCGCGCCAGGTCGACCCAGCGTTTGAGATCGTCGTCCGATTGAATGCCCTCCGGCTCCACCCGGATGAAACCCGGCATCGGGCGTCCGGCCGGTTCGCAGGGCGACGCATGCGGCCTTGAAAGGGCGTCGGCCTCCTGGTCCTTGCCGACACGGGCCATCAGCCCGCGTTTCGAGACGCAGGCGAGCATGTTGCCGTTGACCATGAAACAGGTTCCGCCGAACATGCGTTTCTGCTCGACATTCTCCTCCGGGATCATGGCCCGGGCGCGCTCGATCAATACGGTCTCCATCAGGTCGGACATCTTTCAAAATTCTCCTGATTTCAAAGGGCTAGTCTTCAAGAACGTGATGGGCCGCCTCGATCCGACACCCAGGCCTAAAAAATTCCGTGGTTTTTCTTCGTCCCGGTTTCCATGCTAGGAGGCTTGCAGAAGATTGAAAACCGGATTCGGGGAACTACCGTGCCTGAAATTGTCCTCATCGCCGCCGTTCCCCGGAACGGGATCATCGGGGCGGAAAACGATATGCCCTGGAGGCTGCCCACCGACCTGAAGCGGTTCAAGAGGATCACGCTCGGCAAGCCGGTGGTGATGGGCCGCAGGACGTTTCTGTCCTTCGGCGGCAAACCGCTGCCGGGGCGCCCGCATGTCGTCATTTCCCGCGATCCGGATTATGCGCCGGAGGGAGCGGAAGTCGCGGCTTCGCTGGAGGCGGCGCTGGATCGGGCCCGGGACCTTGCAGCGGACCTTGGGGCGGAAGAAATCGTGGTGATGGGCGGCGGGCAGATCTATGCCCAAGCGATCGGGCTGGCCGACCGTCTGGAAATCACCGAAGTGGAAGCGGAACCGGAAGGCGATACGGTCTTTCCGGAAATCGATCCGGCCCTGTGGGTGGAAACCAGCCGCGAGGCGGGGGAGCGAAGCGAAAAAGACAGTGCGGATTTCGCCTTCGTGACCTACCGCCGCAAACCCTGACTGTTTCTGAGTGACCTTGAATGAACCCGACCGACACCCTGCCGGAAATGCTTTCGGCCAAATGGCTGAGTTTCGACGAACTGAGCAATCATGACGTCCACGACCTCCTGATGCTCCGCCAGAACATCTTCATTCTGGAGCAAGCCTCCCTCTATGCGGATATCGACGGCAGGGACCCCGAGGCATTGCACTATCACATCCGCAACCGCGAAACGGGTGCCCTGGTCGGGGCGATCAGGCTGTTTGCCGACGTGAAGAACGGCGAAGCGCGGATCGGCCGCGTCGTTATTTCGCAGGAAGGGCGCGGAGCCGGACTCGGCCGCCTCATGATGCAGGCGGGCATAGACGAAGCGCGACGGCGGGTGCCGGGATGCCGCATCCATGTGTCGGCCCAGGCCTATCTGGAGAATTTCTACGGATCCCTTGGATTCGAGACCGTCTCGGAGCTCTATATCCAGGACGGCATTCCGCACGTCGACATGATCCGGACCGCCTGAACCGCTCCGTTAACCTTGAAGCGCGGAAGAACGGCTTTCGGGACTTGACACGCGCGGCTGCCTTCCCCACCTGCGGCGCGGGAAAATACGTGGATTTTTCAAGCGTTTTGCGATGGCCTTTGCGTTGAAAGCGACCGGTAACCTCCCTATAACCTACGGTGAGTCAGAACGGGCGGAACTGTGAAAGCCCATGTCCGGCAACGCCTGCCGGATTTCAAAGAAGGAAGTTTGGATGCCTTGGAGCAATCAGTCAGGCGGCGGTGGCCCCTGGAAAGGTGGCGGAAACAACGGCGGCCCGTGGGGCGGCGGTGGTGGCGGCGGTCCCTGGGGCGGTGGCCCGAACCGGGGCGGTGGCGGCACTCCTCCGGATCTTGAAGAGCTCCTGAAACGCACCCAGGACCGCATGAAGAACGTCCTGCCGGGCGGTGGCGGCAACCTCGGTGCCGTCGGTGTCCTGATCGTAATCGCAGTGGTCGCCCTCGGCTGGCTCGCCACCGGGTTCTATGTGGTCGATGAAGGCGAAGTCGGTGTCGAGCTGGTCCTCGGCAAGGTCGAAAACCAGACGCCTCCCGGGCTCAATTACAATTGGCCTTATCCGGTCGGCGAGGTCTATACGCCCAAAGTCGAGCTGCAGCGTGAGACGACCGTCGGGACCGAGGAAAATGTCAGCAGCGCCGGGGTGGTTCGGGCCAGGGACGTGCAGGAGGAAAGCCTGATGCTGACGGGCGACGAGAACATCGTCGATGTCGGTTTCAAGGTCCTGTGGCGTATCAAGAACACCAATGAAGGCATTGCGGATTTCCTGTTCAATATCCAGGATCCGGAAGCGACCGTGAAAGCTGTCGCCGAAAGTGCCATGCGCGAAGTGGTCGGCGGCTCGAAAATCGATTCCATCCTCACGGAAAACCGCGTCTCCATCCAGAACGACGTTGCCAACCTGATGCAGAAGACACTCGACAGCTACCGCTCGGGAGTCGAGATCGGAGAGGTTCAGATGCAGCGGGTGGACCCGCCGGCGCAGGTCATCGACGCCTTCCGCGACGTGCAGGCTGCCCGTGCGGACGAGGAGCGCATCAGCAACGAAGCCAAGGCCTATGCCAACCGGGTGGTTCCTGAAGCCCGAGGCGAGGCGGCGCGTGTGCTTGAAGCTGCCAACGCCTACAAGGACCAGACCATCGCAGAAGCGACCGGTCAGTCCCAGCGCTTCACGAAGATCTACGAAGAGTACAAGAAAGCACCTGACGTGACCCGCGAGCGTCTCTATCTCGAAACCCTGGAAAAGGTTCTGGGGTCGAACAACAAGATCATCATCGACAGCGAGTCGACCGGATCCGGCGTGTTGCCGTACCTGCCGCTCAATGACCTGAACGGGCGCTCGACCGCCCCGGCTCAACGCACGGGGAGCAACTGATCATGCGTAGCGGTTTTGTAGCAATCGTCCTGCTGATCGTGGCGTTCGTCGCCTATCTTTCAGTTTTCATCGTCAATCCGACACAGCAGGCTCTGGTCCTGCAGTTCGGCAAGATCGTCGAAGACCCGAAGACGGAACCGGGCTTTTATTTCAAGATTCCGTTCGTCCAGAACGTGGTCTATTTCGACAAGCGCATCCTGAACCTGAACATGCCGCCGCTCGAACCGATCACATCTGACAAGAAGCGACTGATCGTGGATGCTTTCGCGCGGTACCAGATTTCCAACCCCGTGCTGTTCTATCAGCGCGTCCAGAACGTTCAGACCGCCAACCGGCGCCTGTCGACGTTCCTTCAGTCCACTCTCAGGTCTGAAGTCGGCCGGACGAGCTTTGTTGCGCTTGTCCGTGACAACCGCTCTGGCGTGATGGAAAACATCCGGCGCGACATCGATGCCAATGCGGACCAGCTCGGCATCGAGGTGATCGACGTGAAGATCCGCCGTGCGGACCTGCCGGATGCGAACTCCCAGGCAATCTACGCCAGGATGCAGACCGAGCGTCAGCAGGAAGCGACCGAAATTCGGGCGCAGGGTGAGGAAGCCGCCCGCAGAATCCGATCCCGTGCGGATCGCGATGCGACTGTTATCGTCGCTGAAGCGAGAAGAGATTCGGAAATCACGCGCGGTACAGGCGATGCGGAGAGAAACCGGATCTTTGCCGAAGCTTTCGGTGCCGATCCCGAGTTCTTCTCCTTCTACCGGTCCATGCAGGCCTATGAGGCAGGTTTGAAATCCGGCGACACGAGCCTCGTGCTGTCGCCCGACTCCAGCTTCTTCCGGTTCTTCAAGGACCCGGCAGGCGCCGAGGCGGCCAAGCCGGACAACGACAATGGGGGCAGCGACGTTTCCGTGCGTGTGCCCGACATTGCCGCGCAATGAATGAACTGGTGACGGCGCTGGGTCTCGTCCTGGTGTTCGAAGGTGTTCTCTACGCTCTTTTGCCCGGTGGCATGAAGAGCGTGATGCGCAGCGCCCTCGAGGCGCCGGACCAGACTTTGCGCGTAGCCGGCCTGATCGCGGCCGCACTGGGCGTATTTCTTGTGTGGATCATTCGCGGATAACGAAAAGTTTTCGGGCGGGAGGCGCAAAAACCTTCCGCCCGTTCTATATTCAGGAAGAAACAAACACTCCAACCCGTTGGGATAAGGAGAACGCCCCATGGCACCAGAATTTATTCGTCGTCGGATGTCCCGCATTGCTTTCGCGGCAGCGGGCGTGGCGCTCGGCGGAATGGTGGCTTTTCAGCCTGTCGTACCAGCAAGGGCGCAAGGCCCGGTCTCCGTCGCGGACCTGGCCGAAAACCTCGCGGACGCGGTCGTCAACATCTCAACCGCGCAGACTGTGCAGGGGCATCGCTCCGTGCCGATGCCGCAGGTTCCGGAAGGGTCACCCTTTCAGGAGTTCTTCGAGGAATTCTTCAACCGGCAGAACCGGGAAGACGACCAGCCGCGGCGAGTGCAGTCCCTCGGTTCAGGTTTCGTGATCGACGGCAAGGAAGGCATCATCATCACCAATAATCACGTGATTGAAGGTGCGGACGAGATCACGGCCAATTTCAATGACGGCACCAAGCTGAGCGCGGAGATCATCGGTTCGGACGAGAAGACCGACCTGGCCGTCCTGAAGGTGACGCCGGAAACGCCGCTGACGGACGTGAGCTTCGGAGATTCCGACAAGATCCGCGTCGGCGACTGGGTGATGGCGATCGGCAACCCCTTCGGCCTGGGCGGTACCGTGACCGTCGGGATCGTGTCGGCCCGCAACCGCGACATCAATTCCGGTCCCTACGACAACTTCATCCAGACTGACGCTTCCATCAACCGGGGCAACTCCGGCGGACCGCTGTTCGACATGGAAGGCAACGTGATCGGTATCAACACGGCGATCATTTCTCCCTCCGGCGGCTCCATCGGCATCGGCTTTGCGATCCCGGCCAAGACGGCGATGAGTGTGATTGAGCAGCTGCGCGAATACGGCGAAACCCGCCGCGGCTGGCTGGGTGTCCGCATCCAGGAAGTCACCGACGAAATCGCCGAAAGCCTTGGCATGAATCACGCCATGGGCGCGCTGGTCGCCGGCGTCACGGACGATGGTCCGGCCGCCAAGGCGAAGATCGAGCCGGGCGACGTCATCATCAAGTTCGACGGCCGGAAAGTCGAAGCCATGCGGGAACTGCCGCGTATGGTCGCCGAAACGACCATCGGCAAGAGCGTCGACGTGGTCGTCCTGCGCAAGGGCAAGGAAGTCGACATCTCCGTGACGCTGGAACGGCTGGAAGAGAACGACGTGCAGGAAGCCAAGGCCAGCACCGAGGAACAGCCGGCGGAAGACACCGTCAAGAAAAGCGAAGTTCTCGGCATGATGCTTGCCGAACTCGACGATAAGCTACGCCAGCAGTTTTCCATCGACGAAGATGTCTCCGGCGTCGTCGTCACCGAAGTGGTTCCGGGGTCTTCGGCCGAGGAAAAGCGGGTTACCGCCGGCGACGTCATCAAGGAAGTCGCCCAGGAGTCCGTGGCGACGCCGGCCGATGTCGAGGCCGAGATCAAGAAGCTGAAAGAGGATGGCCGCCGAACCGCCCTCCTGCTTCTGGCCAATCCGACCGGCGACGTCCGCTTCGTGCCGGTGCGGATCGAGGACGAGTGATCCCGACTAAATCTGGAATGAGGAAA
The DNA here is from genome assembly GCA_050289605.1 of Roseibium sp. Lineage (GTDB taxonomy): Bacteria > Pseudomonadota > Alphaproteobacteria > Rhizobiales > Stappiaceae > Roseibium. Next base: position 32,797 of record JBNKGB010000001.1, on the reverse strand, counting down.
GGGCGCCGGATGGCGCCCTTTTTGTTTATGTCTCTGATTGGACTTCCATCCCGAACCCCATCCCGAGGAAGCGCGTGAGCGCTGTCTCGAAGGATGGGCCGCTTGTTCCGGTGTACGCCGCCCATCCTTCGAGACGGACCTGGCGGTCCTCCTCAGGATGAGGCTGCCCGGTTGGAGCTGTGGTTGCAACTGTCTGACGCCTGAATGCGCGGGCTGTACTTTTGATGACCGTACGACGGCCAAGCCGCTCTCGGTAGCTCAGCTCAGCATAAAATCGCTTTCGGCATAGCCTTGCAGGTAGAGCAGGGCGGTCAGGTCGCCGTGGTCCACCCGGAAATCAGCGGCTGCGGCAACCGCGGGCTTGGCACGATAGGCGACCCCGGCACCGGCGCGCTCGATCATGGCCAGATCGTTTGCGCCGTCGCCGACGGCCAGGGTTTCGTCAAGTGCAAGCCCTCTGTCGGCGGCCAGAAATTCCAGCCGCGCCCGTTTGGCGTCCCGCCCGAGAATGGGCTCGCCGACCTTGCCGGTCAGCTTGCCGTTTTCTTCCAGCAGCAGGTTGGCCTGGTTTTCGTCGAAACCGATCATGTCACAGACTGCACGGGTGAAATGGGTGAACCCGCCGGAGACGAGCGCGCAATAGGCCCCGTTCGCCTTCATGGTCTGCACCAGCGTCCGGCCGCCGGGCATCAGGTGAATGCGCGTGCTCAGGACCGATTCAACCGCGGAGACTGGAAGGCCCGCCAGCAGTTCGACCCGCTCGCGCAGGGCCGGCTCGAACTCGATCTCGCCGCGCATTGCCCGTTCGGTGATCTCGGAAATCCTGTCCTTCAGGCCCAGTTCCGCCGCCAGCTCATCGATGCACTCCTGGCGGATCATGGTGGAATCCATGTCCGCGATCAGCAATTTCTTGCGGCGACCCTCGACAGGCTGCACAAACACATCAACACGGGCGTGGCCGACCGTTTCGCGCAAAGCGCTGTCCGCTTCGCTCGCGCTCATGCCGTCAAATCGGATATCGGCAGCGATGCCGGGATTGAGTATGGTCGAGGTTCCGGTGACGCCGAGGGCATCTTCGGCCCGGCGAACGAGATCCCGGTCTACGGCGGGGGCCGTCGGGGTGGACACCAGAGTGGCAACGAGGGACATGGACGAATCCTTGAAAAGCGACGCTACGCAAGCAGCCGGGGCAAGCGCCATTCTGATAGCGGGACCAACGGCCAGCGGCAAGTCCGCTTTGGCGCTGGATCTCGCCAAAAGACGCAATGGGGTGATTATCAACGCCGACTCCATGCAGCTATACGAGGACCTGCGCCTTGTGAGTGCGCGACCATCCACTGGGGAAGAGCGGATGGTCCCGCATCGGCTCTATGGAATCCTGCCGTCCTCGACAGCCTTTTCGACCGGTGCCTGGCTGCGCCTGGCCACCAGGGAAATCAATGCGGTTCGGGAGGAGGGCAAGCTGCCGATCCTGGTGGGCGGAACGGGGCTCTATTTCAAGGGGCTGACGGAAGGTTTCGCCGAGATGCCGGAGATCCCGGACGATATTCGCAGCAAGGCACGGACCCTTGCCGACGAGTTGGGTGTCGACGCGCTGAAAGCCGAACTCTCGACAGCAGGAGACCCGGCAGCGGCGGAAGCGCTCGCCGACCCGCAACGCCTGGCGCGGGCGCTTGAGGTGATTGTGGCAACCGGAAAACCTCTTGCCGACTGGCAAAGGCAGCGGCAGTCGGAGCCGTTCCTGCCGCCGGAAGAGTGTGATCGCATCGTTCTGGCTCCACCCCGTCCATGGCTGCACGAACGTATTGAACGGCGTGCGCGTCTCATGGTGTCGGAGGAAGGCTGCGAAGAGGTGCGCAGCCTCCTCGCCAAGGGGTTCTCGGACAAGTTGCCGGCAATGCGGGCCATCGGGGTCGCTGAAATCGGCGCCTATCTGGAGGGAAAAATTGATCTTGAACAGGCTGTGAACAACCTGACTGTTGCAACGCGTCAATATGCCAAGCGGCAGGAAACCTGGTTCCGGAACCAGATGGCCGATTGGCAACGTTTTGATCCATCAGACGAAAACTCCGCTCTTTGACTTAGGCGTCTAACCCGGGTTTGGTGTACCAAACTCAGGGGTGTGCGGTGCAGCGAACAGTTTTAGTCTAACCTGTTGGTATTGCGCATTTATTTTTACCAGAATTGTTCCTATACTCTGGACTGCCATCGGGTTGGCACAATTCTGGGTTACATGGATGTCCTGTGGGCGGCCGTTCGTGCTGCAGCATTGGCGGCTGCCGGCGAAAATCCAAAGATGGGAGGACACGGTGCAGACGATATTTCTCGAATGCGGCTCAGTTCGGCTTGTTCCCTTTTCCTCTACCGACATTACCCTCGTACGAGACCTTCATTCCGATCCCTTCGGCAATCCCTGCCTGGACGTTTCCACCAATTGCACCGTCGTGGACGCGGCGGAACTGGTGAAGTCCGCGTTGCAGAACCAGGCCGATCTTGGCTTTGCAAAGTGGAAAGCGGTCTCAGACGACGGCGACTTTCTCGGTTGGGCCGGTTTTACTCCGGTTTCCGAAACCTCCGAAATCAGCGTCAACTACTGCCTGCCGAATGGCGTGGTGCAGGCGGATCCGACCCTGCCGAAGCGTCTGTTCTCGGGACTGACCGCCTGGTTTTTCGAGAACACCTATTTTTCGCATCTCGTCGCAATCGTGCGCACCGACAACAGGGACTTGCGCGAAGTCGTGCAGGAGGCCGGCTTCTATCACCGCGAGAGCAAACTGATCGAAGGTATTCAGGCGGACGTCTTCCAGATGCTCAGCCCCTCCATGCAGTCCTACCTGATGAGCGCGTGAGATTGCGCGCCACTTGACAGACAGTCTTCAGATCCTTGTGAAACCGTGTTCCGGCACGGTTTCTTTTTTGGGAAATCCTGTTTTGACCACCATCGTTCTCACGACGGAGCGGCTTCGGCTCGTTCCGTTCGAGGAAATCGATTTTCCATTGCTGGCTGACCTGCACTCCGACCCGGAGGTGAACCGGTACCTGTCTCCCGGCCCGGAGCCCATGGGCGAAGAGGAGGTGCGGCGCAGGCTGGAAAAATACATCTGCGACCATCGGAACAGCGGTATCAGCAAGTGGAAGCTGGAGACCCTGGAAGGGGATTTCGTCGGACGTGCCGGTTTCTCGCTGCAGGACCTTCCGGCCGGCTACGAACTGGGCTACAGCCTGAAACGCGATTTCTGGGGGCGGGGCTATGCAACGGAAATCGCACGGGCCCTTGTCGATTGGTTTTTCGAGTACAGGGCAGAGGACGTTCTGACCACCTATGCCGTTGCATCCCACGAAGCCTCGCAAAGGGTGATGGTCAAAAGCGGCTTCTGCTTCTGGCAGGACCGGGTGAAGGACGGTGTGGCTTGCCGCTTCTACCGGATCGAACGTCAGGATTTCGTGCGGTCGGGACTAGCCTGACCCGGACCTGCCTGGCCACAAAAAAGGCCCGCCGGATGGCGGGCCTTTCGGTTTGTTCAGATCAGACGTCCCGGTTCAGACGGCCTGCAGGGCGCCCGGGTTGGCGGTCTGCTGGCGCAAGGCAAGCTTGTTCATGGCCGAGACATAGGCGCGGGCGGAGGCCACCAGCGTGTCGGTGTCGGCGCCCTTGCCGGTGGCGATCCGGCCATCGGCTTCCAGCCGCACCGAAACTTCCGCCTGGGCGTCCGTTCCCTCGGTCACCGCATGCACCTGGTAGAGCGACAGGGTCGCCTGATGCGGCACGATCAACTTGATGGCATTGAAGGTGGCATCGACCGGGCCGTCTCCGGTCGATTCCTTGGTGATGTGCTGGCCGTTGACGTCCATGGTCAGGATCGCCTTCTGCGGTCCGCCGGTTCCGGCGATGACCGTCAGCGCGATCACCTTGGTGCTTTCGCCCTGGATGTTGATTTCGTCCTCGACCAGTGCCTCGATGTCCTCGTCATAGACATGCTTCTTGCGGTCGGCGAGATCCTTGAAGCGGCGGAAGGCGTCCTGCAGGGCATTGTCGCCCAGTTCGAAGCCCAGTTCCTTCAGCTTGTCCCGGAAGGCATGACGGCCGGAATGCTTTCCCATCACCAGCGAGGTGGCTTTCACACCGACATCCTCGGGCCGCATGATCTCGTAGGTCTCGGCATTCTTCAGCATGCCGTCCTGGTGAATTCCGCTTTCGTGGGCGAAGGCGTTCTTGCCGACGATTGCCTTGTTGTACTGGACCGCGAAACCGGAGGCCCCTGCCACCATCTTGGAGGCGCGGACCATGAATTTCGGATCGATCTGGGTGACATATGGCAGCACGTCGGAGCGGGTGCGGATCGCCATCACGATCTCTTCCAGCGCGGCGTTGCCCGCCCGTTCACCGAGGCCGTTGATGGTGCACTCGATCTGGCGCGCGCCGCCGGCGACGCCGGCCAACGAGTTGGCGACCGCCAGGCCCAGATCGTCATGGCAATGCACGGAGAAGATCGCCTGGTCGGAATTCGGCACGCGCTCGCGGATCTGTTCGAACATGGCCTTGTATTCGTCCGGCGTCGCGTATCCGACCGTGTCCGGCAGGTTGATGGTGGTCGCGCCGCATTTGATGGCGGCTTCCACGCAGCGGCACAGATAATCGATCGGGGTGCGGGTCGCGTCCATGGCGGACCATTCGACATCGTCGATCAGATTGCGCGCGCGGGTCACCGTATCGGTGATGATCTCCAGAACCTGTTCCTCCGATTTGTTCATCTGGAATTTCAGATGGATTGGAGAAGTGGAGACGAAGGTGTGGATGCGGCCCCGCTTGGCGTGTTTCACTGCTTCCCCGCAGCGGTCAATATCCGCATGGATGGCACGCGCCAGACCCGCAATCACGGAATTTTGGGTCCGCTTGGCGATCTCGCTGACGGCCTCGAAATCGCCGTTGGAGGCAATCGGGAAACCGGCTTCGATGATGTCGACGCCCATGTCATCGAGGATTTCGGCGATCTGCAGCTTCTCTTCCAGCGTCATGGACGCGCCGGGCGACTGTTCGCCGTCGCGCAAGGTGGTGTCGAAGATGCGGATATGATCCTTTTCGGAAGTGGCAGTCATATGTTTCGTCCCTGACTTGGATCGGGCCTTCTTAGGATGAAAGAAAAGCTTGCGAGACGCGATCCGAATTTCGTGATGCGGTTTTCGAAATGTCTCCCCTAAGTGCCCGTTCCGCGGATCATACGCGGATCAGCCGACGCTCAGGGGCAGCTAAGAAGGAGGAGATCGCCAAGTAGAATGAGGCCGCCGCGCAGTGCCAGCGCGTCGAGAGTAGAACCAGAAATGTCGCGTGCCGCGATCATGGGTCTCAATTGGCCTTTGGTCGTCTTATCAGGTCGTCCGTACAGCCTTGCTCGAAAAGCGTAAGCCGACGGTTAACGGGAGATGTTCTTAAGGCAGGATTCCATTCGATGCAACCGGCTTTTGTAATGCAGGCGCATTCAGGTTTTGAAAAGCAGGTCTTTCCGGCGGTCAATGGGGTGAGGGCTCAAAGCGGGCAAGGTGCAAGCGAGGGGGTAGCTACGGGCGGGAGGGGGCCGGGCGAGGGGGATGCCCCCCGCCCTCGCGGTACCTCCGACTGGCCGGGTCCTGCAGGCATTCTGCCTCAGTCGGCAACAAGATCCGCAATCCTGCCGAAGCAGCCGTTCCAGCCGCCGCCGACGCCGCGGCGCGCGTCTTCGGTCCTGATGGCTTCGTGGCAGAGGCGCACTTCCGTCGCCTTGCCGGCCTCGGTGAAGGTGACGGTGACCTTCGAGGTGTCGGTCGACTCCCGGGTGCCGTCCGCGAATTGCACGACGTGCCGCCAGCTGAAACCGAGGCGGTTGGGAGCTTCGATCAGCAGGTATTCACCCTCGAAATGGATCTGTTTCTCGTCGGTCTTCTCTATGACGAAACACCATCTGCCTCCGACCTTCAGGTCGATCTCGGCCGACACCAGGCTGCCGTTCTTGGGAATGAACCAGCAGCTGACTTCGTCCGGTTCGGTGAACGCCCTGAAAATTCGCTGCGGCGTGGCGGCGAACAGGCCTTCGACGACAACGGGATCGACACCGGGTTCCGACTTCAGAAACTCCTTGGCAGGCTGCTGAACGGTCATTTCTTATTGTCCTTTGCAAGATGAAGGGCGAGGGCGTCGAAGCGGTCGATCCAGAAGGCCTCGTATTTGCTGAGCCAGTCGACGGCTTCCTTGATCGGCGCGCCACGCAGGCGGCAATGGCGGGTGCGGCCCCGTTTTTCCACGTCGACAAGGCCGGCATCGGACAGCACCCGCAAGTGTTTCGAAACGGCGGTGAGCGACATGTCGAACGGTTCGGCCAGATCGGAAAGGGAGGTTTCCCCAGCGGCAAGTCGTGCGATGATGGCCCGCCGGGTTCCGTCGCTGAGTGCGGAAAAAGTCGCATCGAGCTGGGGCATGTCCGCTGCTTTCATAAAGTGAACCTTTTGGTTGACTAACACTCAGGATCATTATAGTCAACTAAATGGTTGAGTAAAGCGAGGAGACGTTCGCAACCAGCTCAACATGTCGGGCGGAGCCGGACCAGGTTCCGCGCCAATCAGACTGGAGAGACGGACATGAAACTCTATACGGCTGATGTATCGCCGAATTGCCGCCGCGTGGAAGCGGCCCTGCATTACCTGGGGTTCTATGACGAGCTTGAGGTGCATCGCCTGAACCTGATGGCCGGTGAGCATCGAAGCGATGAAATGCGGGCAGTCAATCCCAACATGAAAGTTCCGACAATCATCGACGGCGAGATAAGCCTCTGGGAAGCCAATCCGACCATGATCTACCTGGCCGACAGAGCAGGGGCAGAGGATTTCTGTCCAACCGACCCGAAATCACGGTTCGAGGTTCTGCGCTGGATGTCCTGGGAGGTTCAGCACTACAACCGCGCGCTGAACGAGATCCTGTGGGAGACCATGGCCAAGCCCCTCTTCGGTCTGGGGGATCCGGATCAGGCCACGATCGACGCGGAGATGGCGAATTTCCACCGTTTCGCAGCGGTCCTGAACGATCAGTTGGCCGGACGGGATTTCATTCTGGGCGACAAGGTGACGGTTGCCGATTTCGCGGTCGGGGCACCGTCTGCACTCGTGCTCCATCCCCACTCGGGGATTTCTCTGGACGACTATCCGAACGTAAAGGCGTGGTACCGGCGGCTGGAAAGCCTGCCCGCCTGGGCGGCGACCGCCCCGGTCCTGTCGGCGGCGGAAGCAGCTGAGTAGACGGAATTCCTTTCGTGGCGGCCAGTCAAATGGCCGCCATTCCCATCACAGATACAGTTCCCCCCGGGCGACAAGGGTTGCCTGACCGCCGATGCGAACAGCATGCATTCTGCTGTTTTCGATATCGATCTCCAGATCGATCAGCGACGGACGGCCCATCTCGAAGCCCTGCTCGATACGGATGTGGTGGGTGCCGTTGGGCAGATCGTCGTAATAGTCGACCACGCCGGCGAAGGCGGCCGCGGCGGAGCCGGTCGCAGGATCTTCCGGAATGCCCATGTCGGGCGCGAACAAACGGGCATGGAAAGCGCTGTCATGGGAGCGGGTCTCCCGGCAATAGACATAGGCATCGTTGTGCCCATTCTTGCCGAAGCCGGCCTTCCACATGGCCAGATCAGGCTTGGCCCGCGCCAGGGCATCCAGATCCCGCACCGGAACAAAGGTGAACGGAGGGCCGACCCGGAAGCAGGAGGGCGAATGGTTCTCAAAGCCGATATCGGAAGGTTCGAGGTTCAGTGCCGCCGCGATCAGTTCGACGTTGTGAGTAGGTCCGGCCGGCTCCGGCAGGACGGGCACGTCGAATTCGGCGAAGGCGGCTGCATGTTCACGCAGGATCACCGCACAGCGCACGGTGCCGATCTTTTGTTTCAGGACAACGACAGCGTCCTGTTCGCCCGAGACGTCTCCGAATCGTTCCGTCGCCATCAGGATGGCGGTGCCGACGGTCGGGTGGCCGGCAAAGGGCAGTTCGACCTTGGGCGTGAAAATGCGCATGCTGGCGGACTGGCCGGGATTTTCCGGCGGGAACACGAAGACAGTCTCCGACAGGTTGAACTCGCCGGCGATTTTCTGCATCTGCTCGTCGCTCAGGCCCTCGGAGTCCAAAACCACCGCCAGGGGATTTCCGGCAAGGCTCTTGTTGGTGAAGACATCCAAGATCGCATAGCGTCGGCTCATGCTGCTTTTCTCCCTGGATCAACCGGCTTCCCCATCGTAAGGCGAGAGCCAAAGATTGAACGTTTTCCGTGTGATGGAGCATTTTCACCCTTCCCGAAAGCGGGGTGCTCCACAGGTCCTTCGGACCGCTGTTCCCAAGCTGAGCGGACTTTTGCATTTCTTGGCAAGTCCCGCCAGTGATTAGTGGCCATTCTTAGTGAACAAAAAATTGCCGCCTGTGCAAAGGTCTTTCGAACATCGGGAACGCGCTGTGGATCGGCAAGAAGCTGCCCAATTCAACGCCTGGAGGACTTGCAAGGAGAGAGTGCGGGAACAGATCATGACAGCAGCAGGTTGCCGACTGCGCGCGCGTAGGGAACGATCGCGGGATCCGCGAGATCTTTCCGATTCCGGATGATACGCATGTCCGAGAGCTCCTGTTCTTCGCTTGCCCGGGAATGCCGGACGATGCGGTCGCGCAACTCCTCGGCGGGTGCTCCGGTGTCGAAAACCTGAACGATGGCAATGCGCGGCCCGTCAAAGGCAACGAGGGTGTCTGCAGGCCGGACGTTCTTCCGCCCGATGCCGGTTTCCTCTTCCAGTTCACGGTAGATCGCACCGAAGACGTCGACCTTGCCTTCCGGGGTCAAGTCGGTCGGATCCAGGTTGCCGCCGGGCGGGTAGATCTGCCCGGCGGTTGCCGTCCGCTCCGACATGACCCCGTAGAGCAGGGCGCCGTCGCTGGAGCGCAGAATGGCGGAGCCGAAAAAATTGTGCGCTGTCGGATCAGGTGCACCCCAGTCCCGCCAGGCGAGAAAGGCGGCATAGGAACATTCGCAGCAGGTGCCTCTGAATACACCGTCCGCGAAGCGATAATCCGTCAGCTTCAACGTGCGTCCATTCCAAAGCAGCGGGATTCGGTTCCGGGCTTCCTCGAAATGAGTTGCGATCGCCGCTTCATTTTCCAATTCAAAAGACCAGGGATCCGGTGAGACCGAAATGTCGATCGAGGAGACCTTGTGAACATCTACGGGTAATATTTTTTCCATCAGCGGAATGTTCTTGCCCGGCGACATTTCGCTTGGGCGAGTCGCCATGGTCCTGAAACCCCGTTTTTCATAAAACGGACCGGCGTGAGCGTCCGATTCCAGATAAAGACGCGAGAGACCATGGGTTCGCGCATGGTCTTCCGCGCGGGTCAGAAGCAAGCCGCCGAGGCCCTGTCCCTGCGCTTCGGGGGCGACGAACAGAAGGTCGACAAGAAGCGTATCCGCGTTCTGATGGGAGAGGCCCGAGAACCCGACAGGTTTTCCACCGCGCTCCGCAACGGTCACACTCAAGGACCTGATGGTTGCTTCGGAGATCCGCCAGTGCTCCCGATACTCGGCCATCTTGTCTTCCGCGTAGCCCCAGGAGGCCTTGGCGCGGTGAAGGATGTCGGTGAGGGCAGGAGCGTCTGTTTCAGTGGCGGGACGAAGTTTCAGAGGCATGGGCTGTCCGGGCGGTTGTTGTCCGGTTAGCCGTAGTCAGACATTGTGAAGGTTACAAGGCGACAGCGACATTTGCCCGCTTGCGCCTTCAGGTTCGTTCACTTCGCGAAGCCAAAGCGACCTGGGTGACCGTTCGGCGCAAAAAATCCTGCAGCCGAACCGGTGCGTCTTCCAGTTCGTCAACTCTCAAGCTGTTGGCAAACAGCGACGAAAGATCGTGCCGGACCCCGATTCCGGCGAGTGAAAAGCCCGTCTCCCTTGAGATTTTCGCGATGGTCTCTTGCAGATGTTGCAAAAGATAGGAGTTCCCATTTTCTATAAGCGTTGCGTCGTCTGCGGGAACGCCGTCCGAAATCAGTAGGATTATCCTGTTTCTGCCGCCTGCTTTCCTCAGACGGTCCGCAGCCCAGAGAAGGGCTTCGCCATCAATGTTCTCCTTCAGCAGAACTTTGTTCAGGATGTTTCTCACATGCGGGGGAGCGCCGGGGTTCGTGTCCGTAGCCTCGCGGTAAACAATGTGAAGAAGATCGTTCAACCTGCCGGGATGTTTGGGACAGTCCGCACCAAGCCATTTGATGCGTGATCTGCCACCGAGCCATTTGGAAGTCGTAAAGCCGAGAATTTCATAGCGGACGCCAAGTCCCGTCAGATAGTCCGCAATCAATTCAGTAAGCAAGCAGCTGATCATCGCAGGGCGCCCCTTCAGGGAGCCGGAATGATCCAGAAGAAGGGAAACCGTTGCGTCGTTCGGATCGAGTCGGGCCCAAGGTCCCGCCAAATCCAGCCGGGACAAGTGGTCGAAATCGTACCTTTCCTTGATGTCCCGGCAAAGGGCGTCATACGCTTCGTTTTCTTCACGCCAGGCGTTTGCCTGAGAGGCCGTGATCCGCTCGCTGAGATGGTGCCCAGTGACTTCGAGATCAAACTCCTTTGTAAAGATTTTGTATTCATAAGCAGGCGCTTGAGTGCCCCTTTTTCTGAAAAGTTTCAATTTGAACAAAGTTACGCGCCTTGGTTGTGACGTCTCTTTACTAATAAAGGAGTTTGTCGTCGTATCAAGGCGCAATTGCCCGGTTCTTGCCGTGCCGTTTTCAGTGGCGATCCCCTAGCGGATAAACGTCCCGTTCTGCAGTTCGGTGACCGCCTGGATGAGCTCCTCGCGGGTGTTCATCACGATCGGGCCGTGCCAGGCGACGGGTTCCTTGATCGGAGCGCCGGAAACGAGCAGGAAGCGGATGCCCTGGTCGCCTGCGTGGACCACGATTTCGTCGCCGGAGCCGAAGATCACCAGCGTGCGGTTGCCGCTCTGGTCGCGCAGCTTCAGTTCCTCGCCGCCGAATTCCTTTTCGGTCAGGACGCCAAAGGGATCGGACGCGCCCTCGAATTTGCCGGAGCCTTCGAAGATATAGGCGAAGGTCTGCTTGTGGGTGTCGACTTTGAAACGCTTTTTGTGGCCCGCCGGGACATGGATGTCGAGGTATTGCGGATCGGCGGCGACGCCGTCGACCGGACCGCGCTTGCCCCAGAATTCACCGCAGATGATGCGGGCGGAGGTGCCGTCGTCGTCGACAACCACGGGAATGTCCGCCGCCTTGACGTCCTGATAGCGCGGCGCCGTCATTTTCAGCGAGGAGGGCAGGTTCGCCCAGAGCTGGAAACCGTGCATGCGTCCGTTCGGATCGCCCTTCGGCATTTCCTGATGCATGATGCCGCGTCCGGCGGTCATCCACTGGACGTCGCCCGCTCCCAGATTGCCGCTATTGCCGAGGCTGTCGCCGTGCTCGACTGTGCCGGCCAGCACATAAGTGATGGTCTCGATGCCCCGATGCGGGTGCCAGGGAAAGCCCTTCAGGTAGTCCTCGGGGCGTTCGTTGCGGAAGTCGTCGAACAGCAGGAACGGGTCGAGCATTTCCGGATCCTGAAAGCCGAAGGCGCGCTCAAGGCGGACGCCCGCACCTTCCAGCGTTGGCTGCGTGGAACCGATATGGGTTACCGGACGGATTGACATGTTTGACTCGCTTTCGACAAAGGACCTTTGCCTCCGAAAATAGTTTCGCACCGTCCCGCGCCAAGTGGGCGCGAGGCTGACGCAGTGTTTCTGATCGCGAAACAATTCCTTCCCGGAGGCGCTCGAAAAGACGCCATCCGTGAAAAAACGGCTGCGGATTTGCATCTTGCGGCATCAGGACCCACATGCAAGTGTGGCTCGCTTATTTGGCCGTCCGGTCAAATCCGAATTTTCTAAAACGGTTGAAATTTCATGTCTCCGATTTTGTCCGTTCGCGACCTGGAAAAAACCTACGAAGGGGGTTTCCAGGCTCTGAAATCCGTTTCCCTCGATATCGAGGAAGGCGAGGTCTTCGCGCTGCTCGGACCGAATGGGGCTGGCAAGACAACCCTGATCAGCACGATCTGCGGCCTGGTGCGCCCGACGTCCGGCAGCATCACGGTCGGCGGACATGATGCCTTGAGCGATTTTCGCGAAGCGCGGCGGCTCATCGGGCTGGTTCCCCAGGAAATGCCCCTGGCGCCGTTTGAGAACGTCGTCGACACGGTCGCCTTCACCCGGGGGCTCTTCGGCCTGCGCCCGAACCCGGCGCTGATCGAAAGCGTTCTGAAGGACCTGACGCTCTGGGAAAAGCGCAAGAGCATGACCATGGCGCTTTCCGGCGGCATGAAGCGCCGCCTGCTGGTCGCCAAGGCGCTCGCCCACGAACCGAAGATCCTGTTCCTGGATGAACCGACGGCCGGTGTCGATGTCGAACTCCGGCACGACATGTGGCGCATCGTCGGCAACCTGAAGGAGCAGGGCGTCACCATCATCCTGACCACGCACTACATCGAGGAAGCGGAGGAAATGGCCGACCGGGTCGGGGTCATCAACAAGGGCGAGATCATCCTCGTGGAGGAGAAGACCGAACTGATGCGCAAGCTCGGGCGCAAGCTGCTGACGCTCAGCCTGTCGGAGCCGCTGAACGCCTTGCCTGACAACCTGTGCCAATACGATCTGACGCTGGATAACGACGGTCACAATCTGACTTATACCTACGACACCCACGCCGAGCGTACCGGGATCACCGCGCTGCTTACGGACCTTGCCACCGCCGGCGTCCGCTTCCACGATCTTCAGACCGATCAATCGTCCCTCGAGGACATTTTCGTCGATCTGGTGAAAAGGGGCTGAGCGGGGCATGGGGGGAAGCGGCTATTCCATCCGCAGGGCGGCCTTGAGCGACCGGGGCGCGCTGACGGACCTTTGCATGCGATCCAAGCAGTCGAACGGTTATGACGACGCCTTCATGGCGCAATGTGCGGAAGAGCTGCGCGTTCGCGAGGCATGGATCACGGAAGACGATTTCTGGTTGGCGGAAGCTGACACCGGCAGGCCCGTCGGATGCATCCGGCTGTCGGTATCGCAGGATGGAACCACCGGCGAGGTCGAAACCTGCTTTGTCGATCCGGACTGGCAGGGAAGAAAGATCGGCAGGGCGCTGTTCGAGAAGTTGCTCGACGAGGCGCGCAGGCTGAAGCTGACCCGGCTCGGCCTGGATGCCGATCCCCTCGCCGAACCCTTTTATGCCCGCATGGGCTTTGAAACCATCGGCCGGTCACCTTCCGGCTCCATTCCGGGCCGTACCTTGCCCCGGATGGTTCTGGACGCGGAGACGCACTGACATGAATTTTGAAGCGATCAAGGCCATCTATATCTCCGAAATGGCGCGCACCAAGCGTACGGTCTGGCAGAGCGTGATTTCGCCGGTCATCTCCACCGTGCTCTATTTCGTGGTCTTCGGCGCGGCGATCGGCTCGCGTATTCAGGAGATTGATGGCGTTTCCTATGGTGCCTTCATCGTGCCGGGACTGATCATGCTGTCGCTGATGACGCAAAGTCTTTCCAACGCCTCCTTCGGCATCTATTTTCCGCGCTTCACCGGCACGATCTTCGAAGTGCTGTCTTCGCCGGTTTCCTTCTTTGAAATCACTGTGGCCTATGTGGGGGCGGCGGCGACCAAGTCGATCATCGTCGGAGCCATCATCCTGCTGACAGCAAATTTCTTCGTGCCGATCGAAATCCGGCATCCCTTTTTCATGCTGCTGTTCTTTCTGCTGACTGCGGTCACCTTTGCGCTTCTCGGCTTCATCATCGGCATCTGGGCGGAAAATTTCGAAAAGCTGCAATTCGTCCCGCTTTTGATTGTCACGCCTCTGGCGTTTCTCGGCGGGAGCTTCTATTCCATCAACATGCTGCCGGAGTTCTGGCAGAAGGTGACCATGATCAATCCGGTCGTCTACCTGATCTCGGGCTTCCGCTGGAGTTTCTACGGTCAGGCGGATGTCGGCCTCGGTTGGTCATTGCTCGCCACGTCGATCTTTCTCGGCGGCTCGCTTGCCGTCATTCATCGGATTTTCAAGACCGGATATCGGCTGAAGCCCTGAGACCGGTGCCTGATCAGTATTGAGACCTGGAATGCGCCGAACCGCGATCTTCAAATTTACGACCGCGATTGTAGTGACTGCCTTTCTGGCAGCCTGCCAGACGGCGCAGGGACCCTCGGCAACCGCTCCGATTCCGGCCGTTGCAAGCGCCGCGGTTCAAAGCGCGTCCATTGCGCCGGCCGCCTATGCGCCGGTAACGGCCGTCGAACGCGGCCATTCGGCTCTGGTTCTGAATGCGGCGACGGGGGAGGAGCTTTACGCGATCAATGCCGACGCGCCGCGGTTTCCTGCCTCGCTCACCAAGATGATGTCGCTCTACTTGTTGTTCGAAGCAGTCGAGAGCGGCCGGTATTCCCTGTCGTCCCCGCTTGAGGTGTCCGCCAACGCGGCGTCCCAGCCGCCGGCCAAACTCGGCCTCAAGGCGGGATCCACCATTACCGTGGAGCAGGCGGCACGGGCGCTGGCGGTCAAGTCGGCGAACGATGTTGCCGTTGTGGTCGCCGAAAACCTGGGAGGCAGCGAGGCGGCCTTCGCACGGGAGATGACGGCCAAGGCAAGGGTGCTCGGGCTCGGACGGACCCGCTTCGTCAACGTCAGCGGTCTTCCGGATCCGGCCCAGGTGACAACCGCCCGGGACATGGCCAAGCTGGGGCTCGCACTCAAGCAGCGCTTTCCGCAATACGGCGGTTTCTACAAGGCCAGGTCCTTCACCTTCAACGGGCGCACCTACAAGACGACCAACAATCTGGTCGGCAAGGTGCCGGGCGTCGATGGCCTGAAGACCGGGCATATTCAGATGTCGGGCTACAATCTCGTTGCGACCGCGAGCCGGGGCGGAAAGCGGCTGATCGTCGTTGTCATGGGCGGCAAGAGCGAAGCCGCGCGCGACAAGGAAGTCACCGGGTTGATCGAGACCTATTTCTGATCGGAAAGTCGAGCGGTTTTGGCTGGTCAGAGCGTAAGATTGGCCGCTTGCCGGAAGCTGAGCCGCATCGTACGAGGCAAGATGCTTTTATTCGGGGAGAGGAGGGCTCACCCCGCTTGATGGAGGCATTCGATGCTCATTGCTCTCGTCGATTTCACTGTCGATCCGGCCGGGCGAGAGGAAGCGCTGGCGCATTTATTGAAAGAAGTGCCGGTCGTGACCGCCATGCCGGGCTGCCGGACCTTTCGCCCCTATGGCGATCCCCTGGACGAAACGCGTATCGGCATCGTTCACGAATGGGACAGCGAAGAGGACTTCACCGCCTACCTGCAGTCGGACGGGTTCTCGGAAATCGGCGCCGTGCTGCGTCCGATGATGACGTCCGTCCCGTCCAGCAGGCGATACAGTGTGACACCGTTGCCGGATTGAGATCGGCGTTCAATGGTCGCGCAAACGGGTTTAAGGTTCCCGGATGAACGGACTTTCCGCCTATTCCGTCGCCCAGAGCTTCGACCCGGCGCCCAGGCAGACCTTCCAGGTTGACCGGCACTATCTGCTCTATGCCGCAGCTGGTGTCATGCGCCTGGAAGCTGCCGGTCTCATCTGGTCGTTGCCGCCTGCGCGCGCGGCGCTGATTGCGGCGAACGAACCGATCGGCGTCACGTTGCCGGTAAGGGTCGACTGCCGATCGGTTCTATTCGCGCCGGATTTCGTACCGCCGCCGAAATACGTCCTGTGTGTTTTCGAAATGACGCCTCTGGCCCGAGAACTCGTTCTGGAATGCAGCCGGTGGGG
This sequence comes from Roseibium sp., assembly GCA_050289605.1. Lineage (GTDB taxonomy): Bacteria > Pseudomonadota > Alphaproteobacteria > Rhizobiales > Stappiaceae > Roseibium. Next base: position 16,951 of record JBNKGB010000001.1, on the reverse strand, counting down.
ACCGGAGGAAGAGGAAATTTCCGACTATGCGAGCGGACTTTTCGGAACGCTCGCCGCCGTCGCCTGGAAGCTTGCGGAGACGCCGAGCCTGCTGACTATGCCGGCGCCTAAGTCCGACGTTCTGCGCAAGGTGCTTGAACGGGCGGAACGCAGCCTTTGCGATCCCCCCGCCTTCGAGGATCTGGCCACGGAAGTGGCCATGAGCCCACGGTCCCTGACGCGCCGGATTTCCGGCGAACTGGGCATGAGCTGGCGACAGGTCCTGCAGAAGCTCCGTGTCATCGCTGCTGTCGAGGCCCTGTCCACTTCGGATCTGCCCGTGACCGACATCGCCTTCGCCCAGGGCTACCAGAGCCTGTCGGCCTTCAACAGCGCCTTCCGCGAGCTGACGGGCAGCACGCCGAGCGCCTACCGGGCGAGTTTCGGGAAAAACAAAGCGGAGTGATTTCAAGAGTTTGCTGACGGGTGCTTTACAGTCTGATTCATGAAGCTGAAGCAGAGCTTCACAATGCTCACAATCTGAATCAAAAAGCCCCGCTGAAACCAGCGGGGCTTTCAATTGGGTCGATGGGGACTGTAATCAGTTCTTGGTCTTGTCGACGAGGGCGTTGGACTTGATCCACGGCATCATGCCGCGCAGCTTTTCGCCGACTTCCTCGATCTGGTGGGCGTCGTTCAGGCGGCGGGTTGCCTTGAACTTGGCGGCGCCCGCACGGTACTCCTGCATCCAGTCGGAGGTGAACTTGCCGGTCTGGATGTCGGTCAGGACGCGCTTCATTTCCGCCTTGGTTTCCGCGGTCACGATGCGCGGGCCGGTGACGTACTCACCCCATTCCGCGGTGTTGGAGATGGAGTAGTTCATGTTGGCGATGCCGCCTTCGTAGATCAGGTCGACGATCAGCTTCACTTCGTGCAGGCACTCGAAATAGGCCATTTCCGGAGCATAGCCGGCCTCGACCAGGGTTTCGAAACCGGCACGGATCAGCTCGACGAGACCACCGCAGAGAACGGCCTGTTCGCCGAAGAGGTCGGTTTCGCACTCTTCCTTGAAGGTGGTTTCGATGATGCCTGAACGGCCGCCGCCGACGCCGCAGGCGTAGGAGAGGCCAAGGTCATGGGCATTGCCGGAGGCATCCTGGTGAACGGCGATCAGGCACGGTACGCCGCCGCCCTTCATGTATTCGCCGCGCACGGTGTGGCCCGGGCCCTTCGGCGCGACCATGAGGACGTCGACGGTGGACTTGGCTTCGATCAGGCCGAAGTGGACGTTGAGGCCGTGCGCGAAGGCAATGGCGGCGCCGTCGCGAATGTTGGCGGCGATGTGGTCGCGGTAGATGTCGGCCTGCAGTTCGTCCGGGGTGGCCATCATCATCAGGTCGGCCCAGCCGGCGGCGTCCGCCACGGACATGACCTTGAAGCCGTCGGCTTCGGCCTTCAGCGCGGTGGTCGAGCCTTCGCGCAGGGCGACGGCGATCTCGGTGCAACCGCTGTCCTTCAGGTTCATCGCATGGGCACGGCCCTGGGAGCCGTAGCCAATGATGGCGACCTTCTTGGACTTGATCAGGTTCAGATCGGCGTCACGATCGTAATAAACGCGCATGGGGTATCCTTTCTCCCGTTTGCATTCTGTCGTTTTTTAAAATTCAGGCCGGTTTTGATGCCGGTCTTTTGTGTCTGGTTGTTGCCAGGAACTTTGACGGCCGGGGCTTACGCCCCGAACAGCCGGTAGAAGCGGTCGACGGCCATTTCGGCCTGGGATTTCAGATCCTTCTCGGCCGGGCCTGCGGTCTCGCCGAGCAGAAGACGGATGTGGACGTCCCGCACCGCAAGGCCGTAGAGCACCTGATAGGCATCCTCCGCCTTGTCGAACTTCAAGAGGCCGTGCCGGCGGCCGCTTTCCAGCATGGTGCGGGCACGGGACGAAATCATGTGCTTGCCGCGCACCAGCAGCAGCTGGCCGAGCCGGTTGGAATTGGTGTTGCTCTGCCCGATGGACAGCCGGTTGAGGGCCAGGGAAGTTTCGGAAAAGAGAACGCCGAGCAGGGCCTCGACAAAGGCGGCGACATGCGCGCGGAACGTGGCCGCATCGGCGGTTGCGCCGGCTTCGGAAGGGAACTGCACCTGGCTTGCCTGATAGGCGACAACGGCGGCAAGCAGGCCGTCCCGGTCGCCGAACCACTTGTAGAGGCTTTCCTTGGAGCAGCTTGCCGTGCGGGCGAGGCCCGCGGTCGTCAGGGCTTTCTCGCCGCCTTCCACCAGCAACGTCAGCGCATGCTGCAGTACCACCTGCTGGCGCGGCGAAAACTCGGGCGCGGCATCCGTGCGGGAGGTGGCGATGTCGAAGGCGGCGGCAGGCATTTGTCTCAATTCGATCCGGCAGTGCCCAGAAGGCAGGTCTGCAATCAGCGGTGAACCGTACGGTACGGTTCGGACGCGGTTATGGCACCGCGACCGGAGGAGGTCAAGGGGGAAATGCGTGTCGCCTTGATGGATATGTACCCTAAGGGACGAGGTCCGCAGGGGCGGCGTTCGTGGCTTGAAGGAACCGGATACGGGCGAATGCGCTTTGGAAAGTTTTTCGTGCCATGGAAAATGTGTTTAGATTGTTGATGTTCGCTGGGAGATTGCCGGTGTTGAAGAATTTTGTCCTGGCGCCGTTTCTGGCGGTATTTCTTTTCCTGACGGCTGTCGAGGCGCAAGCGGCGCAGCAGGTGACAGCCAGGATCGACCTGTCCGAACAGAGGCTATATCTGTATGTCAACGGCCGGCTGCGCGACAAGTGGCCGGTTTCGACCGCTCGCAAGGGCTACCACACGCCCACGGGCAGCTTCCGGCCGACCCGGCTGGAACGCATGTGGTATTCGCGCAAGTACCACATGTCGCCAATGCCCTATTCGGTCTTCTTTCTCGGCGGCTATGCCATCCACGGCACCAACGATGTCAGGCGCCTGGGGCGGCGCGCCTCTCATGGCTGCGTCCGGCTGCACCCCAGCCATGCCGCCCATCTGTTCAATCTGGTCCGGCGGGCAGGTCGTGGCGGCACGCGGATCGTGATCACCCGCTGATGGGCAAAGTGGTCTCGGCGGGGTCAGGTATCGGAATCCGCCGCCGCCTTCAGCCAATCGACCACGACCTTCGCCGTTTCCGGGTTTCTGCTGCGATTGGACAGCGAAATGTAGAAGCTGCTTTTCGGGTGCATGACAGGCAGCCCGAAGGGCACCAGCAAGCCTTTCCTGACATGGTCGCCGTTGGTGGAGCGCCATCCCAGCATGACGCCCCGGCCGGAGAGCGCCGCCTGGGCGGCCTGGACATAGTTGGAGAACTTCAGCCTTTTTGACGATGCGGCGGATTTCAGGCCGGTGTGGGCGAAATAGTCCGACCAGGACACCCAGTTCGGGTCGGGAAATTCCACATGGATCAGCGGTATCGCGGCAAGGCTCACGGCTTTGCGCGCAAGCCGGTCGGCGAGAACCGGGGCGCAGACGGGTTCGATGACCTCGTCGAACAGATGAAGCGTGTCGCCGTCCGTCCAGCGGCCGTCGCCGAAGCGCATGGCAATGTCTGTGCCGGGGGTCATCTGCGCCACCTCCAGCGGTGTCGTCTGCACGTTCACCACAATGTCGGGATGGTCGAGGTAGAAGGCTTCCAGCCGCGGCATCAGCCAGTAGGTCGCAACGCCAATGGTGCAGGCGACGGTGACGGAGCCGCCCGACTGGCTGGCGAGCGCCTGAATGTCGCTCAGGGCCTCGCTCAAGCGTTCCCTGTTCTCCACGACCGCCTTCAGGAGGATTTCCCCGGCCTCCGTCAGCCTTGCCGGGCGCGTGCTGCGGTCGAAAAGCGCCGTGCCGACATGGCTCTCCAGGTTCTTGAGCGCCTGGCTGACCGCTGACAGCGAAACATTGAGCTCGCCCGCCGCCAGTTTTGCGCTGCCGGCGCGTTGCACCGTTTCGAAGACATTCAGCAGGCGAAGCGGGGGGAGGTGTTTCATGACGGGGTCAAGTTTATGTTTTGATTAAGTTAACTTGCTTTTTTATCGTCTTTCCAAATCAGCGGCGCAAGTGCATTTTTCCGAAAATGGCAATGGAGCGAGGAGGTTGCAGCATGATCTCTTCCACGCTTGTTGGATGAATGCAGATTAAGTTATCCGGAGGGATTGATGCTCGGAACTGGTGAAGCCGGCGTGCTGCTGGGCGAGAATGGTCTGGAAGTGCCGCTGGCAGGCGGTGAGACGGCCTATTTCAACTACTATTGGCTGCGCGACAATTGCCCGTCCTCATTCGATCCGGAAACCCGCGAACGGGTTTTCGACATCTTCGCCGAACAGACGCCGCCCAAGGCGGTTTCCGCCGTCGTCTCGGCGGGCCATCTCGACGTGACCTGGGCCGGATCCGGCCATGTCACGCGCATGCCGCTGGAGACGCTGAACAGCTATGCAAAGGGCACGAAGCGCGCAGACCCCGCCAATCTGGTCCGCAAGCCCTGGTACGCGGATCACTATCCGGCCGTCGGACGTTTCGCCTATCAGGACCTGATTGCCGACAAGGCCCATGTGAGGGACTGGGCCGAGACCATGCTGACCGACGGCGTCGCCCTGCTGACGGGCATGCCCGACACCGACGAGGCTCTGCTTGATGCCGCCAGCCTGATCGGGCATGTCCGGCCGAGCTATTTCGGCCTGGTGTTCGAGGTCAAGACCCACATCAAGCCGACGAACCTGGCCTTTACCTCCAAGGCGCTGGAGTTGCACACGGACTTGCCGTCCGAGGATTTCGCTCCCGGTGTCCAGTTCCTGCATTGCCGGGCCAACTCCGTCGAGGGCGGGGAGAGCCTTTTCGTCGACGGGCTGGCGGTCGCCGAGGATTTCCGCAAGCTCTATCCGGAGGATTTCGATCTGCTGGTGTCGACCGACGTGCCCTATTACTGCGAGCATGACACATTCGACATGCGGGCCCGCCAGCGCGTGATCGAACTGGATGAATACGGCAACATCTCCGGCGTCACCATCAGCCAGCACCAGGCGGATGTCTTCGACCTGCCGCAGAAGGATCTCGACCGCTACTATCCCGCCTTCTGCCGGTTCGGGCGGATGATGCAGGACGCGAAATACCTGATGCGCTTCCGTCTCGGTGCCGGAGAATGTATCGTGTTCGACAACCACCGGATCGTGCACGGACGCGCTGCCTATTCGGCGACGAGCGGCGACCGGCACTTGCGCGGCTGTTACACAGACCGGGGCGAAATGAGGTCCACTTACCGGATATTGTCCGGAGAAGGGAGGTTCAGATGAGCCTGATGTTGGATGTTTCGCTGTCCTCGCCGGAGCAGCGGAGCGAACAGAGCCTGCGCGAGGATCTGGCAGCCGCCTTCCGGCTCGCCGTGAAATTCGGCTGGAACGAATCCGTCGGCAATCACTTCAGCGCCGCCGTCTCCGCCGACGGTTCGACGTTCCTGATGAACCCGAAATGGCGGCATTTCTCGGAAATCCGGGCCAGCGACCTGCTGCTGCTGGACGCCAATGACGACACGGTCATGGAACAGGAGGATGCGCCCGACCCCTCCGCCTGGTGCATTCACGGCACGGTTCACCGGACCAATCCCAATGCGCGGGTGCTGCTTCACTGCCATCCGTCGAACGCGACGGCGCTGGCAACGCTCAAGGACCCGTCGATGAAGCCGATCGATCAGAATACGGCGCGGTTCTTCGGCAAGGTCGCCATGGATCTTGGCTACGGCGGCATGGCGGACGACGCCGCGGAGGGCCGGCGGATTGCCCAAACGCTCGGAGACAAGCCCGTGCTCATTATGGGAAACCACGGCGTCTCCGTCTCGGCCGTCTCGGTTGCCGAAGCCTTCGAGCATCTCTATTTCTTCGAACGGGCCGCCGAGACACTGCTGAAAGCCTATGCCTCGGGTCAGCCGCTGGCCGTCATGTCCGACAACCTTGCGGCCAAGACAGCTGCCGACTGGGAACCCTACGTCGGTATGGGCTACGCCCATTTCGACTACTGGAAACGGGAACTCGACCGGACGGAGCCTGATTACAAGGACTGAGGTCGGGCCGGTTTGACGCATTTGGCGCACTCCCTAACGAAAACGGTGTCACCCCGGACAAGCGAAGCGCAGATCCGGGGCCCACTCGCCAGGCAGCTTGCCGAAGCAGAGGGAATGTCCGGGAGGGTAGCTGCACTGCTCTGCTTCTCTGGAAATGAGTGGGCCCCGCGTCTTCCTCCGGTCGCCCGGGGTGACGCGGAGAATGCAGCGTCGACAATTGTCCTGATTGAGCGAAAACACGTGACCGAGAAGATGCGCTCAAGGAAACACGATGACGTGCAGGGTTATCCGGGAAACTCGAAGTCCTGAGAAATTTCCCCTGTAGTAGTCCCCTAATACCTGCTCGCTCCTTTCGCCTGCTAGCGTTTCTCCATCGCTTTTTGCCAAGCTGGAGGACGAAGCATGAGTGCGAAGCAGATCCTGATGATCACCGGGGATTTCACCGAAGACTACGAGACCATGGTGCCGTTTCAGACGCTGCTGGCCATGGGCTATACGGTTGACGCGGTCTGCCCGGGCAAAAAGGCCGGCGAGACCGTCGCCACCTGTATCCACGATTTCGAGGGCGACCAGACCTACACGGAAAAGCGCGGTCACAATTTCACATTGAACGCGACATTTGCCGACGTAGAGGTCGCGTCCTATGACGCCCTCGTCATCCCGGGTGGCCGGGCGCCGGAATATCTGCGCCTCGATGCGGATGTTCTTGCCGCCGTCCGGCACTTCATGGACGCGGGCAAGCCGGTTGCCGCCATCTGCCACGGTGCGCAGATCCTGACCGCGGCGAAAGTTGTCGAGGGGTGCATGGTTTCCGCCTATCCGGCCTGCCGCCCGGAAGTGGAACTGGCGGGTGCGACCTATGCGGAGATCGCCATTGACGGCGCCGTCACCGATGGCAACCTCGTGACAGCACCTGCATGGCCGGCCCATCCGGCATGGCTGGCGCAGTTCCACGCCGTGCTGAGCGGCGAAGCCGCCGGGTCCATGGCGGCGTGAAGGTAATCTGGCGGGATTCACAAGTCCTGCCACATATACCAACTTCATCCTGAGGAGGACCTGAAGGTCCGTCTCGAAGGATGGGCCGCAAGCACTTGAGCAAGTGGCTCATCCTTCGAGACAGCGCGTGCTCGCTTCCTCAGGATGAGGTGTTGGAGTTGGAGCGGAAACGCGGTTTTCGAGGCGCGTTCGCGGTTGCCCCAGTGTCTGCCCCTTCCCGACAGGCGGGGAAGGAGGCTAGGCTACCTCATTGGCGACTGGCGTAGTGCGGTCTGGACCGACACCGGGAGGGTCTCATCCATGTGCAAGCTTTTCATCGATGCCGATCCCATGCTCTGGGAAAGCACGACCAAGTCGCTGCGCATCGATGGCATGGTGACCTCGGTGCGCCTTGAAACCTTCTTCTGGAAGGTGCTCGATGAAATTGCCGGACGCGACGGCATGAATGTGGTGCAACTGATCACCAGGCTGCATCACGAAAGCATCGACGCGGGGCACGACCTCGGCAATTTCACGAGCTTTCTGCGCGTTTGCTGCGGACGCTACCTCGCGCTTCAGCTTTCCGGTGACGTTCCGACCGACACCCGCCTGCCGATCGCCGGGCTCGATGCCGACGGTATTCTGGAGGCCGAGAGCGGCCGGGTTCACTGAAATTTCGGGGCATGCCGTCCGATCAGGCCAGAGCTTGGGGCTCCAGGGACATGATCGGGGACGGCTGCTCGCGGACTGCCTCGCTTTCCCGCAAGATGTCTTGCATCTCCGCAACGATGGCGACCGGCTTGTTGTCCGCCGGCACCGCCAGGATGCCCAGCCGGCGCGTCGCCTTTCCGAGCGAAACGGAAGAGGTCTGCCACACCAGCACCGGTGCGAGGACCAGGGGCAGGGCGACTGGCAGCAGCCAGTAGAAGAGTTCAGGCACATAGGTGTGCGAGAAGGCGATGCCTGCGGTACCTGTGATGCTCATCCACCAGGTGGCGGAAATGGCCGCAGAAAGGGGCAGGGAGCCGTCGTCCCGTTCGGCCGCCGGCCAGCCGCTGTCGGCCCCCGTCAGCACCTGGAACACCGAGCGGCAATGAAACATCATGTGAATGGGGGCAAGGATCGAAGTCAGCAGGATCTCCAGCAGAAAGCTTGCGAACAGCGGGACCGGGCCGCCGAAGTCCTTGGCGCTGCCGCTCGCCAGAACCCTGACCGTCAGCAGGAGCTTTGGCAGTAGCAGCAGGGCAACCAGGCCGAAGAGCAGCGCCAGCGCGGTCGCCGTCTCCGGATGGGGAAACCTGGGGAAGGGCGAATAGCCGTCGAAATAGACCGGCGGCGGGGCGAAGAGCGGTGCGGCCAGGCTGGTCAGCAGGAACAGGAACCAGATCGGCGAGGCCAGATAGGCGAAGATGCCCTGCAATATCGAGAAACGGCTCCAGAAGCGGAATCGGGGAGCCGCCAGAATGCGGCTGTGCTGCAGGTTTCCCTGGCACCAGCGCCGGTCGCGCTTGGCATAGTCCACCATGTTGGCGGGTGCTTCCTCGTAGGAGCCGGTGAGATCCGGGTCGAGACGTACCTTCCAGCCGTCCCGTGCCAGCAGGGCGGCTTCCACCGTGTCATGGCTGAGGATATGCCCGCCGAAGGGAGGCTTGCCCTGGAGCGGGGCCATGCCGCAGGCCGAGGCAAAGGCGCGCGTCCGGATCAGGGTGTTGTGGCCCCAGAACGCGCCTTCCTCGCCCTGGACCGATGCCAGACCTCGCGCGAAATAGGGGCCGTAGAGGGAGGTTGCGAATTGCAGCAGACGGCCGAACAACGTGTCGAGCCGGACGATCTGCGGCAGGGACTGCAACAGGCCGAGGCGCGGATCGGCTTCCATGCGCCGGACCATTTCCAGGATGGTTTCGCCGTCCATCAGGCTGTCGGCGTCCAGAACCAGCATGTAGTCGTAGGCCCCGCCGGAAGTCTGCAGGAAATCGGCGATGTTGCCGGCCTTGCGGCCGATGTTCTGTTCCCGGCGGCGGTAAAACAGATGTCCGCCCGCCTGCTGTCCTGCCAGCAGCTTTTCAAAGGCGCGCCTTTCCTGCTCCGCGACATCGAGCCGGGTCGTGTCGGACAGGACGAAGAAATCGAAACGGTCCGTCGCCGCGAGCCTTCCGACCGACTTCATGATGGCGGCAAGGCGCGCGAAGACCGGCTCTGTCGCTTCGTTGTAGATCGGCATGAGCACCGCCGTGCGGCCTTCCGGCAACGTGGGCGTTCGAGGGTGCGCGTCAGCGGGAAACAGAATGCCGAAAAGCGCGATACAGCCGCCCCACGCTAGCCAGAAGGCAGCAATCGCCATCAGGGTGATCCGCACGACATCCAGCCAGTCGAATCCGTCGGACTGGACCACGGTCGCGAACATGATTGAAGCGGCCGCGGTCAGGCAAACGGCGACGACGACCATCGCCACGCGCCGAAGATAGGTCGAATTGACCGCAAGGCCGGCTCCGGGCATGTCAGTTGCCCTTTACCGGAACCCGGACCCGCTTCAACTGCGGCTTGAGGGCGGGAACCAGGCGTCTCCAGACGGAAACCGCCGGGACGAAGCGCAGGGCCGCCGGCGGATTGAGATCGTGCTGCGGCATGTCCAGCCCGTGCCGGGGGGGCGGCACCATCAGGGTGCGGATCGCCCGCGAACGCTCGGCTCTCGTGCCTTTGCCTGCTGCGAGATCGTCAGCGGAAAGTTCCGACGCGGTGCTGAACCGGTGCTCCGCAATTGTCCTGAGCAGGACGTCGTCGGAGAGGTCGGGTCGTCTCAGGATCTGGCGGACTTCCTCGCAAATGGTGGCGCTTCCATACGTTTCCGGCAAGGAGTCCGAGCGGATGATCACATGTGTTGTCATGAGTTTCCGCTCCACTGATACATCCAGGTTTCCGTCACATCCTTGCCGTCCAGCTGCAGGGCCAGGATGAATTCGACGGGAATTTCCTCGTCCTTGCGCTTGATATCGAAAACGACCCGCCAGGATCCGTTTTCAAGGCGCTGGGCGAAGTGATGCTTGAGCCAGCCGTTCTGGACGTTCAGTCGGGGCACGAGCGGCGCGTCGGCGCCGAGGCCGGCAAGGTTTGCGCCGCCGAACTCGACGACGAACTTGCGGTACCGGGCGTCCGGATCCGAGGCGGCGGCGCCGCCATGGCCGGTGCTGGTGCGCTGGACCTGCGCCAGTTCGGTGCCGGGCTCGGCTTCCCGACCCCAGATCATGCGATAGGAAAAGTGGTGCTCGGAGCCCGCTTCCGTGCCGTTTTCCGGTACCCAGAAAGCGACGATGTTGTCGTAGATTTCCTTCTCAGCCGGGATTTCCGCCAGCATCACCTGGCCCCGGCCCCAGTCGTTGACCGGTTCGATCCAGAGCGACGGACGCCGCTGGTATTTTGCTTCCGTGTCCTGGTAGTGATCGAAGTCGCGGTCCCGCTGCAGCAGGCCGAAGCCTGCCGGGTTTTCCTCGTTGAAGAAGGAGAGCGACAGGGCGTCCGGATTGCGCGCCGGCCGCCACAGGCGCTGGCCGTTCTGGCGAAGGATCAGCAGGCCGTCGTTGTCATGAACCTCGGGTCGGTAGTCGTCGAAGCCGACGCGGTCGTTTTCACCGAACAGGAACATGGAGGTGAGCGGCGCGATGCCGAGCCGCTCGACATCCTCGCGCAGGAAGACGTGGGCATCGACTTCGATGACGGTGTTGACGCCCGGGTTGATCGTGAACCGGTAGGCGCCCGCCACCCGCTCGCTCTCAAGCTCCGCATACAAGCGCATTTCGGCAACGCCGTCGGCGGGCCGCTCCAGGAAGAAGCGGGTGAAACGCGGAAATTCCTCCGGCCCGGCGACAGCGGTGTCGATGGCAAGACCGCGCGCGGACAAGCCGTAGACATTTCCTTTGCCAAGAGCGCGAAAATAGCTGGCGCCAAGGAAGACAAGCAGTTCGTCGAAATAGTCCGGCGTGTTGAGCGGATGGTGCAGGCGGAAACCGGCGATACCGGGAAGATCGAGACCCTTGAACCGCTCAGGGTCGAGCGGGGCCCGGTATTCGAAATCCGCACTGGTGAACTGGATAGGACGGATCTTGCCGTCCAGGATTTCGAAGAGCTCCACGGGCTCCTTGAACAGCCAGCCCGGATGAAAGGCCTGAAGCTGATATGTGCAGCCCGTTTCCCGCCAGAGCGAGCGCTCCGGCCGGAAGTTGATGGCGCGGTGCTGGTCGTAGTCCAGCTCAGCCAGAATTTCAGGCAGCTCCGGGGCAGACGGGGCAAAGGCCTTCGAGGCCTTGTCCTTCATCCTGGACACGAGCTGTTCGAAGTCGAACGTCTCGCCTGAAGACTGGTCTGCACCGGATTGTGCAGGTGCAGTATCTGCCGCAAGGGCAAAGCGAAGGCGCGCGTCGCCCGTAAGCGCTCCGGCCACCAAGGCGGTGGCAGACATGAAAGTTCGCCGATTGATCACGACGTTTGGTCACCCTGTTGAAACTTAAAGGTTCTTGTTCTTCTGAAACCTGAAAGAGCACACGCACTGAAGCGATTTTATGGAGAAAAGCCGACCAAAAAATGGTAATTCTGTGCGCTGCAGCATCGAACATAATTTAAGTGCCGATTACAAGCGAGCGAAACATCAACAGATATCAAATTTTCGAAAGAGATTCAGTCGCGTGAGGCTGCGTCACAGCAGAGTGACGATGAATTCGCCGATGGCGAGCGAGGCCGTCAGTCCCGGAGATTCGATGCCGTAGAGCGCGACAAGACCCTTTAGGCCATGCGCCTGCGGTCCGTCGATCCGGAAATCCGCCGCAATCTCTCCCGGGCCGGAGATCTTGGGCCGGATGCCCGAATAGTCCGGAAACAGCGATCCGTCCGGAAGGTCGGGCCAGTAGGTGCGGATGGCGGCGTAGAATTTCTCGCCGCGCGCCGGATCGACCGGATAGTCGAAGGCCTCGACCCATTCCACGTCCGGGCCGAATCGGGCCTGGTGCTGCAGGTCGAGGGTCAGATGGACGCCAAGGCCGCCCGGTTCCGGAACGGGATAGATCAGTTTCGAAAAGGGCGCCTTGCCCTGGAGTTTGAAATAGCTGCCCTTGGCAAGAAAAGCTTTCGGCGGATTGGCTGCCGGAAAACCCGCCATTAGCCCGGGCGAACCATGGCCCGCAGAGACGATCAGCTCCCGGCACGTGAGGGCATAACTCTCCGCATCAGCCGTTGCCACATTTAAGCGGTAGCCGCCGCCGGAAAGCGTCTCCAGGGACACCACCCGCGTGTTGAGCACCACCTGTCCGCCATGGGCTTCCAGTTCTCCCTGCAGCGCGAGCATGTAGCCGTGGCTGTCGATGATGCCGGTGGAAGGAGACAGGAGGGCACCCTTGCAGGCAAGCGCAGGTTCGGTTTTGGCGAGAGCGTCTCCATCGAGGACTTCAAGATCGGTGACGCCGTTCTCGGCGGCCTTGCGTCTGATCCTGTCCAGATCCGCCAGCTGTGCCTCATTGGAGGCGACGATCAGCTTGCCGATCCGCTCATGAGCGACGCCGTTTCCGGCGCAGAACCGGTAGAGCATCTCCTTGCCCGCCACACAGAACCGGGCCTTCAGGCTGCCGGTCGGGTAGTAGATCCCTGCATGAATGACTTCGGAATTGCGGGCACTGGTTTCCGAGCCGATAAGCCCGTGCTGCTCCAGAACCATAACCTCGCGCCCGGCAAGCGCGAGCGCCCGGGTGGCGGCGAGACCCACCACCCCTGCACCGATCACCAGGGTTTCGACGTCATGCATGTCATTCTTCCGAGGTCAAAGCGCGGCATTCTGCGAAGCCTTGCGGCCCGGTAGTTCACCCCCCCCTTGTGGGGAGGGGCTTGGGGGCGGGGGTATTCTGCCTGCTTGCAGATACGGCTGTCGCCGTTCACCCCCATCCCTGCCCCTTCCCCACAAGGGGGAAGGGCATTTGGCCGCCTCAGCCCCACCATTTCTCCGGCGAAAAGGCCGGCGGCGTCTTCGATCACCTGGCCGACCTGGAACAGCGTGCTTTCGTCGAAGGGCTTGCCGATGAGCTGCAGGCCGAGCGGCAGGCCGTCGCCGCTGAGACCGGCGGGCACCGAGATGCCCGGCAGGCCGGCCATGTTCACGGTCACGGTGAAGATGTCGTTGAGGTACATCTTGACCGGATCGGAATGCAGGTCCTGGTCGGCGACGCCGAAGGCGGCCGACGGGGTTGCCGGGGTTAGGATGGCGTCGACGCCATTCGCCCATGCAAGGTCGAAGTCGCGCTTGATCAGCGTACGGACTTTTTGGGCTTTCAGGTAGTAGGCGTCGTAGTAGCCTGCGGAGAGCACATAGGTGCCGATCAGGATACGGCGCTTAACCTCTTCGCCGAAGCCTTCGGCGCGGGTGTTCTCGTACATCTCGACGATGTCCTTGCCGGGCACGCGCAGGCCGTAGCGGACGCCGTCGTAGCGGGCGAGGTTGGAGGAGGCTTCCGCCGGGGCGACGATGTAATAGGCCGGCAGGGCGTATTTGGTGTGCGGCATGGAAATGTCGACGATTTCCGCGCCAGCGTCCTTCAGCCAGGAAATGCCCTTCCGCCACAGTTCCTCGATCTCGGCCGGCATGCCGTCCATGCGGTATTCTGCGGGGGTGCCGATCTTGAGGCCCTTCACCGACTTGCCGATGGCCGCTTCATAATCCGGCACCTCGATGTCGACGGAAGTGGTGTCCTTCGGGTCGACGGAGGCCATGGATTTCAGCAGGATGGCGCTGTCACGAACGGTGTGGGCGATCGGGCCGGCCTGGTCAAGCGAGGAGGCAAAGGCGACGACGCCCCAGCGCGAGCAGCGGCCGTAGGTCGGCTTGATACCGACGGTGCCGGTGAAGGCGGCGGGCTAGCGGATGGAGCCGCCGGTGTCGGTCGCGGTCGCGCCCATGCACATGCGCGCCGCAACAGCTGCCGCGGAGCCGCCGGACGAGCCGCCCGGAACCAGGTCCTGGTTGGAGCCGTTCTTGCGCCACGGGTTGATCACCGGGCCGTAGTAGGAGGTCTCGTTGGAGGAGCCCATGGCGAACTCGTCCATGTTGAGCTTGCCGAGCATGACGGCGCCGTCGGCCCAAAGGTTGGACGTCACGGTGGATTCATACGGTGGCTTGAAGCCGTCGAGAATGTGGCTGCAGGCCTGGGTGTGGACACCCTTGGTGGCGAAAAGGTCCTTGATGCCGAGCGGAATGCCTTCCAGCGCGCCGCCTTCGCCCTTGGCGAGCTTGTCGTCGGAGGCCCTCGCCATGTCGCGGGCCTGATCGGCGGTGACCGTCACATAGGCGTTGAGGGCCTGGTTGGCGGCTTCGATGTTGGCAAGGAACGCCTCGGTCAGTTCCAGCGAGGTGTAGTCCTTGTTCTTCAGCCCTTCGCGGGCCTCGGCAATGGTGAGTTTCGTAAGGTCGGTCATGAGTTCTTCTCATAAGGGGCCACAAGAGGCCGGGAATAGAATACGGAATAGGGACTGTCGGGATAGTCGAGCACCGGGCTGCAGCGGCTAAAGCCAGCGCGCTCGTAAATGCGCCAGGCAGCCGGATGCTTGTCGCCGGTTTCCAGAACCAGTTCGGAAAAGCCTTCTTCACCGGCAAGCGCGACGATCCGTTCCAGGATCTGGCTCCCCAGGCCCCGGCCCTGAAAGGCGGGGCGGGTGTACATGCGCTTGACCTCGGCAATGCCGCCGTCATGTCGGTGCAGCGCGCCGCAGGCAGCCAGCTTGCCGTCGATGCGGGCTGTGAAGACGGTGGTGGCCTTTCCGGCCATTTCTTCCACGGTCATGTGGTAGCAGGCTTCCGGCGGGCTCAAGGTGAGCAGCAGGGCGTTCAGCTCGGCAATCATCGCGCCCATGTCCTCGGACAGGGGCGTTTCTGTTGTGATCTCCGGCGCAGTCATGCTCATCCCGTCAAGCAACCGGTTATTCGACGACTTTCGGCACCATGAAGAAATTGTCTTCCGAAGCCGGTGCGTTCCGGGTGACGTCGTCGGCCTTGTTGCCGTCGGTTACACCGTCAACGCGCTTCTTCATGGTCTGCTCGACGACGGAAGTGAGCGGCTCGACGCCCTCGATATTCACTTCATCCAGCTGCTCGACAAAGCCGAGAATGGCATTCAGTTCGCCGGTCATGCGGGTGGCGTCGTCTTCGCTCACCTTGATCCGGGCGAGACGGGCAACACGTTTGACCGTATCGGTATCAACAGACATTTTGACCTCTTCGTCCTTCGTCGCGAGGCCCGGCGGACAATCCGCCACGCCCACGCATTCCGGTCCCTGTTAGCGGTTTCAGGCCGTTAAAGACAAGCGTTCCGTCTTGCATTTGAGTAGGCTTTTTCCTATTACGGTACCAACCGGAACCGAAATAGGATATTCACATGCCGGACACCACGGAATCCATTCGCCCCTTGCCGATGGCGGCGATCGTCTATCTTTCCATCGAACCGGCCTGGCTGGCCCTTTCCCGCGAGGAAAGAAGGGGCTACGCCGAAGGCATCGGCAGGATCCTTGCCCGTCATCCCAAGGTCTCGTTCGACTGGTTCGATGCCGATGCCCTAAGCGGCGCTTATTCGGACTTCGTGATCTGCCGGTTTGCCGACATGCGCGCCTATCATCACCTGTGGGAGGAACTGCGGGACACGGAGATCTTTTCCAAACCCTTTGCCCGTATCGCCAATGTGACCCTCGGCATCGAGAATGGGTACGGGGACTACGAGGAGAGCCTCGATGCCTGACAGCGGGCCGGGATCTGTGGGACGGCCGCAGGAAAGCCGGGTGACTTCGGCCCTGCTTCAGGCAACGCTCGTGGAGCTCGCCGAAAACGGCTACGAGAAGACCACCATCGCCGCCATCGCCGCGCGGGCCAGGACCAGCAAGCAGGCAGTCTACAGGCGGTATGCGGACAAGGCGGACCTGATCGCGGCCGCCGTCGAGCACGGTCTTGAACGCGCAAACCCGGCCCCGCCCCAGCGCGGGAGCGTTGCGGAAGACCTGCGCGTCTGCCTGCAGAACACGGCAACGGCCCTGCAGGAAACGCCGCTGGGAGGCGCCATCCAGGCGCTGGTTCCCTATCGCCATGTGCCGGCGCTGGCAAAGGTGCTGGACGAGGCGGAGGAGAACCGGAGGCTGATCCTGCGGCAGATCTTCATCGCAACGCCCTTTGAGGCCGACATGGAAGCGCGGATAGATCTCCTGCTCGGCTTCCTCTATTTCCGCCTTCTGCTGAGGAATATCCGGCTTGAGCCGGGCGCGATCGAAACAGCGATCTACCTAGTCCTCGGCCTGGTGGCTCCGCGCGATCCGTTGCTGCTTGCCGGGCTCCCGGGAATGTGAAGATACGGTCCATCACAAATTCTAGCGATGCGCTGGCAGCTCTGTGAACAAGGGTGATTGGCCTTCTTCGACAGGGCAAGACATGGTTTGCCGGACCCGGTGCGCTCTTGCACCGGTTGCAGGACACACTATCCGCCAACGGAGATACAGATGCCCCTCTATACGTCGAAATCCGTTCTTCTGGGACTGACGGCTCTTTTTTCCGCTGCCGCCTTCACAGCTGCCGCCGACGAAATCACGACCTACACCAAAAACGGTGTGGCGATCGGCGGCACCGATCCGGTCGCCTATTTCACTCAGGGCAAGCCTGTGGCCGGGTCCGATGAGTACACCATCACATACGATGAGGTGACCTGGAGGTTCTCGTCGGCTGAAAACCGCGACAAATTTGCCGCAGATCCGGCCAGATATGCCCCGCAGTTCGGAGGTTTCTGTGCTTTTGGCGCCGCCATGGGTTTCAAGGTTCCGGTTATTCCGGAAGCCTGGTCCATCGTTGATGGCAAGCTTTACCTCAACAACTCCCTGGCGGTTCAGGATCGGTTTTCGCAGGACGTTCCGGGCTATATCC